>NZ_JALHBK010000001.1:0-699012 GCF_031570565.1 Nonomuraea sp. 3-1Str
AGCGCGGCGGCGGGGCGGGCCGGGACGCGGCGGGGGCCGGGGACAGGGCGGCGGCACGGGGCGGGCGGCCGAATCCCGAGGAGAAGATCCCGTAGACGGCGGCCGCCGCCACCCCGAACGCGCCGAGCGCGAGCGCGGCCCGCCACCCATGCCCGCCCCGCCCGGAGTGCCCGTACTGCGCGGAATTCCAGGACTGCCAGGGCTGCCCGGAGTGCCCGTGCTGCCCGGAGTTCGCGTCACGGCGGGGGGCGTCCTGGCGGAGACGCGGGGTCGTCGCCTCAGGGGTCATGACCGTAGGATCCCTGGTCCGCCGCCGTCCGTGGTCCCGTTCGTACGACTGGACGGCACGAGTCGTACGAACGGACGGCACGGCCGGCGACGGCACGCGGGTCACTTGGCCGGTTCGATCCCTTCTGCGATCTTCTTCAGCTCGGCCATGGCGTCGACCTTCTTGGCGTACGCGGGGCTGATGTACACCTCGACCGCCAGCCGGTCACGGACGAAGAAGCCGATCGTGGCCGTGGTGTCGTCCCTCGCCGTCTGCGCCACCTCGCCGCCGTCGGTGAGGTGGGCGAGGTAGCCCTCGCGGCCGCCGACCTCGACGGCGGGCAGGGTGCCGATCCGGTCCCGTACCCGCTGGGTGGCCTGGCCCTCGAACACGACGACCTGGACGCCGTAGCCCTGGGACTCGTCCCCGCCGGGCGAGAAGGAGGTGGTGTAGCTCTTCTTGCCGAACCCGTTCTTGCCGGACCACCGGCCCCAGGCGAGGCCGTCGGGCAGGTAGCCGAGGTGGATCCCGCCGAACGTGCGGCCGTCGCCGAGATCTCCGAGGTCCTGCGGGGGCTGGGCCGGGGACGCGGGGGTGAGCATGACGCGCCCGCCCCTGGCGAGCTGCGCGCCGGCGGCCGGCTCCTGCCGGAGGACGATCTTGCCGGCCTCCTCGGCGCTGAGCGTCTCCGGATCGTCCACGACCAGTCCGGCCGCCTTGAGCTGGTCGATGGCGCTGGTGACGGTCATGCCCGTGACGTCCGGCACGGTGACGGATTCGACCACCACCCGGTCCTGGCCCGTTGCCGGGTCGGCGGCGGGCGAGGTGGCGACCGGGGCGGGCCCTAGGGTGCCGAGCGCCAGGGGCACGACCACGGCGACGGCCGCGGTCACGAGCGCCGCGCCGGCCGTGCGGAGCCTGATGACGTGGGCGCGGCGCCGGCGGCGCACCGTCCGCCCGAGCGTGGGCGGCGCCTGCACGTGGCCGACGTGGCGCTCCATGGCCTCCGCGAGGAGGTCCTCCACCTTCATCGCAACGCTCCTTCCGTGACGTTCATGCGTTCGCGGATCCTGGCGAGGCCGCGGGCGGCCTGTGACTTGACGGTGCCTGGCGAGCAGCCGAGCAGGGCGGCCGTCGACGCCTCGGACTGGTCCTCCCAGTAGCGGAGGACGAGCACGGCCCGCATCCTGGGCGGGAGCCTGCGCAGCTCCTCGAAGAGCGCGTCGCGCAGGTCGAGGTCGGGTGAGGGCGCGGCCGTCTCCGGCGGCCGCGCGAACGTGATCTCCTGGATCAGGCGGCGGCGCCGTGCCCTGCTGATCGCCGCGTTGACGACGACCTTGCGCGCGTACGCCTCGGGATTGTCGCGCCGGATCCTGGGCCAGTGCCGGTAGACCTTCTCCAGCGCGTGCTGGACGAGGTCCTCGGCGTCGTGGCTGGTGGCGCCACAGACCAGGATCGCGGTGCGCATGAGCGAGGTGCTCCGGGCGGCGAGGAACTGGTCGAACGCCGCTTCGTCTTCATCGGTCATGTGCGGGGGTCCCCTTTCGCCCCTCTCCAACGCGTGAGTGCCAGGTCAGGTTGAGTGGCACCATAGGGAAATGGCACGCCCGCTCGACGCTCTCCCCAAGGCTCACCTGCACCTCCACTTCACCGGCTCGATGCGCCACTCGACGCTCATCGACCTGGCCCGGGAGCAGGGTCTGCACCTCCCGGACGCCCTGGAGCAGGACTGGCCGCCGCGGCTGCGCGCCACCGACGAGCGCGGCTGGTTCCGGTTCCAGCGGTTGTACGACATCGGGCGGTCGGTGCTGACGCGGCCGGAGCACGTCTACCGGCTGCTGCGGGAGACGGCCGAGGACGAGGCGGCCGAGGGGTCGCGGTGGCTGGAGATCCAGGTGGACCCGTCGGGTTACGCGCAGCGGTTCGGCGGGCTGACGGCGACGATGGAGCTGGTGCTGGACGCGGTGGACCGGGCCGCGGAGCACGCGGGCGTCGGGATCGCGGTGGTCGTGGCGGCCAACCGGACGCGGCATCCGCTGGACGCCAACACGCTGGCGCGGCTCGCGGGCCAGTTCGCCGGGCGTGGGGTGGTGGGGTTCGGGCTGTCGAACGACGAGCGGCGGGCGCAGGCGCGCGACTTCGAGCGGGCGTTCCGGATCGCGCGGCGGGCCGGGCTGCTGGCGGTGCCGCACGGGGGCGAGTTGCTGGGGCCGCGCAGCGTGGCGCAGTGCGTGGACGACCTGCAGGCCGACCGGGTGGGTCACGGCGTGCGGGCGGCCGAGGACGAGCGGCTGATGGAGCGGCTGGCGGCGCGGGGCATCTGCTGCGAGGTGTGTCCCAGCTCGAACGTGGGGCTCGGGGTGGTGGAGCGTCCGGCCGACGTGCCGCTGCGGCGGCTGTTCGAGGCGGGGGTGCCGATCGCGCTGGGCGCGGACGACCCGCTGCTGTTCGGCTCGCGGCTGGCGCGGCAGTACGAGCTGGCGCGGGAGGTGTACGGCTTCGGCGACGCGGAGGTCGCGGAGCTGGCGCGGCAGTCGGTGCGGGCGTCGGCCGCGCCGGAGGCGACGCGCAAGGACCTGCTGAAGGAGATCGACGACTGGCTGGCGGCTCCGGCGACCTGACCGTGGAGGCCGGCCCAGGGATCGGCCCAGGGATCAGCGCAGTGAGTCGGCGATGCGGGCGGCGCGGGCCTTGTCGCCGGCGCCCTCCAGGCGGTGGCCGACTCCGCCCGACTCCCAGATGAGGGTGGGGGCGGCCTGCCGGAGCGGCACGGAGGTGCCGTCCTCGCGCCTGAGGTAGCCGAGGGGGTGGGCGCCGCCGATCCACAGGGCTTCCACGCCGCCGGCTTCGACCTGCTCGGGAAAGGGCGGGCCGAGCTGTTTCCACAGGTACGGGCTGATGGTGCCGTCGAACTGGTCGAGGCGGAGGCCGCCGGGCCACAGCATGGACACGACCCGCCCGCCGTCGGAGACGGTGACGGCGGACGGCGGCCCGAGGGCGCCGGGGGTTCTGACGGGGAAGCGGACCAGGGCGCGGGCCCGGTCGAGGGTGACGACGCGCTCGCCGGGCAGCGGGGTGGGCGAGACGACGGGCTCGGGCGCGCCGCCGAGGCGCAGCTCGATCCCGGCGTAGTTGAGGATCTGGGTCACGGCGGCCCTGCCCTGCGGAGTGGCGGCGGTGACGGCGGCCACGGCCAGCACGGCGGCGGCGATGACGGCCCACCTGCGCCTGCGCTCCAGCCGGCGCCGCGGGACGCCGGGGGCCGCCTCGACTCCCTCGCCGCCCAGGCGGGCGCGGACGCGCGCCGCGACGTCGGCGGGCGGCGGGGCGGGCACGTCGAGGGAGTCGCCGAGGGCGGACAGCTCGGCTTCGAGGCCACCGAGGCCGTCGAGACCGCCCAGGCCGTCGTGATCGTCCGGACCGTCGTGATCGTCGTGATCGTCGTCGTGGGGCTCACGCGAGCTCACCGCCCACCTCCTCCCTCAGCCGGGCCAGTCCGCGGTGCGTGCTGGACTTGACGGTGCCCACGGGACGGCCGAGCACCTGCGCGGTCTCGGCCTCGGTGAGCTGTAAGAAGTACCGGCAGACGACGGCGTCGCGTTCGCCGTCGGGCAGGGCGCGTACCGCCTCCAGCAGGCGCGCGCGGCGGTCCCTGGCCACGGCCGCGCCCTCGGGGTCGTCGGGCGCGACGGGGTCGGCGACGGCGCCGAGCCGGACGGTCAGGCCGTTCCTGCGACCGCGCGAGCGGGTGAGGTTGTGCGTCTCGTTGGCCACGATGCGCAGCAGCCACGGGCGGAAGGGAGAGCCGCGCCGGAACGACGGCAGGTGCCGGTAGGCCTTGACGAACGCCTCCTGCACCACGTCCTCGGTCTCGTCGGCGGCGCCGAGCAGGCCGGCGGTGCGGTGGGCGAGCGTGCTGTACCGGGCGACCAGCGCCTCGTAGGCGGTCAGGTCGCCGGCGAGGGCTCGGGCGATCGCCTCGTCGTCGTCCATGGGCGTGTCAGATTCCATCGCATCGAGGACGGACTGGGAAGGGCGTTCGGCGCATCATGTGACCTTCGGCGCCGCCCGGGCACTAGACTCGGGCCAATCCGCGAGCCCTTAAAGGAACGGGACTATGTCTTCAGGGTATGACCGTGTAGTGCAGCCGGCGGCCGGCGACGAGGCGTTGGAGAACCACCTCGGAGGCGACGAGGCCAAGAACTACCGGCAGTACGAGCTGGACATGGTCGCCCCCCACGTCGGGCGGTCGATGCTGGAGATCGGTTCCGGTCTGGGCCACTTCGCCGAGCAGTTCCTGCCGCGGCTCGACCGGCTCGTGGTGAGCGACTTCGACCCCTACTGCGTCGAGCAGCTGCGCAAGCGGTTCGCCGGCCGCGACGACATCGACGTGCTCCAGTTCGGGCTGCCGACCGACATCCCGCTGGAGGACAAGGTCGACACGGTCGTGATGATGAACGTCCTGGAGCACATCGAGGACGACGCCGGGGCGCTGCGCTCGCTGGCGAACGTGACGCTGCCGGGCGGGCGGATCATCATCTGGGTGCCGGGCTACATGCAGCTGTACGGAGACTTCGACCGCAAGGTGGGTCACGTGCAGCGCTACACGCCCAAGACGCTGCGCTCGACGGTCGCCAAGGCGGGGCTCGACATCGACGTGCTCAAGCCGATCAACTTCCTGGGCGGCATCGCCTGGTGGGCCGCGGTGCGGCGGGGCGGGGTGGGCTACCCCGACCCGCGGCTGGTGAAGATCTACGACCGCACGGTGGTGCCGGCGACACGGCTGATCGAGCGGTTCATCACGCCGCCGTTCGGCCAGACGGTCTTCTGCGTGGCCCGCGTCCCCAGCTGAGCGTCCCCGGCCGATCCGGTCACTTGATGGAGCCGGCCGTCAGGCCGCCGACGACCTTCCGCTCGATCAGCGCGAACAGAATGATCACCGGGATGGTCGCGATGACGGAGCCGGCGAACAGGTTCTGCCAGTCCACCTGATACTGGCCGATGAACGAGTTGAGCGCCACGGTGAGCGGCTGGTTCTCGGGCGTGGTGGTGAGGGTGAGCGCCACCACGAACTCGTTCCACGCGGCGATGAAGGTGAAGATCAGCGCCGTGATGACGCCGGGCATGGCGAGCGGCAGCGTGATGCGGAACAGCGCGCCGAAGCGGCCGTTGCCGTCGATGAACGCGGCCTCCTCAAGCTCGCGCGGGATCGAGGAGAAGTAAGCGTTGAGGATCCACACCGCGAACGCCAGGTTGAACCCGCCGTTGACCAGGATGAGCGACCAGATCGAGTCGACCAGCCCGAACTGGAAGAACTCGCGGTAGATGCCGACGAGCATGGCGGTCGGCTGGAACATCTGGGTGACGAGCACCAGGATGAGGAACGCGGTGCGCCCCCGGAAGTTGTGCCGGGCGGAGTAGTAGGCGGCGGGCAGGGCCACGAGCAGCACGAGGATCGTGGACCCGGCGGCCACCTTGAGGGTGACCATGAGGTTGCCGGCCAGGCCGCCGCTCCAGAAGTTGGCCAGGTTCGACCACTCCCACGTCGAGGGCAGCAGGCTGGCGTCGCGCAGCGACTCCTGGGGCCGGAGCGAGGTGAGCAGCATCACCAGGTACGGGAACACGAAGATGAACGCGATCACGTAGGCGGCGGCCGCGGTGATCGTGGTCTTGAGCGCGGGCAGGGCCCGGCTGGGAGTGGGCCGTTGCCGGGTGTGCTGCCGGGCGGTGGCGGGGGGCGCGGTCGTGACGGCCATCAGGCCACCTCCTTGTTCCAGCGGGAGACCTTGAGGAAGACCACGGTCAGGATCAGCACCATGCCGAAGTTGACGACGGACATGGCGGCGGACTCTCCGATGTTCGAGCCCTTGAGGATGAACATGAGGATCGTCGAGGTGGCCGTGGAGTAACCGGGCTGGCCGTGGGTCATCGCCCAGATGATGGGGAAGCTGTTGAAGACGTTCATCACGTTGATGAGCGCGGCGACGGTCAACGCGGGCCGCAGCAGGGGCAGCGTGATGGACCAGTACGTGCGCAACCTGGACGCGCCGTCCATCTTGGCCGCCTCGTAGACGTCCGCCGGGATGGTGGCCAGGCCCGCGAGCAGCGCGTACGTGGTGAACGGCACGGAGACGAAGACGGCGACGAAGATCAGCCACGGCATGGCGGTGGAGGCGTCGCCGAGCTGGTCGGCCGAGGCGCCGCCGAGCGCGTCGATGAGGCCGAGCTTGAGCCGGATCTGGTTGATGACGCCGACCTCGGGGTCGAGCATGCACTTGAAGACGATCGCGGTCATCAGCACGGACGCCGCCCAAGGCGCGATGAGCGCCCAGCGGGCGACGCGGCGGCCGGGGAAGCGCTGGTTGAACAGCTGGGCGAGGGCGAGCGAGACGAGGACGGTCAGGGCGACGACGGCGACGACCCAGATGACGCTGCGGAGCATGATGTCCGCGAAGTCCTTCTCGTCGAACAACTTCTCGTAGTTGGCGAAACCGTTGGAACCCTGCACCACCCCGAACCGGCTGATCTTGAGGAACGACGACCGGATCATCTCGACGACGGGCCAGAGCACCACGACCGCGATGAGCACGGTGGCCGGCCCGATCCAGGCCAGCGGCTCCAGGGCGCGCAACCTTCTCATGAACTACCTTCCATGACGGTACGGCCGGCGTCCCGGCTGCGAGACGCCGGCCGTACAGTGCCCCCGAGGGGTCAGCTGGCGTCGGCGGTCTTCTGGAGCTCGCCGAGGACCTTGGCCGGGTCGTCCTTGACGGCCCCGCCGATGGTCTGCTTGATCGCCGGGTTCACCTCGGCCCACTTGGGGTCCTGGAACGGGTAGAAGCTGGCGTTGGGCAGCCCGTCGAGGAACGGCTTGAGCTTCTCGTCGCTCGACAGCTTCTGGACGCCGCTGGTGGTGACGGGCAGCAGCTTGTACGTGTCGCTGATCTTCTGGGCGGCGGAGCCGGTGTAGAAGAAGTCGAAGAACTTCTTGATCTCGGCGGCGTGGCCGTTCTTGTTGAACGCCATGATCCAGTCCATGACGCCGAGCGTGGTGTCCAGCGGGCCGCTCTTGCCGGGGATGGGCGCGACGCCGTACTTGTCCTTCAGGCCGGCCGCGTCGAAGATCGGGATGGACATGGGGCCGCCGTTGACCATGCCGACCTTGCCGGCGCCGAAGTCCTCCCAGACCGTCTTGCGGTCCTTGGTGCCGGGGTTCGGGGTGGTCAGGCCGGCGTCGACGAGGCCCTTGAGGTAGGTGAACGTCTCGACGTTCTGCGGGGAGTTGATCGCCCACTTGCCGGAGGCGTCCTTGTAGCCGCCGCCGTTGCCGAGCATCCACAGGAACGACTCGCCCTGGGCCTCCTCCTGGCCGAGGGGCAGACCGAACGGCTGGCTGACGCCGGCCTTCTTCAGCTTCTCGGCGGCGGCCTTGAGCTCGTCCCACGTCTTGGGCGGCTCGGCGACGCCCGCCTTGGTGAACAGGTCCTTGTTGTAGAACAGGGCACGGGCGGAGGAGACGAACGGGATGCCGTAGGCGGTGCCGTCGACCTTGCCGAACTCGGCGAACTTCTGCAGCAGGTCGCCGGAGACGTTCGGGGAGAGCACCTCGTCGGCCTTGTAGAGCAGGCCGTCCTTGACGAAACCGGAGTAGTCGCCGGTCTGCAGGATGTCGGGCACCTGGCCGTTCTGGACCATGGTGGCGACCTGCTTGTCGATGTCGTTCCAGTTGATGACCTGGACGTCGACCTTGATGTTCGGGTTGGCCTTGGTGAACTCGTCGGTGACGCCCTTCCAGAAGGTCTCACCCGAGTTCGGCTTGCCGGGGCCGTCGCCGTAGTCGGCGGCGACCATCTTCAGCGTGACCTGGCCCCCTTCGGAGGCCTTCTGGTCGCCGGCCGAGCCGGACTCCGACCCGCAGCTGGACAGGACCATCATGGCCGCCACGCCGAGAGCGGCGCCGCCCGCAAGCTTGATTCTCACCTGTGTACCGCCTTCTCGTCGGACGGGTTCCGCTGGTCCGTACCAGTCGTCGCCCCGCCCGGAGGGTTTTGGGGGCGCGTGAGCCACCGCTCCACGCGTTTGCGTCAGCGTAAGCCCGGTTTTGGATGGCGGTCTATACCGGATCGTCTCGGTTCGACAACATCTGGATGGGAAAGCGCTCACCTCCGGTCTAGACCGGCTGTCAGATGATCTTCCTGCGGACGTTCTCCCCGCCCTCGGGCGATCCGACCCACGGCCCCTCCACCGACGGGTCCAGCACGCCTTCCTCCAGGAACGTGTAGCGGCCGTCGAGCACGTACCGGGCCAGGCGGACGTCCTCCCTGTCGCTGTTGTCCCAGAGCCGGGCGAACAGGGCGTCGGCGCGCCGCCTGGCCTGCCGGCAGAAGGTGTCGGCCAGCTCGTACGGCCGGCGCCCCAGGTCCGCCTCGTCCTCCTCGGCCTTCACGCAGACCGCGGTCATGGCGAACAGCTCGGCCCCGGCGTCGACGATCCGGCCCAGGAACGCCTGCCGGTGCTCCAGCCGCCCCTGCCAGCGCGACATGCCGTAGAACAGGGACCGGGCGAGCTTGCGGCTGGTCCGCTCCACATACCGCAGGTGGGGGGCCAGCGGCCCGAAGTCGGCGTACGAGGTCGGCAGGTCGCCCGTGCCGGCCACCAGGGTCGGCAGCCAGCGGGCGTAGAAGCCGCCGGCCCGTCTGAGCGCGCGGACGCGCGCCTGCCGGGAGGCGCCGGGGTCGATGAGCTCGCCGGCGGCCGACAGGTGGGCGTCCACCGCCTCGCGGGTGATGAGCAGGCGCATGATCTCGGAGGAGCCCTCGAAGATGCGGTTGATGCGGGAGTCGCGCAGCATCTGCTCGGCGGGCACGCCCCGCTCGCCGCGGGCGGCCAGCGACTCGGCGGTCTCGTAGCCGCGGCCTCCCCTGATCTGGACCAGCTCGTCGAGCGCCTGGTAGGCCATCTCGGAGGCGTACAGCTTGGCCAGGGCGGCCTCGATGCGGATGTCGTTGCGCCGGTCGTCGGCCATGCGGCTGGTCAGGTCGCAGACGGCCTCCAGGGCGTACGCGGTGGCCGCGATGAAGGAGATCTTGGTGGCGACGGCCTCGTGCCGCCCGATCCCCCGGCCCCACTGGACGCGGGCGTTACCCCACTCGCGGGCGATCTTCACGGCCCACTTGGCGTTCCCGGCGCAGGTGGCGGGCAGCGACAGGCGGCCGGTGTTGAGCGTGGTGAGGGCGATCTTCAAGCCCTGTCCCTCGCGGCCGATGAGGTTGCGGGCCGGCACCCTGACCTGCCGGAACTCGGTGACGCCGTTCTCGATGCCGCGCAGGCCCATGAAGCTGTTGCGCCGCTGGACCGTGATGCCGGGGGTGTCGGCCTCGACCACGAACGCGCTGACCTTCTCCCCGGTGCGGGCCATGACGACGAGCAGGTCGGCGACGACGCCGTTGGTGGTCCACAGCTTGACGCCGTCGAGCACGTACGCGTCGCCGTCGCGCACCGCGGTGGTGGACAGCCGGGCGGGGTCGGAGCCGACGTCCGGCTCGGTCAGCAGGAACGCGGAGATCTCGCCCCGCGCGCACCGGGGCAGGAACTCGCGCTTCTGCTCCTCGGTGCCGAACAGCTTGAGCGGCTGGGGCACACCGATCGACTGGTGCGCCGACAGCAGGGTGGCCAGCGCGGGGCAGTACGAGCCCACCAGCATGAGGGCGCGGCAGTAGTACAGGTACGGCAGGCCGAGCCCGCCGTACTCCTCGGCGATCGTGATGCCGAACGCCCCGAGCCCCGCCAGCCCCTTGACCACCTCGTCGGGCACCTGCGCGGTGCGCTCGATCTCGGCGGGATCGACGTGCGCGTCGAGGAACCTGCGCACCGCGCGGACGAACTCCTCGCCCCGCTTGGCGGCCTCGTCACCGGGCACCGGCGCCGGACGCACGAGGTCCAGCCGGAAGTCTCCGAGGAACAGCTGTTTCGCGAAGCTCGGCCGGGTCCATTCCTTCTCGCGGGCCTGCTCGCCGAGCTCTCTCGCCTTCGCGTACTCGCTCATGGCATCCTCCCGCCGACGTTACGCTCCCCCGGGATGCCTGTGTACCCGGCGCTCCGGCGGGGTCATCCCAAGAGATCGTCACGCCTGCCACCGGATGCCGGCTCACGCGGCGGGCACGCGCGGCAGCGGGCGGCGCGCGGCGGCGCGCGTCAGGACCAGGGCCGCCAGCGCCAGCGCGACCGGCACCAGCAGGTACGGCCCGCAGCAGGCGAGCGCGACGACCGCGAGCACGGTGGCGGTGGCGGCCGTGGCCCGCAGCCGTCCGCGAGGCAGCACGCGCACCGCCGCCGCCGTGCCCGCCGCGGTCACCGCCGCCAGGCAGGCCGACGTGGCCCGCATCAGCGTGTCGAGGTCCACGGTCCAGACCAGTGCCAGGACCGTCACCGCGCCGGTCGCCACGGCCAGCAGCCCCAGGCTGCGGTACGGCGTGCGGCCAGGACCGCCGCCCTCGGCGTACCAGGCGGGCAGCGCGCCGTCCCTGGCCAGCGCGGCGCCGAGGCGCGAGGCCCCGGCGACGTAGGTGTTGATCGCACCGAACGTGAGCAGCACCGCCACCCCGCCGACGACCGGCCGGGCCGCGGCGCCGACGCCGGTCTCCAGGAGCGCGGCCAGCGGCACCGGGGTCTCGGCCGCGTCCCGGCCGAGCACGCCGACCGTGGTAAAGGCCACGCCCAGGTACAGGACCGAGACGACGGCCAGCGTGGTCACGGTCGCCCTGGTCAGCCCGCGGCCGTCGGCGAACTCGGCCGACAGGTGGCTCGCCGCCTCCCAGCCGACGAAGGCGAACAGCAGCACCCCGGCCGCGTCCGCGACCCCCGCCACGCCGTACGGGGCGAATGGCGTGAAGCGGGCGGCCTCGGCGTGCGGCGCGGCCGTGACCACAGCGACGGCCAGCACCGTCACCAGGGCCAGCACCATGCCGAGCTGCAACCGCCCGGAGGTGCGCAGCCCCGCGGCGTTGGAGGCGAACGCCAGCAGGAGCAGGCCCCCGGCCACCACCCAGGTCCCGGTCCGGGAGCCCGCGCCGACGGCGGCGGCCACGTACTCGCCGCCCACCAGCGCCCCGGCCAGCGTGCCCACGGGGACGGCCCCGTAGAACCACCAGCCCACGACGGCCGAGGCGCGCCGGCCGAACGCCAGCCCGGCGAAGCTGGCCACTCCCCCGCCGTCGGGATAGCGGGCGCCGAGCGCGGCGAAGGTGAGCGCCACCGGCACGCTGAGCAGCAGCAGCGCGGTCCACGCCAGCACCGAGGCGGGCCCGGCCGCCGCGGCCGCCAGGTGCGGGAGCACCAGCATCCCCGGCCCGAGCACCGCGCCCACCAGCAGCGCCGTCCCCTGTACGGCCCCCAGCCGCCCCGTCTTCTGTCCCGTCGTACCGCTCATGACCCGAAAAACTAGTCATTCGAGCGCCTTATCGGGGTTCACACCGAACGGACGGCCGGAAGCGGTGCCAGACTGCCGTCATGGACGAACTTGATTCGGCGATCGTGCGGCTTCTCCAAACAGATGCGCGCCAGTCCAACCGGGAGCTGGCCCGCAAACTGGGCGTGGCGGCCTCCACCTGCCTGGAGCGGGTGCGCTCGCTCACCCGCCGGGGCGTGATCCGCGGCTACCACGCCGACATCGCCCCGGCGGCGCTCAACCGGTCGGTCCAGGCGATGGTCTCGGTGCAGGTTCGGCCGCTGAGCCGGGCGGTCATCGACGCGTTCAAGCAGTCGGCGGCGGAGCTGCCCGAGGTGCTCAGCGTGTTCGTGCTGGCGGGCGGGGACGACTTCCTGCTGCACGTGGCGGTGCAGGACCTCGACCACCTGCACGCGTTCCTGCTGGACCGGCTGAGCAAGCGGCGCGAGATCGCCGGTTTCCGCACCTCGGTCATCTTCCAGCAGGTCCACGACACCGCGCCGACCCGCCTCCCCGACCCGCAGGACTAACCGGGGAACCGCAGGTAGGTCACCGGCACGGCGTCCACCAGCCACACCCCGTTGGGGCTGACCCTGAACGCGTGCCCGTCCTCGTGCATCGCCCCGGCGTCCACCGCCAGCACGACCGGCCGCCCCCGGCGCGCCCCGACCCTGGTGGCAGTCTCACGGTCAGCCGAAAGGTGCACGTGGTGGCGTCCCATCGGCCGCAGCCCCTCGGCCCGTATCGGGGCCAGGCTCCGGGCCACGGTGCCGTGGTAGAGGTACGGCGGCGGCACGGCCACCGGCAGGTCAAGGTCGACCGGCACCGAATGACCCTGGTTGGCGCGGATCCGGCCGTCGCGCAGCGCGAACCGCTGCTTGTCGTTGCCGGCCACGACCAGCTCCAGCTCCGCCCGCGTGATGGCGAACCCGTGCGCGGCGGCGGCCGCCAGCAGCGTGTCCACCTCGACCCAGCCGTGCGGGTCGAGCTCGACGCCGATGCGGCCGGGATCATGCCGCAGGTGCCTGGACAGGTACTTCGAGACGCGCACCATGCGCCGATCGTCCATATCGCGGGAGGATAGCGGGCGAATAATCAGTTGCGCCCGTTCCGCGGTGCCCTCTACCGTCTAGGACATGCGCCTTTACTCGTGATTCGGCGGGGCCGACCTCGATCGGCCCGGCCCTCCGGCAGCCCATCAGCCGTGCGGTGACCATGCCCGCCGGCGAGTCCGTTTCAGACGCGGCAGCTGCTTGCCGACCGGCTTTCCAGGCCGCGTCGCGAGTCACGTGAAGGAGCTTCGTATGCGAGTACATGCAGGCAACAAGCGAAACAAGAAGGCCCCGAGTCTTCCGGGATCCCCGGCGTCGCCGGTCCCGCAGCGGATGCCCAAGCTGCCGCCGCGGCCGATCGCCCCGCCTCGGCGCATCCCGTCCAAGGGGCGCTAGACCACTACCGGGATGGTGGTGAGTGCGGCGCGCGGCCCGTACGCCATGGGCCCCCGCACACCACCGCGGCGCCCCGGCCTCCACGTGGGGCCGGGGCGCCGCGCTGGACCGCCTCGTGCATCAGTCGTTCGTCAGAGACGCTCGATGATGGTGACGTTGGCCTGGCCGCCGCCCTCGCACATCGTCTGCAGGCCGTACCTGCCGCCCGTGCGCTCCAGCTCGTGCAGCAGCTTGGTCATGAGGACGGCGCCCGTGGCGCCCAGCGGGTGGCCGAGGGCGATGGCGCCGCCGTTGGGGTTGACCCGGGCCGGGTCGGCGCCCAGCTCCTTGATCCAGGCCAGCGGCACCGGCGCGAACGCCTCGTTGATCTCCACCACGTCGATGTCGTCGATCGACAGACCGGCCTTGTCCAGCGCCTTGCGGGTGGCGGGGATCGGCGCGGTCAGCATGTAGACCGGGTCGTCGCCCATGAGGGCGAGCTGGTGGATCCGGGCGCGCGGCGTCAGGCCGTGCTCGCGTACGGCCTGCTCGGAGGCGAGGAGCACCGCGCCCGAGCCGTCGGAGATCTGCGACGACGTGGCCGCGGTGATCCGGCCGTCGTCCTTCAGCGTCTTCAGGGAGGCCATCTTCTCCAGCGACGTGTCGGGCCGGGGGCCCTCGTCGTCCTCGACGCCGCCGACGGGCGCGATCTGGTCGCGGAAGTAGCCGTTGGCGACGGCCTTGGCCGCCCGCTGGTGCGACTCGAACGCGAACCGCTCCAGCTCCTCGCGGGTGAGGCCCCACTTCTGGCACATCAGCTCCGCGCCGCGGAACTGCGAGATCTCCTGCTTGCCGTACCGCTCGACCCACTTGTCGCCGAACGGGAACGGCATGCCCTTCTCCAGTGCGGCGGTGATCGACGAGCCCATCGGCACGATGCTCATCGACTCGACGCCGGCCGCCACCACCAGGTCCTGGGTGCCGGACAGCACGCCCTGCGCGGCGAAGTGGATCGCCTGCTGCGAGGAGCCGCACTGCCGGTCGATCGTGACGCCGGCGGTGGTCTCGGGGAGCCCCGCCGACAGCCACGCGTTGCGCGCGATGTCCATGCTCTGCGGCCCGAACTGCATCACACAGCCCATGATCACGTCCTCGACCGCCACGGGGTCGACGCCCGTGCGGTCGATCAGCGCCTTGAGCGTGTGCGCGGCCAGGTCAGTGGGGTGGACGGTGGACAGGCCGCCCTTCTTCTTGCCGACCGGGGTGCGGACCGCCCCGACGATGTACGCCTCTGCCACAGTGCCTCCTGAAACCGAGCATTATTCGGTTATAGGGAGAGACTACAACAGAACGATCCTCTACGCCGTTCCCGGCTCAACGCCCTTCCCGGCCGGGGGCAGCAGATCCGCCGCCGCGTCCACCCGGAACCGCCACCGGTCCACCACCAGGCCGTTCAGCGCCTCGGCCAGCCGCAGCGCCAGCACGCCCAGCCGCTCGCCGTCCTCGCCACGCAGCTCGATCGCCGTCAGATCCGAGGCGAACGGCAGCAGCTCCTGCACGGCCGGCGGCCGGCCCTTCTGCGGCACCACCAGGACCCGCACCCCGTCGCCGCTGTGGACGAACTCCTCCTCCTGCTCGACCTCGCCCAGCTCGGCCTCCAGCCGGGGCAGGAGCTCGTCGTCCGCCGGCCGTACGGGGACGATCACGGCGGGGCCTCCGCCCTCCTCGTCGGCGGGGTCGCTCACCTCGCCCCTGCACACCGCGAGCCCGCCCAGCCGGAACGCCAGGCCCTCGGCGAGGTAGCGGTCGAAGAAGTCGAAGGGCAGCGGCCCCTCGGCCGACACCCGCACCGCCCAGACCTGCTCCAGCATGCCGCCCACCAGGTCGGGCTCGGCCTCCACCGGCGCGTGGACCCGGACGTCGGCCGCCACGACGTCCTCACCGTCCTCGCGGGCGTCGGGATCGGCCAGTCGTACCAGGCGCAGGAGCTCGCCCTTGGCCGGCTTGGCGGGCAGCGCCGCCGTCGGGCCAGTACGCAGTCTCCGCTTCGCCATCCAGCCCATGCTCGCCTCCGCGATCAGCTTCGATAGGAGCTCGTCATCGTCGCGTAGACGATGATGTTATCGGTGTAGTGACCGATCGTGCGGTTGTACGAGCCACCGCAGGTGATGAGGTGAAGCTGCGCGTTGGCCCGGCTGCCGTAGACGCGCTCGGTGGGGAACGTCTTCTTGCTGGCCTGCTCGATGCCGCCGACCGTGAAGACCGCCGTGACGCCGTCCTGGCGCTTGACCTCGATGGTGTCGCCGTTGCGCAGCTCGTGCAGGCGGCTGAAGACGGCGCTTCGCGTACGGGTGTCCTTGTGGCCCAGCATGACCGCGGCGCCGGCCTCGCCCGGGGTGGCCATCTCGCGGTACCAGCCCACGAGGTTCGGGTTGTCGGCCGGCGGGACCTGGATCGTGCCGTCCTTGGCCAGGCCGATCGACTTGATCGGGGCGTTCACGCCGAGCTTCTTGATCACCACGCGGAGCGGGGTGGAAGGCTGCATCGGCGGCGCCGGGTCGGGCAACGGCAGGGGCGGCGGCACGGTCGGGGCCGCGTTGAACAGCGCCTGTGCCGGCTGCCCCGTGGCCTTGCCGTCCGGCTGGGCGTCCAGGGCGAGCTGGTCGCGCTGCGCGGCCAGGCCGTACTCCTCGGGCGAGTTGAAGACGATCAGCATGCCGGCCACCACCGTGATCACCCCGGCGATGGCGGCCAGGATCAGGACAATCCGCAGGGCCCTGCCGCCCGGGTCCTGGGGCGGCTCGCCGTAGGGGTAGTGCGGTGCCATGGCGCCGTCAGCCCTGGGTCGCGCCGCGACGGCGCATGGCCAGCCCACCGGCACCGGCGGCCAGGATCAGCGCGGATCCCACCAGCACGAACATCCGCCCGTCGGGGCCCATCTCCCCACCGCTACCGGTGTTGGCACCGGCCTTGGGCGTCTTGGAGGACCGCTTCGTGGGGGTTTCGACCACGGTGACGTAGCTGGTCTTGGTCTGCTTGGGGGTGGCGGTCGTCTTGGTGGGGGTCGGGGTTGGGGTGGTCGGCGTGGTGGTGGGGGTGGAGGTCGTGCTGGGTGTGGAGCTGGTGGACGGCGTTCCGGTGCCGACGACGAGGTTGACCGAGGGCCCACCGGATGCGCCGGGGACGCACTCGTACCAGGCCGCCCCGTTCACCTTGAGAGAGAAGCCGCCGCCCTTCAACGCGACCGTCCCCGTGGCGGTCGGACGCACCAGGAAGGTCATGGTCGGCAGGGGCATGGGCGAGTTCGGTGACACGGTCATATAGGGGCTGGCGGTCGCTCCCCCGGTCACCGCCGTGCTGGGCACCGGGCTCCCGCTGGGGGTCACCGTGCCCTCAGCCACGACGGCGCTCGACGGCGTGATCGCGGCGGTCGCCAGGAGCTGGCTCGGAGTGGCGGTGGGCTGGCGGATCTCCCACGTAACAGTGACAGTCGCGCTGGGGCTGGGCTGCACAGCGGGTGTCTTCAGCTCCATCTGGAATGGCACGTTGGAGGCGACGCCGCCCGGCTGGGCCGTGCAGCTGTAGACCACGTCGACGGGGGTCGCCAGGGCAGCCACGGCGGGGATGACACCGAAGATACCTGCACCTACTGCGGCTAAGGCGGATGTCTTGAGGGCGAGGCGGTGCCTCGCCTTGGACGTCAGCACTGTCCTTCTCCGTTTCGGCACAGGTTCAACAGGCGTACCAGACTGGCAGCCATTGGTCACGGTTAGGTTGAGATCTTACGAACACTCCCTGTAAATCTCCTGTAAACCGAGAAACCCGTGCAAGTCGGGCACTAGCCCTTCTTCTTGGACAGCGTGGCGTAAACGATGATGTTGTCCGTGTAGGAGTGGGCCGTCTTGTTGAAGACGCCCCCACACGTGATCAGCCTGAGCTGCGCGTTCGCCGTGTTGCCGTACACCCGGCTGGTCGGGAACGAGTTCTTGCCGACCTGCTCGATCCCGCTGACCGTGAACTTGGTCACCTTCTTGTCCGAGCGATACACGTAGATCGCGTCACCCTTGGCCAGCTCCCGCAGGCGGTAGAACACGGCGGCGCCCTTGCGGGTGCTCACGTGGCCGTTGATCACCGAGGGGCCCAGCTCGCCGGGCACCGGCGAGAAGCGGTACCAGCCCGTCTGGTTGGGCTTGGTCAGCGGCGGCGTGGTCAGGTTGCCCTTGAGGTCCACCGTGACGGACCCGACCAACGCGTTCACCTTGATCTTGGGGATCTTGATGCGAGTCGGCGCGGGCTTCTTCTTGGCCGTGGTCTTGGCGGGCGGGATCGGCGCCACGACCGGGGCCGCCGCCAGGGGCGGCGGGGCGTCGGGGCGGGCCGGGGTCAGCGGGACGTTCTTGCCGCCCGGGCCGACCGTCGGCGACAGCACGAACGCGCCCGCCGCGTTCTGGATCTCCACGGTGCTCGGCCCGGCCTGCGCCACCGTTCCGGGAACGGGGCCGGACCCGTCGTCCACGGCCGGGATCAGCGAGAGCAGCCCGACCATGATCGCGCCCACCCCGCCCAGCGAGCCGGCGACCAGCAGCGCCGGCATGGCCCTGTTCAGCGCCGCCCGACGCGCCTGCTTCCGCTCGTCCGCCGGCGCCTGCGGCAGCGCGGCCGGCTGGGGGTTCGGCTGCTCGTCCGGCTGGGGGTTCGTGTGCTCGGTCATCAGCGCTCTCCTCCGGCGTGCGCGGCCTGCCGCCTGCGCAGCAGCAGCCCGCCCGTGGCACTTCCCATCAGCAGCAGCGAACCGCCGGCGATCAGCCCGTACGAGGAGCTCGCGGGCTCCGGCGCCTCACCCGTGTCCACCCCGCCCTTGGGCGTCTTGGCCACCTGGGCCTTCACGTACTTGGTGGTGGTCGGCTTGGGCGACCTGGTCGGCGTCACCGTCGCCGTCGCCGTGGCCGTCCTGACGCCTCCGGTGACCACGCTGACGTGACTCGGGCCGGGGGTGTGGGAGTAGGGCGAGGAGTTCGTCGGGTCAGGCGTGCCGGGCGTGGTCGGGGTGCGGGTGGGCGTTTGCGACGTCGAGGGGGAAGTGCTCGGGCTGTTCGACTGCGTCGGGGTGGCGCCCGGCACGTTCACCTCGATGGCCCCCGGGTCGCCCTGGAGGGTGCAGGTGGCCTCGTTGTGCGAGGGCGGCTCGGTGATCTCACCGGTGGTCACCCGGAACGCGTCCACGTGCGCGGTCTTGTCATCACCGTCGGCGACGTTGACGACCTCGATCGTGTGCGGCCCGTACTTCAGCTCCGACGACTCCCAGAGGACCTCCTTGGACCTGGTCCCGGTCATCGGCACGCCGTTGCGGTCCTTGCCCGGCTCGACCAACGGGTCGGTGACCGTGTTGCCGTCCAGCAGAATCCGCACGGGGCCGAGCCCCGGCTCGCGCCGGCCGATGTAGGCCACCTGGGTGCCCTTGAACTCCAGCTTGGCGATCGCGTCCTTTTCCGTGGTCGTGTGCAGGTCGTAGATGTGGTCCGCGTACTGCTCAGGGGTCTGGTGGTGCGTCCAGCCGCCCGAGTACGTGATGACGTCGTTGTTGTCGTTGACCGTGACCTCGCCCTTGGCGGGCTTGAACCGCACGACCAGGCCGGCCGGCTTGACCCGGATGGTGCCGGAGCGCTGCACGGAGCCCGCGTCGGACAGGCCCGACGGCAGCTTCAGGAAGTCGCCCGGCACGAGCTCTGCCTGCTCCTGGGAGCCCTTCGGCCGGAGCTGGCCGTCCCAGGCTCCGGTGATGTCCACGGTGCCTTCCAGGTTCAGCGTGGAGCCCTTCGGGAAGAAGCCGGGCGAGCCGAACTGCTTGCCGCCCAGATACTTGATCGACCAGCCGACGTCGAGCATGCCGGCGGAGGTGAGCCTGGGCGTGACGAGCGCCTCCAGCTGCACGCCGCCCGAGCTGCCGGCGACACCTCCCGTGCAGAAGTACTTGGCGACCAGAGACGTCTCTGCCTGTCCTGGCTGGGATGCCACCACGAAGGCGGCGGACGCGGCCATGCCGACCGTTGCGGCGATCAACGCCTTGCGCCACCGATTCACCGGACACTCCGCTCACACATAGACCGAAGGTAGATCTTAAGGTCGATACCACTTTCAATCAGGCGATGTTCGGCACTTGTGATGAAGCCGTGTCCACGCCCCGAAAACCGGTGCCCGACCGGGTATACCTCGGGGTAACAGAATCGTATTCTGGCGTCCGTTCACGCCTGCCTGGAGGAGACCGATGGAGCGAGACCTCTTCGAGGAGGAGCACCTGCTCTTCCGCGAGACCGTGCGCGAGTTCATGGCCCGCGAGGTGGTCCCGCACCACGGCCGCTGGGAGAAGGACGGCATCGTCCCGCGCGAGGTCTGGAAGAAGGCCGGCGAGCTCGGGATGTTCGGCTTCTCGGTCCCCGAGGAGTACGGCGGCGCGGGCGTCACCGACTTCCGGTTCAACACGGTGATCGTCGAGGAGATCATGCGCCACGGCGCCACGGGCCTCGGGTTCTCCCTGCACAACGACGTCATGGCCCCGTATCTGGTGGAGCTGACCGACGACGCGCAGAAGCAGCGGTGGCTGCCGGGCTTCGCGAGCGGCGAGCTGATCACCGCCATCGCGATGACCGAGCCAGGCGCCGGCAGCGACCTCCAGGGCGTGCGCGCCACCGCCGTCCGCGAGGGCGACCACTACGTGCTCAACGGGCAGAAGACGTTCATCACCAACGGCGTCAACGCCGATCTCGTCGTGGTCGTGGCCAAGACCGACCCCGAGGCCGGCGCGCGGGGCATCACGCTGCTCGTGGTGGAGCGCGGGATGGAGGGGTTCGGCCGGGGCCGCAACCTCGACAAGATCGGGATGAAGGCGCAGGACACGGCCGAGCTGTTCTTCGAGAACGTCCGCGTGCCCGTGGCCAACCGGCTCGGCCCAGACGACGGCCAGGGGTTCTTCCAGCTCATGCGCAACCTCCCCCAGGAGCGCATGTCGATCGCGGTGGCCGCGGTCGCCGCGGCGGAGGCCGTGCTGGAGCAGACCGTGGAGTACTGCCGGGGCCGGCAGGCGTTCGGCCGGAGCATCGGGTCGTTCCAGAACACCCGGTTCGTCCTGGCGGAGCTCGCCACCGAGACCGAGATCGCCCGCCACTACGTCGACAAGTGCGTGCTCGCGCTCAACGCCGGGCGGCTGACGGCGGTGGACGCGGCCAAGGCCAAGTGGTGGACCACCGAGCTGCAGAACAAGGTCATCGACCGCTGCCTCCAGCTCCACGGCGGCTACGGCTACATGATGGAGTACCCCGTGGCCAAGGCCTGGGCGGACAGCCGGGTGCAGACCATCTACGGCGGCACCACCGAGATCATGAAAGAGATCATCGGCCGGTCGTTCGGGTTCTAGAGAGACGCGGTCGTCCAGCGCACGCCGGGCCTCGCGGCGGCGCATACTGGCAACCATGGACAGCGGCCTGATCCTCCTGGTGTTCCTCGCGTTGCTGTTCGCCTGGGTCCTGAACCGCGTGCGGCGCGCGCTGCGCCTGGGCGCCGTCGGCTACGCCGGCATCATGATCGTATTCGTGATCGTCATGCTGCTCCTGTGGGGCCAGACCTTCCGCTGACCCTGCCGCACCGCCCTAGCCGCCGCTGCCCTCCAGCAGGACCCGCGCCACCAGCTCCGGGTCGTCGCTCATCGGCACGTGGCCGCACCCGAGCAGCAGCTTGACCCGCTGCCCCGACCACCGGGCCGCGCGCACGGCCTGGCGGCGCGGCAGCAGCCGGTCGTGCTCGCCCCAGGCGATCGTGATCGGCGCCTTGGGCGGCGCGGGCGGCATCATCCCGGCGAACGACTCCAGCGTCTCCTCGAACCCCGGCGCCGCGACCAGCGCCTGCGAGGCGGCGACCAGCGCCTCCGGCGAGAGCCTGGACGGGTGGGCGACCAGCAGGCCGGCGCTCACCGCCCGGCCCGCCGGGGTGGAGGCGGCCCGGACGGCCTGCTCCGGCGACAGCGCGCCGGCCGCCGCCCGCATGGCGCGCAGCGCCGTCCGGCCGTACAGGAGCTCCGAGCGCGACCAGAAGCCGGCCGGCGACAGCGCGGTGGCGGTGCGGACCACGCCGCGCGAGGCCAGCTCCAGCGCGATGTAGCCGCCCAGCGAGTTGCCCGCCACGTGCGGCTCCCGCACCCCGAGCAGGTCGCAGAACGCCTCGACCGCGTCGGCCAGCGACTCCGCGGTGTACGGCGTGCCGGCGGGCAGCGGTGGCGAGACTCCGAACCCGGGCAGGTCGAGCGCGATCACGGTGCGCGAGGCGGCCAGCCGGTCGATCACCGGCAGCCATGCCTGCCAGTGGTGGCCGATGCCGTGGACGAGGATCAGCGGCGCGCCGGTGCCACGCCGCTCGAAGGCCAGCTCCATGCCGACGAGTGAACCACTCAGCGGCTACGGGTGGGAATCTCGAACCAGACGGCTTTGCCTTCCCTGGTGGGTCGCGAGCCCCAACGCCGGGCCAACTGGTCCACCAGGTAGAGGCCGCGGCCGCCCTCGTCGTTCTCCCCCGCGCTGCGGATGCGCGGCAGCCGCAGGTCCTGGTCGAACACCTCGACCCAGACGGCCTCGTCGCCCCGCCGCAGCCGCAGCGTGAACTCCTTCTCGCCCACGACCTCGTCCTCGAAGCCCGGCACGTCCCACGACTCGTCGAACGGCAGCGGCCCGTCCACGGTCAGCTCGCGGCGCGGCACGGTGGCGGTCGCCGCGTGCAGCACCACGTTGGTGACGACCTCCGACACGAGCAGGCAGGCCAGCTCGGCCCGCTCCCCCGGTACGTTCCACGCGTCGAAGGCCTCTGACGCCATGCGGCGCGCCTCGCCCACCATGATCGGCTGGGCGGGGAACGTGCGCTCCTCCACGTCGAGATCGGCCTGGCTGGAGCGGACCACGAGGATCGCCATGTCGTCGTCGATCTCGCCGGGCACGGCCACCGTGGCGGCGTCGGCCACCCGCTCCACCTCGGCGTCGGCGTACTTGGCGAGCTTCTCGCGCAGCACGCCCAGCGTCTCCTCGTCGCTCGCCATCTGGCCGTCGCGGTTGGGGCGCCGGTCCACCAGGCCGTCGGTGTAGAGCAGCAGGGCGGCGCCGGGCGGCAGCACGCGGGTCTGCTCCTTGTAGACGAGGTCGGCGTGCAGGCCCTTGGCGCGCACGCCCAGCGGCTGGCCGACGTCCTCGATGTCCATCTCGACGCACTCGCCGTCGACCAGCAGCAGCGGCGGCGCGTGGCCGGCGTTGGCGAACGACAACGTGCGCGACCAGGCGTCGTAGACGAGGTACTGGCAGGTCACGATGGGCGGGACGCTGATGTCGGCGCCGTTGTCGTCCTTCTCGGGAGTGGCGATGATGCGCGTCCACTCGTCGAGCCGGGCGAGGATGTCGGCGGGCGACTTGTCGTCCTGGGCGAAGGCCCGCAGCGCGGCGCGGAG
Source organism: Nonomuraea sp. 3-1Str (assembly GCF_031570565.1). Classification (NCBI taxonomy): domain Bacteria; kingdom Bacillati; phylum Actinomycetota; class Actinomycetes; order Streptosporangiales; family Streptosporangiaceae; genus Nonomuraea; species Nonomuraea sp. 3-1Str. The sequence continues at coordinate 22,620 of NZ_JALHBK010000001.1, forward strand.
CTGCCCCATGATCGCCGCGGCGCGGGCGCCCCGGCCCTCGACGTCGCCGATGACGATGCCGACCCGGCCGGCCGACAGCGGGATCACGTCGTACCAGTCGCCGCCGACCTGGGTCTGGATGCCCTGGCCGTGGGAGGCGAGCGGCGCCGCCGGGTAGTAGCGCACCGCGATCTGCAGCCCGTCGAGCTGCGGCAGCGCCCTCGGCAGCAGGTGCTTCTGGAACGACTCGGCGGTGTGGCGCTCCTCCTCGAACAGCAGCGCGTTGTCGATGGCGAGCGCGACCCGGGTGGCGATGGCGCCGACGAAGTCACGGTCGAACGCGTCGTAGTGGGGGCTGCGCCGGTCGGTCAGGTTGGACAGGCCGAGGTACATCTGGCCGAGGGTCTCGCCGCGCACGCACAGCGGCGCCACGATCGCGGAGGTCATGCCGACCTCGCCGCACAGCTTGGCGCTGTTCTCGCTCGGGCTGGGGAAGCTGTTGACCGCGAAGTCCTCGACGAGGATCGTCTCCTGGCGGCGCATCGCGACGTCGGCGTAGTGGCCGGGAGGGTAGCGGATCTCCGCGCCGACCGGCTTCCAGGTGCCGGGCGGCGGGGTCCAGCCCTGCACGTGCTGCGACACCCGGCGCACCAGGCGGTCGCCCTCCATCAGCTCGATGAAGCAGTGGTCGGCGAACTGCGGGACGAGCATCTCGGCGACCCGCTTGAGCGTCTCCTCGACGTACAGGGAGCCGGCGAGCCGCTCGCCGATGCGCTCCAGCAGGCCGAAGCGGTCCTTCTCGCGCTCGTTGCTGCGCAGCGCCTCGCGGGCGGTGATCACGATGCCGGTCACCGAGCCGGAGGGATGGCGCAGCGGCACGGCCTGGGCGCGCACGTAGACGATCGTGCCGTCGCCGCGCCGGACGTCGAACGTGCCCTCCCAGACGCCGCCCTTGAGCACGTGCTTGGCCAGCTCGACCGCGAGCGGATGGTCCTTCTCCAGGATGCCGAGGGACAGCACCGACGTGTCACCGGCCACGGACTTGCCGGGCCGGCCGAACAGCTTCTCCGCGAACGGGTTCCAGTACAGGAGGTTGCTGAAGCGGTCGGTCACCACGACCGCCATCTCGGCGTGGTCCAGGACGGACTCCGCGGCGAGCTGGTCGGCCGCGTCCTCGGAGAGATCCCCCCAGCGCTTCATCCGGAGACCACTCCTCGGGGAGGCATGTGCGCAAAGCGAACCACGGGCGCTCCTGCAACAGTCTTGACCGGAGGGGAGTGGAGGGCCTCCCTCGAGGGATTCAACCAAGCAGCAGCGCGCGCGTCAGCGCTTGGAGACGAAGACGTGCGCGGCAACGTCGCGCGGTAGCTCCGCGGGAATGTCGTTCGCGTCACCGTCACCTGTCACCCGTACACCGTCGTCGCTCGCCGCGAGCGTGACCTCGCGTCCGGGTTGTATCCCAACTTGCTTGAGTTTAAGCATCACGGCGGGATCGCTTTGCACTTGTTCGCTAATTCGCCGCACGACCACGGGTATGTCCCTCGGTCCGGCCAGGGCCGACATCGAGGTCAAGACGGACACAGTCGTGTCGGCCGGCTCCTGGGCTCCCAGCTCGCCCAGCCCCGGGATGGGGTTGCCGTGGGGGCAGGTCGTGGGGTTGTGCAGCAGCGTCACCAGGCGGGCCTCGACGGACTCCGACATCACGTGCTCCCAGCGGCACGCCTCGATGTGCACCTCTTCCCACGGCAGACCGATCACCTCGGTCAGCAGGCACTCGGCGAGGCGGTGCTTGCGCATCACCCGCGTGGCGAGGGTGCGGCCCAGCTCGGTCATCGACAGGTGCCGGTCGCCCTCCACCCGGACCAGGCCGTCGCGCTCCATGCGGGCCACGGTCTGGCTCACGGTGGGGCCGCTCTGCTGGAGACGCTCGGCGATGCGGGCCCGGAGGGGGACGATGCCCTCCTCTTCGAGCTCGTAAATCGTCCGGAGATACATCTCCGTCGTGTCGATCAGGCCGTGTGCGGTCAAGGCTCCTCCCATCTGGAATGCTACGCCGGTCATGGCAGGGACTGAGCCCGTCCGCCTCGGGCACACAAGTTCAGAGGAAACCTTACTTGCGTACCTCTTCACTTGCGGACAAGGACCGGCGATGGCAAAGGACGGCAACAACGGGGCGGCCCGGTTCCTTCCCGACCACCTCGACCTGGACTCCCTGAGGGAGGCGTCGGCGGTCTGCCGGGGATGCGACCTGTACCGGAACGCCAGCCGGACGGTCTTCGGCGAGGGGCCGGCGCGGGCCAGGTTCATGCTCGTGGGCGAGCAGCCGGGCGACCAGGAGGACCGCAAGGGCGCGCCCTTCGTGGGGCCCGCCGGGCGGATCCTGGACCGGGGGCTGGAGGAGGCGGGCATCGACCGCGACGACGTCTATGTGACGAACGCGGTCAAGCACTTCTCCTTCGTCCTGCGCGGCAAACAGCGCATCCACCAGAAGCCGACGGCCGCCGAGGTGGAGGCATGTCAGCCGTGGCTGACGGCCGAGCTGGCGGTGGTGGAGCCGGAGGTGGTCGTGGTGCTGGGCGCCACGGCGGCCCGGTCGCTGCTGGGGGCGGCGTTCCGGGTGACGCGGCAGCGGGGCGAGCCCGTGCCGCTGGGGGACGCGCTGGCCGTCGCGACGATCCACCCGTCGGCGGTGCTGCGCGCCCCGGACCGGGACGCGGCCTACGCGGGCTTCCTGGCCGACCTCCGGGTCGCCGCGGGCACCGTCAAGGACGCCGCCTGAGCCTCCGTACGGCCCCAAGCCTCCGTGCGCTCGCCCGAGCCTCCGTACCGGCCGCCCGAGCCTCCGTACGGTCGCCTAAGCCTCCGTACGGTCGCCGGAGCGGTAGTTCCTGAAGCGGGCGGCCGACAGGCCGACGGCCAGCACGGCGGCGGCGCACGCCAGCCCGCCCCCCACCCAGGCCGCGCCCAGCCCGAACGCGGCGGCCGTGGCGCCGGCCCGCAGCTCGCCCAGCCGCGGCCCGCCGGCCACGACCACGAGGAAGACCCCCTGCATGCGGCCGCGCATCTCGTCCGGCGCGTGGAGTTGGAGGATGGACTGCCGCCACACCGACGACACCACGTCGGCCGCCCCGCCCACGGCCATGAACGCCACGACGGCCCACAACTGGTGGACGAGCCCGGCGGCGGCGACGGACAGCCCCCACACGGCGATGACCGCGACCAGCCCGATCCCCTGCCGGGTGACCCGCCCGACCCAGCCGGAGAACAGCGCACCGGCGGACGAGCCGATCGCCATGGACGCGTTGAGCCAGCCGAGGGCGAGGGGGTCGCCGCCGAACCGCTCGGCCGCCACCTGCGGGAACAGGGCGCGGGGGTACGCGAGCACCATCGCGATGATGTCCACCACGAACGACATGAGCAGCACCTGGCTGCCGAGGATGAACCGCAGCCCCTCGGCGACCGCCCGCGCCCCGGGCCGCCGCACCACGCCCTGCGGCGAGAGCGACGGCAGACGCAGGGCCGCGTACAGGCCGGCGCCGAACAGGACCGCGTCGAGCGCGTAGACGGCCGGGTAGCCGGACCAGGCGAGGAGGAGGCCGCTGATCATCGGCCCGGCGATGGCCCCGAGGCTGTGGACGAGGGAGTTGAGTGCGTTGGCCGCCGGCACGAGGTCCGGGGTGAGGATGCGCGGGATGATGGCGCCCCGGGTGGGCGAGCTGATCGCGAAACCGGTGGCGCTCACCGCGACGGCGGCCAGCAGGACGTAGACGTTGCCGAGGCCGAGGAGCGCCTGGAGCAGGATGAACAGGGTTCCCGCCCACGAGATGGCCGAGCCGGCGAGCAGGAGGCGGCGCCGGTCCACCGCGTCGGCGACCGCGCCTCCCCACAGGCCGAAGGCGACCAGCGGGACGAAGTTGGCCATGCCCAGCAGGCCCACCCAGAAGGACGAGTGGGTGAGGACGTAGACCTGCTGGCCGACCGCGACGAGGGTCGCGGCGTTGCCCACGTGCGAGACGGCCTGGCCGACCCAGATCCGCCGGTACGCGGGCACGGCCAGCGGCCGGGTGTCCAGTAAGTGACGTTTTACGAGCTCCCCGATTGCCACGTGACGCACATTAAGGGGCGAGTCTCTCCAGGACCCACCGGGTTCCGGTTCGCCGGTAGCGGAGCCGGTCGTGCATCCGGTCGAGCTGGCCCTGCCAGAACTCCACCTCCAGCGGCACGACCCGGTAGCCGCCCCAGAAGTCGGGCACCGGCGGATCGTCCGGCCAGCGCGCCGCCAGCTCCTCGTAGCGGGCGTCCAGCTCCTCCCGCGAGCGCACCACCGCGCTCTGCCGCGACGCCCACGCGCCGACGCGCGAGCCGTACGGCCGGGAGCGGAAGTAGACCGCCGACTCCTCGTGCGGCAGCCGCACCACCGAGCCCTCCACGCGCACCTGGCGCCGGATGGGGTGCCACGGGAACAGCAGCGAGGCCCTGGCGTTCTCGGCCAGGTCGCGGCCCTTGCGCGACTCGTAGTTGGTGTAGAAGACGAAGCCGCTCTGGTCGTAGCCCTTGAGCAGCACGGTGCGGGCACTGGGCCGGCCGCCGGCCGAGGCCGTGGCCAGCACCATGGCGTTCGGCTCGGGCACGCCGGCCTGCAGCGCGTCCTCGAACCACACGCTGAATTGCGTGATCGGATCGGGAGAGACGTCGGATTCGAGCAGCGGCTCGCCCTCATACGTGCGGCGAAGCCCGGCCAGCGAGGGCGGGCGCGAGGTGGCATCCACGAGACGGTATTCTTGCGCGCCCGGCCGCGGGCCCCATACTGAGCCCCCGACCTGGGGCGATGGCGTTTCAACGGGTCCGGAGACCGAGCATGACTCGGCAGGGGGTTAAATTGACCCGCCGGTATCTCGACATCAACAGAGCGGTGGAGCTCGGGGCGAGAGAGCGAGGCAACAATGCCGACGAGTCCCGAAGCGGCCGCAACCGTACACGCAGCATTGCCGGAACATGGCAAGAAAGGGAGGCGGCCAACAATGTCCGACTTCAAACCCGGCCTCGAAGGCGTCGTGGCCTTCGAGACCGAGATCGCGGAACCGGACAAAGAAGGGGGCGCCCTTCGATACCGCGGCGTCGACATCGAGGAGCTGGTCGGCCGTGTCCCCTTCGGGCACGTCTGGGGCCTGCTGGTCGACAACAAGTTCCAGCCGGGCCTGCCCCCGGCGGAGCCGTTCCCCATTCCTGTCCACTCCGGTGACATCCGGGTGGACGTGCAGAGCGCCCTGGCCATGCTGGCCCCGGCCTACGGCTTCAAGCCGCTGCTCGACATCTCGGACGAGGAGGCGCGCGACCAGCTCGCCCGCGCCTCGGTGATGGCCCTGTCCTTCGTGGCGCAGTCGGCGCGGGGCCTCGGCCTGCCGATGGTGCCGCAGAGCCGTGTGGACGAGGCCAAGACCATCGTCGAGCGGTTCATGGTCCGCTGGCGCGGTGAGCCCGACCCCAGGCATGTCAAGGCCATCGACGCCTATTGGACCTCGGCCGCCGAGCACGGCATGAACGCCTCGACGTTCACGGCCCGGGTGATCGCCTCGACCGGCGCCGACGTGGCCGCCGCTCTGTCCGGCGCCGTGGGGGCCATGTCCGGCCCGCTGCACGGCGGCGCCCCGGCCCGCGTGCTGCACATGATCGAGGGCGTCGAGCAGATGGGCGACGCCAAGAAGTACGTGCAGAGCGAGCTGGACAAGGGCCAGCGGCTCATGGGCTTCGGCCACCGCGTCTATCGCGCCGAGGACCCCCGTGCCCGCGTGCTCCGCCGTACCGCCAAGGAGCTCGACGCGCCGCGCTACGAGGTGGCGGCCGCGCTGGAGCAGGCGGCTCTGGAGGAGCTGCACGCCCGCAAGCCCGACCGTGTGCTGGCCACCAACGTGGAGTACTGGGCCGCCGTGGTCCTCGACTTCGCCGAGGTGCCGTCGCACATGTTCACCTCGATGTTCACCTGCGCCCGCACGGCCGGTTGGGCCGCGCACATCCTGGAGCAGAAGCGGACGGGCCGCCTGGTCCGCCCGAGCGCCAACTACATCGGCCCGGCCTCGCGTCCGCTCAGTGACGTGCCCGGGGCCGCCGAGGTCGCCGGCACCATCTGACCCGGCGCCGTTCCGGCCGGCCACGCCGCGCCTCCCGGGCGCACCTCACCTGGGCGGCGCGGCGCAGCCGGCCACCGCCGCCGTCGGCCTGCACACCCACCGGGCCCGGATCGGCTGCCCCGACTCGACGGACATGAGCCACACCTCCCGCCCCTGCGCGTCGTGGTCCCTGGCGTCGCCGGAGAAGGCCACCGACCCCGTGGCGCCGTCGAAGCGCAGGCCCCTCAGGTTGTAGTGCACGCCGTCGCGAATGTCCTCCGCGCCGCTCTGCGTCCGGTACGCGTCGACCGCGATCGCCACCGCCTGCGCCGCGTCGTAGCCGAACGAGGCGTGCGCGAACGAGAACACGAACGACGTGCCCGCCCACTGCCGCAGCGTCTTCTGCCCCTGGTTGAGCGAGGCGTCGCGCACGTCGGTCAGCGACACGAACGACAGGGTCGTGTCGTGCCCGCGCCCGTTGGAGGTGACGTCGTTGGCGATGGCGCCCGTGAGGTCGTCCGAGACGACCAGCCTGACCTTGCGCCGCTCGCACGAGGCGCCCCACGCCCGCTTGAGGCCGCTGAGGAAGTCGGCCCGGCCCGTGTAGTAGACGACCCGCGCCCCGCTCCCGCACGCCTCCTCCATCGCCGCGCCGAGCGAGGCGTCGTCGCCGAAGGAGTGCTCGGACTTCACCCCGGGATACTCGCGCAGGAACAGGTTCTTCAGGTCCTCGCTGTACAGCTCGCCCGGCTGCCGCTGCCAGACCACGGCCACGTTCGGCTTCGGCGCCAGGCCCTCGCCCAGGCCCAGCGTGGCCAGCCACTCCACCGTGGCCTTGGTCTGCAGCTCGTCGACGACCGCGAGCCGGAACAGGTAGGCCGACCGCTGCTGCCCGGCCCCGGCGATCTGGCCGACCGTGCTCACCGTGCTGACCATCGGCAGGTTGGCTCCGGTCAGCACGTTCACGGCCCGCCTGACCTCCTCGCGGCTCCAGGCGAAGCCCACGACGGCCGTCAGCGAGGGGTCGCGCCGGGCACGGTCCTCGATGTCCCTGGCCGCCAGCTCGGCGCTGAGGAAGTCCTGACCGGTGTTGGCGAAGACGATCCTCATCTTCCAGTCGGACTTGCTCCGGTTGTAGCTGTCCTGGTAGGCGCCGATGCCGGTGAGCTCGCCCGCCACCGCGGCCATCTGGCCGTCCTTGAACGCCGCGCCGGGCTGCGTGGTGAGCGGGCCGAGGTAGGCGACGGTGAAGACCTTGGCGGCGAACGGGATCTGCGAGTTCTGCCGCTCGATGCGGCTCAGCACCGGCTGGACGAGGGGGTGGGGACCCATCTTCTCCAGCGCCCCGAGGCCCACGCACTGGTCGGCCACCCTGGTCAGCTCGGCGCCGCAGCCCGCGGTCGCGACGACGGCCCCGGTGAGGGGCAGCACGATCAGCGCCGCCACGGCCAGCCAGTAGGCCAGCGGGCGCACGGGCAGCAGCCTGCGCGGCTTGTCCTTGCCGGCTCCCCCGCGCGGGCCCGCCTCGATCAGCACGTACGGACTGGGCCGCACCCGGCGCACCAGGTCGCGCCAGCCGTGGTAGAGCTCGACCGCGTCCGCCTCGGGGCCGCGGGGCGGCTCGGCGGGCTGCGCCGCGGGCGGCACCGTCGTCGAGACGACCAGCAGCAGCGGCCCTTTCTGCCCGGTGGCCGTCCTGACGTCGTTCAGCAACTCCATGAACCGGCGGCCGGCCGTGCCCGGGTCGGCGTCGCCGAGCCACATCACCGGGTACGTGTCGCGGCCCCAGCCGGGCCATGGGATGACCCGGCGCTGGTACGCCTGGCGCAGGTCCTCCAGCAGGGCGGCGACCAGCAGCCGCTCGACCTCCTCCGGCGGCGCCTCGCTGACGCGCACCGCGTACTCGATGACGCTCTCGTCCCGCCCGCGCCGTAAGTAGGGGGCCCGGCGGAACCAGCGGTAGAAGATCGGCCCCCGGATCAGCAGCAGGGCGTGGACGAGTCCGCCGACGAGCGCGACGGCGATGCCCGCCCCCCACACCAGCAGGCTGAGGCCGTCCACGAGCTGCTGCAGCCCGTACGCGGCCAGGCCGGAGGCGGGGATCCAGGTGGTCATGGCGCGGCCCACGTAGTCGGCCATGGCCCTGCGCACCCGGCCGGTGCGCGCCCGCTCCTTGCGCCAGTCGATCAGCCACTGCCGGAACACCAGCCGCTTCACCACGGGGTTGGGCGGGGTGCCCGCGCCCGGGACCTCGGCGCCGCGCCGGCTCCGGGCCCACAGGGCGAACAGGGTCAGCGGGAACCGGGGCGGCGGCAGCAGCGTGCCGCGCACCCAGGTGGACAGCATGCCCTGGGCGCCCGCCAGCCGCTCGACGATGGCCGCCACGTCCGGGAAGTCCCCGGCGTGGATCTCCGCGTACGGCACCCGCCGGCCGAACCAGGCCGCGGTGCCGGCGGCCTGCCCGGCCGTCGCCGGATCGCCGGTGAACACCAGGATCGGCAGCCCGCGCTCCTTCGACAGCGGCGACGGCCTCCGCACGGCCTCGTCGATCACCTGGTACACCGGGCTGCTGGGCATGATCGAACCGGCCTCCGGACTCGACTGCTCCCCCGAGATTCACCTGACCAGGCCGAGCGTATGTGATCGTCACGAGCGGCGACCAGCGACGCGCACATCTCACAATCCGGACCCGGGCCAAGTCATCCCGAGCGGCTCAGTAACCTGGTCGGGTGGCTGACATCGTGATTCCCGCTGACATCAAGCCCGCCGACGGCCGTTTCGGCTGCGGGCCCTCGAAGGTACGCACCGAGCAGCTGGCCGCCCTCGCCTCCGCCGGGGCGAGCGTCATGGGCACCTCCCACCGCCAGAAGCCGGTCAAGGAGCTGGTCGGCCGCGTGCGCTCCGGGCTGGCCGACCTGTTCTCGCTGCCCGAGGGTTACCAGGTCGTCCTGGGCAACGGCGGCACCACCGCGTTCTGGGACATCGCCTCCTTCGGGCTGATCCGCGACCGCTCCCAGCACCTGTCGTTCGGCGAGTTCTCCTCCAAGTTCGCCACCGTCGCCCGCAAGGCGCCGTGGCTGGGCGAGCCGTCGGTGATCAAGTCCGAGGTCGGCACCCACCCGACGCCGGTCGCCGAGGACGGCGTCGACGTCTACGCGCTCACCCACAACGAGACCTCGACCGGCGTCGCCATGCCGATCCGTCGCGTCGGCTCCGACGACTCGCTCGTGCTCGTGGACGCCACCTCCGGCGCGGGCGGCCTGCCCGTGTCGATCGAGGAGACCGACGTCTACTACTTCGCGCCGCAGAAGAGCTTCGCCTCCGACGGCGGCCTGTGGATCGCGCTGATGTCGCCGCGCGCGCTGGCCCGCGTCGAGGAGATCGCCGCCACGGACCGCTACGTGCCGGAGTTCTTCAGCCTGCCGGTCGCCATCGACAACTCCGCGAAGAACCAGACCTACAACACCCCGGCCGTGGCCACGCTGTTCCTGCTGGCCGACCAGCTCGACTGGATGAACGGCAACGGCGGCCTGGCCTGGACGACCGCCCGCACGGCCGACTCGGCGCAGCGCCTCTACTCCTGGGCCGAGAAGGCGTCGTTCGCGACGCCGTTCGCCGCGCCGGAGTTCCGCTCGCAGGTGGTCGGAACGATCGACTTCTCCGACGACGTGGACGCGGCGGCGGTGGCCAAGGTGCTGCGCGCCAACGGCATCGTCGACACCGAGCCGTACCGCAAGCTGGGCCGCAACCAGCTGCGCGTGGCGATGTTCCCGGCGATCGACCCGGCCGACGTCGAGGCGCTGACCGCGTGCATCGACTACGTGGTCGAGCGCGTCTGACCTGATCCGCGCGACGTGATCCGGCGCCCGGGGAATCTCCGGCGCCGGGTCGGGTCACCGCTTGAGGCGCAGCAACCAGGCCGCCACGACGCCGCCGATCAGGCCGAACAGGTGGCCCTGCCACGAGATGCCCTGCTGGTTGGGCAGCAGCCCCCACAGGATCGAGTAGTACGCGGCGGCCACGCCGATGCCGAGGACGATGTCGAGGACGCGGCGGTCGAACAGCCCGCGGCACACGACGTACCCGAAGTAGCCGAAGACCAGCCCGCTGGCGCCCACCGTGATGATGTCCGGGCTGGTGAGCCAGGTGCCGAGGCCGCCGATGAGGATGATGAGCGCGCTGGCGGCCAGGAATTTGCCGAGGCCGCGCACGGCGGCCAGGAAGCCGAGCACGAGCAGCGGCAGCGAGTTGGCCATGAGATGGCCGAAGCCGACGTGCAGGAACGGCGCGAACAGGATGCCGACCAGCCCCTCGGGCTCCCATCCGACGATCCCGTACTGGTCGAGGCTGCCGTTCGCCAGGTAGTCGACGATCTCGACGCCCCACATCACGCCGAGGATCAGCACCATCACGACGAGGGCGCTGAGCGCGCCGGTCAGCAACGTGCCAGCTCCGCGCTTGACCGACTCGTACCTCGACCCGGAATAGCCGCTCATACGTCCTCCCGCTTAGACGCCCTCTCTTTTACCGTACGCAGGTCGTGTCATGCGCGCGTGCAGAAAGAAACCCCCTCCCCGTTGGAGGGGAGGGGGCGGACGGACGGGCTACTCGCCCTTCCACTGGGGGGCGCGCTTCTCGGCGAAGGCCGCCGCGCCCTCCATGGCGTCCTTGGAGCCGAACACCGGGTTGATGATCTCGCCCTGGCGGCGGAACATCTCCTCCAGCGGCCAGTCCGCCGACTCGATGATCACCTTCTTGGTCGCCGCGAGGGCCAGCGGCGCGTTGGCCGCGATCTTGCGGGCCAGCTCCAGCGCCCCCTCCAGGGCCGCGCCGGGCTCGGTGATCCGGTTGACCAGGCCCAGCTCGTACAGGCGCGAGGCCGGGTAGTGGTCGCCGGTCAGGGCGATCTCCATGGCCACGTGGTACGGGATGCGGCGCGGCAGCCGCATGATGCCGCCCGCGCCGGCCACCAGCCCGCGTTTGGGCTCCGGCAGGCCGAACGTCGCCTCCGAGGAGGCCACGATCACGTCGCAGGACAGCGCCAGCTCGAAGCCGCCCGCCAGCGCGTACCCCTCGACCGCCGCCACCAGCGGCTTACGCGGCGGCGCCTCGGTGAGGCCGCCGAACCCGCGCCCCTCGACCACGGGGAAGTCGCCGGCCAGGAAGCCCTTGAGGTCCATGCCGGCGCTGAAGGTGCCGCCCGCGCCGGTCAGGACGTAGGCGGACACGTCGGGGCGGCCGTCGAGGGCGTCCAGCGCCTCGGCGATGCCCCGGGCCACCGCGCCGTTGATCGCGTTGCGCGCCTTCGGGCGGTTGATCGTGAGCACGGCGACGCCGCCGGACTCCTCGACGAGGACGTCGTCAGACACGGGACCTCACTTGGGCTGGAAGCGGATGCCGCCGTCGAAGCGGATGACCTCGGCGTTCATGTAGTCGTTCTCGATGAGCGAGCGGACCAGGTGGGCGAACTCGCCGGCCTGCCCCATGCGCTTGGGGAAGACGACGGGCGCGACGAGCTTGGCCTTGAACTCGTCGGCGTTGGGGTTGAAGCCGTAGATGGGGGTGTCGATGATCCCGGGGCAGATCGTGTTGACCCGGACGCCGATGGCGGCGAGGTCACGGGCGGCGGGGACGGTCATGCCGACGATGCCGCCCTTCGAGGCGGAGTAGGCGAGCTGGCCGGTCTGCCCCTCCAGGGCCGCGACGGACGCGGTGTTGACGACCACGCCGCGCTGGCCGTCGGCGTCCACCGGCTCCGTCCTGGCGATGGCGGCGGCGCCGATGCGCATGAGGTTGAACGTGCCGATCAGGTTGACCTCGATGACCTTGCGGTAGGAGGCCGCGCTGTGGGGGGCGCCGTCGCGGTTGACCGTGCGCTCGGCCCAGCCGATGCCCGCGCTGTTGACCACGACGCGCAGCGGCTTGCCGGTGCCGACGGCGGCGTCCACGGCGGCCTGCACCTGGTCCTCGTCCGACACGTCGGTCCGGACGAAGACGCCGCCGAGCTCGTCGGCGACGGCCTTGCCGCGCTCCTCGTTCAGGTCGGCGACGACGACGGTCGCGCCGTGCCGCGCCAGCTCACGGGCGGTGGCCTCACCGAGGCCGCTGGCGCCGCCGGAGATGATTGCTGCAGATCCGTTCACGTCCATATCGGGGACCTTAACCCGCCGACCGAATGAAGTTCTACTCGGGGTGGGTTAAATCTCACCCACGGCGCTGTCGACGTCGGAGTACACCTTGATGCGGCGGTCGAGGCCCGTCGTGCGCAGGATCCGCGCCACGGGCGCCTGGGGGGCCGCCAGCGACACCCCGCCGCCCTCCCCGGTCGCCAGCCGCCACGCCTCGATCAGCACCGACAGGCCGCTGGAGTCCATGAACGAGAGCTGCTGGAGATCGAGGACGAGCCGGGCGCTGTCCTGCTTGATGGCGTCGCGCACCTCGTCCCGGAGGAACGGAGCCGTGAAAAGGTCGAGCTCACCCTCCACGGCCACCACCACGGCGTCACCCAGGGCGTGTCGCGCAAGCCGCAGCTTCATTGGGCCCCTCCTCGATGAGCCACTGTACTTCGACTGGAGGTGCTGTGGCGCGGCTCAGGCCGGCTCGGCCGGAGCTGGAATGGCGAAGCCGTACGGGAGCTCCAGCCGGTGGGCGGCGAGCAGTTCGGCGTCCGAGAGCAGCTCGCGCGTGGGCCCGTCGGCGGCGATCACCCCGTCGGAGAGGATCAGCGAGCGTTCGCACAGCTCCAGCGCGTACGGCAGGTCGTGCGTGACCATGAGGACGGTCACGTCGAGGGAGCGCAGGATCTCGGCGAGCTCCCTGCGGGCGGCCGGGTCCAGGTTGGACGACGGCTCGTCCAGCACCAGGATCTCCGGCTCCATCGCCAGCACGGTCGCCACGGCCACCCTGCGGCGCTGGCCGAAGGACAGGTGGTGCGGCGGCCGGTCGATGGCCTCCAGCATGCCGACCCGCTCCAGCGCGCCCCTGACCGCGCGCTCCAGCGCCTCGCCGGTCAGCCCCATGTTGGCCGGTCCGAAGGCCACGTCGTCGCGGACGGTCGGCATGAACAGCTGGTCGTCGGGGTCCTGGAAGACCAGGCCGACGCGGCGCCGGACGTCCTTGAGCGTGTCCTTGCGCACGGGCGTGCCGGCCACGGCGACCGTGCCGTGCCCGGGGGTCAGGATGCCGTTGAGGTGCATGACGAGCGTGGTCTTGCCCGCGCCGTTCGGACCGAGCAGCGCCACCCGCTCGCCCCGGCCGATCGTCAGGTCCACGCCGAACAGGGCCTGCGTGCCGTCCGGGTAGGCGTAGGCCAGCCGGCTGACTTCGAGAGAGTTCACGATCACAGGGACAGTCCCAACACCGCCAGAGCCGAAACCGGCAGCAGGAGTGCGGTCCCCCACTGCGCGGCCGACGCCGAGACCTCGCCGATCATCGGCATACGGCCGGAGTAGCCGCGGCTCAGCATCGCCAGGTGCACTCTCTCACCCCGCTCGTACGAGCGGATGAACAGGGCCCCCGCCGAGCGGGCGATCACGGGGATCTGCCGGACGTCCCGGGCCTCGAAGCCGCGCGACTCGCGGGCCACCCGCATCCGCCGCATCTCGTCCAGGATCACGTCGAGGTAGCGCAGCATGAACATGGCGATCTGCACCAGCAGCGACGGCACGCGCAGCCGCTGCGCCCCCAGCAGGATCACCCGGGGCTCGGTCGTGGCCGCCAGCAGGATGGAGGCGATGACGCCCAGCGTGGCCTTGGCCAGGATGTTCCACGCCGCCCACAGCCCCGGCACGCTCAGCGAGAGGCCGAGCACCGTGGTCCGCTCCCCCAGGCCGATCACGGGGATGAGGAAGGCGAACAGCACGAACGGCAGCTCGATCGCCATCCGCCGCAGCACGTGCCCCGGCGGCACCCGGGCGGCCCAGGCGACGGCCGCCAGCATCACCGCGTACAGGCCGAACGCCCAGAACCGCTCGCGCGGCGTGGCCACCACGACCACGGCGAAGGCGAAGACGGCGAGCAGCTTGCACTGCGGCGGCAGCCGGTGGACCACCGAACCGCCCGGCAGGTAGAGCTGGTGGTGGTGCCCCGCGCCCATCCGTACTCCGCGCCTTCCCTAGATGTGGACCTTGTCCTGCCCGCGGGCCTCCTCGCCCGTGGACCGGCCGCGGGCCACGTAGGCGACGGCCCCGGCGACGAGCAGCACGATGCCGACGCCGATGACCCCGGCGACGCCCACGGGGATGCCGCCCACCTCACCGTAGTCCCCCAGCGGCGACCAGCTCATCAGGTGGTCGGTCGCCTGGTCGAGGAAGCCCTTGTTCTCGGCGCCCGCCTCCAGGCCGTCCGGGCTGGAGGAGGCGAAGAACGACCCCCCGCCCGCCAGCAGCAGCGTCAGGCCGACCCCGCCGAGCAGGAACGGTCGCGGCCGCACTCCCGAGGGCGCCGGCCGGGCCGGCTCCACCGTCGTGGCGCCGTCGGCGCCGCGCAGCACCAGCGACGTGGCCAGCCCGCGCGCCCCGTACACCAGGTCGGGGCGGACCGCGAGGACCGCGCCGACCGTGAACGCGGTGATCACGGCCTCGCCGATGCCGATGAGCACGTGGACGCCGCCCATGGCGGCGGCCACGGCCGTCACCTCGATCGGCGCCGTGCCGCCGATCCAGAACAGCAGCGTGAACACCAGCGCCGCGGCGGGCACCGAGACCAGCGCGGCGAGGAACGCGGCGGCCGTCACCCCGCCCTTGCCCCGGACGAGCTGGGTGATCAGCCGGAAGACGCCCCAGCCCACGAGCACGGTGACGATGCCCATGATGGTGATGTTGATGCCCAGCGCCGTGAGCCCGCCGTCGGCGAAGAACACGCCCTGGACGAGCAGGACCACGGCCATGCACAACACCCCTGTGTAGGGGCCGACGAGTATCGCCGCCAGCGCGCCTCCGAGCAGGTGCCCGCTGGTGCCGGCCGCGACCGGGAAGTTCAGCATCTGCACGGCGAAGACGAACGCGGCGACGAGCCCCGCCATGGGAGCGGTGCGGTCGTCCAGCTCGCGCCGGGCTCCGCGCAGGCACACCGCCACGCCGGCCGCCGCCACGGCTCCGGCGGAGACGGACACGGCCGCGTCGAAGAAGCCATCGGGTACGTGCACGGCACATCCTTCAGCTAGGGCGTCACAACATGCCCTACTTTAGGACATTCCCTTGCACCTGCACATAGGTGGCAATTACGGCAGGATTCTCTGAAGCACGGTACGTGCGGTGAGCTTCCGGACGACGGCGCTCAACCGCCCCTTGCCCGGCGTCGCGTACGGCCGCACGCTGCGGAACACGGCCCCGCCCCACAGTCGGCGCGGCGCGGCCACCGTCTCGGCGTCGATCTCGACCCGGAACCGTGCGGGGGGCCCGCCCACCACGACCTCCAGGTAGGCGTCCCAGGTGCCGGGCGTCAGCCGGCCGATCACGGGCCGGGCCGTGAACCCGCCGTCCGGCAGCGGCACCACCCGCTCGGCCCGCTCGGCGCCGGTGCGCCGCTCCCGCCAGATCAGCCGGCGCAGCGCCGACGCGGCGGGCGCCGAACCGCCGACCGTGACCTCGCCGTCCATGGCCAGCCGGTTGCCCAGCGCCCATCGGGTACGGGTGACCCGCACGCAGCCCGGCACCGCCATCAGGTGCCCGCCGACGTCCACGCTGAGGTTGCCGTTGTCCTTGGTGAAGTACGGGATGACGACGGCCTCGCCGACGAGCCGGGCGGCGGGGCGGGCGACGTCCTCGTCACGGTCGGCCCCCAGCCGGCCCGTCCGGAGCACGCTCTCCAGCTCGATGGCGATCCGCGCGTCCCAGATGCCCGAGCCCAGCTCCGACACGTCCACGCGGGCCGTGAACCGGTCCCCCTCGCACGCGGCCGGCACGACCAGCTCCCGCCCCGCGTCGTGCCGCTCGCGCAGCACCAGCGACATCGTGTACGGCAGGTGAACCCCGTCGAGCCCGGCCGTGCCCGCGACCACGAGCAGGCCGTCCTCCCAGCGCAGCGCGGTCAGCCGGCGGCGGACGGCGGCGGCCTCGATGTCGGCCAGCCGCCCCAGCCGGTCGACGTCGTCGAGGGAGGCGATCCGCTGGCGGCCCATGCGGCCGAGCCGCGCGTGGACCCCCGGCGTCAGCCACTCGTCGCACAGCGCCGCGACCTCCTGCGCGATGTCCTTGCGCCGCACCTGGCCGGACTCCAGGAACGGCACACCAAGCTGGGCCAGCACGTCGAGCTTGAAGTGCCGCAGCAGCAGGTGGTCGCGCAGCGGGCCGGGAGGGACGTGCTCCAGCATGAGCTGGACCGGCCCGCGGATCATGGCGAGCCAGCCCAGCGGATCGCGGCTGCCGGACTGCTGCATGATGCTGCTGCCGTCGGAGCGGGCGACCAGGTGGTAGCAGTCGTGCTCGGCGACCACGGAGATCACCCCGGCGTGGCAGTAGGCGTGGACGGTGAAGTAGATGTCCTCGCCCACGAGCAGGCTCTCCGCGAAGCGGATGCGGTGGCGTTCGAGCATGTCCCGGCGGAACAGCTTGAAGCAGGACAGGCTGTTGTAGACCGCGCTGGCGCCCAGGTCGGCGTGCTCGGCGTCGCGGGCGAACATCGAGACCGGGGCCCGGCGGCCGTGGCCGACCATCTTGCCGAGCACGATGTCGGAGCCGTTGCGGTCGGCCATGGCGACCATGCGCTCCAGCGCCTCGGGCCCGAGGTAGTCGTCGGCGTCGCAGAAGAAGACGTAGCGGCCGGTGGCGTGGTCGAGGCCGACGTTGCGCGGGCGCCCGGCCCCTCCTCCCGCGCCCTCCAGGCGCACGATCCGGACGCTGGCCCTGTGGTAGGCGGCGTAGAGGTCGAGCAGCTCCGCGCTGCCGTCGGTCGAGCCGTCGTCGACGACGACGATCTCCTTGCGCACCCGCTGAACCAGGACCGAGGTCAGGCACCGGTCCAGGTACGGCCGGCAGTCGCGGGCCGGGATGACGATGCTGACGTCCACCGTCTCCTCGTCCTTCGCCGATGTCGTGATAGCCACAGCCGCGCCCCTCGCCGCTACAGTCCGCCTCCACCTCGTTTCAGTATGTGACGAAGGCCGGTGGGCGCGTGGGGCGATCGGCCGACTTCGCCGCACGCTTTTTTCCCGTCCCCTCCCGACTCCGACAATTCTTCCCCTATTCCAAAAAAACCCCAGGCAATAGTGCCAATCGGTCACTATTTGTCAGCACCGAATTACTTTCAGGAAGGGGTTTCTCCACCGTGGGTAGAGAACTTTCCCACCGGTAGGAGTGCCGTACCCCAGGGCCTTCCGCGGTGATCCGCCGCACCCTTTCACGCGTCTACGCTTAGGCAATCTCGACCGGGGAGGTGGCGGGAGTGGCATCTGATCTCCGCAGACACGGGGAAACCGGCTCGGCGGTGCGCGCCGCGGAGCTGATCGTCTCCTCGGCGCGCCTGAGGGAGCTCTCCGAGTGCTCGGCAGTGCTCCGCCGGACACGGCTGCGGGCCGAAGAGATCATGGAGGAGACGCGTGCGCTTCTCACGGAGGCCGAGCTGCGGGGCGACCTCGACCGGATCGTCGCGCTCGCCGCCCAGCTCGACGAGGCGCGCCAGGCCTACTGCAAGGTCGTCAACGCGTACGTGACGATCTGCCGCAGGATCAGCGAGGAACGCCAGGAGATCATCCGGACCCGCATGGAGGTTGTCAGGCATCGCCTGACGGATTAGTGTCAGGAAATGCCTGACTGGAAAGAGAACCTCCGCTGTTCGTTCTGCCACAAGCAGAGCGCGGACGTCGCGAAGCTCATCGCGGGCCCCGGCGTCCACATCTGCGACGAGTGCGTCGGCCTCTGCTCCGAGATCCTGGAGCAGGAGCGGCTCACCGCCTCCACCGAGCCGCGCCTGCCCATGTGGGAGACCATGACCGAGGAGCAGATCCTCGACCATCTCCCCAAGATCGCCGCGGTGCAGGTCCAGGTCGACGACAACCTGCACGACTGGGTACGGCACCTGCGCACACGCGACGTGAGCTGGGAGCGCATCGGGGCCTCGCTGGGCATGACCCGGCAGTCCGCGTGGGAGCGGTTCCGGGAGTGACGTCTTCCGGGTCCACCCGGGGCGGGGTTTCGCTGGGGCCGATATCCGCGGAGCGGTAAACCGGTGTGACCGGTGGGGCGTCCTCCTCTCAGAGGAGGCCCGCCATGAGCGTCCTTGACGGCCTCGCGGCGCCGGATCTCGAGGAGCTCCGCCTGGAGCTGCTCCTGATCGCGGCGTTGCACGACGAGGCAGAGCGACTGGCCGCCCTCCGCGTGGAGGCGGAGCGGACCGTCGCTGAATGAACGGGCTCCAGCTCCCCGGCCGCACCCGGGGAGCTGGAGTTGGGGCCCATCGCCGGGCCTTTCACCCCACCCTGCCGCGAGCGCGGAACGCGGCCGTCTTCACCCGGTTCTGGCACGCCGTCGAGCAGAACCGGCGGGTGCCGTTGCGCGAGACGTCCACGTACACCCGGTCGCAGTGCGGCGCCGTGCAG
Source organism: Nonomuraea sp. 3-1Str (assembly GCF_031570565.1). Classification (NCBI taxonomy): domain Bacteria; kingdom Bacillati; phylum Actinomycetota; class Actinomycetes; order Streptosporangiales; family Streptosporangiaceae; genus Nonomuraea; species Nonomuraea sp. 3-1Str. The sequence continues at coordinate 41,241 of NZ_JALHBK010000001.1, forward strand.
ACGCCGAGGCGGTCGGCGAACTCCCCGCCCAGGACGACCGCCAGCGCGGTGGCGCAGCTCGCCCCCCAGTCGCCGGCCATGGTGCCGCCGGGGCCGTGGAAGTGCAGGTGCCAGGGCTCGCCGTCGTGCCGTTCGAGCATGGGCCGGGCGCGGGTGTCGTGGAGCACGGCGTTGATCTGGAGGGCCGCCGTGTCCATGTCGTCACGCGCGACCGCCTCGAACACCACGCGCAGCCGCCCCGCGATCTCCACCAGCTCCCGCGCCTCCTCCGCGGCCACCTCGCGATGGCCCGGGTACGCGGAGCGGAGGGTCTCGGTGGCGGTGACGGCGAGGTCGCCCGGGGGCGTGACGGCACGCCCGCGGCTCTCGCCGGGCGTCAGCCCGTTCACCAGCGCGACCGCGACACGGACCACGGCATCGGTGTGACTGTTGAAGTTCAATTGACCAGTTACGCCTTCATGCTCTAGCTTGTGACTGCCGAAAGCCTACTCGACAGTTACGTACTCGACAGTGACAGGGAGACGATTGTGCTCACCCACGATGCCGCACGGGAGTGGATCGCGCGCTGGGACCGGCAGCAGGAGGGCTATCTGCCCGACCGCGAGGAGCGGTTCAAAGTGCTGATCGACGCCGTCGAGGCCGCCGGCCGCCCCGACCCCCTCGTGCTCGACCTCGGCTGCGGCCCCGGCTCGCTGTCCGCCCGCCTGGTCGACCGGCTCCCCAAGGCCACGGTCATCCCCGTCGACGCCGACCCACTGCTCATCGGGCTCGGCCGGGCCGCGTTCCCGGAGCTCCCGTTCGTCTCCCTCGACCTGCGCACCCCCGGCTGGACCGCCTCGCTCGGCCTCGACCGGCCGGTCGACGTGGCCGTGAGCACCACCGCGCTGCACTGGATCTCCGAGCCGGACCTGCGCCGCGTGTACGCCGAGCTGGCCTCCGTGCTGCGGCCCGGCGGGCTCCTGCTCAACGGCGACCACTTCGACTCCGACGACGCCACCCCCGCCCTGTCCCGGCTGGAGCGGGCCGTGCACGACCGGGAGACCGAGCGGGTCTTCGCCGGCAAGGAGCCCGAGGACTGGCGGACCTGGTGGGACGCGATCACCGCGGACCCGGACTTCGCCGAGCTGGACGCCGCCCGCACCACGGCCGGCGCCGACCATCACGGCTCGGAGTCGCACCTGCTGTCGCAGCACGTCACGGCGCTGCGGGAGGCGGGGTTCGCGGAGGTCGGCACGCTGTGGCAGCGCGGCAACAACCGCCTCCTGTGCGCGGTCCGCGGCTGACGCCCCTGCTGTACGCCCGTACCGCCGGACGCGACCTCACCGGGAGCCGGCCCCGGCCGCGGGAGTCGCGGCCGGTGCGGAGCCCGTACGACGGGAGACGGCGACTCCCGCCAGGCAGAGCGCCCCGCCGGCCAGGGTGATGATCCCGGGCACCTCCCCCAGCGCCACCCAGGACATCAGCACGACCAGCATCGGCACCACGTAGGTGGTCGCCCCCATCTTCCCGGCCGTCGTCCGCGCCAGGGCGAACGCCCAGGTGGTGAACGCCAGCGCGGTCGGGAACACACCCAGGTACACCATGTTGAGCGTCGCGGACAGCGGAGCCCGGGCCGCCTCGCTCACGAGTACGCCCGCGAAGGGAAGGCAGGCGACGGCGCCCACGAGACACCCGTAGAAGGTGACCTGCAACGCGCCGGCGTGCTTCAGCGCCGGCTTCTGCGCCACGACGCCCCCGGCGTACGACACGGCGGCCAGCAGGCACAGCACCACCCCGAGCACGGAGGCGTGCCCGGACCCGGACCCGGACACCGAGACCCCCACGACGACCGCCCCCGCGAACGACACCCCCATCCCGGCCAGCAGCCGCCGCGGCAGCCCCTCGCCCAGCAGCCACCCGCCCAGCAGCGCCATGAGGATCGGCCCGACGTTGACCAACATGGCCGCCGTGCCCGCGTCGACCTCCCGCTCACCCCAGTTCAGGGCCACCATGTACGCGCCGAACCACAGCACGCCGGAGCAGAGGATGCCCGGCCACGCGGCCCGCGCCGGCCATCCCACCCGCCGCACGAGACAGATGACCCCCAGCACCAGAACCCCGGCGAGCAGCCGCCCGAGGGCCAGCGCGCCCGGGGAGTACGCGGCGCCGGCGCTGCGGATGGACACGAAGGCGGAGGCCCACAGCACGACGGTGACACCGGCCGCCGCGACAGCTGCCCACGGGGATTCGGAGGAGGTTCTCATGGGCCCCACGTTAGGGCCGAAATCCTTCGCTACCGACCGAAATGTCCCTTGAGCTGAGCACGGCGAACCACTCAGTCACCCACGTCGGCCAAGTACTCCGCGCTGACGGTGCGCAACCCGCTCCCCACGGTGAGGGCCTCGTCAACCGTCAAACTCCCCGAGTCGACCTCGACCAGCCGATGCCCGACCTTGGCGAACAGCACCATCCTGCCCTCCGTCTCGTGCCGCCAGAGCCAACGGTCCGCCGCGAGCCTTCGGCAGCCGGGTTCGGCGTCGTTGCTGCTCCACACCTCGCAGGCGTGGCGCGGATCCTCGTCGTCGGTGATGCGGACGGACACGTCGGCGTCGTTCCCACGACCCTTGGCGTAGGAGAGCTCCAGGACCTGCTCGGCGAGGATCAGCGCCCTGACCAGCCTGCGGCCGGGGACCACAGCGGGCACCGCCAGGGGTACGGACGCGCGGAGGTGGTCGATGTACGCGGTCCGCTGCTGCCGCTGCCGGGTCTCCGCCCGCTGTTCCTGGACCAACGGGGTCGTGATCACGCATGCGCACACCATTCCAGCGGCGATCACGCGTGGCGCCGGTGACGTGGTCCCCGTCAGTCGTGCGGCGCCCGCGTAGCTCACAACGGCGAGCCCGGCGATTCCGAGGAGAACCATCCTCGGGCTCGCGGGGGGCACAGCCAGTGCCGCCGCCCGGCTGAGCACCCACAACAGCACGGGCGCGAGCAGCGCGGTGCGCAGCGGGCTCGCGATCCGCGCCACTCTCGCGAGCAGCCATCCGGCGGGGAAGATCAGCGCTACGGCCAGAGTCACGCCCGGCATGGCCACGTAGCCGTCAAGGTCCTCGTCGAACAGGCGCGACACCGGGTATCCCAGCCCAAGTCCCAGCGGCAACCCGATGACGGCCCCGCGCACAAGGTCCTCAGCCATGCGAGCGTCGTCACGCCTTTCCGTTGGCGGCGCACCACCCGGTCCACGTGGTGGCGCCCTTGCCGAGCTGCTTGTTGTAGAAGGAGGTCCAGGAGTTCTCGCTCGGGCCGGGGGCGGCGGGGGCGGTCCTGTAGAGCGGGTAGGCGGCGTCGATCTCCGCGCGCAGCCACGGCTCGATGTCGAGGTAGGAGCCCAGCGACCAGCTGCGGGCGTGGTAGGTGAGCTGCCCGCGGACGTCGGTCTCCGGCAGGCACATGAACGGCGCCCACGGGCTCGTCCTCGACCAGCTGATCTTGGTCTTCATCGCGCCCTTGGGGACCGAGCCGGCGACCGTGCGGGCCGCGACCTCGCGGTCGTCGACGTAGAAGTCGAACATCTCCTGAGCCGCGTAGACGCCGTTCACCAGGCCGAACGGCTCGCCCAGGGTGGTCTTGAGGTCCGTGCGGACCGGGATGTCGCTCGTCCACTCGGTCTCGTCGTACATCTGCCGCAGCGGCGGGCCGGCGTAGGAGGAGGTGACGTTGAACGGCCCGAAGTTCACGGCGTCGTTGTTGATGGGGACGACCGGGTAGGTCTTGAGGTCGATCGGGTTCTTCCACTCCCGCACGATCTTCGTGGGGTCGGCGGGGTCGGTGTAGAAGACGATCTCGCGCGAGAGCTGGTAGAGCTGCGTGGTGCCGGGCACCCGGTACAGCCGCCGGATGTTGTAGCCCTCGATGTTGAACAGTTTCTGGCCATGACGCAGCTGCGGGTCGTAGGCGTTGCCCTCGATGTTGGCGTAAACGGATCCCGAGATCCGGAACACCATGTCCCGCCCGTCCGGCCGCCCATTGGTCTGCAACGACAGCATCCCGCTCTTGTCCGTGACCGTTCGGTAGACCGGCCCCGGATAGGTGGGATCGTCCGTCACGTCGTCGGCCGCCGCTCCGGGAACGGCGACGGTCACCAGCAGCGCGGCAAGGGCTGCGGACAGGGTCAAACCACGGCGCTTGAACAAGAGTGCTCCCGCGATGCTCAGGGGGTACAGAGACCAGCCTGATCATTTCAGCCGACGAACCACACCGCATCACACCCGTTCGTGATCATTCTGAGCTTCCCGGCGACAGGGAATCTGCGAGAATTCCGCGACAGAACACGCAGTACGGGAGGCCGGGTGTCGAACAGGGTGCTGACCCACGCATTCCACGTGGACGTCGCCCCGGAGAAGGTGTTCGAGCACCTCACGACTCCGGAGAGCTACATCGGCCTGTCCCCTCTCGTGGTCGCCGTCAGCGATGTGGACCGCTCCGAGCCCGCCGTGATCCGGTACACAGCGGTCGAGCGCTTCCGCCTCCTCCGGATCTTCACGTACGACAACCCGATCAGGGTGGCACTCCACACCGACGGCCTGTCCGTCCACGGCGAGGTGCGGAGCCCGGGGCGCATTCGCATGGCCTACCGCTTCGACCTTGAGCCGGACGGCACCGGCACCCGGGTGAGCGACCGGCTCGACCTGACGGCTCCGTGGCTCCTGGCGGGGTTCGCCGCGGGGCAGGCGCGCAAGGTCCAGCTCGCGCGCGCCCGGATCCTGACGGAACGGTTGTCCCACCACCTCTGAGGGCACCGCTCACGCCCCATGTACGCTGGTCGGCAGGCGGGTGACGCCGAGATCGGGCGTCGCCCGGCTCACGTCCGCAACGCTGTGAGACCGCGTACGGCACGGCGCCGCGCATCTGGACGCCGTTGCCCTTCTCCCTCCGGACCGGAAAGGCCGGAAAAGGCCGGAGCCCGGCCCTGCCGAAGGGGAGACGATGAGGACCATCGACGACGACATGCGCCTGATCGTGGACAGCGCGCGGCTGTCCTTCGTGGCCACCGTGTGCCCCGACGGCTCGCCCAATCTCTCGCCCAAGGGCTCGATGCGCGTGTACGACGACGAGCACATCGCGTTCATGGACATCGCGTCCCCGACCACGGTCGCCAACCTCGAACGCGATCCACGCATCGAGATCAACTCGATCGACTTCTTCCGCAGGCGGGGCTACCGGTTCAAGGGCACCGCGGAGTTCCGCGACCCGGGCGACCCCGTGTACGAGTGGCTGCACCTCTGGCTGCTCAACCTGAACGGTCCCGGCTACCCCGCCCATCGCGTGATCCTGGTGCACGTGGAGAGCGCGCTGCCGATCCTGTCTCCGGCCTACACCTTCGGCGGCGCCGCCGAGGACGATCTCAGGCAGGCGTGGGCGCGGACGTACCTCTCCGACCTGGAAGAGGAACGATGAGCGACCGGGGGACCATGACCGCGGCGTACATCACGCGGCCCGGTCCCGCGGAGGAGATCCGGATCGGCCGGCTCCCCGTGCCCGAGCCCGGCCCGTCGGAGGTCCTGGTGAAGGCGCTGGCCCTCGCCGTCGACCACGTCGACACCTTCGTCCGCTCCGGCGCCTACCGGACCCGCCTGCCGTACCCGTTCGTCATCGGGCGTGACCTGGTGGGCAGCGTGGTCACGGCGGCGCCGGGGTTCGCCCCCGGCGACCTGGTGTGGTGCAACAGCCTGGGACACGACGGCCGGCAGGGGTCCTTCGCCGAGTACGCCGCCGTACCCGCCGACCGGCTCTACCATCTGCCTGGCGGCGTTGATCCGGAGACCGCGGTCGCCTCCCTGCACACCGCGGCCACCGCGCACCTCGGCCTGTTCGAGGAGGCGGGCCTGCGGATCGGGGAGACGATCGTCGTGGGCGGCGCCGGCGGCGGGGTGGGCACGGCCACCGTCCAGCTCGCCGCCGCCGCGGGGGCCCGGGTCATCGCGACCGCGCGCGGGGACGACTTCGACTGGTGCCGGCGGTGCGGCGCCGACGAGGTCGTCGACTACCACGACCCGGACATGTACGCCGAGATCGCCAAACTCGCTCCCGACGGGGTCGACGTGCTCTGGGACAACTCCGGCCGGCACCACCTGGAACAGACCGTCCCCTTGCTCGCCACCGGCGGCCGGATGATCATCATGGCCGGTCTCGGCGCCGCCCCCGTGCTCCCCGTCGGGCAGCTCTACACGCGCAACGCCAGTCTCCGCGGCTTCGCGATCAGCAACGCCACCGTGACCGAGCTCGCGTCGGCGGCCACGGCGATCAACCACCTCCTGGCCCGCGGCACCCTGGTCTCCCGGATCGGGACACGGCTGCCGCTCACCGAGGCCGCCCGGTCCCACCTCCTCCAGGAGAGCGCCGACCCTCACCGCCCGCGTGGGCGCATCGTCGTCCTCCCCTGAAACCGGCCGTTTCCACGGCGCCCGGCTGGCCATCCGAGTCGCATGCAGCCAGTAGGGGAAGAGGAACAGCGACTTTTCCGTACTATACGGTATGGTATGGTTCCAGTACATCGTGGGAATTCATCGCCCGAGGAGAGAGATGTCAGCATTCCCCGATCCGGTTTGGCCGGTCGTCGTCCTAGCGATCATCCAGGCCGGTGACGCCGTCATGTGCATCAAACCCGTTCCGTTCATCGCCCAGTGCTTCGAAGACGTGAACTGGCCGCGACGTCACTGGTGGATCATGCCACCGCTGAAGTTCGCCGCCGCGGCCGGACTGATCCTGGGCATCTGGCTGCCGTATCTCGGCGCCGTGACCTGTGCCGCACTCGTCCTCTACTTCATGGTCGCCATCGCGATGCACATCGCGGCACGAGACTTCGGCCGCAACCTCTTCCTCAACGCCACCGCCATGCTGCTGATCTGCGTCGCAGTCGGCGTCCACAGCTTCATCGCATGAAGCTCGCATGCGCCTCGGCGAGCGCCGACCGCCCCATACCCGATGGTATGTTTGCCGGATGAGCACGGCACGGGACCGGTGGCTGAACGAAGGCCTGAAAGTCCTCGCGGAAGAAGGCGCAGCAGGGATTCGAATCGACCGGATCGCCGCTCGGCTCAACCTGTCGAAAGGGTCGTTCCACCATCACTTCGATGGCGCCGAGGGGTACAAGAAAGCGCTGCTGGCCCATTTCGAGCGACTGTCCGTAGAAACGCTCGAAAACGCAATCGCCGATATCGGCGAGTCGGCCGGTGCTCGTGCGATCCTCGCGCGACTGACGACACTCGTCCGCCCTGGCGGCACAGGACTCTATCGCCCGGAACTCGACATCGCGCTGCGGGCGTGGGCGACATGGGACGCGGATGTGCGTGCCGTGCAGACCCGCCTTGACGAGGCCAGACTGTCCGCACTCCAGCGGGTGTGGCGATCAGCCGTCGCCAGTGACGAGGAGGCGCGGACGGCGGCCCTGTTGCCCTACCTGCTCGCGGTCGGAGCAACCGTCGTCTTTCCTCCAGTCGACGCTGACCAGCTTCGCGACCTCTACGAGATCCTCCTGCCCCTCGTACCGGACGGCTCCGGCCAGGCAGGGGACGGCACGACGCCACCTCCGTGACGTAGCCGTGCGGCAGCCTCGACCTCCAAGGGCTGCCTGCGCCTGACCGCCGGCACGCATGCCTACGCTGGGGTCATGCCGCCGTGTCTCGACGTCTACGTCTGGGTTCCGGAGCGCAACCCCGAGGTCCTCGGGCGATTCATCGACAGCTACGTCAATGCGGACGACCCCGGCGACGAGCGGCTCCACTCTTTCGTCCGGGTTCATGTCCTGGGCACCGCGAATGACGCGGACGAGAAAGCCCTCGACGACGGAGCCGACACTTTCACGCTCTACCTCAGGGCTCGCGACCATTACCAGGCAATCATCACGTTCACCCGCGACGGAGCGACCGTCCTCGGCCTCAGCGTCGACGCCCCTGACGACCTGCCGGAAACGCTCAGGCAGGCCGATCAGCTAGCAGAACAACTTCGGCGGCAGTTCTCGGCCCCGGCCGGACGTGCGGGAGTCGAACTGCCTCCGGCCGGCGACAGCTCCGAATGGTACGAAGAAGCACTCGTGCTGTTTCGCACGGGCGAACTCCCCACGTCTTCATCGGACGCCCCACCGTCTGATCCGTAGGGCTTGGCGGACGGCTCTCACGTCGACCTGAGCAGCATGAGCAGACGGCCACCGTCCTGTTGAACGGGTCAGCGTTGCCGCACAGCGGAACATCAGCCCGCACGTTCGGTGGTGAGGGCCGACCAAGTCGGTCCGCGGCAGTCGATCGCCCCAACCACCTACGGCGAGCGCCGAAGTCAGCGATCGTCACGCCCTCTACACCTTTCTGCATGCCACTCAACGAGGAAGTACAGATCACCGGAGCGTTGTCCCTTAGCCGTCGACACACCTGTAGCCGTCGGCATCCCAGCAGTCGTCGGCCGCCGAGGCCCAGATCTCCACGTCATGGGCTCCCTCGACCGACACGTCGACGACCCGCTCCCCGAACTTCTTGGTCAAGTCGTATGCGTCGCACCCAGCATCGCAGTCCCGGGTGCGCTCGGAGGCCGGGCTGCTGCTCCACCCCGCCTTCACGAAGGCGGCCACGACGTTGTCCGGCTTCACATTCTCAATCGAGACATACACATACGACCCGTACGTGGAGGAATCGCAGTCGCTCTTGTCCTCCATGGACCCGACCAGCCCCGCCCGGGAGAGAACAGGGCTCAAGACCTTCCGGACAAGGGCGTTCTCGTAGTCCGCCCGGTTCTGACACAACCCCCCACCGGCGGCCACTCCCAAGAGTCCGCATCCTGAGGAGAAGACGACAGTCAGGACGATGAGGACCAGGACCAGCCGGCGGTTTCTCACCTTCGTCCGCGCCGGATGCGACTCGATCACTGCGCCAGTCAACTACGGACCCCCACCATTGACACATGCTCCCGCGAGGAGGGCCACGGTGGCCTCTGGCTAGAGAAGCACATCCTTATGATCGAATAGCGGGTGCACTGTAGAGATTCGGTGCAGCAATTGGCTTTCAAGCCTTGCTATTTCGGCACGTCCAGCTCGCATTGTGCCCTGCCTGCGTCGAGCTGCTGCGTTTCCTGCCGACAGCTCTGCCTCGTTCGATGTGCTGCGGGGTGGCCGGGATCTGCAAGGGGGTTCGGATCAGTTCACGCGCAGGTTGTGAAGGGGCCCGCCTGTTCATATCAGTCCAGCTCGGTCCGGGACCGTACGGCCCGGTGGCTCCCACGATGGCTCCTGGAGAACCTCTAGTGCTGTGACCGGAAACGATCACCGGGTCGATGGGGCTCCCCGAAAACCCATGGCACGACGATGAGATTTGCTGGAGTGTTCGGGGAACTGCCAGAGTGACGAAGTGTCTCGACTTGTTCCTGAACTGATCTGCTCCGACATCCAGGCCAGCCTGGCCTTCTACCGCCTGCTGGGCTTCAAGATTCGCTACGAGCGTCCCCAGGAGCGATTTGCTTACCTAGAACGTGGTGGGGCGGATCTGATGCTGGAGCAGCCGTTGAGCCGGGACCGTCTCTACCCGCGCGCGGAGCTGGACTACCCCTACGGGCGGGGGATCAACCTCACTGTCGAAGTGGATGACGTAGACCAGGTTCACACCACGCTGCTTGCCGCCGGCTACGAGATGTGGCTGCCCTTGGAAGAGCGCTGGTACGAGCGCACCGTCGACGCCGTAGGCGTGCGCCAGTTCGCGGTGCAGGACCCGGACGGCTACCTACTGCGCATCTCTCAGCACCTGGGGACCCGCCCTCGATAGCCACCCACGTCATGCCGCGGCTTTAGCACAGGCGCGGCCTCCCCAACGGATGCCTTTCTCACTGCGGATGCGGGCGCGTTCGCGGCGTTGGGCGGCCAGCACGTCGGGGTGGCGGGCGTGGGCGTTGCGCCAGCGCAGGTAGGCGTGCGGCGCCCGGGTCTGGACGATGTGGTGGGGATGGTTGGAGTTGGCCAGGGTGAACTGGCGTAAGGGTCCGAAGTGGGCCTCGATCGGGTTGGCCCAGGAGGCGGAGGTCGGCGTGAACAGCAGCCTGACCTTGTGCTTCTGGGCCCAGGCGCGGATGCGCCGGTTCTTGTGCGCCGACAGGTTGTCCAGGATCACATCGATCGGGGCGCCGTCCGTGCGGGCGGCGCGGATGGACTTCAGGGCGGCGCTCCCGCCTGATCATCCCGGAGCCGGAGCGCCCCACCGGAGGCACACTATCTGCCGCGGCGCAGCATCACCCTGGCGAGCCAGATGATGGTGGGCAAGAGGATCAACAGAACGGAGAAGCCGGCTCCGATGGCGAGCTCGGCGTCGCTCCAGTTGAAGATCGGAAAGCAGAAGGCCCCTGACGGCGTAATGCCTGCTCAGGGGCCTTTCGCTTGCAGAGCCGACGAGGGGAATCGAACCCCTGACCTTCTGTTTACAAGACAGATGCTCTGCCGATTGAGCTACGTCGGCGCGGCCTACCAGTGTAGGGCCTAGCGACGCCTGTGACGAGCGACTTCGTACAGTGCCACGCCGGCCGCCACCCCCGCGTTGAGTGACTCCGCCGCCGCGTGCATCGGGATGCGGGCCACCACGTCGCAGTGCTCGCGCACCAGGCGGGACAAACCCTTGCCCTCCGAGCCGACGACGATCACGAGGGGCTCCGTCAGCAGGTCGACGTCGCCGATGTCGGTGCGGCCCTCGCCGTCCAGGCCGATCACGAACAGGCCGGCGTCGCGGTACTCGCGGAGCGCGGCGGTGAGGTTGGCGGAGCGGGCGACGCGGAGGTTGGCGAGCGTGCCCGCGGACGTCTTCCAGGCGCCGCCGGTGACGCCCGCCGAGCGGCGCGAGGGGACGAGGAGCCCGTGTGCGCCGAAGGCGGTGGCCGAGCGGGCGATGGCGCCGAGGTTGCGGGGGTCCGTGACGCTGTCGAGGGCGACGATCAGCGGCGGCTCGGCCGCGTCGTGCGCCAGGTCGACGAGCTCCGACGGGTGCGCGTAGTCGTAGGCCGGGATCTGCAGCGCGATCCCCTGGTGTACGGCGCCCTCGGTGAGACGGTCCAGCTTGTCGCGGGTGGACTCCAGCAGGGCGATGCCACGCTCGGTCGCGATCTTGATGGAGTCGCGGACGCGGTCGTCGTTGTCGATGCGCTGCGCGACGTACAGGGCGTTGGCCGGCACCCCGGCCGACAGCGCCTCCAGTACGGGGTTGCGTCCGCCGATGTACTCGGGGGCGTCCTCGGAACGCCTCTGACGCGCCTGCGCCGGACGCCGGGCGCCACCGCCCCGATCCTCGCGGGCGACGCGCTCGGATCGCGCCTTGTCCTTGTACCAGTGGCGCATCTCGGCGGGCGGGGTCGCGCCCCGGCCCTCAAGACCCCGGCGGACCTGCCCGCCGGTGCCCTTGGACGGGCCCTTCTTCTTCGCGGGCCTGCCCGACGCCCTACCACCAGCTGCCATGCCTCCAAGGGTACTGGCGGGCGCCACCCACTCATGCCCGTCAGTGGCTGGGATCCGGGTACCGATCTGGTCGCGTGGCCGCTCCGCCCCTGTCTCCGAACCTGTCGCAGCCGGGCCCGCCGGCGCCCCGGCAAGGCGGCGGCTCACGTCACAAGCGTCAAGCTTGGTGCGCCGCTTCCCGCGATTCCGGTCGTGGGAGGTGGAACAGCGAGTGCAGCCGGCCCAGCGCCTTCATGTCGCCCGACACCCGTATGTCCCTGGCCTTGATCCCGTCCGCGAGCGTCCTCTCTCCCGCGGCCAGCTCCACCAGCGTCTCGTCGTCCATCTCGATCACGGCGTCCGGCTGCTGCGCCGCCCCCAACATCGTCTCGATCGTCCCGTCGTCCACCCGCGCGTAGAAGACCTCGTCGGCGATCCGGAACTCGTACACCGCCCGCACGCCTGCCGCCGCCTCCGCGTCGAAGCAGGCCCGCAGTCCCAGCACTGCCCAGCCGGCCCGGAACGCCTCGTCCTCCCGGCGCTCCCCCATGGCCCACTTCATCCCCCACCGCGCCAGCGCCATGACCGCCGGGCCCAGCTCCGTGCCCGCCCGTGTCAGGGCGTACGCGGGAGTGCGGGCGGGCGGCGGCAGCACGACCTTGCGGACCAGGCCCTCGCGTTCGAGGTGCTTCAGACGTGCCGCGAGCAGTCCGGTGCCGAGGCCGCGGAGGCTGCTCTGCAGGTCGCCGAACCGCTTGGGCCCGGTCAGCAGCTCGCGCACGAGCAGCAGGGTCCATCGCTCCCCTACGAGGTCGAGGGTTCGCGCCGTCGCGCAGTACTGGTTGTACGTCCGCTGGTCCACTTCTCCACTGTAGTCTTCACGCTTCTTGATTCTGAACCTCAGAGATGTCGAGGAGGAAGCGGGCCACGGCTTCCGGAAGTGCCAGCATCACGTTGTGCGGCCCGTCCACGGGGACCGTCCGATAGCCCACCTTCTCGGCCAGCTCGTCGAAGGGCATGGTTCGGGGCCGGCAGTAGAGGGCGGTGCCGGGGATCCGGTCCACGGCTCCGGTGAGGGTGGTGGTGTCGGTGAACGTCCGGAGCGGGTGGGGGCGCAGGCGGGGCCGCAGCCACTCAGCGTCGTCGGGGTCGTCGATGCCGAACGCCCCCGGCGCCGGGGCGGGCACCAGCCCGTTCTCGTCCGCGGCGGCCCTGATCCGGCTGACGAACGCCTCGGGCGCCAGGGTGAACATCCCCGCCCCGTCCGGCCCGGCCCAGCCGTCGATCAGGGCGACGTGCCCGACGCGTTCGGGCCTGCGGTCGGCCGCCTGCCGTACGACCAGGCCCGCGTAGCTGTGGCCGGCGAGCACGACCGGCTCGCCCACGGCGTCGAGCGCGGCGACGACGGTCTCCACGTGGTCGCGCAGACCGGTCTCGGGGGTGGCGGCGAGGTCGGGCGTCACGGTCCGGGCGCCGGCCCTTTCGAGCAGGGGGACGACACGGTCCCATGCCGAGGGGCCGTGCCAGGCGCCGGGGACGAGGACGAACGTGGTCATGAATGTGCTCCGTTTCGTAGCAGGGGCAGGGTCTGGGCGGCGAACTCCTCCAGCGCCGCGCGGTGGTCGTCCACGGCCAGCCGGATCACCACATGCCGCGCCCCTGCGGCCGCGTATCCCCGGAGCCACCCGGCGGCGTCCGCCGCTGTTCCGGCGAACATGGCCTGGATCCCCTCGACGACCTCCAAGGGGGCGTTGTAGTAGCGCTCGATGCTGGTACGGAGGCGGGACCGGGCCCGCTCGGGGTCGTCGTCCAGGCAGATCGTGGCGTACAGGGCAGGTGTCGGGCCCGGACTCCGAGCGCCCCCGTCAGCGGTGGTGCGGGAGGACTTGGGGCCGCCATCGGTCCGGCGACGCGGGGAGCAGTCGCCGCTCGTCCCGTCGGTGCGGGCGGCTGTGCCGGCTCGACAGGTCCCGCCAGGGTTGTCGGTGGCCTCCGCGCTGCCGTGGGCGGCGGCGGTGCGCAGGATGGAGGTCCATTCGTCGGCGTACGTCTGATGGTCGGGTGGGTACGGGAGCCAGCCGTCCGCCAGCCCGGCCACACGGCGCAGGGTCGCATCAGAACCGCCTCCGGCGAGCCAGATCGGCGGACCTCCGCGTTGTGCGGGTTTCGGAGCGAGGCGTACGTCGTGGAAGGCGAAGTGCGTTCCCTGGAACGACACCTCCTCCTCACTCCACAGGCGGCGCATCGCGGCGATCGACTCCTCCATGCGGCTGACCCGGCCTCTGAACCCGACGCCGACCGCCTCGAACTGGGCCTCCGTCTTCGGGTGCGGGAAACCGGCGCCCATGCCCGCCACCAGTCGCCCCCCGGACATGCGGTCCAGCGTGGCCAACTGGTGGGCCAGCAGGATCGGATGCCGCAAGGCGGGCAGCAGGACCGCCGTGCCGAGCATGACGCGTTCGGTGAGGGCCGCCGCGGCGGCCAGCACCAGCAGCGGATCGGAACGTGGACGTGTCACCGGGCTGTCACCCGCCCAGACGGAGTCGAACCCGCGATCCTCCGCGAGCCGCGCCTGACCGATCAGGGATGGGAGGTCGCGATCGCCCATGACGACCCAGTCACGGGTCGGCAGCAGGTAGCCGATCCGTAACTCGGCACCGGGGTCCTTCTCGGGTGCTGCTTCGTCCATGCGTTTCCCCTCGCTCTCATGTGGGGCGGCTCAGATCCGGAGACGACTTGATCGTAAACGATTGACTTCCTGATTTTGAAGTGTACGGTTCACGATCAGGTATAGGAAGACTTCGGACCGGAGGACTGACATGGTTGAGCCGCTCTACACCACCAAGGCCGGCGTCACCGGCGGGCGCGCCAACGGGCACGGCAGGACCAGCGACGGGATGCTGGACGTGATGCTTCGCCAGCCCAAGGAGCTGGGCGGGGACGGCGACGGGACCAATCCTGAGCAGCTGTTCGCGGTCGGGTACGCGGCCTGCTTCTCAACCGTCGTGAGCATGCTCGGACGGCGCGAGCGGGTCGAGACAGGCGACGTCGCGGTGGACTCGTCGGTGATGCTCATCCCGAACGCCGACGGCACGTTCCGGCTCGGCGTGGAGCTGGCGGTCACGCTGCCGTCCGTGACGGACCCGGCGAAGGCAGCCGAGCTCGTCAGGACGGCGCACCTGGTGTGCCCGTACTCGAGCGCGACGCGGGGGAACATCGACGTGGCACTGAGCGCCAACGGGATCGCCGTGTAAGGGGTTCCGGGCGCGGGGCGCGCTTCCGTCCTTGCCCGGGCTGTGGGGACCCTTACCCGGGCTGTGGGGACGGTGCCCGCTTGCGGTGCGGGCCGGTGCCGGTGCCGGGGTCGGGGTCGGTGTCGAGGTCGGGGCCAGTGGGAACAAACTGCAGGTCACGGACCGTTTTAGAAAGAAGCCACGTCAGGTCGGGCGTCATCAGGACCGCCCGGCTCCTCCTTCTGAGCCACTCCCTTCACGTCATGTCTGCGGGCTCGCTACTCGGAACAGATGGGTGGGAATGGCGGGAACGGCGCAGTACGTGCGCGGCACCGTCAGGCGCCGCGGGTATGCGGATGTGGGTCAGCGGGAGAGCTGACAACTGCCGGGCTGACAACTGCTCGGCTTCCGGTCAAGGCCGCCGTCACTGACTGAAAAAGTGCCACAGCTCCGCGGCAAGCCGTGACCGGTGGCTCCGTTGGCGCCCACAAGCTCAAGGCCAAGCCAGGACGCCGCTGACGAGTAATGCCGGCGGCAGCTCAATGCGGAGATTGGGCTGGAAGCGCAGCTAACGCCGCGGAATCGAATCGCGTCAGTCCCACGTACGCGCATCACCACGCGCCAACGGCGGGGAACCCGCCAGATATTGCGAAATCTTCACTCATCCCACTCCGAGCAGGAGGAGTCGGCAGACGAGACGAACGGGAAGGACACCCATGACGTACAAGCACAGGAACGGCTCCGGACACGCCACACGCCGCACGCATGAGGGCTTGCCGATCACGGTCGAACAGCAGGGTTGCACCTGCGATGCCCGCGTGAGCGCGCGGTCGCGGGGCGGCTGGGTGGATCCCGCTCGTCGGTCGGCGGCGGGCGTGCATGCAGGCGTGTCCGAGGGCTGCAAGGTGGGGGTCGTGCAGGGGCCGAAGCGGGAGAATGAGGCGGACTACACCGTCGTGCGGCTCATGCATCGGTCCCTGCGTGACGACCTGCACAGGCTTGCCGAGCTGATCGGCGGCCTGGCGGACACCGTCGACGCGTCAGCTGTTCCGCCCGTCTCCACAGCGGTGGCCGACGCCGGGGAGACGTCCTGGGGTACGTCGGAGCCCGGTCGTAGGTCGGAAGGCCCGGGAGGCAGGTCGTACCGGCTCCCTGGGAGGCGTCCGGACCCGGCGTTGATGTCCCGGCGGCGGGCCGAGGCCGTGCGGGACTACGTCACGCTGGTGTGCGACGAGATGGACCGGCACCACTACTGCGCGGCGCAGTTCCTGTGGCCGCTCATCGCCGAGTCCGCCGGAGCCGCCATCGACATGCGGCCGTACCGGGAGAACCGTGAGCTGCTCACGCCGATTCTGGCGGGGCTGCGGGCGGCGGCCGACCAGTTCACCGTCGATCCCGAGTCGGGGGCGGCTCTGCTCGCCGCTCTGCTGCGGGCGGTCAGGGACCGGGTGGACCAGCACATCGACCATCTGGACCACGACGTGCTGCCCCTGATCGCACGGTACGTCTCCGTGGAGGACTTCGCGGTGGCCGAGCGGCAGATGTGCAGGACCATCTCCTTCGACCGCGTCCCCTTGGTGCTGCCCTGGGCCGCCAGGCTGGCGACCCGGGAGGAACGACACCGGCTCCTGCGGGAGGCCGGGATCGGCAGGCGGCTCCTGCGGGTGCTGTCCGCGCGCGCGTACGTACGGCTGGAGCGACGGGTGTTCGGGCCCATCGCCAGGTGATCCGGCACGACATAGCCGTCGAAGGGGTCGGTCAGCGGGTCAGTTCCCAGCGGGCGCCGTGCGGGGTGTCCTCGACCGTGATGCCCGCCGCCGCCAGCCCGTCCCTGATGGCGTCCGCCGCCGCGTAGTCCTTGCGCGCCCGTGCCGCCGTACGCTGCTCCAGCGCCACCGCCACCAGCGCGTCCACCACCGGCTTGAGGTCGGAACCGGCCTCGCGCCACTGGGGCGAGCGCGGGTCGAGACCGAGGACGTCGAGCATGTTCTGCGTCTCGGCGAGCAGCCGGGCCACGGCCTCCTTGTCGCCGCGCGACAGCGCCACGTTGCCCTCGCGCACCACCTCGTGGACGACGGCGAGCGCCTGCGGCGTGCCCAGGTCGTCGTTGAGCGCGTCCACGAACGCCTGCGGCAGCGGCGCGTCGGCGTCCACGTCGTGGATGACCTCGGCCGCCCGCGTCACGAACCCCTCGATGCGCTGGTAGGCGGCCGCCGCCTCCTGCAGCGCCTCCTCCGAGTACTCGATCGAGGAACGGTAGTGCGGCGCCGCCAGGTAGTAGCGCAGCTCCACCGGCCGTACCTTCTGCACCATCTCCGGGATCAACAGCGAGTTGCCGAGCGACTTGCTCATCTTCTCGGCGCCGATCTTGACCAGGCCGTTGTGCATCCAGTAGCGCGCGAACCCGTCGCCCGCCGCCTGGGACTGGGCGATCTCGTTCTCGTGATGCGGGAAGGTCAGGTCGAGGCCGCCGCCGTGGATGTCGAACGTCGGCCCCAGATACTTGGTCGCCATCGCCGAGCACTCCAGGTGCCAGCCGGGACGGCCGGGCCCCCACGGCGTCGGCCACGTGGGCTCGCCGGGCTTCGCGCCCTTCCACAGGGCGAAGTCGCGGGGGTCGTGCTTGCACGTCTCATCGTCGGTGTCGGCGGCCGGCCGCATGTTCTCCAGCTTCTGGTTGGAGAGCTTGCCGTACTCGTCGGCGTACGAGACCACGTCGAAGTAGACGTCGCCGCCGGAGGCGTAGGCGTGGCCGCGCTCGATCAGCCGCTCCATGAGCGTGATCATCTCGGGCACGTGGCCGGTCGCGCGCGGCTCGACGGTCGGGGGCAGGCAGCCGAGCGTGTCGTACGCCCAGGTGAACGCCCGCTGGTTGCGCTCGGCCACCACGAACCAGGGCACGCCCTCCGCGGCCGACACCCTGATGATCTTGTCATCGATGTCGGTGACGTTGCGGCAGAACGTCACCTCGTACCCGGAGCGCAGCAGCCAGCGGCGCAGCACGTCGAAATTCACGCCTGAGCGGATATGCCCGATATGCGGCGGAGCCTGCACGGTTGCACCACACAGGTAAATCGACGCCCGGCCGGGTTCCTCAGGAACGAATTCTCGAACGGCGCGTGTGCTGGTGTCGTACAAGTGCAGGCTCACGGTGAAAGGCTAACGCCTCAGGCACGCTCACATGCCGAATAAATCACCCCCGCAGGATGACGCGTTCGGGAGTGACCCTGACGATCAGGCGCCGAACCCCCGGCTGGTCCTCCCACGGCTGTCCGGAGTACTTGTGCGAGAGCTCCTGGATCAGCTTGCCTTCAGGGTCGTCCTCCAGGGTCACCCGGCCGCGCACCTCCGCGTACCTGAAGGGGTTCGCGGGGTCGATCACGAGCAGGCTGGTGCGCGGGTCGCGCTCGAAGTTGCGGGGCTTCACACGTCCCGCGGCGGTCGAGAACAGCACGTCGTTCCCGTCCGTACGCACCCAGACCACAGTGTTCTGCGGTGATCCGTCCGCGTTGAGGCTGGTCACCGTCGCGTAGTTCGGTCCGTCGAACAACTCGCGCACGCCATCCGAAAGCTCGGCCATGGTCTCTCCTCGATCAGTCGTGAACGCCATTCTTCTGTAGGCTCGACAGCGCCATGGACGTGACTCCCCCCTCTACGCTCCGCCGCCTCGGCATCGCCCTGGCCGGTGTCGCGGTCGCCGCGCTGACCGGCGCCGCGTGCGCGCTCTCCTTCGACGACCTGCGCTCGCTGGCCCTGCGCGGCGAGGCGCGGGCCGACCTCGCCTACCTCTATCCCGCGGCGTTCGACGCGGTGCTCGCGGTCGCGCTGATCAGCCTGCTGCTGCTGCGCTCGGCGCGGCTGCTCGTGCGGATCCAGACGGCGATCGTCCTGGTCGTGCTGCTGGTGGCCGCCGCCGCGACCAACGTCGCGACCGCGCTGCGGCTGGAGCCGGACGCACGGCAGGCCGCCGTCGGCGTGGCCGTGGCGCCGTGGGTGATGCTCGCGGTGGCGCTGTGGCTGTGGCTGCTGCTGATCAAGCACGTCCAGGGTCGCCACTCCGCGCGTGACGGCGACCGGGCCGACGACGGGGAGCAGGGTGGTGACACGGATCTCGTCCCCTTCCCCCGGGGCCGCGCGGCCGACACGCCGCCGCCCCTCTCCGAGACGCCGCCGCTGACCGAGCCGGTGCAGCAGGTGCTGGAGCCGACGCCGGTCGTCGGCCCGACCCCTGCGCCCGAGACACCGCCGATCTCGGAGCGCGTCACGAGCTGGCCGACTCCCGACCCGGCGGCCTCGGACCGTCCCGGCGATGCCGGCCGTTCCGAGCGCGCCGAGGAGGAGGCGGCGGAGTCGCCGCACGAGGCCGCGGAGTCGCCGCACGAGGCGGTCGCCCCCCGGGAGTCCGCGGTCCCCAGCAGGGAAGCCGCGCCCCGCGAGGACACGGCGACCGGGGAACAGGCGGTGTCTCGTGAGGAGTCCGTGCCTCCGCAGGACCTCGCGCCCCGGGAGGAGGCCGTGGCCCACGCCGTCTCCCAGGAGGAGGACACACCACAGCAGGAGGCACCTCCGGAGGAGGCCGCGCCCGAGGAGGCCGCGCCTCTGGAGGAGGCCCCGCGGCGTCCGGTGCGCTGGGGGGATCGGGTGAGGCCCACCGACGTGCTCGTCCATCCCCGCACCCCGGCGGGCAAGGACGCCGACACCCAGCCCGTCCAGGTGTTCTCCGACGACAGCGCCCCCGCCCGCTCCCGCTCCACCGCCGCGCCCGAGACGGCCGCACCTCAGCATGCCTCCCGGGCCGCCGCTCGGAACGCCGTGCCGAACAACGCTCCGGAGGCCGATCCGGGTGACGCTCACGACCCACAGGATCTCCAGAACGCCTCCCACGGCGACCCCGACGCCCGGCGCGGGATCTCCGGGGAGCGTGACGAGTCCATGGTGGACACCGCCCCCCATCCCGTCGTCCACGAGGAGCCCGCCGCGGCGTACGACGCCCCTGCGGGCCGCATGCGCAGCACGCCGCTCCCACCGGAGGACTCCGACACGAAAGAGGCCCCGCAGAGCCCGTGAGAGGCTCACAGGCCCTCTCACGGGGCAACGCGAGGCCCCCAGGCAACACGGAGACCCGCTCGGCGAACCGAGCGGGTCTTTCCGCATATACCGTGTGCCGCGCCTCACTCAGAGGCATGGGGTCGTGGTCCTAGATGCTCCGCGAACCGCTGCCGCGGCGCAGTCCCGCCACGAGACCGACACCCACGATCGCCAGGACGACCTGCATCACGAGCTCGATCCAGTCGATGCCCGGAGTGGTCTCAACGCCCAGAACCTGCGCGATGAGGGTGCCCAGCAGGGCGGCCACGATGCCGACGACGACGGTGAGGATCCACCCGATGGCCTGCCTGCCCGGAAGCAGCAGACGGCCGACGGCGCCGACGACGGCGCCGATGACGATCGCGCCAAGGATGGACTGGATTGTCATGATACGAAACCTCCCCATGAGGGTGAGCCGTTCACTCTCTCACGGTGAGATCAGTACCCAGGCCCGCACGATTATGCGTAGAAATTACGTTGGCCCTGGTCAGACCCCGGTAGAACCCGGTCCGTGTGTTCTCCCGGTGCTCATCCGCGACACCAGCAGCACCCCGGCGATGGCGAGCACCAACTGAAGGATGTGCTCGATCCAGTCGATGCCTTTGGTGTCGGCCCAGCCGGCGAGTTGGGCGATGAGCGTGCCGAGCAGAGCGGCCACGATGCCGACGATGAGCGTCAGCCCGATGCTCATGTTCTGCTTGCCGGGAACGATGAGTCTCGCCAACGCGCCGATGATGGCACCGATGACGACGGCAGAGACGATGGCGCCGATCATGTGTACTCCCCCCGAGACGTTCACATGCCATAAGGGGACGTACCCGGCATAATCCAGCGCTACCCCCGCCGAGAGGCGACGGTCCGTACCGCGCCAGTGACGGACCGTCGCCTCGGTCGGCGCGGCGGGCGTGGGGGCGGCGCCCGCCGGGGGCGCCGCTCAGTCGGCGACCCGTCAGAAGACGCCTTCAGAGGTGGAGAGGTTGACGACGAGCGCGGTGGCGATGGCGGCGACGCCCTCGCCCCGGCCGGTGAGGCCTAGCCCGTCGGTGGTGGTGGCGCTGACGCTCACGGGCGCGCCGATGGCGGCCGACAGCGTCTTCTCCGCCTCGGCGCGGCGTGGCGCGAGCTTGGGCCGGTTGCCGATGACCTGGAGCGCGACGTTGCCGATCTCGAACCCGGCGGCGCGCACCTGACGGGCGGTCTCCTCCAGCAGGACGGTGCCCGAGGCGCCCGCCCAACGGGGGTCGGCGGTGCCGAACAGGCCGCCCAGGTCGCCGAGCCCGGCGGCGGACAGCAGCGCGTCGCAGGCCGCGTGCGCGGCGGCGTCGCCGTCGGAGTGGCCCGCGAGGCCCGTCTGACCCGGCCAGTGCAGGCCGGCGAGGTGCAGCTCGCGCCCGGATGCGAACGGGTGGACGTCGACTCCGACGCCCACCCGGGGGATGCTCGTGCTCAGGAGTTGAGGACCTCGTCGAGCAGGGCCTCAGCCTTGTCCTCGTTGGTCTTCTCGGCGAGCGCGAGCTCGCTCACCAGGATCTGGCGCGCCTTGGCGAGCATGCGCTTCTCACCGGCGGACAGGCCGCGCTCGCGGTCCCTCCGCCACAGGTCGCGGACCACCTCGGCGACCTTGTTCACGTCCCCCGACGCGAGCTTCTCGAGATTGGCCTTGTAGCGACGGGACCAGTTGGTCGGCTCCTCCGTGTGCGGCATCCGGAGGACGTCGAAAACCCGCTCGAGGCCTTCCTGGCCTACAACATCACGCACGCCGACGAGTTCGGCGTTTTCGGCTGGCACCTGGACGGTAAGGTCGCCCTTGTCGACCTTGAGCACCAGGTAGGTCTTTTCCTCACCCTTGATGGATCGCTTGGTGATTGCCTCGATCCGAGCAGCCCCATGGTGGGGGTAGACGACAGTGTCGCCGACCTGGAAAGTCATGTGACAAGTACCCCTTCCGCTGTACTCCAGGGTACCACGCGTTCACAGCCTCCCGGAACAGTGAAATCACCATAACTGCAGGTCAAAGCCGCATATTAGGGGTTGACAACCCGTCAACTGTATGAATCGCATATGCCCGCACGGCTAATGACCTGCGGGGGCGCGGGAATGACCATGGAATCGATCGATATGGTAGGCGCTGCACCATCATGCATGCGCGATACAAGGAGAACCCGCCCGTGACCAGCCGTCGCTGGATTGTCGCCACCGCCGCGCTCCTGGCAGCTCCCGTTCTTGCCGGCTGCTCGGCTGGATTCGGCGCCAACACCGCCAAACCGTACGCACCCAACGAGGCAGGCGTCCTCATCGAGCAGGGCAAGTACGGCTCGCGTGGCATCCAGATCCCCCAGGCGTTCGTCCTCGGGCCCGACTCGGGGGCCCAGCTCGCGTGGCGCGGCTCCGCCCCGATCTACCTCAACATCATCAACACCGCCGGCGCGCCCGACACCCTCACGGCGGTCTCCGCGGGGCCGCTCGGCAACGTGAAGGTGGCCACGCCGATCCAGCTCCCCAGCAACCAGCTCGTCAACACCGGCAAGCCGACGCCGCAGCTCATCCTGGAGGGCCTCTCCAAGAGCCTCAGGGGCGGCGAGACCGTCAAGCTGGACCTCACTTTCGCCAACGCCGGCCTCGTGTCCCTGAACGTGCCTGTGGTCACGCGCAGCCGCGAGTTCAAGGACTACCCGCCGGCCCCCGGCGCCACGGCGGCCCCGACGCCCACGCCGACGCCCTCCGCCACGGAGAGCGAAGCCGCCCACTGACCGTCCGCGGTCCCGGTCCGCACCGACGCTCCACAACGAGAGACCCCGGTCCGCCGCGAGGCGGGCCGGGGTTTTCCATGCGCCGGATGACGGACGCGGGTGACGGGCGCGGACTGCGGGCGCGCCGCCGGGCGTGTCGCCGTGGCCTGAGGCGGCCCGCGCCCGCTCAGGAGCCGGGGCCGTCCAGAAGCCGGGGGCTGCCCAGGAGCCGGGGGCCGCTCAGGAGTCGGTGGCGTCGAACTTGTAGCCGAGCCCCCGCACCGTCAGGATGCAGCGCGGGTTGGACGGGTCCGCCTCGATCTTCGCGCGCAGCCGCTTGACGTGCACGTCCAGGGTCTTGGTGTCGCCCACGTAGTCGGCGCCCCAGACCCGGTCGATGAGCTGTCCGCGCGTCAGCACGCGGCCGGCGTTGCGCAGCAGCACCTCCAGCAGCTCGAACTCCTTCAGCGGAAGCTGCACCTGCTCGCCCCGCACCGCGACGACGTGCCGGTCGACGTCCATGCGGACCGGGCCGACCGCGAGGACCGCGGTCTCCAGCTCCTCCACGGGGTCGCCCTGCCGACGCAGGACGGCGCGGATGCGCGCCACGAGCTCCCGCGAGGAGAACGGCTTGGTGACGTAGTCGTCGGCGCCCAGCTCCAGGCCCACGACCTTGTCGATCTCGCTGTCCTTGGCCGTCAGCATGATGACCGGCACCTTGGAGCGCTGCCGCAGCGAGCGGCACACCTCGGTGCCGGGCAGGCCGGGCAGCATGAGGTCCAGCAGCACCAGGTCGGCGCCGTTGCGGTCGAACGTCTCGAGCGCCTCGGGGCCGGTCGCCGCGATGGAGACCTCGAACCCCTCCTTGCGCAGCATGTAGGACAGCGCGTCGGAGAAGGACTCCTCGTCCTCCACCACCAGTACTCGGGTCATCGGGCCGCCTCCAGGGGGTTAGCGGTTGGTACGGGCACTGCCGTGCCGCCGAAGGCGGGCAGCCGCAGCGTGAACGTGGAGCCGGAGCCTTCCTTGCTCCAGACCGAGACCTCGCCGGCGTGCGCCGCGGCGACGTGCTTGACGATCGCCAGGCCGAGGCCGGTGCCGCCGGTCGCGCGCGACCTGGCCGCGTCGACGCGGAAGAAGCGCTCGAAGATGCGCTCCAGCGACTCCTCGGGGATGCCGATGCCCTGGTCGCTGACGCTGATCTCGACCGAGTCGCCGGCCGGTCTGACGCTGACGACCACGCGGGTGTGCTCGGGGCTGTAGGCGATGGCGTTGTCGATGAGGTTGCGCAGGGCGGTGACGAGCAGCTCGTCGTCGCCCCAGGCGCGCAGCCCCTCGGCGCCGCCGGTGACGAGGGTGATGTCCTTGGCGCTGGCGCGGGTGTTGCAGTGGTCGATGGCGTCGTGCACGGCCTCGTCGACGACCACCTGGCCGGGGGTGGGGATGGGCTCGGCGCCCTGGATGCGGCTCAGCGTGATGAGGTCCTGGACGAGGTAGGTGAGCCGGGCCGCCTCGTGCTGCATGCGGCCGGCGAACCGGGTGACCGCCACCGGGTCGTCGGCGGCGTCCTGGACGGTCTCGGCGAGCAGGCTCAGAGCCCCCACGGGGGTCTTGAGCTCGTGGCTGACGTTGGCGACGAAGTCGCGGCGCACGGCCTCGACCCGGCGCCGCTCGGTCTGGTCCTCGGCGAGCACCAGCACCTGGCCGTAGGAGCCGAGAGGCGCCACACGGACCGCGAAGCTGGTGGTCTCCTGGCCGAACTTGTGGCCGGCCACGTCGATCTCGGTCTCCCGGATCTCACCGTCCCTGCGTACCTGCCGGGCCAGGGCGAGCAGCTCGGCGGCCATCAGCCTGTCGCCCTTGACCAGCCCGAACGCGCGCGCGGCGGAGCTGGCGCGCAGCACCCGGTCGTGCGCGTCGAGGACGACGGCCGAGGAGGGCAGGACGGCCAGCACCGACGCCACGCCCTGCGGCAGCGCGCCCGGGTCGGGCGCCTCAGGCTCGGCGGCTCGACGCGGCGCCTCGATCTGGTTGCGATAGAACAAGATCGCGAAGGCCCCCACGACGAAGCCCGCCAGGGCCGCGAAGCTCATGGCCATCTCACTCATGCCTTCGATGGTAGGCGGCCGACTTCCGGCGACAGACCTTCCACCTGGGCATGAACACCGCTTTCCCGGAAAGTTCATCTGACGGTAGGGGTTCGTTCATCAACGCGCACATACGGTGACGGCATGCGCGACGCGTACCATGAGGAACTTGACTCCCTGACTGACAAGCTCGTCGAGATGACCAGGCTTGTCCGCTCGGCCATCTCCCGGGCCACGACCGCCCTGCTGGACTCCGACCTCCAGCTCGCGGAGAGCGTCATCTCCCGCGACCAGGAGGTGAACGCCATCTTCGAGGACGTCGAGGCGTCGATCTTCGAGCTGATGGCCCGCCAGCAACCGGTCGCGGTGGACCTCCGGATGGTCATCACCGCGCTGCGCATGGGCACCGACCTGGAGCGCATGGGCGACCTGGCGGTTCATGTGGCCAAGGTGGCGCGGCTGCGCCACCCCGAGTCGGCCATCCCGGCCGAGGCGCGCTCCACGATCGTGGAGATGGGGCAGATCGCCGAGAGCCTGGTCACCAAGGCCGGGAGCTGCATCGCCTCCCGCGACGTCGACGCGGCGCTGGAGCTGGACCAGGACGACGACGCCATGGACAGGCTGCACCGCAGGTTGTTCCGGACGATCCTGGCCAAGGACTGGGCGCACGGCGTGGAGCCGGCGATCGACATCACGCTCATCGGCCGTTACTACGAGAGGTACGCCGACCACGCGGTGCGCGTCGCGGGGGCCGTGGTCTACCTGGTGACGGGCTCGCGTCCGGCCTGAGCCCATCCGCTGGAGTGCCGGCCCGCCGAGCGGGCCGGCACCTTTTTTCTGCGGTGAGCCGGTCTCAGCGGCCCTGGTTTTCTACGGTGAGCCGGTGTCAGCGGCCCTGGTTGGCGACGGCCGTGATGGCCGCCGCGGCCGCGTCGGGGTCGAGGTACTCGCCGCCCCGGCGCAGCGGCCGGAACGACTCGTCCAGCTCGTAGCGCAGCGGGATGCCGGTGGGGATGTTGAGGCCGGCGATCTCCTCGTCGCCGATGCCGTCGAGGTGCTTGACCAGCGCGCGCAGGGAGTTGCCGTGCGCGGCCACGAGCACCGTGCGGCCGGCCGCCAGGTCGGGGACGATCGCGTCGTACCAGTACGGCAGCATCCGGTCCACGACGTCCTTCAGGCACTCCGTGCGGGGCATGAGCTCCGGCGGCAGCAGCGCGTAGCGGGGGTCGCCGGCCTGGGAGTACTCGTCGCCGTCGGCGATCGGGGGCGGCGGCACGTCGTAGGAGCGGCGCCACAGCATGAACTGCTCCTCGCCGAACTCCTCGCGCGTCTGCGCCTTGTTCTTGCCCTGCAGGGCGCCGTAGTGGCGCTCGTTGAGCCGCCAGGAGCGGCGCACCGGCAGCCAGAGGAGGTCGGCCTCGCCGAGCGCGAACTGGGCCGTCTGGATGGCCCTGGTCAGCAGGCTGGTGTGGACCACGTCGGGCCGCAGCCCGGCCTCCACCAGCAGCCTGCCGCCCCGGCGGGCCTCGTCCTCGCCCTTGGCCGACAGGCTGACGTCCACCCAGCCGGTGAACAGGCCCTTAGCGTTCCAGTCGCTCTCGCCGTGCCGCAGCAGCACCAAAGTCGCCATGCCGCCAATCCTAGGGGCCCCCGACAGAACCCCACCGGGTCAGGTCCGCACTCGGTCCGGGTCGGCGAATCGGGCGAACGCCTGGAGGTTGGCCAGCGACTCCCCCCGCCTGGCCCGCCACTCCCACTCGCGCCGGATCGACGAGGCGAAGCCCAGCTCCAGCGCCCGGTCGAACCAGTCGTCGGAGTAGGTCAGCACGCAGCCGAGGACGCGGTCCACCTCCTCCTCGCTGACGGCCGTGAGCGGCACCCGGCCCACGAGGTAGACGTCGCCCACGGGGTCGACGGAGAAGTGCACGCCGTACATGCCGCCGTTGCGGCCGAGGAGCCACTTGTAGAACTCGGCGTGGTTCTCGTCGGGCTGGCGGCAGAAGAACGCCTCGACGTGCAGCGCCTGCTCGCCGACGATCAGCCAGGTCATGGTGGCCAGCTTGTGCTGGCCGGGCAGCTTCACCAGGAAGGCTCCGGGCCGGGGCTCGTCGTAGGAGACGTCCGCGGCCTTGAGCGCGGCTTCGACGACATCGCGCATGCCGTACACCCTACGAGTTGACGGCCAGGGGCACCGAGTGGAGATGGCCGACGGCTTCGGCGTAGACGTCCCTGAGGCGGGAGCCGGTGGCCTGCCAGCCGAAGGCGGCGGCGTGCGTGCGCGCGCCCGCCGACAGGCCCTCGCGCCAGCGCGGCGAGGTCAGGAAGCGGCGCAGGGTGCGCGCCCACTCGTGGGAGTCGTGGCCGTCCACGAGGACGCCGGACACCCCGTCGCGTACGGCCGTGCGCAGCCCGCCGACGGCCGCCGCCGCGACGGGCGTGCCGCATGCCTGCGACTCCAGCGCGACCAGCCCGAACGACTCGCTGTAGGAGGGCACGACCGTGACGTCGGCGGCGCGGTACCAGTCGGCCAGCTCCTGCTGCGGCGCGGGCGGCACGAGCCGCACCACGTCGGCGATGCCCAGCTCGGCGGCCAGCTCGGTGAGGATCGAGGGCCTGGCCAGGCCGTTGCCGGAGGGGCCGCCCACGCAGGCGACGACGAGGCGCTCGCGCAGCGACGGGTCCTCGATGAGCATGCGGGAGGCGGCGCGCAGCAGCACGTCGGGGGCCTTCAGCGGCTGGATGCGGCCGACGAACAGCAGGATGTGGGCGTCCTGCGGCAGGCCGAGCCGGTGGCGGGAGGCGCCCTTGGAGGCGGGCTGGAAGACGGTGAGGTTGACGCCGGGGTTCACGACGGCGACCCGGTCCTCGGGGGCGCCGTACAGCTCGATGAGCTCGTGGGCCTCGTCCGCGGTGTTGGCGACGAGGCGGTCGGCGATGTCCACGACCTGCTGCTCGCCGACGACGCGGGCCTGCGGCTCCGGCTTGTCGCCGCGGGCCAGCAGGCGGTTCTTGACCTTGGCCATGGTGTGCATGGTGTGGACGAGGGGCACGCCCCAGCGCTCCTTGGCCAGCCAGCCGACCTGGCCCGACAGCCAGTAGTGGGAGTGGATGACGTCGTAGCGGCCCGGGTCGTACATGGCCTCGGTGCGCAGGACGCCGGACAGGAACGCGCAGAGCTGGGCCGGCATGTCGGCCCGGTCGAGCTCCTCGTACGGGCCCGCGGTGAGGTGGCGGACGAGGACGCCCGGGGCGAGCTCGGCCACAGGTGGCAGGTCGCCGGCGGTGGCGCGGGTGAAGATGTCCACCTCCACGCCGAGCTGGGCGAGCCGCTTGGCGGACTCGACGATGTACACGTTCATGCCGCCGGCGTCGCCCGTGCCGGGCTGCTCCAGCGGTGACGTGTGCATGCTGATCGTCGCGACCCGGTTGACCGGCCGTCGCCTCACCCGACATCACCTCCAAAAGCCAAGTAACCATCCGGGTCTTTCCGGCATTCCCGACATGTGGTCACAGCAGGGAGTCGTGAAGGGGGCTGGCAGGATGTGGCCCATGAGGAGAACGGCTGTGGTGACCGGTGCGAGCAGCGGCATCGGCGAGGCGACGGCGCGGCGGCTGGCCGCGGAGGGCTACGACGTCGTGGCGGGCGCCCGGCGGCGCGAGCGGCTGGAGCGGCTGTCCGAAGAGGTGCCCTCCATCAGGCCCGTCACACTCGACGTGACCTCGCAGGAGTCGGTGGACGAGCTGGCCGCCTCGCTGGAGCGCTGCGACGTGCTCGTCAACAACGCCGGCGGCGCCCTCGGCATGGAGAGCGTCGCCGAGGCGCGGCTCGACGACTGGCAGAGCATGTACGACACCAACGTGCTCGGCACGCTGCGCGTGACCCAGGCGCTGCTGCCCAAGCTGGTCGAGTCGGGTGACGGCGTGCTCGTGCTGCTCACCTCGACCGCCGGGCTGACGCCGTACGAGGGCGGCGGCGGGTACGTCGCGGCCAAGCACGCCCAGTCGTCCATGGCCGGCACGCTCCGGCTGGAGCTGGTCGGGCAGCCGGTACGGGTGGTGGAGATCGCTCCCGGCATGGTGCGGACCGAGGGGTTCGCGGTGACCCGGTTCCGTGGCGACGAGGCCGCCGCCTCCCGGGTGTACCAGGGCGTGCCCGACCCGCTGGGCGCGGACGACGTGGCCGACGCGATCGTCTGGTGCGTCACCCGGCCCGCCCACGTCAACATCGACCGGATCGTCATACGTCCCCGCGCGCAGGCCGCCCAGCACAAGGTCCACCGCGTCGGTGGCTAGGCCGGCCGGCTCGGCGGGCAGGCCGGTCGGCTCGATCACCCGGGGCACGACCGGGCAGAACCGGCTGCGGCGGGCCGACCGGTGGATCGCCGCGGCGCACGGCGGCCTGCTCCGCGCCGCCGAGCGGCCCCTGGTCGTGGACCTGGGCTACGGCGCGTCCCACGTGACGACGCTGGAGCTGTTCACGCGGCTGCGCCGGGTGCGGCCCGACGTCGAGGTCACGGGCATCGAGATCGACCCGGCGCGGGTCGCGCTGGCCAAGCCGTACGAGCGGCCGGGGCTGAGCTTCGCGCTCGGCGGGTTCGAGCTGCCCGTGGCGCGCCCGCCGATCCTGGTGCGCGCCTTCAACGTGCTGCGCCAGTACGACGAGACGGAGGCGTGGCACTACTGGGACCTGCTGCGCGGCCGGCTCGCCCCCGGCGGGATCCTGGTGGAGGGCACCTCGTCCGAGGTCGGCCACCGCGCGGTCTGGGCCGGGCTGAGCGCCGAGGGCCCGCGCACGCTGACGCTGTCGGCCCGGTTCGACGCCTTCGAGCGGCCCTCCGACCTGGCCGACCGGCTGCCCAAGACGCTCATCCACCGCAACGTCCCGGGTGAGCGCATCCATGCCTTCCTGCGCGACTTCGACCACGCCTGGGCGGTCTGCGCGCCGTACGGGGTGCACGGGCTGCGGCAGCGGTGGCTGGCGGCGGTGGGCATGCTGAGCCGGACGTGGCCCATCCCGCGCGGTGCGCCGCTGGGCGGGGCGGCGCGGTGGCGGCTGGGCGAGGTCACCCTGCCGTGGCAGGCCGTCGCGCCCGTGACGGGGCCCCGCTGACCGCCTCCGCATGATCCTTGCCGGCGGGTGAGGAGATCGTCGACCGGTGTGCCGGAGGTCTCACGACATCGGATGCGTGCTCGACAGGTCGTAGTACTACGCTGGAGAGTGTGAAGGGTCTCGGCGAGCTGGAACGCAGCATCATGGACATCCTCTGGGCGCAGAGCGGGGCGCTGACCGCCCGCGAGGTGGGCCGGCTCATCGCCGACCGCGACCTCGCCCCCACCACGGTCATGACCGTTCTCGACCGTCTCACCCGCAAGGGGTTCCTTCAGCGCACCCGTGACGGCAGGGCTTGGCGCTACGAACCGGCGGCGACCCGCGACGCGTACGTCGCGGAGCTTATGCTGGAAGCGCTCGACATGACGGGCGACCGCTCGGCCGCCCTCGCCCGCTTCGCCCAGGCCGTGTCCGGCCCGGAGGCGGAGATCCTGCGAAGAGCCCTCACGGAGCTGGAGGACGAGTGACCACGGCAGCGGTGCTGGCAGCGCTCGCCACGGCGTGCGCGCTCGGCTCCTGGCGTTTCACCACGGCCCGCTGGACCTCGCGGGCCCCGAGGACGGCGATCCTCCTCTGGCAGGCCCTGGGCGTGTCCTGGGGCATGGCCACCACCGGCTCGATGCTGGCCTTCGCCGTCCAGCCGTACGGCGAGGGCGTGCTGCACGGGCTGGTCTCCTTCGCCGCCGGCCGGTCCCCGCGCGAGGCGTGGGACCCGCTGCACGTGGTGGCGATGATCGCCGGCCTCACCGCGCTGGCCGTGCTGGTCGCGGTCCTGCTCACCGCGGGCGTGCAGGCGCTGCGGGCCCGCCGCCGGCACCGCACGCTGCTGGCCCTGATCTCCCACGACGACCCGGTGCTGCCCGGCGTCCGCGTGCTCGACCACCCCAGCGCCGCCGCCTACTGCGTGCCGGGCCTGCGCTCGCAGGTGGTCGTCAGCCAGGGCGCGCTGAGCCTGCTGTCGAAGGACGAGATGGCCGCGGTGCTCGCCCACGAGGCGGCCCACGTGCGCGAGCGGCACGACCTGGTGCTGCTGCCGTTCGGTGCGCTGCGCAGGGCGCTGCCCTGGTCGAAGGTCGTCTGCGACGCGCAGGCCCAGGTGGAGCTGCTCATCGAGATGGCCGCCGACGACCGCGCCCGGCGCTACTGCTCGCCGCGCCGGCTCGCGACCGCGCTGCTCAGGTTCGGTACGGCCGGGGCGATGCCGACGCCGAGCGGCATGCTGGGCGTCGGCGCCCAGAACCTCATGGCCCGGGTTGACCGGCTGCTCAAGCCGGTGCCGGAGCTGCCGGCGAGCCTCCGCTACGGCGCCGTCGCGCTGTCCGTGACGTTGGTCACGTCCGCTCCGCTCCTGTGGATCTACCAGCTCTAGTGCTTGCTGGTGTTAGCCACTTCGTTTGCAATTGCAAGCAGGGTGACGCACAATAGAGGCATGGCACTACCGAAGGTCGGTTCGATCGGCGAGTACATCCGCGAGCAGAGGACGCAGGCGAAGATCTCGATGCGTCAGCTCGCCGCGGCGGCGGGGGTCTCCAACCCCTACCTCAGCCAGATCGAGCGCGGCCTGCGCAAGCCGAGCGCGGAGATCCTCAACCAGATCGCCAAGGGCCTGCACATCTCCGCCCAGGCGCTCTACGTGCAGGCCGGCCTCATCGAGGACCGTGAGACCCCGAGCGACGTCGTCACCGCCATCAGGGCCGACACGCATCTCACCGAGCGGCAACGCCAGGTGCTGATTGATATCTATGAGTCGTTCCGCAAGGAGAAGCGCGCCGGAGATGAGCAGACCTCCCAGAAAGCTCATCCCCGGAGCGGCTCCGTCACGGACGACGAGCAGCCGCTGCCGGAGGAGCTTCTCGCCGCTCTTGAGCCCTACGCGGCATCCACCGACAACGGCACCGTCAACCAGGAAACCAAGGAAGGTTAACCCATGACGCTCGCCACCGAGGTCAAGAAGCTCACCGAGTCCAAGCCGTTCTACGCCGTCGCGGGCGTCGGCGACTACGCCGTCGAGAAGCTGCGCGAGCTCCCCGAGCAGCTCCAGAAGCTGCAGGCGCGCCGGCCCGAGCTCGGCAAGGACCTGCCCGAGCTGGCCCGCACCTACGCCGACAAGGCGGAGGGCTTCGCCAAGGAGCTGCCGGAGAAGGCCCGCGGCTACGCCGACCAGCTCACCCAGCGCGCCACCGTGGCCTACGAGGACTTCGCCTCCCGGGGCCGCAAGGCCGTCAGCAAGGTGAGCGGCGAGGCCGCGCTGGAGCTGGAGGAGGTGTCGGAGGCCGCCGAGCCGCCCGTCGCCACCCCGGTCACCCCGGCCCGCAAGACCCGCACCACCCCCAAGGCCAAGTCCTGACGCCTGCCGCCTGAGGCCCGTCCCCGTCACGGGGGGCGGGCCTCTCGCATGCCGTGGCGCCCCGTTCGGGGGCGATGGCCGTCGCGCGGGTGCTCGGCGGGCCGCCCCGGCTATTAGGCTGGGGCCCGATTCATCGCGAGCGTGAGGCGGAGCGCACACATGGACATCGTCAACGGCGGCCTGAACTTCCTCTTCCTGCTGCTCGCCGTCGCCATCCTCGGCATGTCGGCCTACGGGCTGCTGCACGCGCTGCGGGTGCCGCCGGCCGCGTTCGTCGCCGCGGGCAAGCTGAAGAAGAACATCTGGCTGATCATCCTCGCGCTGGCGACGCTGTTCTCGCTGGCGGGCGCGTGGTCGTTCCTCAACGCGTTCCTGCTCGTCGGCGGGCTGCAGTTCATCGGGCTCGGCGCGGTCAGCTTCTTCTCGATCATCGCGGTGATCGCCGCCGTGGTCTACATCGTGGACGTGAAGCCGGCCGTCAAGGGCATGGGCCGCGGCGGCAACAACGGCCCCTACGGACCCTGGTGACCCCGGGCCGTCCGCCTCGGCACGGCTAGCTGCGCAGCGCGCTGGCCAGCCAGCGGGCCAGCATGAGGTGTCCGGCCCGCGTCGGGTGGACGCCGTCGGGCAGCACCACGCCCGACGGGTCGCCGCCGGCCCACCGGCTCCGCAACGGGTCGAGGAACTCCACGCCCTCCTCCCGGGCGACCACGGCCAGGGTGTCGCGCACCCGCAGGGCCTTGAGCGGGACCTTCCCCAGCCAGATGGGGCCGACGACGACGATCCTCGTGGCGGGCCAGTGCTCGCGGGCGTCGCGCACGAGCGTGGTGGCCGCCCGGCCGAGCTGCCCGGTGGTCCAGCGCTGGTCGTTGTGACCGCCGGAGACGACGAGCACGTCGGGGGCCGGGCGCCAGGACAGCTCGTCCTCGTACGACTGCTGGAACGTGCGCCCGGCGCGCCCCCGGTTGAGGAAGCCGGTCCCGCCCGCGCCGGCGACGACCGGCTGCCAGCCGAGCAGGCGGGCGGCCTGGCACGCGTAGGCCCGCCACTGCGGCACCGGGCCGGAGCCGACCGTGAAGCTGTCGCCCACGACCATCATCACCGGCACCGCGCCGGGCTCACGGCGGGGCGGGGGCGCTGGTGCGGGGGCGGAAGCGTCCTCGCGGCGGGACGGGGGCGCGGGGGTGGAAGCGTCCGCGCGGCGCGTGGACGAGGCGCCTGACGACGCCCTGAGCGAGCTGGTGGCGCCCTGCGACTCCGCGGAACTCGCGCATCCCGATATCACTGGACATATCGCCAGGAGCAGCGCGGCCGATGCGGTCAGGGGGGAACGCACCCGGTCGCGCATCGCCACCTCAGGAGCTCTAGGCTGCCGCCATGACCATCGACCTCCATGGACGCACGCGAAGGCTGGAACTGTCCGACCAGAGCCTTCGCGACTTCGAGGCGGTCGTCCTCGAAGCGACGCCCGACGGAATCGTCTTGGACCGGTCGGCATTCTATCCGGGCGGGGGCGGCCAGCCCGCCGATCACGGAGTTCTGCTCTGGCAGGGCGTGGAGACGCGGATCGCCGGCGTGCGCAAGGGCGACGACCTCCAGCTCGTCCCCGCCGAGGGCGACCCGATCCCGCCGGCGGGCACGACCGTCCTGGCGGCCGTGGCCGACGAGCGCCGCTCCGCTCTCATGCGCACCCATTCGGGGCTGCACGTGCTGTGCGGGGTGGTCTTCCGCGACTACGGCTCGCTGGTGACGGGCGGCAACATGGAGCCCGCGATCGTGCCCGAGCGCGGCACGGTCGGCGTGGCCCGCATGGACTTCAACATGCCGGAGGTGCCGCCGGGGTTCCGCGACGCGGTGGAGGCCGCGTGCAACGCCGAGATCCAGGCCGACCGGCGCATCGACGTGCGGGTCCTGCCCCGGGAGGAGGCGTTCGCCATCCCCGACATCATCCGCACCGCGACCAACCTGGTGCCGGAGTCGGTGAGCGACGTCCGGATCGTGGACATCGTCGGGCTGGACACGCAGGCCGACGGCGGCACCCACGTGGCCTCCACCCGGCAGATCGGCAGGTTGCGGGTGGCCAAGATCGAGAGCAAGGGCCGCGGCTTCCGCCGCGTCCGCGTCGAGATCTGCGACTGACCTCCTCCCGCCGCCTCACCGCCCTTCGACGACCCGCGCCAGGCCGTCGAGCAGCGGGCGCAGCCCGAACTCGAAGAGCCGGTCGAGGTCCAGCTCGAAGTCGCCGCCCATGTCCTCGACCACCCGGGTGAACGTGGGATAGCCGCCCAGCGCGGTGAGCGCCGGGTAGGCGGCGTGCTGGTCCATCCACTCGTCGTCGGTCAGGCCGGTGGTGGCCTGCGCCTGCTGCTCCAGCTCCAGGTTGGCCGCGATGCCCTGGACGTAGCTGTAGAGCAGGATGTGCACCTGCATCATCGTGACCGGGTCGAGGCCGCGGCCGTCGAGGGCGGCCAGCGCCCACTCGGTGTGCCGGAGCAGCCCTGCGGAGGGCCGCGGCCGGGTGAGCGAGGTGACCCACGCCAGCCACGGGTGCCGGCGGCAGGCGGCCCACTGCAGGCGCGCGGACACCTCCAGCCGCGCC
Source organism: Nonomuraea sp. 3-1Str (assembly GCF_031570565.1). NCBI lineage: Bacteria > Bacillati > Actinomycetota > Actinomycetes > Streptosporangiales > Streptosporangiaceae > Nonomuraea > Nonomuraea sp. 3-1Str. The sequence goes on from NZ_JALHBK010000001.1 coordinate 75,865, forward strand.
CGCCAGCCGGGCGGCGGCTCGTCGGGCAGCGGGAACTCCGCGATCACCGCGTCGGTCATCAGCCCGACGAGGTCGTCCTTGCTCCGCACGTGGCGGTAGAGCGACATGGTGGACACGCCGAGCCGCCCGGCGACGCCGCGCATGGAGACGGCGGCCAGCCCCTCGGCGTCGGCCATCTCGACGGCCACGCCGACGACGCGCTCGCGCGTCAGCTCGTGCTCCCCTCCACCGGACCGCCGGGCGGACGGCATCGGGGCCCGCTGGGCGGCTCCCGGCCGCCACGAGGTCACCAGCGTGCCGACGCGCGGCTCCGCCCTGACCACGCCTTCCTGGGCGAGCGCGGTGAGCGCCTTGGCGGCCGTGGCGAGCGCGACGCCCCAGTCCTGGGCGAGCCGCCGGGTGGAGGGCACGCGGTCGCCCTCCTTGAGCTCACCGCGGGCCACGCGGGCCTTCACGTCCTCGACGATCCGCAGGTACGGCGGAGCCGGCATCGAACCTCCAGGTCATAGCTGTACTAGTACAGAATAGCGCATCTTCCTGGTTGTATGCTGTCAAAATACGGCGTACATTGAGCGGCGTACAGCGTCCATACAGTTAAGGGGATCACATGAACACCGTCCTCGTCTCCGGCGCCGGCATCGGCGGCCCCGTCCTCGCGTACTGGCTGGGCCGGCACGGCTTCGACGTGACGATCGTGGAGCGCGCGCCCGCCCCGCGCCGGGGCGGCCAGGCCGTCGACCTCCGGGGCGCCGCCGTCACCGTCGCGGAGCGGATGGGCATCCTGGAGCAGGCTCTCGCCCTGAAGACCGACATGCGCGGCATGTCCATGGTGGACGGCGACGGCAACGAGACCATGCGCACCACCGAGCGCACCGTCAGCGCCGGCCGGCTGGACGGAGACGACATCGAGATCATGCGCGACGACCTCGTCGCCGTCGTCACCGGAGCCGCCCGCGACGCCGAGACGATCTACGGCGACTCGATCACCGCGCTGGAGCAGGACGGCGACGGTGTGGAGGTGACGTTCGAGAGCGGCGGGCGGCGGCGGTTCGGCTACGTCGTCGGGGCCGACGGGCTGCACTCCAACGTGCGCGCGCTGGCGTTCGGCGACGAGTCGCGGTTCGTCGCCCACCTCGGCATGTACGTCTCCATCTACAGCGCGCCGAACTTCCTCGACCTCGACCGCTGGCAGGTCTGGCACCGCGAGGGGGACGCCGGCTACGGCGTCTACAGCGTCCCCGGCAACGCCACGATCCGGGTCAACGCCGGCTTCGGCGCCGGGCCCATCACGTACGACCACCGCGACGTCGACGCGCAGAAGCGGCTGGTCGAGGAGCACTGCTCGGCGCTGCGCTGGGAGACGCCGCGGCTGATGAAGGCCATGTGGGAGGCGGACGACTTCTACTTCGACGCCATGGCGCAGATCCACATGGACCGCTGGTCCACGGGGCGGGTGACGCTGCTGGGCGACGCCGGCTACTGCGCCTCGCCGCTCTCGGGTCAGGGCACCAGCCTGGCCATGGTGGGGGCGTACGTGCTGGCGGAGGAGCTGGGCGCGGACCGGGACGGGGCGTTCGACCGGTACGAGGAGCGGATGCGGCCGTTCGTCCGGCTCAACCAGGAGCTGGCCACGGAGAACCCCGGCGGCCCCGCCTCCGACGAGAGCGTGCGGCGGGCGGCGACGGCCATCTCCCTCGACCGCTGACCCGGTCCCCCTGATCACCGCGAAGGCGGCGCGCCGGTTGCCGCTACGATGTCCGGCCATGACGGGATTCAGGCGTGCGCCGGCCGCCACGAGCGCCGCCGTTCTGGCATCAGCTGCCCTCGGGGCGGCGCTCCTCGCGACCACCCCGGCCCCGGCCCAGGCCGCCCGCGCGGGGATCATCGACCAGATCACGATGACCCTCCGCAAGGACGGCACCCTGCACGTCTCCGAGAAGATCTCCGGCGCCACCGGGGCGCTCCAGCGGACGTTCCTGACCAGGACCCGCCACGACGACGCCGACGACCGGCTGTACCAGATCTCGAACGTCAAGGGCGGCAAGCTGTCCGGCGACGTCCTGGCGGTCACCGCGCCCGCCACGGTGGAGTACGACGTCAAGGGCACGGTGACGCCCGCCGGCGGCGTGCGGGAGCTGCGCTGGTTCGCGGTGAACGGCTGGAACGCCCCCGTCGCCAAGGCCACGGTCAAGGTCGCCGGGCCCGGCCTGGTGCAGAGCCTGTCGTGCTTCGCCGGCGAGCTCACCTCCGCCGTCGGCTGCACCTCGGCGTCCATGAACCACACCGGCACCGAGGCCGACTTCGAGCAGGCGAACCTGGCGCCCGGCCAGGCGCTCACCGTCGTCGTCGCCTACCCCGAGGACTCCGCCGCCGGGGCGCCGATCCTCGACCGGCGCTTCTCGCTGACCTCGGCGTTCGCCCTGGACACCGTCACCGGCGGCGCGCTCGCCGCCCTCCTCGTGCTGCTGCTCGGCGGCCTGGGGCTGCTGTACTGGACGCGCGGGCGCGACGCCAGGGTGGTGGCCCACGGCAAGGACCACGACCAGGGCGCGCCCGTGCCGGTGCAGAACGGGCACTTCTCGCCGCCCGACGGGGTGCGGCCCGGCCAGATCGGCACGCTCGTGGACGAGCAGGCGGACGTGGTGGACGTGACGGCGACCATCGTGGACCTGGCCGTGCGCGGGTTCCTGCGGATCGACGAGCAGCCCCGGCAGACCTACGACGCGCCCGACTGGATGCTGGTCAGGGTGCCGTCCGGGCACCCCGCCGCGCTGCTGCCGTACGAGCGGGCGCTCTACGACGCGATCTTCGACGGGCGCGATGCGGTCCTGCTGTCACAGCTGTCCGGCTCGTTCGCCAGCCACCTCGGCGAGGTGCGCGACGCCCTGTACGCCGACGTGGTCAGGCAGGGCTGGTTCGCCCGCCGCCCCGACACCGAACGCACCCGGTGGACGCTGGCCGGCGTGGTGCTCATCGGCGTGGGCCTGCTCGCCACCGTGGCGCTCGCCTGGCTCACGACGTACGGCCTGCTGGGTCTGGCCCTGGTCATCGCGGGTGGGGCGCTGGCCGTGGGCGGGCAGTACATGCCGGCCAAGACGGCCCGCGGGTCGGCGGCGCTGGCGCACACGCTGGCGTTCCGGGAGTACCTGTTCTCGGGCGACCTGGGCGAGGTGCCGGAGCAGCACCGGGTGGAGCTGTTCTCCCGCTACCTCCCGTACGCGGTGATCTTCGACGGGGTGGAGCACTGGTCGCGGATCGTCGCCTCGGTCACGGGCAACGGGCGGGAGGCCGACAACCTGTACTGGTACCACGGGCCGGCGGAGTGGGACCTGTCGAAGTTCGCGGGCTCGATGCGCACGTTCACGACCACCACCTCGGGTGCCATCTCGGCGACCCGCCAGTTCCGCACCCTCTGACCGGTCGCCGCCGGCCTTCTCCCTCCGATTCGCCTGGTCAGCGGGGTGCGGAGGGCGTACCGGAGGGTAGGCGACCCGGTGGACGGCGGGAACGGACGGCGCGCCGACGGCTCCGGGCGGGCCTGCCGCGGCCGGCGGACGCCGGCGTGAAAGGATCAGGCGTGCGCGACGAGGAACTGCTGACAGCCGCGGCCAGTGGCGACCCCGTCGCCGTGCGCGAGGCCGTGACCGAGGGCGCCGATCTGGAGGCCCGCGACGCCCGGGGCCGCACCCCGCTGCTGCTGGCGGCCGCCGCCGACCACGTCGAGGTGGCGCAGCTCCTCGTGTCCGCGCGGGCCGACCCCGGCGCGGCCGACCTCCAGGGCGACACCCCATGGCTGGTCAGCGGGGTGACGGGCAGTGTGGCCATGCTGCGCGTGCTGCTGCGCGCCGGGCCCGACGTGAACAGCACCGACCGCAACGGAGCCACGGCGCTCATCACGGCCTGCGAGCGCGGCCACACCGGCTACGTGCGCGCGGTGCTGGAGACGGGCGCCGACGTGGACCACACCGACCACCTGGGCCGGACGGCGCTGCTGAAGGCGGTGATCGCGGGCGACGGCTCGGAGGGCTACCAGGAGATCGTCCGGCTGCTGCTCGCGGCCGGGGCGGACCCGCGCCGGACCGACCGGGACGGGGTCTCGGCGTTCGAGCACGCGGTCGCCAAGGGACACCTGGAGATCGCCACCGTCCTGCGTGACGCCACGCACCCCCGCCTGTGAGCCGGCGGAAACCCTCCGGCCGCTATCGCGGGGCCAGCCCCGACAGGAGCGCGTCGAGGGCGTAGGTGAAGCGGTCCTCGTGGTCCCGCGCGGTGCCCAGCCCGGCCGCCAGCGCCTGTCCGACGACGGGGTGGCGCGCAGGGTCGAACCGCGGCTCGGGGTCGGGCCCGTCGTGTCCCGGCGTCCGGCCGGCCTCCGCGAGCACCTGCCCGATGACGAACGTGGCCAGCGTGGTGATCACATGGAGCGCGTCGGTGGGGCTGAAACGCTCGGCGACCAGGGCCCGCGCGACCCGTTCGACGGTGTCCAGGCCGCCGGGCGTCGAGACGGGGCGGGTGGCGACGAGCGGCAGCAGGGCGGGATGGGCGAGCAGCGCCGCCCGCAGCGAGAGCGCGAACGCCCGCCCCCACTCCCGCCACGGCCCCTCCGGCCGCACGGCGACACCGGCCAGCGTGCGGTCCACGAGGCCGTCGAGGACCGCGTCCTTGTTCGGCAGGTAGTAGTAGAGGGTCATCGCCTCGACGCCCAGCTCCTTGCCCAGTCTGCGCATGGACAGCGCGGCGATGCCGTCCCGGTCCACCAGGTCGAGGGCCGCGTCCAGAATCTTCTCCCTTGACAGTCCCGCTCGTTTCATACACCGTAAGATAGAGTCTTACACCGTAAGAGAGCGAGGTCACCGTGAGAACTCTGGTCCGCGACTTCATCACCGCCGTCAACGGGCGGCGCCTGGACGACCTGCCCGCCTTCATGGCCGCCGATGTCGTCGACCACAACAAGATGATCTTCGGCGAGCCCGACGTCCCCGGCGCCGCGTTCGACGGCATCAAGATGCAGCTCGACGCGTTCGACCCCTTCCACCTCTCGGTCGAGGAGCTCGTCGAGGAGGGCGACCGGGTCGTGGCGCGGCTGCTCATGACAGGCACGCACACCGGCCACCACCCGCGCATGCCGAAGCCCACCGGCAAGAGCTTCGCCGTCGAGGCGATCTTCATCTTCACGGTGCGCGACGGGAGGATCAGCGAGATCCGCGCGGTCAGCGACCGCCTGGGCCTGTTCCTCCAGCTCGCCTGGGACTGGCCCGAGACCGACTGAGAGCCGTCCGGCGCGGAAGCGGGCCGAAGTCGTCAGGCCGGCGAGGACGCCAGGCGCAGCTCGCCGACGACCCGGCCGCCGCCCAGCACCGGCGTCGAGGAGGGCAGGCCCGGCGCGTCCAGGCCCAGCGAGCCCAGCGCCGCCACGGTCACCGGCGTGCGGGCCCGCTGCGCCCCGTCCTCCACCTTGACCGCCCCCGCCCGGCCGTCCTCGAACACGAAGACCTCGAACCCCTCCGCCCCCGACTTCAGCATCAGCCCCGGCACGGCGCGCATGAGCGAGACCTCCACCCGGCTGGTGCCCGACGTCCACTCCGGGTACGCGGTCACGGCCTCGAAGATCCGCCGCTCGTACGACCCCGCCTCCCCCAGCGGGAACGCCCGGAAGGCCCGCGTCATCCCCAGCATCGACACGAAGTACAGCGGCGCGCCGCAGCCGTCCACGCCCGAGGCCGCCATCCGCTCCCCCGTCAGCTCCTCCACCGTGGCGCGGATCGCCCGCTGGAGCGGGTGGGTGACCTCCAGGTACGTGTCGAGCGGCCAGCCGTTCGCCGCGCAGGTGGCCAGCATGGCGGCGTGCTTGCCCGAGCAGTTCATGAAGACGCGGGCCCGCTCGGACACCGTCCGGTCCTCGGGGTGATCCTCTGGGCACCGCAGCGCCGACTCGTCCAGGCCCGCCCCGGCGAGGATCTTCCGTACCCCCTCCACGTGGAACGGCTCGCCGGCGTGCGAGGCGCAGGCCAGCGCCAGCAGCTCGCCCGCCAGGTCGAGCCCGCTGCGCAGCATGCCGAGCACCTGGAGGGGCTTCATCGACGAGCGCGGCGACGCCGGCACGTGCACCGCGCCGTGCGCCTCCACCGGGCCGCCGTCCGCGCCGACGGTCAGCATCCGCGCATGATGCCTCGACTCCACGAACCCAGACCGGACAACCTCCACCACCAGCGACATTTCACGCCCCTTTCCGGCCATGAGTCTACGAAGCACCCGTCCTACGCCAGAATGGGATCCCATGCGAGCAGTGGTGCAGCGGGTGACGTCGGCTTCCGTGGCGGTGGACGGTCGGACGATCGGGGCCATCGACGAGCCCGGCCTCATGGTGCTGGTCGGCGTCACGCACACCGACACGGCCGCCGAGGCCCGCAGGCTCGCCGCCAAGCTGTGGGGACTGCGCGTCCTGCACGGCGAGAAGTCCTGCTCCGACGTGTCGGCGCCGCTCCTGGTCATCAGCCAGTTCACCCTGTACGGCGACGCGCGCAAGGGCCGGCGACCCACCTGGCAGGCCGCCGCCCCGGGACCCGTGGCCGAGCCGCTGGTGGAGGCCGTGGTGGAGGAGCTGAGGGCACTCGGAGCCCACGTGGAGACGGGCAGCTTCGGTGCCGACATGAAGGTCTCCCTGGTCAACGACGGCCCCATCACGCTGATCGTCGACGTCTGACGCCTGACGGCCGGGTCCCGGTCGTCACCCCGGCGACGGCCCGGGACGCACACGTGACGGCGTCCCGCACCACTGGCGCGGGCCGGTGCTGCATCCCGCCGTATGTCAGCGGCCGTGTCAGGACGGCGACGGCCCGGTATCAGAGCGGTCGGCGATGGTGGACATCGAAAGCACACAGCACAAGGAGCACATGATGCAGAAGTTCGACACCTCCGCCCCGATCACCGCCGTCCTCCACATCCCCGCCGGACGCGTCCAGCTCATCGCCGCCGACCGGGCCGACACCACCGTCGAGGTCCTGCCCGCCAGCACCTCCAAGGCCCGCGACGTCAAGGCCGCCGAGCACACCACGGTCGAGTACGCCGACGGCGTCCTGCGGATCGAGACCGCCGCGGCGAAGAACCAGTACCTCGGCCCCACCGGAGCCATCGAGGTGACGATCAAACTGCCCGCCGGCTCCCAGGTCGACGCGAAGACGGCCAGCGCCGAGCTCCGGACCGTCGGCCGCCTCGGCGACGTCGCCTTCGAAGGCGCCTACCACCAGATCAAGATCGACGAGGCCGCGAGCCTCCGCCTCACCGCGACCGACGGCGACGTCGAGGTCGGCCGCCTGGGCGGCCCCGCGGAGATCAGCACCGCAAGAGGCGACATCCGGATCGCCGAGGCCGCCGGCGGCAAGGTCGTGCTCCGCACCCAGTCCGGCGACATCACGATCAACGCCGCCACCGGCGTCTCGGCCGCCCTGGACGCCGGCACCTCCAACGGCCGCGTCAGCAACGCCCTCAAGAACGACGGCACCGCCGGACTCGACATCCACGCCACCACCTCCAACGGCGACATCACCGCGCGCAGCCTGTGACCCGCAGCCTCCATCGGCCGGAGACGTCGGTGAGAAGGAGCGGCACCCGGAGGCGCGGACACCTGCACTCCGCCGCGCCTCTGGGATGATCTTCACGATCTGTTCCCGCCCAGCGAAGGAGCCCTGCTTGACCACCGGACAGCCGCCTACCGCCGACCTGCGCGAGCACTACCGGCGGCTGATGAGCAGCGCGCAGTGGCTCGGCGTGGGCATGTGCTGGACGGCGGTGGTCCCCGACGACGGGCGAGCGCTCACCCTGGACCAGATCGCCACCCGGCTCGCTGGGAACACGCCCTACCGGCTGCACGCGCCGATGCCGCTGGAAGCCATCGGGCCGCCCGAACACGACGCCTACCCCGTACTCGTCGACCGGTGCGGCTCGACCACCGTTCTCTTCGAGTGGGACTACCTCGGGGCGAGCCCCGCGGCGCTCCGGCGGCTCAGCGAGGGAGCGCGCGTCTACAGCGCCTGGTGGAACGTCAACGCCAACAATCTGCTGAGCTTCGCGGCCGGAGGCGAGCACGTCCTGGCGATCGACGCGCTCTTCCCCGGGCGGCAGGAACACCATGCCGGTCTGGCCCGATGGCCCGAGCTGCAGGCGATGACGGACTTCTTCGCCGAGCCCGCGCCCGAGAACCTCGACGAGGACGAGGACGAGGACGATGACCGCGCCGACTATGACTGGCAGGCCGCCTGCCTAGCGGTGATCGACCGCACCGCCGGGGCGCGGCTGACCAGCGAGTGGCTGGAGCAGCCGCATCCCTGGGTGACGGTCCGCATGCCCGACGCGACCCGCTGACCCCTGCACCGGCCGCCTCAAGCAGGCGCGTGGACGTAGCCAAGCCATGATCGGCTGCGACGGCCCAGGACGCGCACGTGACGGCGGCCCGCCGTCATCCGGTCAGCGGCCGTTCCCCTGGAGGCCCTCAGCCCTGTGCGGCGGGTGGCGCCTTCCTTGGCTGTGCCGTAACAGATAGCCGTAACAGATAGCTGCGCCGTGACAGAAAAGGGTCTATCGAACACGACGCCTGAGCGCCGGATCGATCTGCACATTGCGGCCCGCGTCCGGGGGGACGACGACCTCCTGTGACGCGGCGACGCCGCCCGCGAGCAGCGGCGCGTCCACCGGCACCGTGCGCTTGACCACCGCCAGCGCGATCGGCCCGAGCTCGTGGTGGCGCGCGGACGAGCCGACCGTGCCCACCTCCTGGCTCTCGAAGATCACCGGCGCCCCGTGCGGCGGCAGCGTGTCGACGCTGCCGTCCAGGTGCAGGAACACCAGCCGCCGCGGCGGGTGCCCGAGGTTGTGGACCCGGGCCACCGTCTCCTGACCGCGGTAGCAGCCCTTGCCGAGCTGCACGGCGGTGCCGATGAGGCCGATCTCGTGCGGGATCGTCCTGTGGTCCGTCTCGAAGCCCAGCCGCGGCTCGAACCGCTCGATCCGCAGCGCCTCGTACGCCCACAGCCCCGCCAGCGGCCGGCCCAGGTGCTCCGGCAGCTCGCTGCGGGGCACCAGGAAGTCCTCGGTGGCCGTGGACAGCACCGCGAGGTCGTCGGCCCGTGACACCTCCACCCGCAGCATGAACCGCATCCGGTCGAGGTAGCCCACCAGGCTGTCGGCGGTGCCCGGCTCGACGTGCGCCAGCACGCTCTCGCCGTCGTCGACCAGCGTCAGGTGGTGAAGGATGTGGCCCTGCAGGTCGAGGTCGAGCGTCCGGGTCCACTGACCGGGCGCCAGGGTGTCGAGCTTCTGCGAGGTCAGGTCGTTGAGCCACTTCAGCCGGTCGGCGCCGGAGATCCGCACCACCTCGCGGTTGCTGCGGTCGACCACGGCCTCGCCCCGCACCAGCGCGCGCTGCTCGGCGAACAGGTCACCGTAGTGGGCGGCGACGTCGGCGTCCGGGGCCTCGGCGGCGACGGCTCCGTGAAGGTCCAGCAGAGGGCTACGCATGCCGTCCAGATTATCCGCTGGCCGAACCGTCAGCGGCAGCGGCGGCAGCGCCCGAACACCGTCAGGTGGTGAACGTCCGCGGCGAACCCCAGCTCCTCGTCGAGCCCCCGCACGAGCCCCTCCGCCAGCTCCGGCCGCACCTCGATCACCTCACCGCAGCCCCGGCACACCAGGTGGACGTGGTCCGCCTCGGCCGCCAGGTGGTAGGTCGGCGCGCCGTGCCCGAGATGGGTGTGCGTCACCATGCCCAGCTCCTCCAGGAGCTCAAGCGTGCGGTAGACGGTGGAGATGTTGACGCCGCGCGCCGTCTCCCGGACCTTGACGCAGATCTCCTCCGGGGTGGCGTGCTCCAGCGACTTGACCGCCTCCAGCACCAGCTGCCGCTGGGGAGTCACCCGGTAACCCTTGGCGCGGAGCTCCTCGTGCCACTGCGTCTCGGTCATGCCCCGAGTCTACGGCCGGAGCTTTAATCGCTTGCCCTCCTCGCGGAGGACCGCATAACTTCGTGAGTACGCGGAAAGGAGGTGGTCCAAACAATGGTGATTCATAGTTGGGCTAGCGAGGTGGTTGTCCGCTGACGACGCGGACGCCCCGTCTCGCGCCGTTCGGCGAATACGAGGCAACCACCGGGGCCCCCGGCGGCTGGAGGGCGGGAATCCCATCCCGTCCATGGTCCATCCAGCCCGCTCGACCTAGAGCGGAGCACGCCCGGGGGCCCTTTTTTCATGTCCCTCCCGGCCGGGTTCAGTGCTCGCCGCGCGGCTCCGCGCCCAGCTCCTCGCACGCCCGCCGGTAGAGCTCCACCACGGCCGTGCGCACCTGCGCCCGCTCGGTCAGCGGCTCGCGCCATGGCACGCGCACGCGCTCGCCGCCGTCGACCGTGAACTCGATCGCCTCGCCGTCGACACCGCTCGTCACCGCGCGGCTCGCCTCCGGCCGGCCGCCGAGCGCGCGCACGATGAGCAGCGCGTCGTCGCCGTGGTCGTCGTTCATGTGGCGCTTGATCGCCTCGACCGCCTCCGCGGTGAACGGACCGCCGCTCATGCCACCTTCTTCAGCTCGGCCGACATGTGCGACGTGAGCGGGTGCCCCATCGCCGCCATGTCGTAGGCCCACATCAGGTTGCCCTTGACCAGCCCGTACAGACGCCGCCCCGCGGTGTACTCCTTGGCCGTCACGGTGCGCGCCACCACGTCGGTCTGCAGCTCGATCTTGTGGAAGACGACCTCGCCGACGTAGATCTCCACCACCCCGGTGGGGTGGGCGAGCACCACCTCGACCTGCCGGTTCGGTTGCGGGCGCCAGTATCCGGACTCGGTGGCGAGCGGCCTGACCCGGTTGCCGTCCTGGTCGAGCAGCCAGGTCCGGCTCACGTACGACAGGAACGGCTTGCCGTTGTGGCCGAACTCGATCTCCTGGCCGAAGTTGAAGCTGTCGATCGTCGGATAGCCCCCGACACCCGCGCCTTCCCACCTGCCGATGAGAAAGGCGATCGGCTCCAGATCGGGATGCATCTCAGGTTCTTCCATGTCCCCCAACCCTAGTGGCCGCGCGTGCGGGCGCGGGCGTTAGTGTGGCGGGCATGGCACGATCACTGGTGATCAAGGTGACCGCCGGGGCCGACGCGCCGGAGCGCTGCAACCAGGCGTTCACGGTCGCGGCCGCCGCGCTGGCGAGCGGAGTTCCGGTCTCCCTGTGGCTGACCGGCGAGTCCTCCTGGTTCGCGCTCCCGGGGCGGGCCAAGGAGTTCGGCCTGCCCCACGCGGCTCCGTTGACGGACCTGCTGGACGCCGTCCTCGCGGGCGGGCGGGTCACGGTCTGCACGCAGTGCGCGGCCCGGCGCGACATCACGGCCGACGACCTCATCGAGGGTGTCCGCATCGCGGGCGCGCCCACCTTCGTGGAGGAAGCCGTCGCCGAGGGCGCCCAGGCGCTGGTGTACTAGCCCGCTTCCAGGACTCCTTCCGGCGGCCCGCGCTGGGCGGGTCAGCCGGCGGCGAGGACCGTGTTGAGCCGCTCCTGGCGGAGCTGTTCGTAGCGGGTGTCGTCGAGCGGGGCGAGCTGGCCGCCGACCCGCCAGGAGAGCAGCAGGTCGGCCAGCGCCGGGTTGCGGGCCAGTGCCGGGCCGTGCAGGTAGGTGCCGACGACGTGGCCCGCGTAGCAGCCCTCGAAGCCGTCGCCGTTGCCCACGCCCTTGACCGTGCGCGACAGCGGCTTGACGCCGGGGCCGAGCCGGGTGACGCCCATGTGGTTCTCGAAGCCCGTCAGCGTCGGCAGGCCGAGCCCGGCGTCGACCTCGGCCACCAGCTCGCCCACGGCGCGGGCCGGGCCGCGGACGCTGGCGATGTCGAGGATGCCGAGCCCGTCGACCGGCTGCCCCTCCTCGCCGCCGAACGTGCTGCCCATGATCTGGTAGCCGGCGCACACCGCCAGCAGCGTGGCGCCCCGGTTGACGGCGCGGTGCAGGCCGCCGTCGCGGCGCAGGCGCGCGGCCGCGAGGATTTGCGGGCGGTCCTCGCCGCCGCCGATGAGGTAGATGTCGCCCGTCTCCGGCACCGGGTCGGCCGAGCGCACGTGCACGGTCTCGGTCTCGATGCCGCGCCGCTGCGCGCGCTGCTCCAGGACCAGCACGTTGCCCTGGTCGCCGTACGTGCTCAGCAGGTCGGGGTAGATCCAGACGATGCGCAGGGCGCTGTCAGACGGCACGGCCGAACTCCGATCGGATCTGCTGGAAGGCGGTGTAGTTGGCGATCACGTCGACGCGGCCGGGCGGCTGCATGGCGAGCGCCTCGGAGAACGTCTCGCACACCGCGAACGGCACGTCCGCCACGTCCAGCCGGAGCGCCAGGTCGAGGCGGCGCTCACCGGTGACGAACACCGGCCGGCCGCGCAGCACGCGGTAGTCGACGTCCCACAGCCAGGACGTGTCGCGCCCGTCGGGGCCCTGCGCGTTGACCGACAGGATGATCGGCAGCTGCGGGTCGGCGACGTCGAACGCCTCCAGCCAGCCCGCCGGGTTCTTGGCCAGCAACAGCCGCGCCTGGCGGCCCTCACGCTCGACCGTGGTGTAGCGGCCGGCGACCGAGGTGACCTCGCGCAGCCGGGGCAGCGCCCGCTCGACCGGCAGGTCGAACGCCTCGGCCACCGCCAGCGCCATGACCGCGTTGGAGCGGTTGGCCAGGCCGGGAAGCTGGATGTCGAGCAGCCATCGCTGCCCGCGCGGGTCGACGACCGCGTCGTCGTCGAGGATCCACTGCGGCTCCGGCCGGTGGAAGGTGCACTCGCGGCAGGCCCAGTCGGCGTCCTTGCGGTCCAGGGGGCCGCCGCACTCGGGGCAGCACCACGAGTCCTCCTTCCACCGCTGTCCGCCCGCGACCCAGGTGACCTTGGCGGCCGTGGAGGCGCCCCAGGTGACGAGGGGGTCGTCGCAGTTGGCGATGACGTGGGTGGGCTTGCCGGACAGCGCCCGCCGCCACTTCTGGGCCAGCAGCCAGATCTCGGCCGCGCGGTCCATCTGGTCGCGGCTGAGGTTCATCAGGCACACCACGCTGGCGCCCGTGGTGTCGAGGACCTCGGGGAGGTACTTCTCGTCCACCTCCAGCACGCCGTAGGGAGCGTCCTTGTGCTGCGACAGCGCCGAGACGTGGCCGGCCGGCATGTTGGCGCCGTACACGTTGGTGGCGACCTCGCCCATCTCCAGCAGCGCGGAGGTGATCAGCCGGGTGGTGGTCGTCTTGCCGTTGGTGGCGCTGACCAGGGCGAGCTTGCGGTCGCGGGCCAGCTTGCGGAGAAGGTCGGGCTCGAGCATGAGGCCCACCCGGCCGCCGATCACCGAGCCGTCACCGCGCCCGGTCATCCTGGACAGCGTGGCGGCGCTGCGGCCCAGGGCGCTCGCGAGCTGGGCCCGCAGTGGAAGCTGGGTCATGGCACAGAATCCTAGTCCGCGTCGGCCGTTGGTCTGGATACGCACGCGAAAACGCGGCCCGGCGCGGCCGGAGCCGGACAGCCGCGGGCGCCAGGCGTGTCCGGCGAGCCACGGCTTAGACCGTGTTGCAACAGGGCGCGGCAGGAGATGAGAACGGGTGGCTCACCCCGTGATCGTGGACACTGCGGCGGCTTCGTCGCGTTCGCGCAGCATGCGCAGGACGGTGGCAGGGGAGGGGTGCGGCCGAGCCGCTTGTGCTCGTGCACCACGAGCGTGACCGCGACCCCGGCCGACCGTAGTTCGCGGGCCAGGGTGACGGCCTTGTCCAGTTCGGGGCGGGTGGTGGCGCGGGGGGAGATCTTCTCGGAGAAGACGCGGGTGACGCCCGCGGCTTGGAGCGCGTCGAGCTGGGTGTCCAAGGATTGGCGGACGGTGGAGGCGCGGACGTAGCCGATGCGTACGTGCCCAGCCGGCTCGATGCCGGTCACGGCCTGGCGGGGCATCTGGATCCGGAGCGTGCCCGGCTTGCGGACGATCGAGTTATGAAGCGGTACAGGGCGGGAGTGCGAACTTGAGCCCATTGGAGTCATCGTTCAGGCCCCAACGCGAAGCGGCAGATGAGACGGCGTCAAGAGTCGCGTGGGGGCAGGAACGAGAACGCCTATGCCACGGCGGTGGCGATCACGTCCAGCGCGGACCGCGGGGCCCGGCCGAGCAGATCGGCCAGGTCGCCGGCGGTTTCGGCCATGAAACCGGCCGCGATGACGGAGTAGGTGGAGACCACGATCGGGATCTGCCAGCCCGGGACACCGGCGGTGGTGAGCGCCTCGCGGAGCTGGGCTAGTGTGCCGGGCTCGTAGACGACGTCCTTTCCGGTGGCCTCGGCCACCGCACGGGCGATGTCGACGCCGCCGATGGCGTGCTCGCCGACTAGTTCGTAGATCTTGCCACCGTGGCTGGCGGGCTTGGCCACGATCTTGGCGGTGACGTCCGCGAGGTCCTCCCGGGCCACCGCGGCCAGCCGTCCCTCCCCCAGCGGGCCCGTGAACCTGCCGGTGGCCGCGGCCTCGGCCGCACCCGGGATGCTCATCTCGGCGTAGATGCCGTTGCGCAGGATCGTCCAGTCCGTACGGCCGGCCATCAACCGGCGCTCCGTCCAGCGATGCGGAAGCGCGAACGCGAGGTGGTCCCCGGCCGCGGACAGACTCGTGTAGACGATGTGGCCGACCCCGGCCTGCTCCGCGGCGTCGATGGCGGCTCCATGGCGGGCGATGACCACGTCGTCCTCCGCATATCCCGCCGAGATGAGCAACACCACTTCCGCGCCCTCGAACCCCTTCGTCAGACTCGCCGGGTCGTCGAAGTCGATGAGGCGTGTCGGCACGTTCACCGACAGCTGATCCGGAGTCCTGCTTCCCGCCCACACGCCCTCGTTCTCGGTCAGGCGCTCCAGCACAAGGCTTCCCAGCCCACCCGACGCACCGGTCACAAGAATCAACGCTGCCCCCTCGATATGGTTCTCTTCGGTAACCGCACCATTATCGGCCGCTGCCGGGCGGAGCGTAAGGAGGCACGTCGATGTCGGTGAGGCACACCGGGGTAACCACCGATCCCGTCATTGTCCGTGACGACGAACAGATGGCCTGCGATGTCCGGGAGGTCCTGGACCGCATCGGCGACAAATGGACAGTGCTGGTGATCAACGAGCTGGCGCACGGCGTACGCCGCTTTCGGCGACTCCAGCGGGACGTCCCGGGCATCTCCCAGCGCATGCTGACCCTGACCCTCCGCCGCCTGGAACGCGATGGCCTGGTCGTACGCACCATCTATCCGACCGTTCCGGCCCGCGTCGAGTACGCGCTGACTCCCACCGGTCACAGCCTCACATTCGTACTGAAAGCCGTCGCCGACTGGGCGGCGGAGCACCGCCACACCGTGATCGAGTCCCGCGCCCGCTGGGACAGTGGGACAGGAGCGCCTGGTCCCGGTGTGGAGAGGCCCTAGGGCGTGCCGGCGAAGGGCAGCTCGGGCACGCCTCCGTGGTCGAACGGCAGCACGAAGCGGCCCGGCCAGGACAGGACGCCTTCCAGCCACCCGGCTCCCATGGTCTGGCCCACGTGCCGCAGCCGGGCGGCGGGCTCCATGCCGATCGCGACGTTCATGATGTCGCGCTGGAAACCCTCGTTCTCGTCGTCGCCGAGGATGACCCGCCAGGCCAGGGCCCTGTTGTGCTCGATGGCCATGGACAGGGGGTGGTGGCGCAGCGCCTTGGCGCGGTGGCCCAGCAGCTCGCCGTGCGGGGCGGCGGCGCCCGGGGCGGCGGCCACCGCGCCGGCCACCGCGGTGGCCACCGCCGAGGCGCTCGCGGCGGGGTTCCCGGCGACTCCGTCGGGCTTGTCCCTGGGCGTGCCGGCAGGCGTCCCGTTGGCCGCCCCGGCAGGCGTCCCGGGGAATGTGTCACGGGACGTGCCGCCGGGCGTGTCGCCGAACAGGGCGTACTCCATGGGCGGCGCCGGGCTGCGCAGGTCCGGCGCGGGCCGGCCGTACGGGAAGAGGCGGTCCACCTCGTGCAGCCAGCGCACCTGCGGGATCACCCACGCCGTGCCGGGACGCTCGCCGCCCCGGTCCAGCGCGGCGAGCAGCCGCGTGGCGCGCTCCGCGGCCTTCTCCGTGAGCAGGGCCGGGTCGAGCCAGCTCCGCAGCGACCAGGCGCGCCGCCGCACCGACCGCTCGACCAGCGTGGCGAGCAGGCACTCGCCGCGCCGTACCGGCAGCTCCGACCAGGCGGCGGCGAGCGCGCGCGGCACGCCGGGCATCGGGCGGTTCGTCACGAACGCGAGCACGACCGTGTCGCACCACACGCGCAGCCACGCCCAGTCGGGCGCGTCGGCCAGCACGTCGGCCTCGCGCAGCTCGACGAGCGTGCACGCCTGCCCGGTACGGCACTGGCTGCCGCAGGCGGCCGATCGGCGTCCCCGTATCGGCGGGGGCGGGCTCGCGACCAGCCGCTCGCGCGACTCGCCGAGCGGCACCCGCACGCGCAGCGGCCGGTCCATGCCGTCGGCGAACACGGCCGCGGAGCCCGGCTGGAGCGAGACGACCTGGCGGGACTGCTCCTCGCTGAGGTTCATGGCGGCGCCGACGAGCTGCCTGTCGTCCTCGGCCGGGAGCCGGTGGACGACCTTGAGCGCGGTGTTCTTGACCACGTCGGCGACGAGCTTGGTGGGGATCTGCTCGGCCACGACGATGCCCTCGCCGTACGCCCTGATCTCGGCCAGCATGCCGGCCAGCAGCTCCACGGCGTGCGTGGCGGCCCGCCCGGCGCCGCGGTCGCGCAGCAGCCGGTGCGCCTCCTCGATGACGATGACGTGGCGCAGCCCGGCGGACTTCTCCTGCCGGGCGCGCATCCGCAGGTGCTCCACGATGCGGATGATGAGCGTGCCCATGAGGAACGCCTTGTCCTCGTCGTTGGCCACGTCCTCGATGGCGAGCACCACGTTGCGCCGGAGCAGGCCGCCGATGTCGGCCGGGTGGCCGCCCTCGAAGAAGCGCCCGGCCGAGCCGACGCGCAGCGAGCGCAGCCGCAGCGAGATGAAGCCCTCGACGTCGGCCTGGACCTCGCGGCCGTAGCCGATCTCCTTGATCACGTCCATCGCGTGCTGCTGGAGCAGCTCCAGGGTCGGCACGCTGGGCGGCACCTTGGAGCCGGGCACGGCGCCGCCGGTCACGACGTCCCAGCCGGTGGCCTCGTAGACGCGCTGCAACGCCAGCGACATGATCTGCGGGAACGGCTCCTCGGCGTCGAAGGCGGCCATGAACAGCGCCCTGACCATGTCGATGTGCGCCTGGACGGGGTAGCCGGGCTCGGGTTCGAGGGGGTTGATGCTGAACGGCACGCCGGCGGGCGCCGACGGGTTGATCACGGTGACGGGCCCGAACTGCTCGACGCGGCCGGCCATGGCGGCGTACTCCGACTTGGCGGGCTCGATCGCGAGCCAGGGGATGCGGGCCCCGCTGAGCTGCTCCAGCAGGTGCCGGACGGTCTGCGACTTGCCCGAGCCGGTGGCGCCGGTGACGAACGCGTGCCGGTTCAGCGTGGCCAGCGGCACCCGGAACGAGCCGACCCCCCGGTCCTGCCCGTCGAGGATCTCGCCCAGCTCCAGCTCCCCGCCGTCGGCCTCGGACGTCACGTCGAAGAAGCCCGAGTCGAGCACCCGCACGCCGGGCACCTCGCGCCTGGGCAGCCCGGCCAGCGCGGCGAGCGCCCCGGCCGTGGCGGCGAACGGCGCGGCGGCCCCGTCGGCGGGGTCCTGCATGGTGATGGCCAGCGCCTCGGCCAGCGTGTGGACGGCCCCCTGGGCGCTGCGCAGCCGGTAGGGGTGGTGGCTCATCTCGACGGAGCCGACGAGGACGGGCGCGATCTGCCGCAGCTCCTCGGCCGTCGCGCCGCCGGCCAGCACCCGGACGTTCCACAGCCCGGCCTCGCGGAACGCGTCCAGCTCCTGCATGCGCCGCTCGGCCCGCTCGGCGTCGAAGCGGGAGCGCTCGGAGGCGTCGCCGTACTGGCGCAGCACGTTGAGCTGGGTGCGCAGGTGGGCCACCTCGGCGTCGAGCAGGCCGGTCGGCTCCGCCACGACCAGCCAGGCGAACGGCCGCGACATGAGCGTGATCAGCGTCGACTCGAACAGCGTGGGCCGCTTCAGCTCGTCGGGGTCGAACTCCCGGCGTCCGCCCAGCGGCGGCGCCTGCCGGCCCGGGCACGGCGTCCACACCAGGTCGGCGAGGTCGGCCAGGTACTCCTCGCCGAGCTGGACCCCGCGCGCCCCGCCGGGGAACAGCAGCGGCTGCGGCCCTGTCGGCGCCTCCGGGGCGTCGGTGGCGCGGCGCGGCTGCCGGGGCGGCGACAGCGGACCCGCGTTCGTGATGAGCTCCAGGGGCGCGCCGGAGCCGCGGGAGAGCCATCCGATGGCGAACGGCCGGTCCCGCTGGGCGGCGGACAGCACGGCGGGAAGCACGGTGACGAAGTCCCACTCCGCCGACGAGCTTCGTGAGGGTGCGGCGATGGACTGGATCCGGTACCACGGCCCGCTCAGCGAAACACTCGGCTGCATTGCATCCCCCCACAGACGGCTCTTAGTAAAATCGGCCGACCGTCAGCCCGTCGCCTTGACATTGACCATCTCATTGCCTGCCCTTGCGCCAGTCGAGGCGTGGCGGGGGCGGACCGAGGTTCGGCGGCGGTTCGGAGGCGTCGCGTCCGGGCGTCCCCGCGTGCTCGCTCGGCCGCCCGGCGCCGCGCTGCGGCGTCCCCTGCCGGCCTTCCGGCTCGGCCTCCTGATGCCCCTCCTCGGTCCCGTGCTCGCCGTCGAGGGCCAGCACGGCGTCGCGCACGTCGTCCAGCTCGCCGAGCGTCGTCTTGGGGAAGGTCAGGATGGCCGGGTTGGCGTCGGCGAGGCGGACCCGCCGGCCCTGCGCGGTGGCGTCGGTGACGATGACGGAGGTGGTGGGGAGCTGCTGGAGCTGGTGCGGCTCGACGAGGAACTCGCGGGAGCGCTGGAGCACCCGCTCCTTCTCGCCGATCTTGCCGGTCGTGCGGCCCCACTCGGTGGACTCGGTGATGTCCTCGGCCAGGTCGGTGGCGCTGTCGCCGTGCTCCTCGTGCCGGCCCTCGACCTCGGCGATCGTGGAGGTGTAGCCGCCGTCCACCCCGGGCAGCGACTCGCTGATCGTCTCGGTGAGCTGGGCCAGCTCCAGCCGGTGCTCGGTGCCGACGTGCTCGCTCGCCACCCGGGCGTCCTCGGCGTTGCCGAGACGCATGAACGCGACCGCGGCGTGGCCGCGCCCCAGCCGCTCCCGCACGGGCGGGGTCAGCGACCGGTACGTCAGCACGAGCCCCGTACGGGAGGTCTCGCAGGCGTCCATGAGCCGGTCGAGCACGTCGCCGCGGAGCTTGTCGGCCCCCGCGACGATGATCGTGTGGTACCAGGGCCGGTCGGAGGCGGGCGACTGCCGCAGGATGTGGGTGAGCGCGGTCGCCACGTACGTGCCGAGCACCCGGTTGCCGAAAACGCCGGCCTGCCGGTCCATGCTGACCACCCGCAGCCGGGCGGGCGGCAGCCGCACGGCCTCCGTGCCCAGCGTCTCCAGCTTGCGCAGCTGTGACTCCAGCGCCCAGGCCCGCTCGATGACGACGCGGTCGCTGACGCCGCGCCCGAACAGCGTGCCGATGCGTTCGAGCTGGGTCGCGGTGATCAGCCCGTACCTGAGGTCGTCGCGCGGGTCGCCGACCTGGGCCAGGGCCCGCAGCGCGGCGGTGACCTGGCTGATCGTGGCGTTCTCGCCCAGGACCTCCAGGACGCGCTCCAGGATGGCGTTGTCGAAGCTGAGGTCGCGGGTGGTGCGGTGCTCCTCGCTGACGCTGACGACGTGGGCGAGCACGTCCGCGAACGCCTCAGGCTTGAGGGTGGCCCCCAGGTCGAGGCGGGGCAGGTCCACGGGCAGCACCCAGACCAGGGGGTCGTCGCCGCCCCGGCGGGCCAGCTCGACGAGGTCCTTGGCGATGGCGCCCTCGGACAGGTCGAGCACGGTCAGGTGGCCGCCGCTGTAGAGGCGGGTGGCGCCGAGCAGGGTGACGAGCGCCGACCAGCCGGGCAGCGTGCCACCGGCGACGTCGATGCGGTCGATCTCGTCGGGCACGGCGACGGCGTACCAGCTCAGCTGGCGGTCGTGGCGCTCCTTGAGCCGCTGCCACTCGCGGTAGCGCTGGGCGTGCTCCTCCTGGGCGCGGAACAGCTCTTTGTCACGTTCCTGTCGCCGGCGGTCATCGCGGGCCTGCTGCTCGCTGATCCGGTAGCGGACCGCCCGGTCGCCCTGGACGAGCGCGTAGCTGCAGATGATCGCCACGCCGCAGGCCGCGACCAGGCCGAGCAACGCGAACTTCCACTGGAGGAGGCCGGCCACGGCCAGCGCGAGGATGAGCAGCGTCAGCACGACCATGAACAGCCGGAAGACCCGTACCGGCCGGTTGAGCATGTCCTCCTGCATGCGCTTGCGGCGGGCCACGTCGGGGTCGGGGCGCGCGGGCGGCGGCTCCTCGGCCGGCGAGGGGCGTTTCGGTGGCGGACCGGGGTCCGGGTGCAGCAGGATGTACTGCCAGCCCAGGTAGATGCGGTCCGCCTGGAGCTGCGCATGCTCAGGATGCACGTCCACCACGTGACCCTCCGGCCGCGATATGTCGTTAGTAGTAGAGGCTTGTCCCGCCCGCTCCGTGACAGCGTATGAGCTAGAACCCCTTCTACGGCAGGGTTCTCGGCAATTGGACCGGCCCGTTGGGAGGATAGCGGCGGATGGGACAAGCGTGACCTATTACCATCCTTACCCATGACCGAACCCTCCGGCGGCAGCGGCAGGCCCAGGCGCCCGGTCGTGGTGCCAGCGGTGGCCCTGGTGCTGGTCACGGCCCTCGGCGTCACCGCCCTCGCGGGCGGCCTCAGCGAGGCTCCGGACGCCCCTCCCCAGCTCGGCAAGGGCGCCGTGCTCGACCAGGGCCGGTTCGCCACCCGCTTCGTCGAGTCGCGGGTGCGGCTGGAGAAGGCCCAGACGCAGTTCGACCAGGACAAGCGGTTCGTGGAGCTGGTCTTCGAGGTGACCAACCGCGGCGACGACACCGCCTCCGTCGGCGTGCCCCCGAGTCAGGAGAACGCCGGCTACGGCGACTCGTTCGGCAGCTCGCTGGTCAAGATCAGCCCGCCCTTCCCGGCCGACTCCGGGCCGTTCGCCTTCGCCCTGGCCAAGGGCGGCGAGACCGGGCAGCTCCACCCGGGGATCAAGACCACGGTCATCGTCCGGTACCAGCTCAAGGAGGGCCGGAAGCCGCCGGAGAAGGTCACGCTGGACGTGGGCTCGTACGAGTACGTGGCCGGGTTCAACGACCCGTCCGAGAGGTGGACGATGATCACCCAGGACGAGGGGGACAAGCTCGTCCCCGAGGTCAAGGCGCAGGTGACCCTGCCCGTCCAGGAAGACGCCACGGCATGACCGCCGTCCAGCCCCGCGCGGCGGCCTCGGACGGCCGGGGCGCCCGCCGCACCGGCTCCGGGCGGGGCGGCTCGCGGGCGCTCAACGCGCTGCTCGGCCTGCTCCTCGCCGGCGGCGCCGTGGGCCTGCAGACCCTCGCGCTGACGGAGAACGACACCGGGGCCCCGCTGACGTACACGGGCGACAAGGGGCAGGACGTGGACGCCCGGCGCTTCCACGTGCGGCTCGACTCCTTCACCGTCACCAGGGCGATCCAGACCCGCAGCACCGAGACCGTCGAGACGGACAACCTGTTCCTCGTCGTCAACGCCGCCGCCAAGTCCAGCCTCAAGCCGTACCACCTCGGCCAGCCCACGCTGCTGACCGCCGACGGCCACCGCTTCGACGCCACCGACCGGGTGGACGGCACGCTCACGATGGCCGCCACCTGGGTGCAGCCGGACATCTGGGTCACCGGGCGGTTCTTCTTCGAGGTGCCCGCCTCGGCGCTGCCGGGGGCCAAGGTGGTGTTCGGGCTGCCGCCGTCGGTCGTGGTCGAGCCGTACCAGCCGGAAGTGGAGATCGACCTGGGGCTCGACGAGAAGGCCGCCCGCGACCTCGCCGCCAAGCCCCAGGACGTCTACTCCCTCGTCAAGAAGTGATCGGGCACATGAGCGCAGACGACCGCGACTGGTTCGCGCCCCGCAACCCCCGCCCCGCCAACGGGGCGACCCGGAACGGCCAGGGACCGCCGCCCCAGGGAATGCCACCCCAGGGGATGCCGCCGCGGCCTGCCCCGCCCGGTCAGGGAGGCGGGCTGCGGCCCGCGCGGCCGAGGCCCGGATCGGGGTCGCGGATCTGGCCCGACCGGCAGGTGTGGCCGCCGGTGCCGCCGGAGCCCGTCGAGGGGGTCACCCAGCCGCTGCCGGCCGTACCGGACAGCCTGCCCCTCCCGCCTCCTCCCCCGCCTCAGCTCCCTCCGGCGCCGCCCCGGGAGGCCCCGTCCCCGGAGGGCCCGCCCCGGGAGGCCGCGCCGCGTCCCCGGAG
Organism: Nonomuraea sp. 3-1Str; assembly: GCF_031570565.1. Classification (NCBI taxonomy): domain Bacteria; kingdom Bacillati; phylum Actinomycetota; class Actinomycetes; order Streptosporangiales; family Streptosporangiaceae; genus Nonomuraea; species Nonomuraea sp. 3-1Str. Next base: position 98,366 of record NZ_JALHBK010000001.1, read on the forward strand.
GCGCGGCCGGCTCCTGCTGGTGGCCGCCGCCGCGCTGGTGAGCGTCGCCGTGGCCGTGGGCGCGACCACGTACGACGGCTACCTGTTCTACGAGAAGGTCGCGTCCACGGAGACGCGCCTCGTGCCGGTGGCGCCCGGGCAGGCCGGCACCGTGTACGGCATCGAGTGGAAGGCGTCGCTCGCGCCCACAGAGGCCCCGCCGGGCAGCAAGCACGGCGACAGTGTCGCCTGGCTCAAGGTGGACATCTCGGAGAAGGTCGTGGACCCCGGCAGCGCCACCATGACCGCGAAGCCGGACGAGGTGCGGCTCCAGGACCGCGCGGGCCGCACCTGGGTCGTGGAGCTCGCGGCGGGCGACCGGCCGACCGACCGGCTGGAGGTCGGCAAGGAGTACGCGCTGGAGGGGCTCGCCGTGGTGCCCGCCGGGGTGGCCGGCGAGGTGGAGCTGTCGTTCCGGCCCAGCGGCTACCGCGCCGACACGCCGACCAAGGACCTGTTCAAGCGGAGGACGTCCAAGCCGGACGTGGACGTGCTGCGGTTCCGGCGCTAGCGGCTCACTCCGTCGTGAACGCCTGTCCGCGCAGGCGGGCCCGGGTGGCGGCGAGGTCGAAGGTGGCGGCCAGCAGCGCCATGGTGACCACGGTCACCAGCAGGTCGCGGCCGAAGGAGAGCGGCGGCTCCAGGTAGGCCCACGCCCACTCCACCTCCGACCCGACGAGCGTGCGGACCGCCCGGTCGGCGTACTGCGCGCCCACCGCGACGGCCACGTAGCACAGGCACATCATGCCGAACAGCGGCGCCCCGCCCCTGATCACCAGTCGCAGGGAGTTGACCAGCGGCACCCAGCGCTCCTGGAACCCGCCGGTGACCCGCTCGAACGACCGCTTCGTCAGGTCGTGGCTGCTCTCCAGGCGGTCGATGCCGCGCTCGAACCGGGTCCCCCTGACCATGGTGCGGGTGTCGTCGGCGTACGCGCCGAACACCAGCATCGCCACGGTCAGCCAGGCCAGCGGGATGGCGATGGAGTCGAGGAGGAACGGCCACACCTCGCCGAACCAGGTCGTGACGGCCTTCAGGACGGGCACGGCGTCCTGCGCCTTCGTCCAGAGGCTCTCGGTGCCGACGACCACGGTGCGGTGGTCCACCCACTCCGACCGCGCGTCCGCGACGGCCACGGTGGCGTTGAGCCCGTAGAAGACGAACGCGAACTCGGAGAACGCGGCGGCGAAGCCGTAGAAACGCCCGCCGCCCTTCTCCACCAGCCGGGCGAACAGCGTCTTCAGCCCGAACGCGACCACCATCGTGCCGACCGACACCCGCCAGTCGAGGTCGAGGAGGCTGCGGCCGACGCTCGACTTCTCGCCGAAGAACGCGGCGTCGGTCATGTCGTAGAAGTGGTGGAACAGGTCCATCTGCTGGAGGTCGCGGGCGTCCTCCGTCTGGAAGCCCCAGGCCATGTAGAGCACGGCGAAGGCGGGGGCGACCCGGTCCAGGGCGGTGAAGAACCGCTCGTCCTCCGCGCCCTCGGCGGTCCGTGCGCGCATCTCCCACAGGGCGCCGCGCAGGGTGTGCAGCATGCCCGTGACCACGGTCAGCGCCGCCAGGACGACCAGGGTGAGCAGCGTGATCGTGGCCACCAGCCGGACCTGCCGGAAGTCGCCGTAGGCCACCTCGGTGGCGCCGTACAGCAGCGCGAAGCGGACGGCCTCCCCCGCCGCGAACCACAGCACGAGTGGCAGCACGCAGCGCCCGAGCAGGCGAAGAGCGTGCACGGGCAGCGAGAACGGCGACGGCAGCTTCCGGGCCGGTGAAGGCGCAGGTCGGGGTGGTGCCGCCACACCAGACGAACCTGACATCTGGTGAATCGTAGCGGCCTGCCCCCTTCGCCGCAGCCCCAGCCCGCGCTCAACCGCCCCCAGCCCGCCCTCAGCCCGCTCCAGCCCGCCCCGGCCGCCCCCGCCGGCGCTCAGCCGGCCAGGGCGTCCGGACGGCACGTGCGGCACGGGCGGTACCCGGCCGTGCGGGCCGCGTCGAGCGTGCGGAAGCCGTGCCGGTGCGCGGCCGTGATGCGCCGGGCGTTGTGGCAGGTCGGGAAGCACACCACGCCCGTGGTGTCACTGGCCAGGTAGAACACCCGCTCCTTGGCCAGCCCGCCGAGCCGCCCCAGGTCCACGCCCTCGGCCAGCAGCAGCCGCTCCTTGGCCGCCGCACCGAAGACGTACTCGCCCACGACCCCGTCCGAGCGCGTCACGCGGTGGCAGGGGATGAGCAGCGGCACGGGGTTGCGGGCGAGCGCCGTGCCGACCGCGCGCACCGCCGTGGGCCGGCCGGCACGGGCCGCGATCCACGCGTACGGCCTGACCTCGCCGCGCGGGATCTCCTGGACGGCCCGCAGCACGTCCCTCTGGAAGCCGCCCAGCCCCCCCAGATCGGGCGGCAGCCCCGACAGCCGCCCGGTGCGCAGCGCGGGCCCCAGCCCCGCCGGCGACCTCGCGGCGGCCACCAGCGGCCGGCCGAACCGTGACCGGAAGGCCGCGGCGAACCCGTCGCCGTGATGCACGTAGGCCACGCCCTGCCCGGTCCAGGCCACGGACAGCTCCCCGATCGGGCTCGGCAGCACCGTCCAGCGCGCCGCGATCCGGTCGAGCAGCCCCGCGGGCGCCTCCACGGCCAGACCGGCGAGTTCGTCGAGCAGGTGATCCTGGTTCATCGGGCACCTCCTAGCGCGCGCAGCCGCTTCAGCCCGCGCGACACGTGTGACTTGACCGTGCCCTGCGGGATCCGCAGCACCGTGGCGATCTCGCTGACCGGCAGGTCGGCGACGTGCCGGAGCACCACCGCGGCGCGCTGCTCGTCCGGCAGCAGCGCGAGCAGCCCCGCCAGCTCCTCGCCGGTCTCGCGGCGCACCGCCGCGTCCTCGACGCCCTCACGGGCATCGACGACGTCGACGGGCTCCTCACGGAGGTCGGGTGGCGGCTTGCGGGACTTGGCGCGGGCACAGTTGCGCCAGATGTTCATGAGGATGGTCAGGAGCCAGGGACGCGTCCGCAGTGCCGCGACACGCTCCCGGTCGTAGCCGGCCAGCGCCCGGTACGCGCGCAGGAACGTCTCGGCCGTGAGGTCCTCGGCGTCGGCCCAGCGCCCGCTCAGCCGCAGCGCCGTCGAGAAGACGACGTCGCGGTGGGCGCCGTACAGCTCGGCGAAGCCCGCGTCGAGGTCGTCGAGCAGCGCCTTCTGCACCGGGTCGAGACATTCCATATGACTCACATCTACACGAACACCGCCACGACCCGTTCGGTGGCACCCGGCGCCCGCTGTTTCGCCGGAAAGTCGAGCCGGAAAGCCGGAAGGACCCGCGCCGGTGTCGGCGCGGGTCCTTCGTTCACCGGGCTCAGCCGGCGTTCAAAGAGCTCAGACGGCTACGGCGAGCTGGGAGACCTCGCCCAGCTTGGCCTCCACCTGGACGTCGCGGGTGACGCCGCCGCCCGCGATGATGCGCACGGTCCAGTCGCCCGGCGCGGCGAAGAACCGGAAGACGCCGTCGTCGGACACGACGACCTCACCCGTGAACTCGCCGGAGTGGTCGAGCAGCCGGGCGTAGGCCGTGCCGACGCCCGTGACCACACCCTGGATCACAGCCTGGTTGGTCAGGTCGATGCCGGCGGGCAGAGCGATCGTCTGCTCCGGGGCTCCGCATCCCTGCGCGGTGGTCATCGGGCCTCCCCCAGCTCGATCGGCACGCCCACGAGCGAGCCGTACTCGGTCCACGAACCGTCGTAGTTCTTGACGTTGGCCTGGTCGAGCAGCTCGTGCAGCACGAACCACGTGTGCGCCGAGCGCTCGCCGATGCGGCAGTAGGCGATGGTGTCCTTGCCGAAGTCGACGCCGGCCTCCTGGTAGAGGGCGCGCAGGTCGTCGTCGGCCTTGAACGTGCCGTCGTCGTTGGCCGCCTTGGACCACGGGATGTTGCGGGCGGTCGGCACGTGGCCGCCGCGCTGCGCCTGCTCCTGCGGCAGGTGGGCGGGCGCGAGCAGCTTGCCGGTGAACTCGTCGGGCGAGCGGACGTCGACCAGGTTGAGCTTGCCGATGGCCGAGACGACGTCGTCGCGGAAGGCGCGGATCGCGGCGTCCTGGTCCTGGGCGACGTACTGCGTCCTGTCGCGCTGCGGGACGTCCTTGACCAGCTCGCGGGAGTCGAGCTCCCACTTCTTGCGGCCGCCGTCGAGCAGCTTGACGTTGTCGTGGCCGTAGAGCTTGAAGTACCAGTAGGCGTAGGACGCGAACCAGTTGTTGTTGCCGCCGTAGAGCACGACGGTGTCGTCGTTGGAGATGCCACGCTCTGACAGCAGCGTCTCGAACCCGGTCTTGTCGACGAAGTCACGGCGGACGGGGTCCTGGAGGTCCTGCCTCCAGTCGATCTTGACAGCGCCACGGATGTGGCCCTTGTCGTAGGCGCTGGTGTCCTCGTCGACTTCGACGAGAACGACACCTGGCGTGTCGAGGTTGGCCTCGACCCAGTCGGCATCCACCAGGACGGCGGCGCGGCTCATTGGTGAACCTCCCATGTGGCGGCGGGCGATAGACGGCGAATCAGCAGGTACGTTTCGCAGCCGAGACAGAGTCCGAAGGCTGCGTTGAGGAATGCGGCGAGGAGAGCCGCTGCCGTGGCCCCGAGGGCCAGCGGCGTGATCCCGGCGAGAAGTCCGGCCAGTCCCGCGACCGCGAAGACGAGCCCCACCCCCTGCGCGAAACGCGGCGGGCGGGCGTCCTCCGTCACCTTCGGCGCGCTCCTGACGAGCGCCCGGAAGACCATCCCGTACGGCGAGCGACCGGCCACACCCAGCGCGAACACCACCGCTTGCGCGGCGAGCAGCCAGGCGCTACCCGTCACGAGGACGAGAGCGAGGACCAGGGTGGTGACGGCCGCGCCGAAGCGCAGCGCTCTAGGGTCGGCACGCATCGAGAGATGCTCCCTGAAGGGGGTCGGATTGGGGCGGATCGGAAGTCCGCGCGAGACCGTCCTCAGGCAGCGCGACAGAGCGCGGTAGCGACGCGGCAGAAATCAACTGCCCGCCGCTTCGTCAGCAGCTCTGTCGAAAGGTTCATGCCGACGACACTACTCGTCGTCTCGCCATCTGTCACATCTCGTCCGATTCCTGAGACGACGGCGTCCCGGAGGGCGTTTCGCCCGGTGGCACGGCGATGGCGAGGGCGCTCAGCACGTCGGCCTTGCGCGGCTGGCCGGAGGCCCTTTTCACGATGTCCCCCGACGGGCCGAGGACGAGGACCGTCGGCGTGCGCAGGATGTCCAGCTCCCGCACCAGGTCCAGGCGTGACTCCGCGTCGATCTCGACGTGCGCGACCCCCGGCACGAGCGCGCTCACGTCCGCCAGGATCCGCCGCGTCGCGCGGCACGGCTGGCAGAACGCGGTGGAGAACTGCACGAGCGTCGCCCTCGGCCCCAGGGGCACTCCCAGCACGTCGGCGGTGAGCCGGTCGCCGGCCCTGTCGCGCATGCGTCCGTCGCGGCGCAGCCGTACCACCCCGATCCCCGTACCGAGCGCCAGCACGGCCAGCACCACCCACACGCCTGTCATCGCCAGGTGCAACCACGGCGGCCCCGGATTCCTTCCGCCCGCCTCAGTTCGGCACCTTGACGGTGACCAGCACCCGGTTCGAGGAGACGTCCATCACGTCGAACCGCGCGATGTCGCCCATCGGGATCCACGTCCGGCCGGCGAAGACCGGCTTGTCCTGGTAGCTCGCCCGGTTGACCGTCCAGCCGTCCGTGACGTCGCGCCGCCCGTCCCGGCCGACCACGACGAGCCGGCACGTCGTGCCGGTCGGCACCCCGGACACGCGCACGGAGATCCCCGTCCCGTGCGTGCCGGGGAACGCCGCCACGCTCGCGTAGGCGTCGGTGGACCTGTTCTGGCCGGAGAACTCCTGCTCGGCGGCGGACCGGCGGTCCGGTTCAGGCGACCCGCTCGCTTCCGGACGGGTCTCGGCCAGCACCCTCGGCTGGTCGTCCCGCGCCTTGGCCCGCGGCTCCTCGGTCGCCTTCGCGCGCGGGGCGACACTCGCCGAGGGGGCGGCGTCACGAGCTCTCGACGCGCCCTCTTCGGGCCGGGACGCCGGGGCCGACGCCGTCGTACCCGGCTGGTTCACGACGGCCGTCCACACGCCGCCGCCCGCGACGATCGCCGCCGCGGAGGCGGCCACCACCATCAGCATCCGCCCTCTGCGGCGGCGCTTGACGCGCGCGTTCAGCAGCCGGTCGAGCACCTGGCGCGGCGGGCTGGTCACCAGCTGCACGTCCCGCTCGGAGACCTTCTCCAGGAACGCCGACACGCCCTCCAGCTCCACCAGCTCGGCGCCGCACGCCTCGCAGCCCGCCAGGTGGGCGTCGACCTCCAGCGCCTCGTCCGGCTCCAGCGCGCCCAGGGCGTGGGCTCCCAGCGCGATCCGCGCCTCCTCGCACGTCATCACGGCGCCAGCCCCCGCTCCTCCAGGGCGAGCTTCAGCGCCCGCAGCGCGTAGTAGGTGCGCGACTTGACCGTGCCGGGCGGTATGCCCAGCGTGGCCGACGCCTCCTTCACCGATCGCCCCCGGTAGTAGACCTCCAACAGCACCTCGCGGTGCTCGGGCCGCAGCGCGGCCAGCGCCTCCGCCACGGCCCACGACTCGACCGCCCGCTCCAGCTCGTCGTCCGCGGGGACGACGGCCAGCGCCTCGTCGCCGGTCTCCTGCGGGCGCGACCGGCGCGCGCGGTGCTGGTCGACCACGAGGTTGCGGGCGACGGTGAACAGCCAGGCGCGGATGGGCCGGTCGGTCAGCGCGTCGGGGTGTCGCCACGCCCTCAGCAACGTCTCCTGCACCACATCCTCCGCCCGTCCGGCGTCGCCGGTCAGTCGCAGCACGTAACCGTAGAGCGGCCCGGCGTGCTCGTCGAAAAGGGTCCGCACGAGCTCCTCGTCGGCGGTGCCTGCTGGACTCACGCCCTCATCACGTACGGGCGGGCGGGCCGGTTCAACGCCGCGCGGAAGTCCGTCACGCGCCGCGTCGTCATCCCACGACGAGCCGTCCACCGGGCCCTCTCCCGGAGGCGGCTCCCCCGGCGGTCAGCCCGCCGGGCGCCGGCGCCGGGTCACAGCTTCTGGCCGCTGAGCGGCACGTCCCTCGCCTCGGCCGTGAACTCCAGCCCGTCCGCCACATTGCGCACCCCCGTCACCTTCACGTCGAACGGCAGATCGCCCTTGAACGGGATCGTGTAACTGACCAGCTTGGCGAGCGTGTCGGGCACCCCCTCGATCTTCTGCGCCCGCAGCAGGATGCCGCCGTCGGCCACCTCGACCTGCATCTCGGCGTCGAACTTGACCTTGGTCACGCCCACCGCCACCTCACCCGAGGCGACGAGCCGCGAGCCGTTCCCGCTGATCTTGACGCCCTTGGGCGCGTACTTGTCGATCGTCGCCCTGGTCAGGGTGCCCCGGACGGTCAGCCGTCCGGCCCTGACGTCGGCCCGGTTCTGGATCACGTCGGCGAGCGGCGCCGTCACGTCGTAGGCGACGCCCTGGAGGTTCTTCACCGGCACGCCGCCGTAGGTGAGCGTGCCCAGATCGAAGCGCACCTCCGGGTAGCGGCCCGAGACGGCCTGCGTGAGGAACGGGATGCCCTCGATCGACACCTCCGGCTGCCGGTCCAGGTCCGCGGAGGCCGCGATCCGGTTGGACAGGTCCCGCTCCACGCCCGCGACCGCCACCCGGTCGACGACGGCGAGGAGGACTCCCAGCACGATCAGGAAAACGAGCAGCTTGCGCATCGGGCTCCCTGTCTCAGGCCACGGATCATGAGCTTATCGACTGCAATGCCCCTTCCCCGCCGGGCCGCGTGCTCACCGCGAAGTCGTCATCCGCCCGCGAAGGGCGGCAGCACCTCGACCGTCGCCCCCTCGCTGAGGACCACGGCGTCATGCGGGCGCTTGCCGACCGGAGAGCCGTCCACGAGGAAGGAGGAACGGCTCACCACCCGGGCGAGTTCGGCGCGATCCCGTGTGATGTTCGTCATGAGTTCGCCGAGTGTCGCCGCCTCGAACGGCTCCTCGGCGACACCGGCCGCTTCCTTCGCCGCGGCCCAATACCGCACTTTTCCAGTGGCCATGGCAACCTCATACTCGTAGTTCCGCCATTGTGCGACATCCTTAACACCGTCGTCGCAGGTAAAACGCTGTTCATCTGATGGACGCCCAATGGACGCGACATTCGCGTGGGTTATCCTCCCCTACAGGACCTGGGCGATGTAGCCCCCGGGTCCTTGCGCGTTTGAGGAGGCCGAAATGAGCAACCTGCTCCTGCTGACCAACGCCCTCGAGCCGTCCTCCGAGGTGCTTCCGGCGCTGGGGCTGCTGCTCCACTCGGTCCGTGTCTCCCCCGCGGAGGCGTCCGCTCTCATCGACGCGCCACCGGTGGACGCCGTGCTCGTGGACGCCCGCAAGGAGCTCGTCCACGCCAAGAGCCTGTGCCGGCTCATCCGCACCACGGGCATCGACTGCCCGCTGCTGGTGGTCGTCACCGAGGGCGGGCTCGCCGCGATGACCGCCGAGTGGGGCGTCGACGACGTGCTGCTCGACAGCGCCGGACCGGCCGAGGTCGAGGCGCGGCTGCGCATGGCGACCGGCCGCATCTCGCAGGCCGGCGGCGAGGACGTGCCCGACGAGATCCGCAGCGGCGACCTGTCCATCGACGAGGCCACCTACACGGCCCGGCTGCGCGGGCGGGTGCTCGACCTGACGTTCAAGGAGTTCGAGCTGCTCAAGTACCTCGCCCAGCACCCCGGCCGGGTCTTCACCCGGGCGCAGCTGCTGCAGGAGGTGTGGGGGTACGACTACTTCGGCGGCACGCGGACGGTGGACGTCCACGTGCGGCGGCTGCGGGCCAAGCTCGGCACGGAGTACGAGTCGCTGATCGGCACGGTCCGCAACGTCGGGTATCGCTTCGTCCCGGACCGTACCGACCCGGCCCACGTCTGACCCTGACATGGCTGAGGCCCGCCCATTCGGTGGGCGGGCCTCAGCGGTGGGTCAGCTCGTCACCGTGATGCGGTCGGTGGCGGGCGGGGCGATCGGGTTGTCCTTGCCGAGGTGGTCGACGAACGCGTCGATGTCCAGCGGCCCGCTCCAGAGGTCCGTGCCGTCCTTGAAGGCGAGGAACGCGTCACCGCCGCCGACCAGGAAGTTGTTGGCCGCGACGCGGATCTGCTGCGTGTCCGTGACGGGGGCGCCGTCGATGCGGATGTCCGACACCTTCGAGCCCCACGGGGCGGACGTGCTGTAGGTGTAGGTCAGGTTCGCCGAGGGCTGGAGGATCTTGGTGAACGCCTGGTTGTTGGGCCCACCGGTGAACTGCTGCTCCAGCACCGTCTTGAGCTGCGCGCCGGTCAGCGTGACCACCTGCATGAGGTTGTTGAACGGCTGGACGGTGAACGCCTCGCCGTACGTCACGACGCCGGGGCCCTCGCCGGCCGGCGAGCCCGCGTAGGTGAGGGGCGCGCGGACGCCGCCCGGGTTCATGAGCGCGACCTGCGCGTTGCCGCCGGTCCTGGTGGCGGCGAGCTGCGCGTCGGCGATGAGGTCGCCCAGCGGCGTCTCGCCGCTCGGCCCGCCCGTGTTCGGGATGTCGGCCGTGATGCGGCCCACGGGCTTGTTGGCGACCGGCGCGACCCGGTCCTTCCAGGCCTTCACGAAGTCCGAGATATCCCGGTCCGGTTCGACCGTGCGCGTCACGACGTGGTTGTCCGCCACGACCGAGGAGCGCACGACGTCCCGCGTGCGGACGTCCACGTTCAGGTCCACCTGCGTGATGACGCGGCCGAACGAGCCGCCCTGCGAGTAGAGGCGGTCCTGGCCGGCCGGGTCCTTGACCTTGCACAGGTACGCCTGGTGCGAGTGACCGCTGAGCACCACGTCGATCTCGGGGTCGACCTGCGTGGCGATGCGGTTGCCGGCTCCGGGGACGGCGCTGCACGCGTCGGGCGACTGCCCGGCGTTGACCTGGTCGCCCTCGTGGACGAGCACGACCTGGGCCTTGACGCCGAGGACCTTGAGCACCTTGGAGGCGACGTTCGCGGCCTTGACCTCGTCCACGAACTTGAGGTCCTTGATGCCCTCGGCCGTGACGATGCCCGGCGTGGTCTGGGTGACCAGGCCGATGAAGCCGACCGGCACGCCGTTCATCCACTTGACGCTGACCGGCGGCAGCGCGGGAACGCCCCAGTCGGACAGCAGCTTCCGGACCGCGGGCTGCTCGCCGAGCGCCGCCAGCGCGTCGGTCTTCTCCCCGCGGTTCTTGAACAGGACGTTGGCGCCCACGTAGTCGTACTGGGCGCCCTTCCACTCCCCGGCGGGCGAGCAGCCGTCGACCGGGTGGCAGCCGCCCTTCATGATGCGCCGCAGCTCGGCGTAGCCCTCGTCGAACTCGTGGTTGCCGACCGCGGCGACCTTCAGCCCGAGCTTGCCGAGGAACTCGACCGACGGCTCGTCGTGGTAGGCCGCGGAGATGAGCGGGGTGGCGCCGATGAGGTCGCCCTGGGCCACCGCGATCGTGTTCTTGTCGGTGTGGGCCTTCATGTGGGTGGCGATGTAGGCGGCTCCGCCGGCTTCCACCGTCGCGCCGGTCTCGTCGACCATGCGTCCGGAGGAGCCCGTGGGGGGTTCGAGGTTGCCGTGGAAGTCGTTGAGGGCGAGCAGACGGACGGGAACCGTCCGGGGGGCCTGCTTCGCGTCCGCCGGGACCGCGGCCAGCAGGGCCGAGGCGGTGGCGACGGCTCCGGCCACCGCGAGCCGGAGGAGGGAACGAGACATCATGGCCCAAGACGTTACGGTGCGAAGCTTTGCGGCCAATGTCGCAAAGGTAACGATTCACCCGCCGGTGTCATGGCGTGTTTTGCCAGTCGTACGCCTAGAGTTCGATCTGTGACGGCACGCGTGGAAGTCCGGCAACGGCTCTCTGACCAGGAAATCACCGAGGTGCTCTCGCTCGTCGAGGCGGCGACGGAGGCCGACGGCGTCCGCCCGCTCAATGAGCACGTCATGCTCCACCTGCGCTACGGCGGCGACCCGCACGCGCGGTCGGTGCTGCTGTACGCGGGCGACGTCCTGACCGGGTACGCGCACGTGGACCCCACCGACGAGGTCGAGGGGCCGAGCGGTGAGCTCGTCGTCCACCCCGCCCACCGCCGCCAGGGGCACGGCCGGCGGTTGCTGGGGGCCGTGCTCGGCGAGGCCGGCGGGCGGCTGCGGCTGTGGGCGCACGGCGACCACGACGGAGCCGGGGCCCTCGCCGCCTCCCTGGGGCTCCGGCGGGTGCGGTCCCTCTGGCAGATGCGCCGGTCGCTGTACGCCCCGCTGGCGCCGTACACGCTGCCCGACGGGGTGGGGCTACGGGCGTTCAGGCCCGGCCAGGACGAGGAGGAGTGGCTCAAGGTCAACGCCGCGGCCTTCGCCCACCACCCCGAGCAGGGCGCGTGGACCCTGGACGACCTGCTCAGGCGGGAGCGGGAGCCGTGGTTCGACCCCGCCGGGTTCTTCCTGGCCGTACGGGGCGAGCGGCTCGTGGGGTTCCACTGGACGAAGATCCATGGATCCTCCGACCACGGGCACGAGCCGCTCGGCGAGGTGTACGTCGTCGGCGTCGACCCCTCCCAGCAGGGCACCGGCCTCGGCAAGGCGCTCACGCTGGCCGGACTGAGCCACCTGCGCTCGCGCGGGCTCGCGCAGGCGATGCTCTACGTGGACGAGACGAACACGGCCGCGATCAGGCTGTACGAGGCGCAGGGGTTCGCGCGCTGGGACGCCGACGTCATGTACGCCGCTACTCCACCACCCAGTGCAGAGCGAAGTAGGTGAGAGCGGCCACCAGCGCCGCGGCCGGGATCGTGAGGATCCAGCCGGTCACGATGTTGCCCGCCACGCCCCACCGCACGGCCGACAGCCGCTTGGTCGAGCCGACGCCCATGATGGCGCTGGTGATGGTGTGGGTCGTGGAGATGGGCGCGCCGAACCCGATCGCCGCGGTGTAGAGCACCGTCGCCGCCGCCGCCTCCGCCGCGAAGCCCTGCGGCGGGTCGAGGGCGATGATGCGCCGGCCGAGCGTGCGCATGATGCGCCAGCCTCCGGCGTACGTGCCGAGGGAGATCGCGCTCGCCGCGGAGATGATGACCCACTGCGGAATGGGGTCCTGCTCCCCGGCGTAGCCGCCGACCACGAGCGCCAGGAAGATCACGCCCATCGTCTTCTGCGCGTCCTGCAGGCCGTGGCCGAGCGCCATGGCGGCGGCCGAGACGGTCTGGGAGTAGCGGAAACCGCGGTTGGTCTTGCCCGGCTGCGCGTGCCGGAAGATCCAGTAGATCCCGATCATGATCGCGGCCGCCAGCGTGAAGCCGAGCAGCGGGGACAGGATCATGGGGACGACGACCTTCTCCAGCACGCCGTCCCAGTGGACGACGCTGGCCGAGGCCAGCGCCGAGCCCACGAGGCCGCCGATCAGCGCGTGGCTGGAGGAGGAGGGCAGGCCGAAGTACCAGGTGATGAGGTTCCAGACGATCGCGCCGACCAGGGCCGACGCCACGATGACCAGCCCGTGCGAGCCCTGTGGCGCGTCGATGATGCCCTTGCCGACGGTCTGGGCCACCTGCGTGCCGAGGTGGGCGCCGATGAAGTTCATCGCCGCGGCCATGAACAGCGCCGCCCTGGGGGTGAGGGCGCGGGTCGAGACCGAGGTCGCGATGGCGTTCGCCGCGTCGTGGAAGCCGTTGGTGTAGTCGAAGGCCAGCGCCACGACGACCACGCCGATGACGAGGGCGAGCGTGAGGTCCACGGGGCCTAGCTTTCCTTGACCGCGATCGACTCGACGGTGTTGGCCACGTGCTCGAAGGCGTCGGCCGCCTCCTCCAAGGCGTCGATGACCTCCTTCATCTTCATGACCGTCAACGCGTCGTACTCGCCGCTGAACAGCTTGGCCAGCAGCCGGCGGTAGACCTGGTCACCCTGGTTCTCCAGGCGGTTGACCTCGATCCAGTACTCGTTGAGGTTCTTCATCGAGCGAAGGCGCGGCATCGCCTCGGCGGTCAGCTCGGCCGCCCGCTCCAGCACCTCGACCTGACGCACGACGTCCTTGGGGAGGTGGTCGATCTGGTAGAGGACGATGAGGTCGGAGGCCGCTTCCATGGCGTCCATCACGTCGTCGAGGTTCGAGGCGAGGCGGTAGATGTCCTCGCGGTCGAACGGCGTGATGAAGCTCTCATTGAGCCGGTTCATGATCGCATGCGTGCGGTCGTCGCCGGCATGCTCGCAGGCGCGCATCTTCTCGGCCAGGGCTTCCCTGTCCGACCCGTCACTGATGATCTCAACCAGCAGACGGGAGGCCGTGACCAGGTTGTTCGCCGAGTCGGCGAACAGGTCGTAGTAGCTGTCCTCACGTGGCGTGAGACGCAGGCGCACGTCGTTCTCCAGATGTGCGGGGATGGTCCGTGGAAGAGAGTACGGCTTACCAGGCGAAATGCGAACTTCATGTCCCCTTCTCCTAGTCGCTACCCTCCGTATGCTCTGCGACACCGGGGAACCTGTCGGTCCGGGGGCCATCTCGCTGGGGACTTGTTTGCCGTACGGTCACCATCTTCGTGAGTTTCCTCCCGTACCGCCAGCCTGGTCAGATCCGCGTCCGATGGAAGTCCTTGAACGACCTGGACGGCGTCGGCCCCCGCTGTCCCTGGTACCGGGAGCCGTACTTCTCCGACCCGTACGGATGCTCCGCCGGCGAGCTGAGCCGGAACACGCAGAGCTGCCCGATCTTCATCCCGGGCCACAGCTTGATGGGCAGAGTCGCCACGTTCGACAGCTCCAGCGTCACATGCCCGCTGAACCCCGGATCGATGAACCCGGCCGTCGAATGCGTCAGCAGCCCCAGCCGCCCCAGCGAGCTCTTCCCCTCCAACCTGGACGCCAGATCGCTGGGGAGCGTGATGACCTCGTACGTCGAAGCCAGCACGAACTCGCCCGGGTGCAGGATGAACGGCTCGTCCCCGTCCGGCTCCACCATGCGCGTCAGGTCCGGTTGCTCGGTCGAGGGATCGATGTGCGGGTACCTGTGGTTCTCGAAGACCCGGAAGAACCGATCGAGCCGCACGTCGATGCTCGACGGCTGGATCATGTCCCGATCGAACGGTTCGAGCGCCAGCCGTCCCGAGTCGATCTCGTTCTGGATGTCACGGTCAGAGAGCAGCACGTGGAGCAACCTACCGTGTACGGGCTCGCTCCTACCGTGTGCGGGCCTGCTCCTGCCTTGTACCGGCTCGCTTCCGGCGTGTGCGGGCTTGTTGAAGTGGGCTGGGTTTCCGCTACAGTGGGACCGCGGCTTCGGCCGATGCGGGTGTAGTTCAATGGCAGAACATCAGCTTCCCAAGCTGACAGCGCGGGTTCGATTCCCGTCACCCGCTCCACGAACGAAAAGCCAGGTCAGGGCTTGCTTCCCGACCTGGCCTTTGATTTTCACGGGCTTGCCTTCGATCTTCCGTGCCCGTTACGTGCCCGATCCGTCGGGATCTTGCTTGCTCAGGGCCTCCTCGGCGAGCCTTCCGAGGGCGTCGGCGATGGCTCTGTCCCGCTCCATCGCGGTGTGCTGGTAGATCAACGCGGCCCGTGTCGTGGAGTGGCCCATGCGGCTCATCAGGTCACGGAGCGTCGCCCCGGACTGGGCGGCGAGAGTGTTGCCGGTGTACGGCTTGGGGGGGCCGGTCCCGGACGGCGGCGGCCCGGGCCGTCACCGCACCGCACACCCGCCGTACCCAACAAACACGCCGACCTCAGCGCCGCACCGCCGCCCCAATCCTTGGTCCTTCGTCGTTCAGCGCAGCAAACCACAGGTGTTCAACTACCAACCCTCTGGCATGATCCACCACATGCGAACACGTCTGTTCTTCGTGCGCCACGGGGACTCCCTCCACAAGAGAGAAGGCGTGATAGGCGGCCCCAAAGGATGCCGCGGCCTCAGCGATGCCGGACGCCAACAAGCCGCACGACTCGGCCGGCAGATCACCGCTGAAATCGGCAGCGACAAGACGACGATCTACTCCTCACCCCTGCCGCGAGCCGTACAAACAGCCGCAGCAATCGCAACGGTCAGCGGCCTACCCTCATCACAAGACTGCGGGCTCTGCACTTGGCACACGCCGCCAGAGGCAGACGGACTCACCCACGCGGAATTCCGGCGCCTCGACATCGAAGGCGGCGGCATCTACCGCCCCTGGCAGAAAGGCAATGAGACCTGGGCCGAGATGGTGACACGCACCAGCCGCACCATCACCGATATCGCCCACCGCCACCGCGGCGAAACCATCATCCTGGTTGGCCACGCCGAGACGGTCGAAATCTCGTCAACGCCCTGGGGCTGCTCCCGGTCTACCGGTCCTTCGATCTCAAGGTGTTGCCTGCCTCGATAACAGAATGGGTTACCGACCAGGACCCGACACAGTGGCCGCCTCCCAGATGGACACTCATTCGATTCAACGAAACCCCAGCCTCCGGCGGGGGCGCTCCGGCTCCGGGATGATCGCCGTGCCAGGGAAGGGGCCGTTGGTGGCTGAGGTGGAAGCCTGATCATCCCACCCACCATCGACCCGGGACAAGCCGAGCGGGCCGAGGTCGACGGCAGCCGGGATGATCAGGTGGCGGCTGGGTATACGCGTCCCGCGAGTATCGGCCGGGTACCGGCTTGCCTCAGCACGAGCATTTTGGCGAAACTTCGTGATCACTATCGGCCGCGACTACGAAGGCATCCGATATGGCCGCGAACGCCTGTGTCTTCTGCAGAATCATCGCAGGAGACGAACCCTCACAGACAATCCATGAAGATGATCACGCCATTGCGTTTCTAAACATCGCCCAGGTCACCAAAGGCCACAGCTTGGTCGTGCCGAGAAAGCACCACAGGGACCTTTCAGAGATCTCGCCCGATGAGGCAGCGCAGGTCATGCGAACTGCCGCTCATGTCTCTCGCCAACTAACTCAGGCTCTTCGTGCGCCTGGCATCAACCTCTGGCACGCGAGCGGCGAAACGGCGTGGCAGAGCGTCTTCCATTTCCACATCCACGTGGTTCCCCGCTACACGCTCACCGACCTCACTCCCCCTTGGACAGAGACCGAATTGCCGGTCGAATCGCTTGCGGGCTTGGCAGAGGAGATTCGCAGTCAGACTTGACCACAGCGCGACCAGCCTGCTGACATGGCCGCCGCCCGAACGTAGCGCCATACGCAGGCCCCGTGCCCGTTGCGTGCCCGTTCATACGGTGATCAACGGGGAGTCGCGGGAACTCACGGCCACTCGACCGACATCTGCCCAGGTCAGCGTTTTCCCTGGTCAGATGGTGTGATCTTGAAAGACTTCCCAAGCTGACAGCGCGGGTTCGATTCCCGTCACCCGCTCCATACACAAAGGCCCGGGTCGGGGACACGATCCCCGTCCGGGCCTTGGCTCATACCGCCAACCCTAGGCAGAAGGCCTCTGTCGGTGCGCGATGCCGGACCACCAACTCCGCCGGTGAACCCGGGGCCGAGTCACCCCGACGTTGAAATGACGACCTGTCTCGGTGATCAGCCGCAGTGAGTCCAGTTCGATTGCCAGCCCTCACCAACACCGGCGCTGTTCGAAGCATGGCCTCCCCACGAGACACAGGTGCCGGCAGCGTTGACCTTCACGGGACCGGCGTAGATCTTGTAGGAGCCGGTGTCACTAATCTTGCTGCCACCCTTCTTTTGGATGGTGGCCCCCGTAAGGGTGTAACCGCCCTGGTACTTGCTGCTCTTCCACGTCACCACACAGTTGGTGCTGCCGTTGTAGAGCAGGTAAATCGTGGCGAGCCCGCCGATGGCGTGGCTGTCGATGACGTGGTAGCTGCCGCCGCCGCACACCGCGGTCGGCGATGACGCGGCCATTGCCGGGCTGCTCATCACCACGGAACTGGCAAGTGCGACTGCCGTGGCGACCGTGAACACCGCTGCCTGTTTGAATCTACGCATTGTGTGGCTCACTCTTCTCAAGATCATACTTGACGCTGGGCAGCGTAACGGATCGTCACCATGCATGGTGACGAAGCTAGACATTTCGTAGAGCCGCACTCCGGGCTGCGGCTCTCATTCTGGGCGCGCCCATACTTAAGATCATGGAGCTGACCACGCCTCGGCTGCTGCTGCGTGACTTCCGTGCCAGTGATCACGCAGCCGTGCACGCGTTCGCCCAGCGACCCAGAGATGACCCGCTACACCGACTGGCCCGGGATGCGCGCGTCGCGCGAGAAACACCAGGTCGCAGACTGATCACCGGGCCATTAGCGGGCCATTAAGAGGGGTGACGAGGGGTCAACCACGGTCACTCAGGACCAGCCTTCCGCCCAGCTCAGTGCCCCAGCGGGCCGTGATCGATGCAGTTCCCAAGCTGACAGCGCGGGTTCAATTCCCATCACCCGCTCCACTTCACGGTAGTGTCTCGGGTAGCAGCGTGAACGCCGCCACATGGCGAGGACGCATCAGTGAGAAATCTCGATCGAGAGTGGCGATGTGCGTGATCGCAAGCCGCTCGGCGATCGCGACAACCGACACGTCGGCCGGGTCTAGGCGTGCGTCCCTGTAGGTCCGGACAAGTTCCGCCATTCGCCGAATGTCCGACGAAATCAGGTTAACTAGTTCAAACTCGTCAGTCACGAGATCCAGAAACTTGGCATGCACGGACGAACCCATGTGTCGATTGATGGTCCAGCCAGCCTCAATCAAGATTGTCGACGGCAGGAGCAGGGGCCCGTCCAAGCTTTCCAGTAGTCGGACGCAGGAAGCGTGGTGCTTGTCATCTCGATCGACCACGGCGATCAAGGGACCTGTATCCAGAAGAACAGCGGTCACGTCGACCGATTGAACCGTTCCGCCAGCAGATCTTCGACCCGTTCCGATAGATCGCCTTCACCGGACGCGCCGATGCCGGCGATCGAGAGACGACGACGTACCGGTTCGTCGCGTTCGTCTGAGACATCGGCGAGTTCCGGGTCGGTCTTGACCAAGCGCAGAAGGCGACGTGCCTGGTCATGCGATAGCCGATCCACCAGGTGGTGAAGCTCCTCATGCGCGTGTCCAGCGCTCATGCTAAACGAGTGTACGCGAGCGGTTTCGCTGGCGACATGGCGCGGCACAGCCGGGCCAAGAGGACCTGTGCCAGAGCGTTCTCGCGCTCGCCCGAAGAGCCCGCCCGCTGCGTGCCCGTTCGTAGGGCGATCAGTAAGGAGCCATGGGGACTCACGGTTACCCGACCCACATAAGCCCAGGTCGCCGCGAAGGCCCAGGTAAGGGAGAGATCCCAACCCGGGCCTTGATTGTCTCCAGGGCCTTCTCGACCTTGCGTGCGACCGGCGTGCGATCAGCCGAGGGGGACGGGGACGCGGCGGCCTGCGTAGCCGAGGTGGTCGGGCTTGTGGGCCTTGCCACGGTGGCGGCCGCGGAGCATCCCGGGTTTGGCGTTCTTGGGTTGGCTGCCGTAGCGCAGCCAGTTGGCGCAGGTGGGCGAGCATGGTTCGGTGCGCAGGGCCTCGACGAGGCGGGCGGCGTGCTCGCGCCGGGTCGCGTTGTCGGCGGTGGCGTCGAGGGGGTCGGCCAGGCTCTTGGTCAGGTACTTGGTGAGGTAGCCGAGGCACTTGCCGGCGGGGGCATGCCCGCGAGTGCGTCGCGCGAGAAACGCCAGGTCGCGGGGCTGATCGATTCGCGTCAGGATTCAGGCTTCAGAAGGTGCCGGAAGGCTTCATCTGTGGTCTTCAGCACGGCCGGGCCGTGGAGTGGCGCCGGCCATATCTGAAGGTAGTGGTCATCTACCCAGCAGCGCTCTTCATCGATTCCTCTGATGTGATATCGCAAACGGTATGTACGGGAGCCGGACAGCAGCGGGGAAAGGTCGTGTGCCTTTTCGTCGTCCCAGTCCATGAGCCATCCCGCCAGGAAGACCTCGCCCGATGGGGCGTCAAAACTCATCTCCCCGATGTCCTCATAGCCGTCGAGGTCAGCACCTGGATCCCGGTCGGCTGCGGTCACCGTAAACGGAATGTCCCCCCACTGCGTGGCGATGTTCAGGCTCGCGAGGCCTCTCCCCTCCGACCTCATGAGCCCAGGTGCGTGAGTTTGTGAGTCGCTTGACCCGTCGGCGGCTTCATAGTCCCCCCGATCCATGAGATAGACCCGACCACAGTCCTCCACCTCCACCTCCATCCGCTTCGTACGCACGGCTGAAGATCCGTCTCTGCTCATGGCGGAAGCATAGAATCCGTCCACGACGGTTTCAGATGCCGGAGCAGCGCAGCCGGCCTGCCCCGCGAACGATGGACACACGGCAGCTCCGTGCCGGACGCGTGCCAGAACAGGCGGGGAACCAAGCATCGCCTTCATGATCGCCGGGGTATCGCGGTCGCCGGCACAGGTGCGAGCTCCGGCGGGCGTAGTCTTCCCCGGTGAACACTCCGAGGGCCTCCTGGCGTAACACGACGCACGACTGGGCGAGCGGCGTGGACATCGAGCACCTCTCGTACATCCGGCAGAACCCGGCCGTGTTCGCTCCGGGTGGCGTCCGGCATCTGATCCTCGAGGTCCTCGCCTATGCGGCTGACGAAGCCGAGAGCAACAACGGGGGGCATTGCACCGTCACCCTCCACCCCGACGACTCGGTGTCCGTGGCGGATGACGGACGAGGCACCGACACCCGCATCGACGATCACGGACAAGCCGTGAAGAAGCCCGTCATGGCATCGAAAGACCTGCGGTTCTTCGACCTTCCCGACGCCCCGTTGCTACCCGATGGCCATCCGCGCCGGGGCATGTCCGTCGTCGCGGCGTTCAGCGTCCGGCTCGTCCACACCAACCGTCGCCGAGGTGGAGCCTGGACGCAGCGCTACGAACACGGCATCCCCGTCACGGGTCTGACGCCGATCAGCGATGACGGCACGACCGGGACGGTCGTCCACTTCCTCCCCCACGAGCACCTGGCCAGGTCGAGCGAAGAACTGGCCGGCGAGCTGGTCAAGCTCCGCGCCCAGTGGGGGATGTTGTCGGTCGAGGTGGACGACCGGCGCTCCCAGGAGTGATCCGAGTAGGTCGCGGGCGATCGGACGGCCTCTTCCGGCTGCCGGACGGGGTACGCGTCCTCGCACTCGCGACGATCAGCCGGAAGCACGGCCCCGGGCTTGCCTCCGGCGTTCGCAGGCATCTGTCATGCGAGGCGGTCTTGAACCAGCAGCCGGTGGTGAGCAGGAATGCGGTGGGCATCCATGGCCCGGTGCAGCAGATCAGGATCGAACCCGTGCGTACCCATGTGGTCGAGGAGAGGGCCATATCGATCAGCCCGGTCTCGCAGGAGCTCCGTGACCAACCGGAGTTCCAGCCGGACCACCGGCACCTGGTGAGAGCCGCAGGCGATCAGGACGTAATGCTGCCATGGCCCGCTGCCCACGCATTCCATGACATCCGAATCGACTTGCCGCTCGACTGTGCTGAGCTCGACTGCGACTCCATTCACCTCGAACCTGGCGAAGTATTGCGAAGATTCAGGCAGCCATGAAGCGGCGTTGAGGCAGGGAAACGATGAGAGTGCTGCGGCGAACGTGTCCACGTCCTCCCGCCCGGCGAGCAAGATGTCGATGTCCCCGACAGGGAGTGGGACGCCTTGCATGAGCGCTGCGCTGGTGCCACACACGCGATACGCCGTTTCGGTGCCCGCAGCTCCGAAGGCAACGAGCGCCATGTCCAATGCCGTCGTTATATCCGTCAGGTTCAGTGATCTCGTCCCGGCGCCCATGTAGATCAACGTATCAATCATGCAGGTGCGCGTGTCAGTCCCGAAACCCAGTGGGAGACGTCTCCGGCTTTCCGGAACGACCTCCGGTTCCAGACCCGTCAGTACGTGCTCAACGTCCCCTGGTGGAAGTACACCTGCCACCCCTTCTCGGTCGAGTACCGCCACAACGAACTACGGCGCGCACGGCGACCGTTGTAGTTCGACACATAGGTCAGGTGAACCAAACCGGGGGCGAGCAGCGTCCCTGCCATCTCGCTCACCTGGATCGGAGCCATCGATCGTTCCGGGTCCTGGGAAAGGGCCGCAATGATCGAATCACGGTCCCACACACGCCCCGAGGCGCCGATCTCGAAGAACTCCAGATCCATCAACTCGCCCATAAGAATGGCCGACGAGCGGACCTCATGGTCGAGAAGTCGAATTTCCCCGGCGACAGCAGCCTGGATCGAATCGTCCTCGCCCACCATGGCGATCAACCTACAGGACATGCCTCCGGCGAGGGCAGGGCCGGGGTCGGCAGGGCCAAGAAAGCCGGCCGAGCCAGTAATCCGGTGGCCACCAGCCGCCTTCCTGATTAGCGTGACCGCGTGCCCGGTTACGACGATCTCGTAGAACAAGCCATTCAGGCATCTGTTCGTGGATGGGACTTCGGCTGGTTGCGCGGCAGAACGACTGGCGGGCAACCATCCTGGGCCTACGCCGAGCGAGCCTCTGTGCTGCTTGCGACCACGCGGCGACTGCTCGACATGGACACCGGCGGAGGAGAGGTACTGGCTTCCCTGGCACCGCTGCCCCGCCACACCGTGGCCATGGAAGGCTGGCAGCCCAACATACCCATCGCCGCCGAGCGGCTCAGACCGATGAACGTCTCCCTGCTGGGTGGTGCGGCAGATCGCATCCCTGCACGCGACGCCACTTTCGACCTCGTGCTCAACAGGCATGGTGCGCTTGACGCAGTCGAGGTGGCGCGAGTTCTTGCCGCAGGTGGCCGTCTGCTCACCCAGCAAGTAGGCAGCCGCAATGGTCTGGAACTGAACCTCGCCCTAGGCGCACCGCCCTCCGCCGATCCGGAGAGCTGGACCTTGGGCATCGCGGTCGAGCGACTCCACGATTGCGGGATGCTCGTGCTGGACGCTCGCGAAGAGATGGTCGCCCACACCTTTCACGACATCGGCGCCGTGGTCTTCCACCTACGCGCCGTCCCGTGGCAGGTTCCCGGCTTCGATCACAAGCGCTACGAGAAACCGCTACGACGGCTCCATGAGCACATGCGGTCCGAGGGCGCTTTCACCCTGCGTGACCACCGCTTCTTCATCGAAGCCGAGCTTCCCCGTACCCGACGGCAAGGTCCGCTCTGACTACGTACTTGTCCGCCCAGAGGATAGGAGGCCCCCGGGTTGGCAGGATCTTGGGGCGATACCATCCCCATCATGGCGGATTGGGAGCTTCGGCTGGCTTCGGCGGCGGATGTCGAGGCGGTGGCCGAGTTGCGGGCCGTGGTGATGAGGCCGGATCTCGTGCGGCTCGGGCGGTACGACGAGCACCGCGTGCGACAGCGCCTGCGGGACGCGTTCGTGCCGGTGCACACCTGGATGATCGAGGTGGGTGGCGCCTTCGCCGGTTGCGTGGCGCTGCGGCCGGCGAAGGACGCCTACTGGCTGGAGCACTTCTACCTGAACCCCGATCTGCAGGGCAGGGGCATCGGTGCCGCCGTGCTGAGCAGGCTGCTGGAACGGTGCGACCGCGAAGACGCCGTGGTCCGGCTGAACGTGCTGCAGGGCAGTCCGGCCCGCCGGCTGTACGAGCGGCACGGGTTCACGGTCGAGACCGAGGACGAGGTGGACGTGTTCATGGTGCGCGCCCCGGCCTCGGCCTCCCCACGGCGATGAGGGAGCCACATCGCGCAGGTCATGGGCCGGATAATGAAGGGCCGGACATGAGCAACAAGGAGCTCGACGTCGCCGCCGTGTGACCCGACTCGAGCGTGAACGAAGAGGAACAGCTTCGGTGAGCCAGCTGGTCGAACACCACTCGCGCAAAGCCGCCCGCATCCTGGACAGCACGCGCCGGCTGGTGCTCGACCACGGCGTGCGCAAGGTCACCGTCACCGAGATCACCCGTTCGGCCGGCGTCGGCAAGGGCACCGTCTACCTGTACTGGCCCACCAAGGAAGATCTCATCCTCGGGCTGTTCGCCCGCGACCTGCTGACCTTCCTGGATGAGGTCATCGGCAGCATCACCGCCGACCCCGCCGACGTGCTGCCGCGCCGCCTCGCCCCGCTGCTGATCCGCACAGGATCACAACTCCCGCTGGCGCACCGCCTGCGCAGCGATGCCGAACTGCTGCGGCTGCTCACCCAGCATGCCGGCGACCGCGAGCTGTTCGCCCGAACCAGGCCCAGCGCCCTGTGCAACGCGGTCATGCCGATCCTGCACCGGCACGGTCTGGTCCGCCACGATCGTCCTCTGCCCAGCCAGGCCTACGCCCTGCACGCCGTGCTCACCGGGTTCGGCACCGCCATGACGGACCCGGCCACCGCCCCGCTCGGCGTCGACGACCCTTACGAGGTCCTCGCCGACACCGTGGCCCAACTGCTCGAACCCTCCACCGCACCCGGAGAGCCGGCCATCACCGCGGCCGCCGACCAGACCGTCGCCGTGTTCCGCGAGACCAGGGACGCCGTACTGGACCTCATCGACCGCGGCCAGACGCTCCAGCAGTGAGCAGGCTCCTGCGACGGCTCGGAGTGCCCGCCCGAGGGCCTGTCGCAGAGCATTCTCGTGATCGCGAGGACTTCAGGGATCACGTGCGGCGCATTCGCCGCGAAGGCCGGGTGCGTGTCCCGGTAGTACGGGAGCGCGGCGAGCGCGAGCAGGCGCGGGCACCGGGCGACGTAGGCGCGTGCTCACCTGACTTTCGACAGGGGTGCTGACTGTCGGTCGGCAGATGATCCGAGCGGCTCGCGGCCGAGAAGCTCGCCGGCATGAACACGTACTTTCCCGGACGGTGGATCGGGGGCGCGACGCTCGTCCTGGGGCCGGTCGTCCTGTGCGCGGGATTCCTGCTGCGCCACCTGAGCACCGTCACCGCGCTCAGCCCTCAGCAGCACGCGTGGGCCGAGAGGCAGCCGTTCGCCGCCTACGGCCAACTCCTCGCCTACACCTCTGCACCCGCCCTGCTCACCCTCTCCTACGCGGTTTTCGCCCTGGGAGCGGTGCTGCTCTTCCCCGCCTTCGTCACCGTGGCTCAACGCGTGGGTGGCGGCCTCGCGTTCTGGGGCGCCACCCTGCTCGTGGCCGGGCTCTTCTCCCGCCTGTACTTCGCCGGCGCCGACCAGACCGCCTTTCAGCTCACCGAGGCCGTCGGGCTGGACCGGGCAACGAACGCGATCATGACGGAGTACGTCGACATCTCCTACGGACCGTGGCGCGTACCGGTCTGGGCCTCGGTCGGCCAGTACGCGGGCTCGCTCCTGCTGGCCGTCGCCGCTTGGCGTACTGGCCTCTTCGGCACCGTCCGTGCCGTGATGCTGCTCCTGGCAGGAGGCACGTGGATGGGCGTGCTCAAGGGCGCTTCGATCTCCGATGTGCTCGTCACCGGCCTGCTCTGCGTCGCCCTGGTGCCGCTGGGAGTCCGGATGCTGCGTGATCGGCTGCCGGCTCCGACCGGCCGCTCGAAGGTACTGAGCTGGTGAGGGGCGGCAGAGGAGCGTCTACGAGTACGGGTCGCACACCGTGAACGACACTCTCCTGGTGGCCTTCGAGGGGGTCAGCAGGTGGAAGGCGATCGTGTGGTGGCCCGGCTCGAAGGCGCCGAAGGGGTTGCGCCGGTTCTTGGCCGTACCGGTCACCCAGTCCGTCCTCCATCCCTCGTCCTGGCCGTCCACGACCCAGCGGTAGCCGAACTCCACCTGCCTGCCCGACGGCCCCTTGATCATGGCTGTGGGGAAGAGGCTGGGCGACCAGCAGCCCTTTTCGGTCTTCAGTCCCTCCAGCGTCAGTGACACCAGGCGTACGGCCCCCGCGGCGGCGGCCGTGGTCGCGGTTCTGGAGGGGGAGGCGGTGGCTTCGGGCGTCGGCCGTCTGTGGGAGGCGGTGGGGCTGGAGCCGCCGGTCCTGGTGGGCTGCGGCTTCTTGGCCGCCGCGCTGGGTGTCGTGGTGGTGCCCGGCTTCGTGGCCGCCGAGGTGTGCGTCGTGGTAGGGCCCGGCTTCGTGGCCGGTGGGGAGGACGCGTCCGTCTTCGCGGGCGCAGGCGTCCACATGATCGCCCCGCCCACCAGGGCGGCGGACACCACCAGTGCCCCGGTGGCCGCCAGCAGCGCCTTCCGGCGTGAGCGGCTCGCAGGAGGACCCGCCGTACCGCCCCAGCGGCCCGTCGGGGCCGCTGTCGTGCCGGCGGCGGGCTGCGCGCCGATGAGCCGCAGGAGGACGTCCTGCATGGCGGGCCGGGCGGCGGGGTCCTTGGCCAGGCAGGAGAGCACGATCGGGCGCAACGGGTCCGGCAGGTCGCCCAGGTACGGCTCGCCGTGCAGGATGCGGCGGATCACCGCGGGCAGCGAGTCGTTGCCGAACGGCGGACTTCCCGTCGCGGCGAACACGATCACCGACGCCCACGCGAAGACGTCCACCGCGGGACCGAGCGGCGCGCCCGCGAGCTGTTCGGGCGCCATGTAGGCGGGCGTGCCGACGATGCTGCTCGTCACCGTCAGGGAATGGCCGGACGCGCGGGCGATGCCGAAGTCGATGACCCGCGGCCCGTCCCTGCCGAGCAGCACGTTGGCGGGTTTGAAGTCGCGATGCACCACCCCTGCCCGGTGGATCGCCGCCAGCGCGGTGGCGGTCGCCACGGCGAGCCGCTGCAGGTCGGCGCCGGCGTGCCGGCCCGCCTGCTGGAGCGAGGGCCCCTCCACGTACTCGGTCACGATGTACGGCCGGCCGCCCAGCGAGGCGTCGAGCACCTGGGCGATGCAGAACGGCTCCACCCGGCGCGCCGCGTCGATCTCCTTGGCGAAGCGGTGGTCACCGGCCAGCCCGTCCTGCAGCACCTTGACCGCGACCGGCCGCCCGTCGGGGCCCTGGCCCAGGTAGACGACCCCCTGCCCGCCCGCGCCCAGCCGCCCGAGGAGCCGGTAGGGGCCCACGGCAGAAGGGTCTTCGGGCAGGAGCGGGTTCATCACTCGGTCCCGGGCGGGCAGGCGGTGAACCGGAGCTCCCTCGACGCCGTCGCCGGCGAGGTGACGCGGAGGGTGATCCGGTGGGGGCCGGCCGAGGTCACGAGCGGGCCGGAGAGCTCCTGGGTGTGGGTCTCGGCGATGGCGGCCTCAGAGCGCCGCATCACCTTTCCGTCCAGGACCCATTCGTAATGGAAGGTGGTGGACAGCTTGGTGCCCTCGACCAGGGCGGAGGTCAGGATGGAGCCTACCTGGCAGTCCTGGGTGTTGGCCTTCCTGGCGCCCAGGGCTCGCACCCACACGACCCGGAAGGCTCCGGTGCCCGACGAGGTCCTCCGCGGTGAGGCCGTCGGCTGGGGGGCGGACCGCGTCGGCCTCACGGTCCGCGTCGCGGTCGGCTTCGTCGTGGTCGGCTTCTTCGTGGTCGCCGGTTTCGGTGTGGACGGGCTCCTGGTCCTCTTCGAGCGCTGGCGCGTTTTCGTCGAGGTCGGTGTCCCGGCGGAGTGGAACGCCAGTTGCCGCGTACTCGTTCGCGGTTCCCGGAGATCCCAGACGCTCGTGGCCCCCCAGACGAGGGCGCCCGCGACCGCCAGCGCCCCCACCCCGGAGACGCCCGCGACCAGCGCCGTCCTGCTCCCCCGCCGTCGCCGCCCGGGAGCCGTGGACGGGCCGCGGCCCTCGGCACCGGCCGGATGGCCGGAGGCCGGTCCGCCCAGGAGCCGCAGCAGCACGTCCCGCATGGCCGGCCGGCGCGCCGGATCCTTGGCCAGGCACTCCAGGACGATCGCGCGCAACGGTTGCGGCAGGTCGCCGAGCTGCGGCTCGTTGTGCAGGATCCGATTGATCACCGCGGGCAGGGAGTCCTCGCCGAACGGGGGTGTCCCGGTGGCGGCGAACACGATCACCGACGCCCACGCGAAGACGTCCACCGCGGGACCGATCCGCTCGCCGGCCAGCTGCTCCGGCGCCATGTACGCGGGTGTCCCCACGATGCCGCTGGTAGCCATGAGCCCCGATTCGACCGACCGGGCGATCCCGAAGTCGATCACCCGGGGCCCGCCCTGCCCGAGCAGCACGTTGGCGGGCTTGAAGTCGCGGTGGACGATGCCCGCCTGATGGACGGCCGCCAGCGCGGTGGCGGTCGCCACGGCGAGCCGCTGCAGGTCGGCGCCGGCGTGGCGGCCCGCCTGCTGGAGCGAGGGCCCTTCGACGTACTCGGTCACGATGTACGGCCGGCCGCCGCCCAGCGAGGCGTCGAGCACCTGGGCGATGCAGAACGGCTCCACCCGGCGCGCCGCGTCGATCTCCTTGGCGAAGCGCTCGTCGGCGAGTCCCTCGCGCAGCACTTTGACCGCGACCGGTCTGCCGTCGGGCCCCCGGCTCAGGTAGACGACTCCCTGGCCGCCCTCGCCCAGCCGGCCGAGCAACCGGTAGGGCCCCACGGCGGCGGGGTCGCCTTCCCGGAGAGGCTCGACGTGCGACATGGCACTCCTGCGACGCGCGTATGGGATCTTCGGCACCATAGCGGGAAATGTCAGACCCAGTGAGCCAGTCGCGTGAACCAGCCCCTCCGAGATCAGGACGGCCCCAGTCCTCGGTTTGAACATAATGTTGACAACGATCGGTTCCATGGCGCACTCTGGTCGCATGTCAGAAGATCCCTTCGTTCCGCCGGACCCCGACCAGGTGCGGGCGCACCGCGTGTACGCCGCCCTCGCCCGCATCGCCGAGCGGCACGCCGCGACGCGAGACCAACGCGATCGTCAGATCCATCCGCAGGTCGTCGGCGCGCATGAGGCCGTCAGGCTGGTGTCGTTCCTCGCCGCGGGAACCGCACAGCACGACGACGGCGAGCCGGAGGTCGACCAGGCCGACATCACCGCCGCGCTCACCCTCGTCCCGCTGGTCCGGGCCGAGATGGACCAGCTGGAGACCTCGCTGCTGCTCATGGCACGGGGCCGTGGCCTCACCTGGCAGGAGATCGCGTTCGGGTTGGGGCTCGGCACCCCGCAGGCCGCCCGGCAGCGGTACGAGCGGCTGGCCGGCCGCGTGGAGGAGAGCCCGGCGCAGTAGGTCGTACGGGTACGCGCGTCAGCCGCCCGTGGTGACGTGCATGGCGACCGGCCGGTACACCAGGCCGTCGGTCCAGGTCACCGACTCGGGCGTACCTGTCAGGCGGAGGCCGGGGCGTTGGGTGACCAGCGCTTTGATCGCCTCGGTGAGTTCGACTCTGGCGAGGCTGGCGGCCAGGCAGCGGTGCGGGCCGTAACCGAATGCCACATGCGGGTTGGGGGGATGGCCGGTGAAGCGGTGGATGTCGAACCGGCCGGGCTCGGCGAACGCCCGCGGGTCGTGGTTGGCCGCGTTCAGGTTCGGCATGACGACCGTTCCGGCGCTCAGCGAGCCGCTGGGGAGGTCGGTGTCCTTCGTGAGGCGGCGCATGAAGGCGCTGGCGGGCGGCCCGTCGAAGCGCAGGATCTCCTCGACCGCGACAGCCGTCAGGGTCGGGTCCGCCACCAGCTCGGCCCACTGGCCGGGATGCAGGAGCAGGCGGAAGACACCGCGGGCGATCATCGAGGCGGTCGTCTCGTGGCCGGCCGTGATGAGGGAGAAGACGGTGTTGACCAGCTCGCCCTCCGACAGCCGGTCGTCCTCGTCCCTGGCCTGGATGAGCAGGTCGATGAGGTCTTCGCCGGGCTCGGCGCGATGCTGGGCGACCAGCTCCGCGGCGTAGGCCATGAAGTCGGTGTAGCCCTCGTAACGAGCCTGCTCGGTGGCCGTGGACGTGGTCAGGAACATGTCCGTCCACCGGACGAACTGCTCATAGTGGTCCAGCGGCACGCCCAGCATCTCGCAGATGACGCGGCCGGGTAACTGCAGCGCGTACCCCTGGACCAGGTCGAAGTCGTCGTCCAGGCCGTCGAGGAGGTCCTGGGCGATTCGCGCGATACGAGGGCGCCACGGCTCGATCTGGCGCGGGGTGAACGTGCCGTGCATGATCCGGCGGTAGCGGGTGTGCTCCGGCGGGTCCTGGTTCACCAGGGCGTCGGGGTCGTCGTCGATGCCGATGCCGCTCACGAACCGCGGCAACCCCGGCAGCCGCAGGTTGCGGCTGGAGGTGGGCGAGGCCAGCAGGGCGCGGACGTCCTCGTACCGGACCGCCAGCGGGACCCGGTCGCCGCTGGGCATGGCCGCCGGCTCCAGCGGCCCGGATTCGCGCCTGTGGGCGAACTCCGGCGGCGGCGTGGCGAGTGGTCCGGGGACGATGTCGGGCCAGATCCCGTCCGGATTCCGTTCGGTGGTCATCACAACCCCTTCCGATCCGGGCCCCCGGGGGGACGGCTCACGCGGAACATACGAAATGCTGTGCCCCGCGTCAACGGACGCCCGGCATCGCGCGTCCGATGGCCGGAATGCGATTCCCGTCACCTACCCCTCGTGGAGGCCCAGGTCGAGGGCCGATTTTCTCGCTCCGAGCTTGATCTTTTGGCAGAGCTTGTCCATCTTCGGTGGCGAGTGTCCTCGCAGGCGGCACATACTGGAGGGGATGAAGCCAGCTAGCGGCGCGTCCCGTCGCCACATGCCCACAAGTCCCTTCAAACCCCCGCCCCCGGCTCCGCCTGCCGAGCGGTTCAGCGTCAACGACCAGGTGACGCATGATCGCTACGGTCTTGGCGTCGTCATCAGCGTGGAAGACGAAGTCGCCGTGTTCGTCGATTTCGGCTCCCGTCAGGAGCGGATAACGGCCCCGTTCAACAAGCTGTACAAGCTCTGAACCCGCGCACTGCGGGCAGGCACGTCAACGCGAGAGCGTCCACGTCGGCGGTCGATCTGGCGGATCGGCCAGTCCGGCGTGGGACGGTGCGGGGTCTTTCTCCGCTCGCCCCGTCTGACGAGCACGGCTGTGCCGATGCTCGGCAGCCGTTACTCGTGCGCTCTCGCCCGTCCGTGCCGCAGAGCCCGCGGTGACGAGTACGCCGTGGATGGTCCTCATCGGGCCGGCCGCGGCAGGCAAGAGCACGCTGGGCCGGTTGCTCGCCGAAGCCACCGGACGCCGGTTCGTCGACGTCGACGAGATCGGCGAGCCGTACTATGCCGAGGTCGGCTGGACCATGGATCGGCTGCGTGAGCGTGCCGCGGTCGTCGGCCGGGTGGCGGCCGAGCGCGAATGGGAGCCCGCCCGCGCCCATGCCGTGCGACGCGCCGTGGAGGCACACCCGCACGCGATCGTCGCGCTCGGCGCGGGGCACAGCCACTACACGGACTCAGGGCTGTTCGCCGACGTCCGGCAGGCGCTCGCCGCCATCCCGCGCGTGGTCCTCGTTCTCCCGTGCGCCCGGCCCGAGCGGTCCGTGGAGGTGCTGCGTCGCCGGAGCATGAGCGCCAAGGGGACCGACTGGATCAGCGGGGACGGGCACGACTTTCTCGACGAGTGGGTGCGCGACCCGGGGAATGCACTGCTGGCCACCGAAACGGTCTACACCGACGGCCGGAATCCCACGGAGAGTGCCGACCGGCTGCTCGCCGTGCGTGTGGAGCCGATGCTGAAGGACGCGTCGGGCGGCGCGCCAGGTGGGCTCCTCAGGTGACCGGGCTGAATCCCGTCACGCCAGCAGGGTGCGCCAGCGGTCGGCCGACTCGATCATGTCCAGGCTGACGCGTTCCAGGAACTCCGCCGTCTTGGCCAGCCGTTGCCCCACGGGGCTGTCGAGCCCGTAGGTCTCGGCCACCGCCATGGTGGCACGCACCGTTTCGAGGGTCTGCCGCCTGCTGATCACGATGGAGTGGTACCAGGCGTCGTTGTCGATCACGTAGATGTCGCGACGGCGCCGCGGATCGCGCTCGCGCCGGGCATACCCCTGCTGGACCAGGAAGTTCACGGCCACGGAGACAGAGGCGGGGCTGACGTTCAGCCTGCGGGTCAGCTCCGCGGCGGTGCGTCTGCCGTCTTCGGACAGCATCAGGTCGTGGTGCACGCGCGCGGCTGTCGCCGGCATCCCCGCTTTGACCGCCATCTCGAGGATCTCCTGCTCCATCGCGCTGCCCGGCGGTGTGGCCGCGTGCGGCAGCGCCGGCGTGCCGCGCCGTGCCCGCTGGACCGTCGCCTGGTGCGCCTGCTGGGGCCGGTAGCCCGCGGGGCCGCCGTTGCGTGCGACCTCCCGGGTGATCGTCGAGGTCGGCCGGTCGAGCCGCCTGGCGATCTCGCCGTAGGAGAGTCCGTCGGCGAGTCCGGCCGCGATGTGCCGGCGGTCCTGCTGGGTCAATCGTCCTCCTGGCATGCCGCCAGTATTGCCTTCGCCGCCATCCATTGCAACATGGCGTTGCTTTCGGGCGCAGCGTCATTGCACCAATTTGTCCTCAACAACCTGCGCAAACGCTTCTGCGTAGATTGACGAAGGTCTGAATGCAACGTAGCTTTCGAGTTGCACAGAACACGTACTATCGCAAAGCGAGGACTGGTCATGGGTGAATCCCTCCACACCGTCGAGGACAGGCCGGCGCCGAAGGCCGCAGCCGGGCAGGATCGCCCGGACCTGCGGCAGGCTGTCCAGGAGTTCGTCGATGCCGGTTTCGCCGGGATGCAGCTGCGCGTGCACGATGAGCGGGGCGAGTGGGCCGGCAGCGCCGGGGTGCGCAGGCTGGGCGAGGAGGCGAAGCCGCCGGCGAACGGGCGCTCCCGGATAGGCAGCACCACCAAGACCTTCACCGCGACCCTGGTGCTGCTGCTGGTGGCCGCCGGCGAGATCGGGCTGGACACCCCGGTGGACGACTATCTGCCCCAGTTCGGCCTGGACCGGCGGATCACGGTGCGGATGCTGCTGCAGCACACCAGCGGGGTGTTCAACCACACGGGCGAGCTCGACCCCGACGGGACATACGTGCCGGGCATCCCCTCGGTGGGCCAGGAGTGGGTGGACCTCCGGCTCAAGACGTACCAGCCGGAGGAGCTGGTGCGGTTCGCGTTGTCGAAGCCGGCGCGGTTCGAGCCGGGGACGGACCAGAGCTACTCCAACACCAACTACACGCTGGCCCTGCTGCTGATCGAGAAGGTCACCGGCCGCTCCTACGCCGAGGAGATGCAGCGGCGGATCCTGGGGCCGCTCGGACTGTCGGACACCGTGATGCCGGGCTCCCGGACGGACATCCCCGGGCCGCACGCCCACGG
The DNA here is from genome assembly GCF_031570565.1 of Nonomuraea sp. 3-1Str. Classification (NCBI taxonomy): domain Bacteria; kingdom Bacillati; phylum Actinomycetota; class Actinomycetes; order Streptosporangiales; family Streptosporangiaceae; genus Nonomuraea; species Nonomuraea sp. 3-1Str. The sequence continues at coordinate 130,573 of NZ_JALHBK010000001.1, forward strand.
CTACTACCGGTACGAGGACGCCGGCCAGTGGAAGGTGGTCGACGTCACCCGCCAGAACCCGTCCCTGCTGCCCGGCACCGGTGACATGATCTCGACCACCCAGGATCTCCAGACGTTCATCTCCGCGCTGATGGGCGGCGAGCTCCTGCCGGCCCCGCTGCTGGCCGAGATGCGCAAGCCGCACGGGAAGCTCGGCTACGGCCTGGGGCTGTTCGTGCAGGACCTGGGCCCTGACTGCGGCGGCACCGTCTTCCATCACAACGGCAGCACCCTGGGCTACGGGGCGCTGATGTACAGCACGCCCGACGGCAGCAAGACCCTGACCGCGTTGCTGACCAGCGGGGACGCCGCAATCGACGTGATGCAGGCGTTCCCGAAGGCCCTGGAGGAGCTTTTGAAGGTTGTCTTCTGCGGCGGGCCGGGCGCGAACTGAGCCTGGAGCGCCGGCGACCGGGACCCCCGACGACCCCCGGATCGACCGGCGCCCGCATTGACAGAGTGCTTTGACCACCAAAGGATCACCCTGAGGTCACAACAAGCACTCAGTACCCATTTGCACCATCCGCCCCTTGCGACGCGACCCTCCGCTACGGGAGGATCACGGGTCGAAACTCCGCGATGTCCGAACCTTCGTCCGGACCGGCGGTCACCCCCCGCACACCGGTGCATGGCGACATGGAGAGACTGTCGTGCAGCCACAAGAGCACATCGAGCAGTTCGGCTACCGACAGGAGTTGCGTCGCGGGGTCGGGCTGACCGACCTGGTCCTCTACGGCCTCAACTTCATGGTGCCGATCGCGCCGTTCGCCATCTTCGGCCTGGTCTACTACCGCTCCGCCGGCATGCCGGTCCTCGCGTACCTGGTCGGCATGGTCGCCCTGCTGTTCACCGCGGCCTCGTACGCGCAGATGGTCAAGGCGTTCCCGCTGTCCGGCTCGGTCTACAACTACGCGGGGCGCGGCATCAGCGCGCCGGTCGGGTTCATGACCGGGTGGGCGATCCTGCTCGACTACCTGCTCCTTCCGGGGCTGCTCTACCTGATCGCGTCCAAGGCCATGAACGCCGGCGTGCCGCAGGTGCCGGTGTGGGCCTGGCTGATCATCTTCGTGGCCGTCAACATGGTGATCAACCTGCGTGGCGTCCGCATGACGATCAAGCTCACCAGGGTGATGATCGCCGCCGAGCTGGTCGTGCTGGCGCTGTTCCTCGTGGCCGGCTTCTGGGCGATGCTCCAGGGCGCGGGCAGCGGGTTCAGCCTGTCGCCGCTGTTCAACCCGGAGACGTTCTCGTGGCCGGTGGTGTTCGCGGCGGTGTCGGTCGCGACACTGTCCTTCCTCGGGTTCGACGGGATCAGCATGCTGGTCGAGGAGTCGACCGGCGGCTCGGCGCAGGTGAGCAGGGCCATGCGATTCGCGCTGATCCTGGCCGGCGTGCTGTTCATCGTCCAGGTGTGGGTCGCCGCCCTGCTCGTGCCCGACCCGGCCGGCCTGCTGGCCCACAGCAGCGACACCGCGTTCCAGGACGCCGCCGCCGTCGCCGGGGGCGACTGGTTGCGGCAGCTCACCTCGAACGCCACCGCCATCTCATGGGGCGTGGCCAACACCCTGGTCGCCCAGGTCGCCGTCTCACGCCTGCTGTACGCGATGGCGCGTGACCGCCAGCTCCCGGCGTTCCTGGCCAAGGTGTCGGTCAAGAACTCCGTGCCGACCAACGCGATCCTGCTCGTCTCCGCGCTGTCCGTCGGGCTCGGGCTGTGGGTGTCCGCCCTCAAGGACGGCGTCGAGGTGCTCAGCAGCCTGATCAACATGGGCGCGCTGTTGGCGTTCATCGTGCTGCACGTGTCCGTCATCGTGCACTACCGGATCCGGCAGCGCTCGGCCGACCTCTGGTCGCACCTGGTCTCGCCGTTGATCGGGATGGCGATCCTGGTCTTCGTCGTGATCAACGCCAACATCCTGGCGCAGGTGACGGGCTTCGTCTGGCTCGGCGTCGGGGCGATCATCCTGGCCGGCATGTACGTCGCCGGACGCCGGCCCACCGTCCAGGGCCTGGCAGCCCCACGGGAGCGGGTGTGAACCGGCTGCCGCTCCACCAGGACCTCCACCTCATGGCCCACAACGAGGCCGGCAAGCTCCTGACCCACCAGTCGTCGCTGGCCCTGGCGCTGGCCGGGGCAGTGCTGACCGAGCTGGTCCTGGCCGAACGCGTCGCCGTCGTCCAGGGCCGCATCACCGTCTCCGACCGCCGCCGCACGGACGACCCGGTCATCGACGCCCTCCTCGACCTGATCCCCCGGGACCGGGACCACCGGGACGTGCGGTCCTGGTTCAAGGCGGCGGCCAAGGACATCTACGTCCGTACCCGCGACGACCTGGTCGCCAAGGGTGTGCTGGCCCCGGTGACCAGGCGGCGCATGGGCATGCTGCCCTACCTGCGCTACCAGCTCACCGACATCTCCTGGGCCGTACGGGCGTCGTCGGGGGTGCGGTCGGCCGCGGAGGGCTTCAAGCAGCCCGACGCGGGGTGCGCCACGCTGTGCGGCCTGGTGGCGGTGCTGCGGGTGGAGGCGGAGCTGTACCTGAGCCAGCCGTCGGGCCGGCTCGTCGAACGCCTGCGCGCCATCGCCGACGAGCACTCGCCGACGGTGAAGGAGCTCGTGCACATCGTCGACACCCTGGTCGCCGAGGCCGCCGTCGCCGTGTACCGGTGAAGGGGGGGTCAGAGGGGCTGCTCCAGCATGCGCTTCATGGGCTGGAGGCCGGCCGCCTCGTAGAAGGAGCGCGCGCCCTCGTTGAACTCCCAGACCTCGGTCACCAGGCGCCGGCACCCGGCCTCCCTGCCCGCCTCCCGCACGGCGTCCAGCAACGCGGTCGCGACCCCCAGCCGCTTGGCCTCCGGCGCCACGACGATCTGGTTCAGGGCGATGAACGAGTCCGCGTTCAGCAGCACGCTGGGCCCCCGGTGGTACACCGTCGCCTCCGCGTACCCGGCGCACTCACCGTCCGCCGGCTCGGCCACGAAGATCCGCGTGGACTCCTGCCCGAGCCGCTCCGCGAACCGCTTCGTGAGCTCCTCGGCCGAGGGCCGCGCCTGGAACAGGTCCGGCCGATTGTCGGCGTGCAGGCCGTGGACGTGGGGGTTCATCCCGGCGAGGAGGGCGGCGTCCTGGCGGGTCGCCTGACGGACTTTCAACGCTGACACGGGCTACCTCTCTCTCGGACATGGTGTGCGACCATGGGCGCATGGACCCTGAAAAGGCCCTGGTGGACATCTCATGACGGACGAGCGGATCACCACGATCGGCCGCTGTTACGGCTGCAGGCGGACGTTCGGCTTCGATCCGGCGGCGGTCACGATGTTCGCGATCGACCCGGAGACCGGCTTTCCGCCCGGCATGACGGTCCTGGGCTCGATGCGCGAGCCCACCCCGGAAGCGGTGGCCCGGTCGGTCGAGGAGCCCGTCTGCCCGGACTGCGTGGCCAAGGCGAAACGGTTCCTGGAGCCCCCCGATCCCCTGACCCCCTGGTCACGCCCCTAGCGTCCAGGCGAGATCCGCGACGTCGTCCAGCCGCCACGGGCGCAGCAGGAGTCCGCCGCCGGCCGGGAGCTCGGGCATCGCGAGGGGACGATCATCCATCCCGGCATCATGCCACCGCCGCTTGAGTCTCCCGTACGGGGAGACGGCAGGGTGAGGGCATGGACGGTGACGCGCTCTACTCGATCGGTGACCTGGCACGGCGGACCGGCCTGACGGTCAAGGCCATCCGGTTCTACTCCGATCAGGGCATCGTGCCGCCGGCCGGCCGCACCCCGGCCGGTTACCGCCTGTACGGCGTCGAGGCCGTCGCGCGGCTGGATCTCGTACGGACGCTGCGCGAGCTGGGGCTGGACCTGCCCACGGTGCGCAGGGTCGTGGAGCGGGAGGTGTCGCTGCCGGAGGTCGCCGAGGCGCACGCCGAGGCCCTCGCGGTGCAGATCCGGACGCTACGGCTGCGGCGGGCGGTGCTGACGGCGGTGGCCAGGCGCGGATCAACCCCTGAGGAGACGAAGCTCATGCACAGACTGGCCAGGCTTTCCGAGGACGAGCGGCGCCGGCTGATCGGGGAGTTCCTCGACACCGCGTTCGGCGCTCCCGGCGACGCGGGCGCCGAGGCGTTCGCCGGGATCCGGCGCTCGATGACGCCCGAGTTGCCCGACGATCCCGAGCCCGAGCAGGTGGAGGCGTGGGTGGAGCTGGCCGAGCTCTCCCGCGACCCCGGCTTCCGGGCGCTGATGCGGCGCGTGGCGGACTCCTACGCGGCCGGCACGGCTCCCGGCGCCGTGCCACGGCCGGACGCGGCCGCGATGGTACGGGAGGAGGTGCGGCCGGCGGTGGCGGCGGGGGTCGATCCGGTGTCGGCGGAGGCGGAGCCCGTCGTCGCGGCGGTCCTGGCACGCTGCGCCCGGCTCGTGCCCCCGCCCGGCGGGACGGCGCCCGCCGATGGTGTCGTGGGCGGCGAAGGGTTGCTGGAGTACCTGGAGGCGGTGAACGATCCGCGCAGGGAGCGCTACCTGCGCCTGCTCGCCGTCGTCAACGGCTGGCCCCCTCCCGAGAGCCTGACGCCCTCACTCGACTGGACCCTCCGCGCCCTGCGCGCCCGAGTCGCTCAGTGACCAGGGGGTTCACAAGGCCGGGGTGAGGCATCGGCCACCCAGGCCCTCGTGAGCTGAGCGCCCGGCCGTCACCCGGCGGTGAAGTTCTCGCCCACCTCCTCCTGGAGGTGGGTCAGGGCGCTCTCCGTCAGGCTCTCCACGGTCGCGTGGGCGTCGGCGGGGGCCGTCACGCACACCTCTACCCGGGACGCGCCGGCGCCGGCCTGGCCGACCTCCAGCCAGCCGCCCACTTCCGGCACGTCCTGGGCGCGCCACTCCACGCGCAGCCGCTCGTCGTCCGTGGACAGGGCGCACCGCGTCTCCCCCTGCCGCCCGCCGAGCCGCCAGCGGACCAGCACGAGCCCGTCCTCCAGGTGCTCGGCGGTGACGCCGTCGGGCAGCCAGCGCCCCAGCCGATCCAGGTCGCCGGCGGTGTTGTAGACGACCTCGGCCAGGGCCTCCACCTCGCGGGTGGCGTGGTATTCCTTCGTGCTCATGGTGCTGTCGCTACCCGATCGTCACGAGTGTTACCGCTTGTAGGCGCGCGGGCGGGTTTGGCGGGACTCATGATAGGTAGTCCGGGATGGCGGGGACACGGACGAGTGGGTGAAGGAATGGGGCGGGTGCGGGTGGACGAGCGCTGGGACGGCGCCGGAGGGCGGCGGGTACGCAGCCTGGAGACGGGCCGGGAGAACCCCGACCGCCGGACCGTCGTCATCGTCCCCGGGCTCGGCGCCCTGGGCTACCTGTTCGACACGCTGGCCGGGTGCGGCTCGTGGGCGCGCTCGTTCCTGCTGGACGTGCCCGGGTTCGGGCGCCGGCCGCCGTGGTCGTGCGCGCCCGAGCTGCCCGCCGTCACCGAGCTGGTCACGCGGTGGCTGGAGTCCGTGCCGGCCGGGCCGGTCGTGCTCGCGGGGCACTCCACGGGGGCGCAGGTCGCGCTCCGGGTGGCCGCCGAGCGGTCCGATCTCGTGCGGGCGCTGGTCCTGCTGGGGCCGACGTTCCCGCCGAAGCTGCGCACCGGTCCCGGGCTGATCGTGCCGTACCTCCGGACGACCCGTCACGAGCCGGCGGGCCTGCTGCCGGCCACGATGCCGTACTACGGGCGGGCGGGGCTGAAGGCGCTGGCCCGGTTCGTGCGCACGGCGCAGGAGGACGAGCCGGAGAAGCTGGTCCCGGCCGTGTCGTGCCCGATGGTCGTCGCCCGGGGCGTCCACGACGCGTTCTCGCCCCAGGCGTGGGCCGACCGGCTGGCCACGGCCGCCGCCGACGGGCGGTCGGTGACCGTGCCGGGGGCGCACGCGTTCCCGTACCAGCACGGCGGTCTGACGGCCGCGCTCATCAACGGGGCGGCCAAGCGGGCAGGAATCCTCTGAACTCGGGCGGCACGTGCCGGTGGAAGCCGCTGGTCCGCCACGTCTGCCCCGCAGCCGTGACCGCGAGCGCCTCCAGGTCCTCCATGTCCTCCACCCAGTCGCGGGCCGCCTCCCCCATGGCGAACGCGGCGGTGGCGTAGGCGTCGACGGTCGTGAGGCGGGGGCCGGCCAGGGTGATGGAGGCGAGGGCGGTGGCGGGCCGCCCGGTGTGCGGGTCCACGATGTGGTGGCCGCGCTCGGCCGTGCCGGAGGTGGCGACCGCCAGGCCGGCCCCCGCGACCACGGTGGCCAGCGCGCCGTCCGCGGGACGGCCGGCCGCCGTCGGCGGTGCGGCGACGCCGACGCGCCAGGGGCGGCCGGGCTCGGGCTCGGCGCCGAGCTGGACGTCTCCCCCGCCGTTCACGCTGTGCCGGGGCAGGCCGGCCGCCGTGAGGAGGTCCGAGGCGCGCTCGATCGCCCAGCCCTTGACCAGGCCCGAGGGGTCGAGGCGCCCGCCGGGCGGGTGGGCCGTGAAGTAGCCGCCGCTGTCGCGCTCGACCCGCGCGCACAGCGCCAGTACTTCGGCCACCTCGGCGGGGCAGCTCGTGAGGCCGATCTCGCCGCGGCCGAGCCGGCTGACGGGGCTGTCGGGGCGGTAGGTGGAGAAGACGGCGTCCACGTGGCGCAGCCAGGCGACCGCCCGCCCGATGCCGTCCCGGTGGTCGCCGTCGCCGCGCACGTCGAAGGAGAAGACGGTGCCCATGACGTGCTCGGCGTGCCGCGTCACGGGCGCCGCGGCGGCGGTCACAGGCCCGCCTGGTCGATGGCGCTCTGGAGAGAGGTCATGTAGCCCACGCTGGTGTACGTGGCGCCCGAGACGGTGTCGATCCGCGCGCTCTGCGCCGTCAGCGTCTCCTGCTGCAGGACGGGCAGGGCGCGCTGGTTGATCTCGATGTCGCGGTGGTTGCCGTCGGGCGCCTGGAGCACCTCCACCTGGGTGATCTTCTTGTCGGCGACGGTGATGCGCACCTGCACCGGGCCCCAGCGGGTGTCGGCGGCCGCCCCGGTGACGGTCTTCCCGCCGGAGCCCGCGGCCGGCGGCGTGGCGCTCGTCGTGGGGGCGGGCGCCGGGAGATCGAGCCGGTCGGACCCGCCGGAGCCGTCGGAGTCACCGGAACGGTCGAAGCCGTCGAAGCCGTCGTGGTCGCCGGAGTCGTCCGAGCCGCCGGAACGCCCCGCCGGCGCCTGCGCGACCGCGGCCGGCGGCGTGGCGGCCGAGGTGACCTGGTGCGGTTTGAACGACAGCAGCAGCACCAGGCCCGCGGCTGTGACGACGATGGCGAGCAGTGCCCTGCGCATCGGTTCCCCCTTGGAAGATCGCGAGATTCCTAGAACGTGAACGACTCGTGGTGGACGCGGCCGGCCGGCACCCCCGCGGCCCGCACCGCCGCGATGGCGGCGCGGGTCATCTCGGGCGGCCCGCACACGTACACGTCGTGGTCCCTCAGGCCGGGCGCCAGGCGGGCGAGCACGCCGGGGTCGAACAGCGGCTCCGCGTCGCTCCTGGGCCCGGTCGAGAAGAACAGCCGGGCGCCGCGCGCGTGGGCGATCCGCTCCAGCTCCTCCTTGAGCACCAGGCCGGCCTCGGTGCGGGCGCGGTAGAGCAGGGTGACCTCGCCGGGCAGCGTCTCGAACAGCGCCCGCAGCGGCGTGATGCCGACCCCTCCGGCGATCAGCAGCACCTTGTCGCGGCGGCGCAGGCGGCCGGTGAGCGCGCCGTACGGACCCTCGGCGAGCACCCGGGTGCCGGGCCGGAGCGCCGTGAGGGCGGCGCTGTGGTCGCCCAGCGCCTTGACCGTGATGCGCAGCGTCCCGCCCGGCGCGGCCGACAGCGAGTACGGGTTGGCCGACCACCACAGCTCCCGGGTGAGGAAGCGCCAGCGGAAGAACTGGCCGGGCTCGGCCCGCAGCCGGCCCAGGTCACGGCCGGTGACGTGGATGGACACCACGTCCGGCGCCTCCCGGACCACCTCGGCCACGCGCAGCCTGTGCCGCAGCGACAGCCGGACGGGCGCCAGGAACCGGTACCAGACGACCAGCGCCGCCACCCCCAGGTAGAGCGCGTACCAGGCGACCCGGGCGACCGGGTCACCCGTGAACTCGGCCCCCGTCCCGAGCTGGTGCCCGAACGCCAGGAACGCCGCCAGGTAGGTGTAGAAGTGCAGGTGGTACCAGGTCTCGTAACGCAGCCGGCGGCGTGCCGCGCGGGCGGAGACGATGCCGGTGCCGAACAGGAGGAGCACGGCGACGGTGGCCTTCAACATGTCGGGGAAGGTCAGCACCATCGTGACCGTCTCGTCCACGACGCCGATCCGGTCGGCCAGCGAGTACCCCCAGACGACGGTCAGGACGTGCGCGGCCGCGAGCCCGACGACGTACCTGCCGCCGAGGGCGTGCCAGCGGGTGAGCCGGTCGGTGCCGACGCCGTGCTCCAGCGCCGGGACCCTGGCCATGAGCCCGATCAGGACGGCCATCGCGTAGCCGGCGAGCAGCCCGGTGATGCGGGCGGCGTTGGTGAGCCACCCGTCGGCTCCCGCCACGTACGGCGTGTCGCGCCACCACAGCGCGACGACTGCCACCGCGCCCAGCCCGATGAGGGCGAGCAACGGCTCGGGGCGGACGATGGCGGCGCGCCGGGGCGCCGGGGCCGGCGGCCCGGACACCCGGGTGGGGGCGTAAGCGGTGGTCACGGATCCTCCTCGCGTCGCTCGTGTGCGGGTCACACCGGAGTCACCGTGCCAGCCGAACCTCTGAGAGTCCTCTGAAAGGCCGTGAACCAGGAGTTTTCAGAGGAGTCTCAGAGCTGGGACATATGTTGTGGGAACGGGGGTGGATATGACGACGCTGCTGCGTCCGGACGGCGCGCCGATCCGCGTGCTCGTCGTGGACGACGAGCCCGACATCGTCGAGGTCCTGGAAGAGGTCCTGCGTCAGGAGGGCTGGGAGGTCCGCTCGGCCGGCGACGGCCCGGCGGCGGTGCGGCTGGCGGGCGAGTTCCGGCCCGACGCCGTGGTGCTGGACGTCATGCTGCCCGGCTTCGACGGGCTGGAGATCCTGCGCCGGATCCGGCGGGACGCCCCCGAGGTGTGCGTGCTGTTCCTGACGGCCCGCGACGCCGTGGAGGACCGCGTGGCGGGCATCACCGCCGGCGGCGACGACTACGTGACCAAGCCGTTCAGCCTGGACGAGGTGCTGGCGCGGCTGCGCGGGCTGCTGCGCCGCGCCGGGATGGCCCGCCCCGGCAACGGCAACCGGCTGGTCGTCGCCGACCTGGTGATGGACGAGGAGGCGCGGGAGGTGACCAGGGGCGGGACGCTGATCGACCTGACGCCGACCGAGTTCGAGCTGCTCCGGCTGCTCATGTGCAACCCGCGCGTGGTGCTGAGCAAGTCACGCATCCTCGACGACGTCTGGTCGTACGACTTCGGCGGGCAGGCGCACGTGGTGGAGCTGTACATCAGCTACCTGCGCAAGAAGATCGACGCGGGCCGGTCCCCGCTCATCCACACCGTGCGCGGCGTCGGGTACGTGCTCAAGCCATGACCGGACCCGTGACCGAGGCCGCCACCGGCCCGGCGGCCGGGAAGGGGCGCCGGGCGTGGCGGCCGGCGGCGCCGCGGACGCTGCGCGGGCGGCTGATCGCGGGGCTGCTGGTGCTGCTGGCGCTGGCCTGCGTCGCCGTGGGCGTCGCCACCTCCCTGGCGATGCGGCACTTCCTGCTCGAACGCGTCGACCAGCAGCTCGTGGGCGCCGGCGGCCGGTACGCCGCCAGCCTGGAGCACGCGGAGGAGTCCAGGGAACGGGGCGACACCCGGGGACAGGCGCGGGGCACGCTGGGCGTGCGGCTGCTGAACGGCAAGATCACGAATGCGGCCGTGGTGACCTCCCGGCTCGGCGCCGAGCCGGTGCTCACGGCGGAGGACCAGGCCGTGCTGGCCGCCGTCCCGGCCGACGGGGTGCCCCGCACGGTGGACCTGGGCGACCTGGACGACTACCGGGTGCTCGCGCTGCCCGGCGCGGACGGCGACGTGCTGATCACGGGCCTGCCGCTGCACGAGGCGGAGGAGACGATGCGCCGGCTCCAGTTCTTCGAGGTCGTGCTGTTCGGCGCCGCGCTGGCCGTGACGGGCGTCGCCGGGGCGGTGTGGGTGCGGCTCGCGCTGCGCCCGCTGGACCGGGTGACGGCGACGGCCCGCCGGGTGTCGGAGCTGCCGCTGGCCAGCGGGAAGGTGACGCTCGCCGAGCGGGTGCCCGACACCGACCCGCGGACGGAGACCGGGCAGGTCGGCGCGGCCCTGAACCGCATGCTGGGGCACGTGGCCGACGCGCTGGGCCGACGCCATGCCGTGGAGCAGCGGCTGCGCGCCTTCGCCGCCGACGCCAGCCACGAGCTGCGCACCCCGCTCGCCGCCATCCGCGGGCACGCCGAGCTGGCGTTGCGCGCCACCGATCCCATGCCGGGTTCCGTACGGCACGCGCTGGACCGCATCGACGCCGAGTCGGGCCGGATGGGGGAGCTGGTGGAGGACCTGCTGCTGCTCGCCCGGCTGGACGCGGGACGGCCGCTGGCCCGCGACGAGGTGGACCTGACGCGCCTGGCCATCGAGGCGACGGGCGACGCCCGCGCCGCCGGACCGGACCACCGGTGGCGGCTGGAGCTGCCGCACGAGCCCGTCACGGTCCCCGGCGACCCGCTCCGCCTGCACCAGGTCGTGGCCAACCTGCTGGCCAACGCGCGGGTCCACACGCCGGCCGGCACCACCGTGACGGTCACCGTGCGGCGGCTGCCGGACGGCGCCGAGCTGGCCGTCGCCGACGACGGCCCCGGCATCCCGGCTGAGCTGCGGGAGGAGATCTTCGAGAGGTTCTCCCGCGTGGACAAGGACCGCTCGCGCGCCTCCGGCGGCACGGGCCTCGGGCTGGCGATCGTGCGCGCCGTCGTCTCCGCGCACGGGGGCACGGCCGGCGTGGACGGCGGGCCAGGAAGTACCGTCTTCTGGTTCCGCCTGCCCGACGACCCGCCGTCCCCCGCGGAGCCGCCACCGCCGTGAGCTCACGCCGGCAAGTCTCACGCGGGCGGGTCCCACGGCCGAGGAGTTCCGCAGGCGGCTGGCCGCGTTCACGCCCTCCCAGGAGACGGGGTCAGCCGGGGCACGGCGGCGACCAGGTCCCGCGTGTACGGGTCGCGGGGGCGGTGGAACACCTCGTCCACGCCGCCCTCCTCCACCACCCGGCCGTCCTTCATCACCAGCACCCGGTCGCACAGGTGGTGGACGACGCCCAGGTCGTGCGAGATGAACAGCAGCGCCGTGCCGTCCCGCCGCTGGATCTCCGCCAGCAGGTCCAGCACCTGGGCCTGGATCGAGACGTCCAGCGCGGAGACCGGCTCGTCGCAGACCAGCACCTCGGGGCGGGAGGCGAGCGCCCTCGCGACGGCCACGCGCTGCCGCTGCCCGCCGGACAGCTCGCGTGGATGCCTGCGGGCCAGCTCCGGGGGCAGGCCGACGCGTTCCAGCAGCTCCAGCGCCTGCACGAGGCGCGGCCCGCGCGGCCCCCTCAACGGCTCGGCGACCAGGCGACCCACGGTGTGGCGGGGGTCGAAGGAGTCGAGCGGGTTCTGGGAGACGACCTGGATGAGGGACCGGCGCGAGCGGCGGTGGCGCTCGGGGACGCCGCTCCAGGGGCGGCCGTGCAGCCGCACCTCGCCCGCGTGCGGCTCCAGCAGGCCGAGGACGAGCCTGGCCAGGGTGGTCTTGCCCGAGCCCGACTCGCCGACCACGCCCAGCGCCTCGCCGGGGCGCAGGGTGAAGGAGACGCCGTCCACGGCGGTGCGCGGGCCGTACCGGACGGACAGGCCGGACGCGTCCAGCGCGGCCGGACCGTTCCCGGCGGCCGGGTCCGGTGGCACTGACGGGGTGGGCACGGGAGGAGGGGGCGCGGTGCGGGTGGGAGGTGAGGCGGACAGGCGCGTGCCCTTGGTGGCCGCCGACGGGACCGCCGCCAGCAGGGCGCGGGTGTAGGGGTGCGCGGGCGAGGCCAGGACGTCCCCGGCGGGGCCCTCCTCGACGACGCGGCCGTCCTTCATCACGAGGATCGTGTCCGCGATCGACGACACCACGGCCAGGTCGTGGCTGATCATCAGGAGCGCCGTGCCGGCGGCCTTGCGGGCGGCGAGCAGCCGGAGGATCCCGGCCTGCACGGTGACGTCCAGCGCCGTGGTGGGCTCGTCGGCGATGATCAGCGGGGGCCCGGCGGCGATGGCGGAGGCGATGAGCGCCCGCTGCCGCAGCCCGCCGGACAGCTCGTGCGGGTACTGTCCCGCCCGCACCTCGGGCTCGGGCACGCCGACGGCCTCCAGCAGCTCCCGTACGCGAGCCGCCCGCTCCGCCCGTGACCCGGCTCGGGAGACGGCGGAGGATCCGGGGCCGTGGACGGCGAGGACTTCGGCGATCTCCGCGCCCACGGTGCGCAGCGGGTCCAGCGAGACCAGCGCGTCCTGCAGCACCAGCCCGGCGAAGCCGCCGCGCACGCGCCGCCAGTCGCGCGGCCCGAAGGCGAGCGCGTCCCGGCCGTCCACCGTCAGCGCCGACGCCCCGACGACCGAGCCCGGTCCGGCCAGGCCGAGCAGGGCGCGGGCCGTGACGCTCTTGCCCGACCCCGACTCGCCCACGACGGCCACGCACTCGCCGGGCGCGATCGTGAACGACACGCCCCGTACGGCCTCCACCCCCGCGCCGGGGAACGACACGCGCAGGTCCCGCACCTCCACCAGCGGCCCACCGGCCGCGACGGGACCCTCCTGGCGTACGGCGAGCTCGGTCATCGGTCGTCCTCCGGTGTGGTGTCCTGTACGGCCGGGCGGGTCATGCGGCCCTCCCCTCGAAGCGGCGTTGCAGGCGGCGGCCGACCACGGTGACGCAGACGACGGTCAGGGTGACGGCCAGGCCGGGGAACAGCGCCTCCCACCAGGCGACCCGCAGGTAGTTGCGGGCCTCGGAGAGCATCGCGCCCCATTCGGCGGCGGGCGGCTGCGGCCCCATGCCGAGGAAGCTGAGCCCCGAGGCGGCGACGATCGCCTGGCCGAGCCCGAGGGTGGCCAGGACGGGGATGGGGCCCAGGGCGTTCGGGAGCACGTGGCGGGCGACGATCCGGCCCCGGGAGTGGCCGAAGGTGACCGCCTGCTCCACGTACCCGGACCTGCGGACCACGAAGGTCTGGGCGCGCACCACCCGGGCGTACGTGGGGATCTGGGCGATGCCGATGGCGAGCACCACGTTCACCGTGCCGGGGCCGGTGACGGCGACGACCAGGAGCGCGAGCAGCAGCTCGGGGAAGGTCGAGAGCACGTCGAACGCGCGGGCCAGCGCCTCGCCCGCCCACCGGTGCGCCAGACCGGCGGCCAGGCCCAGCAGCACGCCGGCCGTCACGGCGACGGCGGTGGCCAGGACGCCGATGCTGAGCGAGTGCCGCGCCCCGTGGACGACCCGGGCCAGCACGTCGCGGCCCAGGTGGTCGGTGCCCAGCAGATGCCCGGCGCCGGGGGGCGCCAGCGCGCGCAGCGGGTCGGCGGCGAGCGGGTCGACGCCTGCGACGAGGCCGGGGGCGGCGACGGCCACGGCCAGGACGGCGAGGAAGAGGATCGGGAGGAAGAGGGCCGGGAGGACCAGCGGGGCGCGGGTGGGGCGAGGCGGGGCGGCGTCCGCGGCGGCGGTCATCACGTGCTCCTCAGTCGCGGGTCGATGAGGCGGTAGGCCAGGTCCAGCAGCGTGCTGACGGTCACGTACACCCCCGCCGACAGGATGACCACGGCCATGACGACCGGCATGTCCTTGCCCGTGACCGCCTGCATCGTGACCTGGCCGAGCCCGGGCCGGCCGAACAGCGCCTCGGTGATGACGGCCCCGCCCAGCAGCACGCCGACGAACCAGCCGGTCAGCGTCACGGTGGGGAGGGCGGCGTGCCGGAGCGCGTGCCGGGCCACCAGGGCGCGCTCGGTGAGACCGCGCGAGCGGGCCGTGACCGCGAACGGCTGCTCCAGCGCCCGTTCCAGCCCCTCGCGCAGCACCTGCCCCAGCACCCCGGCGATCGGCAGCCCGAGAGCCAGGGCCGGCAGGACCAGCGCCGACAGGTCCCGCGCCCCCGAGACGGGGAACCAGCCCAGCGAGAACGAGAACACGACCAGGAGCAGCATGCCGATGACGAACTGCGGCACGGACACCGACACCAGCTCGGCGGCGGAGGCGAGGCGGCGCGGCCACCGTGACCGGCCCGCGGTGAGCAGGGCGATCACGACGGCCAGCGCGACGCCGGCGCCGGCCGCGGCGAGGGTGAGCTGCGCCGTGGGCCACACCTGCGTGGCCAGCACCTCGCCGACGCCCCGCTGGAGCTGGTACGACCGGCCGAGGTCGCCGTGGAGGAGGCGGCCGAGGTAGGCGAGGTACTGGACCACCTCGGGGCGGTCCAGGCCCCACTCGGCGACGATCCTCGCCCTGATCTCGGGGGTGTCGGGGCCGTCGCCGACGAGGATGTCCACGGTGTCGCCGGGGGCCAGCCAGAGCGCCAGGTAGGAGACGGTCGCGGCGGCCCACAGCACGGCCACGGCCGACCCGATGCGCAGCACCGCCCGCAGGGCCGCCACCCGTAACGGATTCAAGGGGGCGGTCACGGGGCGATCCGGACGTCGTAGGCGCTCTTCGGGGTGCCCGAGACCGGGTCGAAGCCGAGGCCGCTGACGCTGCGCCGGGCGGCGAGCTGGTCCGACGGCACGTAGATCGGGAAGGCGATCGCGTTCTCGGCGACCACGGCCCGCTGGACCTTCGCGTACAGGGCGGTCCGGGTCTTGACGTCGGACACGCGCGACGCCCGCGTGAGCCACGTGTCGATCGAGGCGTCGGAGAAGTGGGTGCGGTTGATGGGCGCCTGCCTGGCCAGGATGAGGTTGAGCGCCGCGCCGGCGTCGGTGTCGCCGCGGGAGTTCTCGAACACCTCGTACTCGTCGCGGTCCAGCGCCTGCTGCGCCGAGCCCTGGTCCACGATCCTGATCTGGAAGTCGATCCCGGCGTTCTGCTTGACCTGGGCCTGGATGGCCTGGGCGAGGATCTCGCGCCGGTCGCGGACGAACGGCGCCGCGGAGACCGTGCGGACCGTCAGCCTCTTCCCGTCCCTGGTGCGGAACCCCTGGGCGTCGCGGGTGGTCCAGCCGGCCTGGTCGAGCAGGGCGTTGGCCTTGGCGGTGTCGCCCCCGTACGTCCGCTCCAGCGAGGCGTCGTAGAACGGGCCGGCCTTGCCGACGACGCTCCACGCGCGCGTGGCCTGTCCCCGGTAGACGGAGGCGAGCACGGCGTCGAGGTCCACGGCCTCGCGGAACGCCTCCCGCACCCGCTTGTCGTCGAAGGGGGCGTGGCCGGTGTTGAAGTAGTAGGTGTAGGCGGAGCCGGAGTTGAGCGCGGTCTGGAAGGCGAGGTCCGGGTCCTTCTTGACCAGGTCCACCTCGGTGGCCGGGACGCCCTCGATGACCTCGGCCTGGCCGGAGGTGAGGGCGCCGACCCGGACGGCCGACTCGGGCAGGAACCGGTAGGTGACCTCGGCCAGGTGGGCGGGCCCCTGGTGCGCGGCCGTGGGGGGCGCCCAGGCGTAGGCGGGGTTGCGCCGGTAGTGGACCTCCTGGCCCTGGACGTACCGGTCCAGGATGAAGGGTCCGGTGCCGACGAGGTCGGGGCCGCCGGCCTTGAGGTTCTTGGCCGTCCTGAGCGACTTGGGGGAGACCTGCCCGCCGTACGGCGAGGCGAGGAAGTCGAGGAAGAGCGCGTCGGGCCGCTTGAGGTGGACCTTCAGCTCGGCCGGGGACACCACCTCGACCCGTTCCAAGGCGCTGAGCTGGATCGACGCCACGGTCGGGTTGTAGCCGGGGACGCGGAACCGGTCGAGGTTGGCCTTGACGGCCGCGGCGTCGAACTTCTCCCCGTCGTGGAACGTCACACCCTCCCTCAGGTGGAAGGTGTAGGTGCGGCCGTCGGCCGACACCTCCCAGGAGCGGGCCAGCCAGGGCGCGAACGAGCCGTCCTCACCCCGGGACAGCAGCGCGTCGAACTGGTTCCACACGAGCAGGCGGGCCTTGTTCTGCGCCCACAGGTGCGGGTTGAAGGTGACCGGCTGCGTCTCGACGGCCCAGGTGAGGCTGCCGCCGTCGGCGGCCGCGGCCGTCTCGCGGGGCGCGCCGCCGCACGCGGTCACCGTCAGCGACGCGGCGACCAGCAGGGGAAGCGTCCTGCGGAGGTGCTTCACGGGTGTTCCCTTCACGACGGGGGATGGGCGAGGAAACGGCCGAACCGGCCCTGGTGGTAGAGGAGGGGACGGCTCTCGCCGTGCACCGTGGCCTCGGCGACGAGGCCGACGACGAGCACGTGGTCGCCCACGTGCGAGGTGTCGTACGGCAGGCAGATCAGGTGGGCGGACACGTCCTGGAGCAGCGGCGCGCCGAGCGGGCCCGGCCGCCACCGGGTGGGCTCGGCGAAGCGGTCGACGTTCTTGCGGGCGAACCGGGCGGCCAGCTCCGCCTGATCGCCGGCCAGGATGTTCACCGCGAAGTGGTCGGCGGTGCGCAGCCAGGGCCAGGTGGTGGAGGAACGATCGACGTAGAAGGAGACGAGCGGCGGGTCGAGGCTGACGGACGAGAACGACGTCGCGGTCAGCCCCACGGGGACGCCCTCGCTCCGCGCGGTGATCACGACGACGCCGGCGGCGTGGACGGCCAGCGCCTCCTTGAACCGGTCCGCGTCCACCGCCTCGCCCCGCGCCCGGCCGTGCAGGGTCTCCGTCATGCCGCCGTTCCTTCCGTGCGGGCGTCCAGCTCGTGCCAGGCGGCGGCGAGCAGCTCGTACGAGCGGACCCGCTCGGCGTGGCCGTGGGCGATGGTGGTGACGAGCAGCTCGTCGGCGCCGGTGACGCGGCGCAGCACGTCCAGCCGCTCGGCGACCCGCTCGGGGGTGCCGACGAAGCGGGTGTCGATCCGGTCCTGGACGAGCGCCCGCTCCTCGTCGCTCCAGGTGTGCGCGCGGGCCTGGCCGGTCGTCGGGTACGGCGGCGCGCCCGCCCCGGTGCGGATGTCGCGCACCCACAGCCCGTACGGCTCGGCCAGCTCGGCGGCGGTGTCGTCGTCGGGCGCCACCAGCACGTCCGCCGAGACGATCACGTACGGCTCGGCCAGCGCCGCCGACGGCTTGAACGCCTCCCGGTAGCCGGCCACGGCCTCCAGCACCGTCGCCGGGCTGACGTGGTAGTTGGCCGCGAAGGGCAGGCCGCGCTCGCCCGCCACCCGGGCGCTCTCGCCGCCGCTGCTGCCGAGGATCCACACCTCCACGTCGGCTCCCTCGCCCGGCACGGCGTGGACGGTCCAGCCCTCCGGCGCCCGGTACTCGCCGTGGAGGAAGGCGAGGATGTCGTCCACCTGGTCGGCGAAGGCCGGGGCGTGGCCGCCGGGCTGCCACAGCAGCGACGCCTGGAAGGCCAGTCGGGGCGAGGCGATCAGCCGGGTGGGGTCGAAGGGCGGCGGGATGAGCAGCCCGTCCACGACGCGGCCGGCGCGGGTGACCGGCTCACGAGGCGTTCCGGGGGTCTTCTCGGACGACGGCCCGCGGTGGCCGGAGCGGCCGAGGCCGAGATCGACGCGGCCCGGGTGCAGCGCCTCGATCAGGCCGAACTGCTCGACCAGCGCCAGCGGCGTCTGGTGCCCGAGCTGGACGGCGCCGGAGCCGACCCTGATGCGGCTGGTGGCGGCGGCCACGAGCCCGATGAGCACGGCGGGCGCCGAGCCGGCCACCCCGGCGGCGAGGTGGTGCTCGGCCAGCCAGTACCGGTGGTAGCCGAGCTCGTCGGCCCGCCGGGCCAGGTCGAGGGTGTTGCGCAGCGCGTCGGCGGCGCTCCCGCCGGACGGGATGGGTGACAGGTCGAGGACGGACAGCGGGGTCGTCATGCGCGTGCCTCCGGGAAGGGCCGGCTGGGGATCTCCTTGCGCAGCACGGGCGCGATCTCGGCCTGGAACAGCTCCATCGCCTCGCGGTGCTGCTTGTCGGTCAGGCCGTCGGCGTCGGCGTGCAGGTGCATGACCTCGTGGCCGAAACGCCCGTGGTAGCGGTGGACCTTGTCGATGATCTGCTGCGGGCTGCCGACGAGGATGGAGCCGCGTTCGACGGCGTCCTCCAGCGAGTGGAAGACGGGCCGCACCCCGTGCTTCTCGGACAGGGCGCGGCGGGCGTCGAAGATGGGGCGGTAGGTCTCGATGGCCTCCTGGGAGGTGCGGGCGGCGTAGTAGCCGGCGGTGCCGGCTCCGACGAGCGCGTCGGCGGGGTCGTGGCCGTGGTGGGCCCAGCGTTCGCGGTAGTGGTCGATCAGCTCCGCGTACGGCTCGATGGGGTTGGTGACGTTGGCCGAGAACAGCGGATCGCCGTACTTGGCGGCCAGCTCGACGGAGTCCTTGCTGGTGGCGCTGCCGTGCCAGACGCGGATCGGCCGCTGGAGCGGGCGGGGCCAGGTCTCGGCGTCGGTGAGCGACGGGCGGAAGCGGCCCTCCCAGGTGACCTTGTCCTCGCGCCACAGCCGCCGGAACAGCTCGTAGCCCTCCTGGTTGCGCGCCCACTGGTCCTCGGGGGTGACGTGGAAGAGCTGGGCCTGGGCGGCGCCGTTGCCCTTGCCGATGATCAGTTCGAGGCGGCCTCCGGACAGGTGGTCGAGGGTGGCGTAGTCCTCGTAGGCACGGACGGGGTCGAGCAGGCTGAGCGTGGTGACGGCGGTGAACAGGCGGATGGTGGAGGTGTGGGCGGCGATGTGGCTCAGCACGACCGGCGGCGAGGACGAGATGAACGGCCGCTCGTGCCGCTCCCCCACGCCGAACCCGTCGAAGCCGAGCTCTTCGGCGAGCACGGCGTTGGCGACCACCTCGCGGAACCGCTCGGTGGCGGACTTCCGGCCGTCGTACGTGATCAGGGTGATCAGCAGGAACTTCATCGTGCCCCCACGGGCTCGTAGCGGTCGGGCTCGTAGTGGTCGGCCGGCGGGGGCCCCTCGGGGCCGCCGCCGTATTACCTATAAAAACTGTAGGAAAACTAGGTTTCAAGGTCAACCCCTTTGTCCCTTTTTGTCGGCGACCCTTTCGTCGGGCACGAGGCCGGGGCGGGCGCGACAGGGCGGGACCGGGCCGGCATGTGACCATGGAGGTATGGCGGAGACGATGACCGCGTGGGTGGTGGCGCGGCCCGGGCCCATGGCCACGGGACCGCTGGAGCGCGTGCGGACGGCCGTGCCCGTACCCGGCCCCGGCGAGGTGCTCGTCAAGGTCGAGGTGTGTGCCGTCTGCCGTACCGACCTGCATCTCGCGGAGGGCGACCTGACGCCGCGACGGCCGCGCACGGTCCCCGGGCACGAGGTCGTGGGCCGCGTCGCGGGCCGCGGCCCCGGGGCGGACCTGCCCGACGGCGCCCGTGTGGGCGTGGCCTGGCTGCGCTCGGCCTGCGGCACCTGCCGCTACTGCGTCCGCGGCGCCGAGAACCTCTGCCCGTACTCCCGCTACACCGGCTGGGACGCCGACGGGGGCTACGCCGAGTACCTGACCGCCCCCCAGGACTTCGTCCACCCACTGCCCGCCGATCCTCCGGCCGAGAAGCTGGCGCCCCTGCTCTGCGCGGGCATCATCGGCTACCGGGCGCTGCTGCGCGCCGAGCTGCCGCCCGGCGGGCGCCTCGGGGTGTACGGGTTCGGCGCCTCGGCCCACCTGACCGCCCAGGTGGCCATCGCCCGGGGCGCGACCGTGCACGTGCTGACCCGCGCCGCGCAGGCCCGGCGGCTGGCGCTGGAGCTGGGCGCCGCCTCGGCGGGCGACGCCTACGACGCGCCGCCGGAGCCGCTGGACGCCGCCATCCTGTTCGCGCCCGTGGGCGACCTGGTGCCGGTCGCGCTGGCCGCCCTGGACCGCGGCGGCACGCTCGCGGTGGCCGGGATCCACCTGACCGACATCCCGTCCCTGAACTACCAGGAGCACCTGTTCCAGGAGCGCACCCTGCGCAGCGTCACCGCGAACACGCGCGCCGACGGCCGCGCCCTGCTGGAGCACGCAGCGCGCAGCCCGCTGCACGTCACCACGGTCCCGTACGGGCTGGACGAGGCCGGGCAGGCCCTCGCCGACCTGGCGGCCGACCGCGTCACCGGGGCCGCCGTCCTGCACATGGACGCCTGAGCGAGGCCGGGAAGGGCTCCGGGCGCCGCCGTCTCACCCCCTGCGCAGCGTGGCGTCGGCCATCATCCGGGCGAACTCCTGGGGCGAGCCGGCCGCCGCCCACATCGCCCGCTGCCGCGCGGCGCCGGTCCCCCGCTCCCGGAAGCGCTGGAGCAGCCCGGCGATCGGGCCGGGATCGGCGACGCGGTCCAGCAGCGTGGCCAGCATCCGCTCGTGGTTCACCACCCGGCCCGTGTACGGGTCGCGCGTGAGGGCGCCCAGCCCGTGGCGGGCGGCGGCGTTCAGCGCGGCGGCGACGCGCATGTCGCCGATGCGCCGGATCGGCTC
This sequence comes from Nonomuraea sp. 3-1Str, assembly GCF_031570565.1. Taxonomy (NCBI): domain Bacteria; kingdom Bacillati; phylum Actinomycetota; class Actinomycetes; order Streptosporangiales; family Streptosporangiaceae; genus Nonomuraea; species Nonomuraea sp. 3-1Str. The sequence goes on from NZ_JALHBK010000001.1 coordinate 151,174, forward strand.
GCCCGCCCGCAGCTCGGCCAGGGCGAGGCCGACCAGCGTCCGCGCCAGACCGGTCACGAGGACGGTGTCGTCGATCGACAGGCCGGTGTCCATGACGCGCAGCTCAACCGTCGGGTAGCGGCACGACAGCCGGGCGTGGAAGTACACGCCGCGCTCGTCGATCGCCTTCCCCCGGCGGATCAGCCGGCACACCGCCGCGTCGTAGTCGGCGGCCGATCGCCACACCCGGGGCGCCATGGCCGAGGGCCAGCGCGTCCAGCGTTTGTACCTCGTGCTCTCCCACCCGGTGTCGTGGCCGTTCGCGATCGGCGAGTTGGCGCTGACCGCGAGCAGCGTGGCCAGCCACGGCCGCATCCGGGTCAGCACCTGCACGCCCACCTCGCGCGACGGTATGCCGACGTGGACGTGACAGCCGCAGGTGCCGGTGCGGGCCAGCAGCCGGCCGAAGCGCCTGTCCAGCTCGCGGTAGCGCGGGTCGGGCGTCACGGCGGGCTCGCCGGGAAGGCGCTGCGGCGCGACCCCGGAGGCCAGGAGCAGGCAGCCCGTCTCGGCCGCGGCAGCGGCGGCGCGGCGGCGCAACTCCAGGAGCTGGCCGCCCGCCTCCTCGGGACAGCCGCACACGCCGGTGACCGTTTCGAGCTGGTAGCGCATGACTTCGGTCTTGACCCGCTCGTCGCCGAGCAGGCCGGTGATCTCAGGGCCGCACAGGGAGAGGTCGCCGCCTGCGCGGTTCACGAGGAGGAACTCCTCCTCCACACCCATCGTGAGCGTCCGGGTCGCGGCTCCGACCGCCTCGGAGGTGATGACCACGTGCCCACCTCCTCGCCATCACTAGCTATGCGCACAGAGGGGGTCGTCCGTGGTTCTACCCACCTGAGTTTTTTGTCACCCTTCGTGCGGGTTTGCCTGGGCGGACCCCTCGAAAGACCGGACCGAATCCGTGAGGCCGCGGCGGCCGGGGGTACGTGCGGGGTTCGGACAGGACCAGAGACACGACACCAGAGACCACGAGGGGGACGCAGTGACGCAGCACACTCCCGAGCACGACCCGCGCTCGCGGTTCGAGGACGAGGGCATCCCGGACCTCCAGGACGGCACTCCCGAGCAGCAGTGGGCGGTGGACCCGCAGGAGGCGCCGCTGCCCGGCGACCGGCCGATCGCGGTGGACGAGCACGGGACCACGATCGACGAGCAGATCCAGGGCGAGTCGCTGGACGGCCGCCTGAGCCGCGAGGTGCCCGACGACCAGCCGCTGTACGAGGTGGACGGTCCGGCGACCGTACGCGACGAGACCGCCGGGGACGACGACGAGCGGGTGACCGAGGACGGCGGGCTGGGCGTCGGCTCGGACCTCGACACCGACTTCCAGCCGGACGACGACGTGGACCCCTCCTGGCAGGCGCAGCCGGAGGAGCCGTCCGGCGCCGTCTGGGACGACCCGCGACCGGCGGGCCGGCTGGTCGCGCCCGACGAGGGCGTTCGCGGGGACGTCGAGCCGGACGAGGTGGCCCGGGAGGTCGGCCCGGACGCGGGCGGCTTCACCGCCGAGGAGGCCGCCATGCGCGTGGAGCCCGAGTGAGCCAGAGCGGCTACGCCGAGCCCATGGGGTACGTCACGGGCCGCGACGACGAGTGGGGCGTGACGGCCGGCTCCGGCGAGAAGTCCGTGGCGGCGCGCACGGACGAGATCGAGGACCACCTGGAGACGGCGGGTCCCAGCCCGCACCCGATGCCGCCCGGCGCGGTCGAGCAGCAGGGCCACGACGGGCACCCGGACTTCCGGGTCGAGGGGCCGGTGGACGAGGCCACCCACGGGGTGGTCGAGGACGACGGCGGCTACCTGCCCGGCGAGGGCACCGGCCGCCCGTACGACACCTGACACGACGACGTGGCATGACAGGGCCTGACCCGGCACCTGGCCCAGCGCCGGCACGCGGGCGCCTGCACGCGGGCGCCGCGCTCAGAGGCGGTCGAGGATGCGCCGCATCTGGTCGATCTCATCCCGTTGCGACGACTCGATGCTTCGGGCGAGCTGCTTGGCGCCGGCGTTCAGGCCCTGCCGCTGCTCGGTCTGGGCCATCTCGACCGCCCCCTTGTGGTGCTCGATCATCAGCCGCGTGAACTCCTTGTCGAAGATCTCGCCGCTGACCGCTTCGAGGTCCTCCATGTCGTCGGCGGACATCATGCCGGGCATGCGGTGCCTCATGTGCCCGCCGGCGGACTCCGGCTCACCCCACTCGTGAAGCCAGCCGCTCATGGCGGCGATCTCCGGCTCCTGAGCGGCCTTGATGCGCTCGGCCAGCTTCCTGACCTCGGGGTCCTCGGCACGGGTGGCGGCCAGGTCGGCCATCTCGACGGCCTGCCGGTGATGCGGGATCATCATCCGCGCGAACATCACGTCGGCGTCGTCGTGCTCGCCGGAGGGCTGGGCGCTGGTCTGCCGGGCGGCCGGCACGGGCGCGTCGGCCGCCGCTCCGGGAGCGGCGGCCTCGTCGCCGGTCCCGCCGCAGGCGGTCAGCAGCGCGAGAGCGGCGGCCGCGACGGTCGCGGCGCGGGCGGTCGTACGGTGGGCGAGCATGCGGTGGGCGAGCATGGCGATGTCACTCCCGGCGATGGACTGTGCGTTGACCGTAATCGTGGGAGTGATCGGCCCGTGCGCGCGGCACCGACACGCGGGCGGTCCGGAGACCGAGCCCCGCCTGACCCGCGCCTGACCGGAAACAGAGCCGAGGCGGCCGGGACTCTCTCGTCACCGGCCGCCTCGGCCGCTCTCGGGCGGCTGCGCTTCGATCACTTGAACCCGCGCAGCCGCAGGCTGTTGCTGACCACGAAGACGCTGGAGAACGCCATCGCGGCACCGGCGATCATGGGGTTGAGCAACCCCATGGCGGCCAGCGGCAGGGCGGCCACGTTGTAGGCGAACGCCCAGAACAGGTTCCCCTTGATCGTACGCAACGTCCGCCGCGACAGCCGGATCGCGTCCGCCGCCACGCGGAGGTCGCCCCGCACGAGCGTGAGATCGGACGCCTCGATGGCCACGTCCGTGCCGGTGCCCATGGCCAGGCCCAGGTCGGCCTGGGCGAGCGCGGCGGCGTCGTTGACCCCGTCGCCGACCATGGCCACCGACCTGCCCTCGGACTGGAGCCGCTTGACGACGTCCACCTTGTCCTGGGGCAGCACCTCGGCGATGACCTCGTCGACGCCGACCTCGGCGGCCACGCTCCGCGCGACGGCCTCGTTGTCGCCGGTCAGCAGCACCGGCCTCAGGCCGAGCGCCCGCAGCCGCCGGATCGCCTCGGCCGAGGTGGGCTTGACCACGTCCGCCACGACGAGGACCGCGCGGGCCTTGCCGTCCCATCCGACCGCCACGGCCGTGCGGCCGGCCTCCTGCGCCTTGTCCAGCGCCCGCTCCAGGTCCGGCGGCAGGTGCTGCGACCACTCGGCCAGCAGCCGGGGCCGGCCGACGAGCACGGCGTGCCCGTCCACGATCCCCTGCACGCCCAGGCCCTCGACGTTGGCGAAGTCCTCGGGCACGGGCAGCTCGCCGGCCTGCTCGGCCGCGCCCCGGGCGACGGCCCGGGCGATGGGGTGCTCGGAGGCGTTCTCCAGGGCGCCGGCCAGGCGCAGCACCTCGGTCTCGTCCTCGCCGTCGCCGACGTGCGTCTCGACCAGCGTCATGCGGCCCTCGGTGACGGTGCCGGTCTTGTCCAGGACGACGGTGTCCACCCGCCGGGTCGACTCCAGCACCTCAGGCCCCTTGATGAGGATGCCGAGCTGGGCGCCCCGGCCCGTGCCGACCAGCAGCGCGGTCGGGGTGGCCAGGCCCAGGGCGCACGGGCAGGCGATGATGAGCACGGCCACCGCGGCGGTGAAGGCCGCCGCCGGGCCCGCGCCCGCGCCGAGCCAGAAGCCGAGCGTGCCCAGCGACAGCGCGATCACGATGGGCACGAACACGCCGGAGATCCGGTCGGCCAGCCGCTGCACCTGCGCCTTGCCGGTCTGGGCCTCCTCCACGAGCCTGGCCATCTGGGCGAGCTGGGTGTCGGAGCCGACCCGGGTGGCGCGCACGACCATCCGGCCGCCCGCGTTGACGGTGGCGCCGGTGACCGCGTCGCCCGGCCGTACCTCGACCGGGACGGACTCCCCCGTCAGCATCGAGGCGTCGACCGCGGAGGTGCCCTCGTCGACCACGCCGTCCGTGGCGATCTTCTCGCCCGGCCGGACCACGAACCGGTCGCCGGCGGCCAGCCGCGAGATCGGGACGCGCACCTCGGCGCCGTCGCGCAGCACGGCCACGTCCTTGGCGCCCAGCTCCATCAGCGCCCGCAGCGCCGCCCCGGCCCGCCGCTTGGAGCGGGCCTCGAAGTAGCGCCCGGCCAGGATGAACGCGGTCACCCCCGCCGCGGCCTCCAGGTAGATGTTGCCCGAGCCGTCGGTGCGGGCGATCGTCAGCTCGAACGGGTGCGTCATGCCGGGCACCCCGGCCGTGCCGAAGAACAGCGCCCACAGCGACCAGCCGAGCGCGGCCAGCGTGCCGAGGGAGACCAGCGTGTCCATCGTCGCCGCGCCGTGCCGCAGGTTGGTCCAGGCGGCCTTGTGGAACGGCCAGCCGGCGTAGACCACGACCGGCGCGGCCAGCGTGAGCGACAGCCACTGCCAGTTGGTGAACTGCAGCGGCGGCACCATCGCCATGGCGATCACCGGGACGCTCAGCACCACGGCGGTGATGAGCCGGGCCCGCAGCGGCGCGAGCTCGTCCTGGGCCGCTTCCGGCTCTCGCGGCTCGTCGGTCTCGGGCGCCGGTGGAGCGGGGAGCGCGGCGCTGTAGCCGGCCTTCTCCACCTCCGCGACCAGGACATGGGGGTCCAGCCCGTCGGGGAAGATGACCTTGGCCTTCTCCGTGGCGTAGTTGACCGTGGCGGTCACGCCGTCCAGCTTGTTCAGCTTGCGCTCGATGCGGTTGGCGCAGGACGCGCAGGTCATGCCACCGATCGACAACTCGACCGCGTCGTGCGGCCTCTCACCGGTGATCGGGGACTCCGTGATGGGAGACATCGCCTCTCCTTTCGTCGCGTCCCGCGCTCAGTGCGCGTGCTCGCCCTGGTCGGCGTGGTCACCCTCGCCGGCGCTCGGCGTGCTGCCGGGCTTGCCGCTCGGCGTGGTGCTCGGCGCCGGCTGCGCGGCGGACGGGCCGGCGTGGACGGTGAAGGCGGCGGTGCGAACCTGGCCCTGGTGCTGGAAGTCCAGGAACAGGCGGTAGTCGCCGCCGCTCGGCGCCTCGGCGTAGAAGACGATCTCGGGACCGGCCTTGGTGACGCCGTCGCCGGGCGCGCCCTCCGGGTGGACGTGCAGGTACGCCAGGTCGCCGCCGCGCAGGGCGACGAGGTGCCCGTACGCCCCAAGATACGGCTGCAGGTCGGTGACCGGCTCGCCGGCCTTGGTCACCTTGAGCGCCAGCCTGCTCGACCGGCCGGGGACCAGGTCGCCGGCCAGCTCGACCGTGTAGCCGTCCACGGTCGTCGTACGGCTCGCCGCGGGCAGCGGCCGGGGCGTGTAGCCGCCGGCCACGAACACATCGGCGCCGAGGGTCAGCGCGGGGCCGCCGGCCGGCGCGAAGTCGGCGAAGGCCCGGTAGGCGCCCGCGGCGGGCAGCGTCAGCTTGACCGTCCAGACGCCGTCGGCCGACATCTCCGGATGGACGTGCTGGAACGTCGTCAGGTCGCGCGAGGCCACGATGAGGTGGAGCCGCTTGTCGTGGCGCACCTCGAAGCCGGTGACGTTGCGCCCGCCGGGGCCCGTCACGGCGAAGCGGAAGTCGGTGGGCTCGCCGGGCCGGATCTCGCCGGTCAGCGGGACGAAGGTGTAGCCGCTCTCTGACACTTGAAGCCCCCCGGGGGTATCCTCCGCACCTGCCTGTGCCCCTGTGCCCCGGCCCCCACTGCCGTGACCCTCGCCGCCGTGACCTTCTCCGGGCTGCTCGGCGTGGGCGCCGGGGACCGCGGTCCCCGGCGTGCCCGTGTCACCCACGGCGCCGCCCACACCGAACGCCCCGCCGAACGCCACAGCCAGCCCCAGGGCGTACAGCCCGAGCCTGCCCGCCGTGTTCACGACGTACTCTCCACCGTGTAACCGGCCCCCTCGACGGCGGCCACGATGCGCCCCGGCTCGATCGGCTGCTCGCTGCCGACGGTCAGCAGCCCGCTCGCCAGGTCGACCTCGACACCCGTCACGCCGGGCACCTCGCCGACCTCCTCCTTCACCGAGCTGACGCAGTGGCCGCAGGTCATGCCCTTGACGGTGTAGGTAGCGGTGGTGGTGGCCATACCGAATCACTCCTCGATAACGTCGGTGGAAGAACGCTGAATCAAAAACGGAACTCGAAGCCGGGTCACGAGCGGACGAGCCGCGCGATCGCGTCGGACGCCTCCTTGACCTTGGCCTGCGCCTCGGGCCCGCCCTCGCGGGTGGCCTCGGCGACACAGTGGGCCAGGTGCTCCTCCAACATGGAAAGAGCGAACGACTGGAGGGCGCTGGTGGCCGCCGACACCTGGGTCAGGACGTCGATGCAGTACTTGTCGTCCTCCACCATCCGCTGCAGCCCGCGGACCTGCCCCTCGATCCGGCGCAGCCGCCGGCTGTGGTCGTCCTTGCGTGCGGAGTATCCCGCCATGCCGATCCCCCTCTCCCTTGCTGTCACCCACTCTAACACGATACCCCCCTACCGTATTCCGACGGGGGTGCGGAGCCTGCCGCGAAGGCTGTTACGGTTTGCGCGATGAGACGGCGCGCCGGACGTTACTCGTCCCTCCTCGACCGGTTCCACCACCCCGCACAGGTCATCGCCACCGGGTTCGGCGCGGCGATCGCCCTCGGCACGGGGCTGCTCTCGCTGCCCGTGGCCACCACGACCGGGGAGTCCGCCGGACTGGTGACGGCGCTGTTCACCGCGACCTCCGCCGTGTCCGTGACCGGGCTGGTGGTGGTGGACACCGCCTCCCACTGGTCCGTGTTCGGCGAGGTGGTGATCGCCGGACTGGTGCAGGCGGGCGGGCTGGGCATCATGACGCTGGCCACCCTGTTCACCGTGCTCGTCGCCGGACGGCTCGGACTGCGGGCGCGGCTGTTCGCCCAGGCCGAGACCAAGGCCCTCAGCATGGCCGAGGTGCGGCGGCTGGTGCGCAAGGTGGCGCTCTTCAGCCTCGCCTGCGAGGTCGTCATCGCCGTCGTGCTCACCGCCCGCTTCGTCGCCGGGTACGACGAGCCGCTGTCCCGGGCTCTCTACCTGGGCGCCTTCCACGCGGTGTCGGCGTTCAACAACGCCGGGTTCGGGCTGTGGCCGGACAGCCTGATGCGGTTCGTGGCCGACCCGTGGATCTGCCTGACGGTGGCCACGGCCGTGATCGTGGGCGGGCTCGGCTTCCCGGTCGTCTTCGAGCTGCTGCGCTCCTGGCGGCGGCCGAGCCGGTGGTCGATCATCACCCGCGTCACGGTCGGGGCGACGCTCATCCTGCTGGGGGCGGGCACGCTGGCGTACCTCACCACCGAGTGGCGCAACCCGGCGACGCTGGCCCCCCTGGACGACGGCGGCAAGCTGCTGGCGGCCTTCTTCACCTCCGTCATGGCGCGCTCGGCCGGCTTCAACAGCCTGGACATCGCCCAGATGCAGCCGTCGAGCTGGCTGGTGACCGAGGTGCTGATGTTCGTCGGCGGCGGCAGCGCGGGCACCGCGGGCGGGATCAAGGTGACCACGTTCGGGCTGCTGGCGTTCGTCATCTGGGCCGAGCTGCGGGGCGAGCGGCACGTCGCGGTCGGGCGGCGGCGGCTGCCCGAGTCGGCGCAGCGGCAGGCCGTGTCGATCTCGGCGATGGGCATGGCGCTCGTCGTCGTCTCGACGTACGTGCTGCTGGTCCTCACGCCGCACGGTCTGGACCGGGTGCTGTTCGAGGTGGTGGCGGCCTTCGGCACGGCGGGGATGTCCACCGGCATCACCTCCGACGTGACGACCGCCGGGCACGTGTTGCTCGTGACGCTCATGTTCGCCGGCCGGATCGGGCCGCTCACGCTGGGGTCGGCGCTGGCCCTGAAGGAGCGTACCCGCCGCTACGAGCTGCCGGAGGAACGGGTGATCGTCGGCTGAGGATCTCCGCCCGCGGGTAGCCTCGCTACGAGAGCCGGCACCTGATGGACGTGCCCCATGAGAGATGCCCGGCCGGAATGCCCGGCGAGAACGCCCGGTGGAAGAGCCGGTAGGAGAGCCATGTCCGACGCCCGCCCGGAGTCCGGAGCGCCCCGCCTCGCCGAGACCGGCGTCGGCCCGCGGCCGCCGCGCCCGGACCGGCCCCTGGGGCGCCGGCTGCGGCGGGTCCCCTGGGCCACGCTCGGCGCGGTCTCCGTGGGCGGGATGCTCGGCGCGCTGGCCCGCTGGGGCATCACGCTGGCCTTCCCCCACGCGCCCGGGGCGTTCGCCTGGGCCACGTGGGGGGTCAACGTGACGGGGTGCCTGCTGATCGGCGTGCTCATGGTCGCCGTGACCGAGGCGTGGCGGGTCCACCCGCTGGTGCGGCCCTTCCTGGGGGTGGGCGTGCTGGGCGGGTACACCACCTTCTCGACGTACGTGGTGGACGCGCAGCGGACGCTCCAGGCGGGCGAGCCGCGCACGGCGCTGGCCTACCTGGCGGGCACGCTGGTCGCCGCGCTGTTGGCGGTCCACCTGGGCGACCGTCTGGGCCGCCTGCTGTTCCTGGACCGGCGGTCGAGAGAGGAGGAGCGATGAGACTCCACGGCTCGGCGTTGCGCCTGACCGTCTACGTCGGGGAGAGCGACGTGTGGCGGCACAAGCCGCTCTACCACGAGATCGTGCACCGGGCCCACCGCGCGGGGCTGGCGGGGGCCAGCGTGATGCGCGGCATCGAGGGCTTCGGCGCCTCCAGCCGCATCCACACCACCCGGATCCTGTCGCTGTCGGAGGACCTTCCGCTGGCGATCGTGATCGTGGACGCGCCGGACAAGGTGCGGTCCTTCCTGCCGCAGCTCGACGAGCTGGTCACCGAGGGGCTGGTGATCCTCGACGAGGTGGAGGTGATCCGCTACGCGGGCCGCTCCTCCGGAGACGCCTTCACGGAGCCGGCGGACGGGACGGACGCGGACGGGCCGTACGGGACCGGCGCGGGCGGGCGCGACTCGTGACCGTGCTGCTCGTCGCGCTGGGGGCCGCCGTCGGCGCCCCGCTGCGCTATCTGGCCGACCGGGCCGTGCAGGCGCGCCACGACTCCCTGTTCCCCTGGGGCACCCTCACGGTCAACGTGCTCGGCTCGGCCCTGCTGGGCTTCCTCGCCGCCGTGCCGGCGCCCGGCCCCGTCATGGCCCTGCTGGGCACCGGCTTCTGCGGCGCGCTGACCACGTACTCGACGTTCGGGTACGAGACCGTGCGGCTGGTCCGCGACGGCGCCAGGACGTACGCGCTGCTCAACGCGCTGGGCAGCGTGGCGGCCGGGTTCGGCGCCGCGTGGTGCGGCATGACGGTCGCCCTGGCCCTGTGATCGCCGGATCAGAGGAAGACGTAGCACTCCACCTCGGAGCGCCGGTAGGACAGCCCCTGCGCGACCGAGTCCGTGACGCAGGAGCGCTCGGACGGGCTCAGCATGAGCTTCCCGCACACCGTCACGCCGGAGTAGGTCCGGCAGTCCAGTGACGGGTCGGCCGCGCCGATGCGGTAGGTGGCCCTCACGTTCGAGCGGCAGCGGGCGCGCGCGCCGGGCGTGTTCGCGTACGAGCACTGGCGGAGCAGGATTCGGTACTGGCGGCTGCTGACGTTCTGGCCATCGCCGTCACCGTCCGCAGCGGCCCCATGGCCGTCGGAACTCGCCGAGCTCAGGTCGCGAAGATCCCCGTCGGCCCGCGCCGAGGCGGCGCACAGGCCGAGCATGACCACCACTCCGAGACCAGCGGCAACGATCTGTTTCATGGCACCCCCCACAAGCGGAATACCGTCCCTAACCTCGCCCAAAACACCACAATTCGCCTCCCCCGAGCAGACTCGGCGTGTCGCGCCCGGGAAGGCCTTCGCCCGGCGGGAGAGCCCGGGAGGCAGGAGGTGCCGACGTTACACCTGTGGCCGGTGGCCCACCTGGCGGAGCAGCGCGACCAGGGAGGACCTGAGAGCGTCCAGGTCGCTGTACGGCCGGCGGCGTGGAGGTGTTGCCTGACGAGCCGTGAGGCGGGCAGGGTGGGGCGGGTGAGCAGTGATGAGACGCGCGACGGTGTGCCGCTGACCAACCTGGACCAGCCACTGTTCGACGGGTCCGGCGCCACGAAACGGGACCTGGTCGACTACCTCGACGCCGTCAGCGACCGGATCCTGCCCGCCCTGCGCGAGCGCCCCCTGTCGGTCGTGCGGGTCCGCCCCGGTCAGCCGGCCTTCATGCAGAAGAACGTCCCCAAGTACGCCCCGTCCTGGGTACGCACGGTCTCCGTCTGGGCCGAGGCGTCCCACCGGCAGGTGTCGTACGCCCTGTGCGACGACCGGCGCACGCTGCTGTGGTTCGCCAACCAGCGGGCGGTGGAGTACCACCCGGCGCTGGCGCGTGCCGGCGTCCCCACCCACCTGGTGCTCGACCTCGACCCGCCGGAGGGCGCCGCGTTCGACCTCGCCGTGCGCGCGGCCCTGCTCGTCCGGCAGGCGCTCGCCGACGCCGGCCTGGCCGGGGCGGTCAAGACCAGCGGCGCCAAGGGCGCGCACGTGTTCGTCCCCGTGGAGGAGGGCGTCCCGGCGGAGGACCTGGCGGCGGCCACCCGGGCCGTGGGCGCCCGGGCCGCGCGCCTCGACCCGGAGCTGGCCACGACGGCGTTCATCCGGGAGGACCGCGAGGGCAAGGTGTTCATCGACTCGACCCGGGCGGGCGGCGCGACGGTGGTGGCCGCCTACAGCCCGCGTGTCCGGCCGGAGGTGCCGGTGTCGTTCCCGGTGCCCTGGGAGGAGCTCGAACAGGTGAGCCCGCGCGACTTCACCGTCCGGTCCGTGCCGGGGCTGCTGGACGGTCGTGACCCGTGGGCGGAGCTGATGCCGCCGCCGCAGCGGCTGCCCGCCGGCCTGGTCGAGGAGGGGCACACGATCCCGGTGGCACGGGTGCAGGCCATGCACGAGGGCAAGCGCCGCGCCCGTGCCCGCCGGGGCGAGTGACCTCGTCGCTACTGGATCTGCTCGAACGGGGTCGGGGCCTGGCCGGTCCAGCGGTGCAGCTGGGCGCGGCCGGTCTGCTTGGTCACGCCGTCCTCCACGACCGTGCCGTCCTTGGCCAGGTAGAAGCGGCCGTCGTCGAGCGAGGCCAGGCCGTACTGGCCGCCCGACTCCCATCCCCACACGTCGGTCGCGTCGTGGTGCAGGCCCTGGCGCAGCAGCGGGAGGAGCGCGCCACGCTCCGGCTGCGGCTGCCCCTCGATCGGGCCTTCCACCGGGCGGGCGGAGCCGTCGACCACGAACAGCGAGTAGTTCGGGAACTGGGGCTTGACGCCCTTGTAGACGGCCATCAGCCAGTTGCCCGACCGGCGGTCGTACTCCAGGTTCTGCACGCCGTAGGTGGTGTTGCCCGTGCGGACGAAGTACTTGCCGTCCGACCGCTCCGGGCCGGCCGTGTGCGGCTGGGCCTGGGTGAGCGGGCGCTCGTACCGGCGCCAGTCGCGGATGTCGTACTGGAGGATGACCTGGTGGTCGTTGTCCTGGCGCGTGGTGTTGGAGTAGATGCCGTAGGCGACGGTCAGCTTCTGCCGGCCGCCGCGCTTGCCGAACTCCGGCCCGAAGGCGACGCCGTCGATGCCGCTGCACCCGTAGCGGTGGTCGGGGGTGTTGCCCATGTTGCCGTCGAAGACGCCGTCGCCGTTCATGTCGGCGCTGTAGTCGTCCACCACGTCCTTGAGGTAGACGGCGGTCACCACGTCGGAGCCCTCGGCGTTCATGCCGAGGCTGGTGATCCGGTCCACGTCGAAGATGGCGATGTAGAACGCCTTGGCGTCCTTGTACTCCAGCGAGCCGTAGACGCGGCCGTCCTTGTCGTTGAAGTCGAGGTCGCCCAGGTGGCCGGTGAACCCGGTGACCGAGCCCACCGGCTTGCCCTTCATGTCGGTCTTGACCAGGAGGTTGGTGAAGGAGAAGTACATGTACCCCTTCTTCTGGTCGATGGCGATGCCCTGCACGTGACCCGACTGCCAGGCTCCGCCGTTCACCTCCGCCGGTAGCTCGATCGGCCGTGCCTCCGCCCGCGCCGCGACGGCCGGGGCGGAGGCGAAGGTGCCGGTGAGGGTGGAGGTGAGGGTGGAGGTGAGGGCTGCCGTGAGCAGTACGTGTGCGACCCGCATGTTCTTCCGTGTGCCTTCCGAGGGGGAAAAGTACTCGAAAGATCCTTACAGACCATGTCCGGCCCGTCCATGGCCGGAAGTCAAACTCCGGGCGACGCGCGCCGGAACGGTTCGGCGTCGCCTGAACGCGTTGACCGTCCGCGCCACCGCCTGACCCTCCGCGCTCCCGTCAGGGGATGACGCTCTTGCTGAGCCGGCAGGCGTGGGGCCGCCCGGGGCGCTCGTCGGTCCAGCCCGCCTCGGGCGCCCATGCCTGGTAGTAGATCATCGTTCCTTTCGCGACCCCCTCGGTGCTCTCGCCTGCGGCGGTGGTGTGGGCGAGGACGGTGCCGGTTCGCGGGTCCAGGATGGTGGCGTGCACTTCCGGCACTTCGTCGTCCGCGCCGAACTCCATGAAGAAACCCTCGCTCTTCACGAACGTGACCGCGAGACCCTCGCGGCCCAGGGGGTCGACGGCCGGGCCGAGCACCTTGGTCGTCGGCAGGCCCGCGAGAAGACGCAGGGCCGCCGCCCGGACCGAGGGCCTGACCGGCATCTCCAGGAGAGCCCCGGCGACGGGAAGGAACTCGTCGAAGCTCTCCCGGCGCATCCTGTCCGCACGCCCCTCCCAGCGGGTCCGCAGGACTTCCCGCAGCCGCGCTGCGTCATCCGGCAGCGCCGCGAGCTCGGCGAGGGTGAAGTCGCCCAGCCGCCGGTCGCCGAACACGCCACCCGGGTCGGCCGCGCGTGTGTAGAGGCAGTCGGAGGGCTTGGACCGCAGCCGCGGCATCACGCACTCGTCGTCGGCCACCGACGCGCACACGCGCTGGAGCGTCGTCGGAGAGCCGGCCTTCCGCCAGGCCCGCTCGTCGGCCGGGGTGGCGGGGCGGGTGAACATCTTCCGCTGCACCGCCTGGACGGGATCGCCGGGGTCGCGCGGCTGCCAGAGATCGATTCGGTCGGAGTGCAGCAGGTTGAACGTCTGGTCGCCCGCGCGGACGCGGATGAGCCCGTTGTTGAGCAGCGGCCTGCGCCAGTAGGCGTCGCTGTCGTCGGGCAGACCGGCGACCCGGTCCGCCAGCCGGAGCAGGGCGCCGGCGCCGGCGTCGGGCGCGAGCACCGGCGGCGGCGCGGGCGCGGTGGTCAGGTTCGCGACCAGCGCGACGACGGCCATGACGACGGCGACCGTGGCCGCGGCCGTCCCCAGGGTCCACCCCCAGGTCCTGCCACGCCCCCCTGCCCGCCCCGCCTGGCGTGGCCGTACCGGCTCCTTCCGGGCCGCGGCCAGCCGGGCGCGCGCCTTCTCGACCACCTCCGCCCGGGGCGGCGGCGCGTCCGGCAGTGACCTCGCCAGGAGGTTCAGCTCATCCATGGGTCTCCTCCAAGGGGTTGACGTCGCCGAGTGCTTTGCGGAGCTTCCTGCGGGCCCGGCTGAGGCGGGACGCGACCGTCCCCGCCGGTATCCCGAGGGCGGCGGCGACCTCGGCGTGGCTGAGGTCGCCCAGCACGCTGAGCAGCACGACGTCACGGTCTCCGCGGCTGAGCCCGGCCAGCGCCCCCGCCAGCCTGCCGGTCAGCCCACCTGCCGCCACGCGGGCCAGCGTGGCGTCCTCGTGGTCGTGCTCGGGACGCTCGGCCGTGCGGCTGAGCGCCTTCCATCTGCGGATCTCGGTACGGCGGTGCCGCGCGACGAGGTTGGTGGCGATGCCGTACAGCCAGGGCCGCACCCCTCCGCGTGAGGCGTCGTAGCCGCCCCGGTAGGCCGCCAGGAACACCTCCGCCGCCAGGTCGTCGGCGGCGTCGTCCGACAGCCGCCTGGCGATGTAACGGTGGATCTCGGAGAAGTGCGCGTTGAAGACCTCCTCGAAACCGGCCCGGAGATCGGGCGGGTCGGCCAGGTCAGGGGGAACGGCCATGCAGGCATCTCCGCTGGGTCGGTGGACGACGATCGCCCCTTCTTTCCCGGAGGGCCCCGATGCTTTCACGGCCCGCCCTTCCGCCCGGCTTCCGCTGTGGGCGATTCCGCTGTGGGCGTGCGGAGCCACCCGGGTGTGCCGGAGTGCGCCAGAGTGTGGGGCATGAAGCTGCTGGTGCTGGGCGGGTCCGACTTCGTCGGCCGGGCCTTCGCCGAGGAGGCGCTCACCCTCGGCCACGACGTGACGGTCTTCAATCGGGGCACCCGGGCGGCCCCCGCGGGGGCGAGGGCCCTGCGCGGCGACCGGTCGGCCCCGGGCGGGCTGGCCGCGATCCAGCGCGGCGAGTGGGACGTCGTGGTCGACACCTGGTCCTCCGCGCCGTCTGCCGTCCGCGACGCCGCCGACCTGCTGGCGGGGCGGGCCGAGCACTACGTGTACGTCTCCAGCCGCTCCGTCCACCCCTACCCGACGGCGGCGGGCGCCGACGAGAGCGCGCCGGTGGTGGAGGCGTCACCCGACGACGGCGGCGACGTCGACTACGTCCACGCCAAGGCGGGTGGCGAGCTGGCGGCCGTGGCCGCGTTCGGCGACCGGGCGCTGCTGGCCCGTCCGGGGCTCATCCTCGGCCCGTACGAGAACATCGGGCGGCTGCCGTGGTGGCTGAGCCGCATCGCCCGCGGCGGCACGGTGCCCGCCCCCGGCTCCCCCGGCCTCGGCCTGCAGTACATCGACGCCCGCGACCTGGCCCTGTGGTGCCTCGACGCCGCCGGGCGCGGGCTCGGCGGGGCCTACAACACGGTGAGCGTCCCGGAGTTCACGACGATGGGCGAGCTGCTGGAGACCTGCGTCCGGGTCACCGGCTCCGACGCGGAGCTGCGCTGGATCGACGCCGGCGCGGTCCTCGCGGCGGGCGTCCAGCAGTGGACCGACCTGCCGATCTGGGCCGTGGACGAGGGGCACGAGACCATGCATCAGGGCGACGTGTCCAAGGCGGTGGCGGCGGGCCTGCGGTGCCGGCCGGTCGAGGAGACGGTGGCCGACACCTGGACCTGGCTGACCGGCATCGGCGGCCAGGCCCCGCCCCGCCCCGGCCGCCCCCCGGTGGGCCTCACCCCGGAGGCGGAGGCCAAGCTCCTCAGCCTCTGACCGGCTCACCGAGGCCAGGTCGCCTTCGCGGGAAGCCGGTCGCCTTCACGGAGGCCCGGCGCCGTGGGACTCGCGGGGCCCCGGTGAGTGCCTCGCGCCGCCGCGACGGTTACCGTGGGTGATCGTATGAGTCGATTCCTGTTCTCACCGCGGCGGCCGGGCGCGCTCCGGTGGATCTCCCACGGCGCGTTCGGCGCGCTGCTGGTGTCCGCCCTGGCCATGACCGCCGGCGACGGCGGCACGGCCGTGGCCGCCGGCGGCGCGCTGCTCGGCGGCCTGTACGTCGCCTGGGTGCTCCTGGAGGGCGAGCTGGTCCCGGGCCGGCCGGGGCTCGCGCTGCTGTGCCTGCTCCCGGTCGTGCTGACCTGGGCCGCGCTCGCCGCCGCCGCGCCGCCGTTCGTCTGGCTGGTCCTCCCGCTCGCCCTCACCTGCGCGCGGGCGCTGCCCCTGTGGGCGGGCGCGTTCGCCGCGAGCGTGCTGGCCTGCGGGTCCGTCATACTGATGATCACCCACACCGGCCTGTGACTCAGGGCGTGACCACCGGGAAGTCCGGCATGGCGTCGTCCAGGAGGGCCACCAGGCGTTGCAGCGCCCCGATGTTGCCCTCCCGCTCGACGCCCTCCGCGCCTCGGCCGCAGAGCAGCCCGACGAGCTGCTGCCTGCTCAGCCGCAGCGTCAGGTCCACCGGCCCGTCCGGCGGGTCCTGCTGCCGGACGAGCGCGCCGTTCGACAGCGTCGTGCGGTGGCGCTCCCCCAGGTCCGTCAGGTGCCAGTCGATCGCCAGGCTCTCGTTCCAGGCGCGTGGTCCGTGCAGGCGGATGGCGATCGAGTCGAAGATCCGGTCCACGGGAAGCGCCGCGACCAGGTCGGGGCACTGCGCGGCGGGCACGGCCGGCACGATCCCGTCGGCCAGCTCCAGCGCCCCCGTCAGGTAGAGGTTGCGCCACGTGGCGTTCTCCGCGCCGTGCCCGAGCCTGGTGTAGACCTCGGCGAGCAGGTCGCGGGCCTCCTTGTTGCCCTCGTCGGCGAAGACCGCGTGGTTGAGGAGCTGAGCGGCGAAGCGCAGGTCGCCCTGGGAGAGGTAGCCGCGCGCGAACTCGACCACGGCGCCGCCGCCGCCCAGGCACCTGACGTACCGGATGGCGCTCTCGCGCGGCGGGTGCTCCCACAGGTGCGCGGGGTTGCCGTCGAACCAGCCGAGGTAGCGCTGGTAGACGGCCCGGACGTGCTGGCTGAGCGCGCCGTGGTAGCCGCGCGTGTGCCAGGCGTCCTCCAGCGCCGGCGGCAGTGGAAGCGTCTCGGCGATCTCGGACGCGGTGAGCCCCTTGTTCATCAGGCGCAACGTCTGGTCGTGCAGGTACGTGTGCAGGTCCCGCTGCCCGGTCAGGAACCGGGCGACGGCGTCCGCTCCCCAGACCGGCCAGTGGTGCGAGGCGAGCGCGACGTCGGCGCGGCCGGCGAACCGCGTGATCGTCTCGGTCAGGCAGCGGACCCACACGCGGGGGTCGCGGACCGCCGCGCCGTGCAGGGGCAGCAGGTCGTGCTGGTCACGGGTGACGTTCTCGGCCAGGAAGAGGGCCCGGTGGCCGGGGAGGAGGAACGCCATCTGCGGCGGGTCCCCCGCGCCGGCCATGAGCTGGAACTCCATCCGCACCCCGTCCACGACCTCCTCCTGGCCGGTGCGGGTGACGGTCACCGTGGGCGGGACGAACGAGATCGCGCCCGTGGAGGCGGCCAGGCCGAGGCCCGCGCCGATCTGGCCGAGCGGGGAGCGTTCGAGCGCCTGGCCGTACGTGTAGACCGAGCGGCGCGTCACGGCGGAGCGGGCGTGGCCGTGCTCGGACGCCGCGTGCTCCATGAACCCGTCCGGCGCGAGGATCGGCACGCCGCCGCTCGTGACGCCCCGCACGCCGCCGAAGTGGTCCGCGTGGGAGTGCGTGTAGACGACACCGGTGACGGGCCGGTGCCCCCGGTGCGCGCGGTACAGGCCGAGGGCCGCCGCCGCGCACTCGACCGAGACGAGCGGGTCGACGACGACGACACCGTGTTCGCCTTCGACCAGCGTCATGTTCGACAGGTCGAGCCCTCGCACCTGGTAGACGCCCTCGGTCACCTCGTACAGGCCCTGACGGGCGCAGAGCCGGCCCTGCCGCCACAGGCCGGGATGCGCGCTGTCGGGGCACTCCTCCTGGAGGAAGGCGTAGGAGTCGCCGTCCCAGACGACCCTGCCGTCGCTGTTCCTGATCACCCCGGGGTCGAGCCTGGCGACGAAGCCACGGCCGGCGTCGTCGGAGTCGTCACGATCATGGAATGGAAGGTCCGACATGCTCCCCTGCATGCCCGCCTTCCGGTACGGACAGGGTCAACAGAGTCTGGCAATACGGACAAACCCCTACCTCTGCCGGAGGTGCGCGGGCGCCGTGTGATTGGCTGGAGGCTGACTGATCGTCATGGGGGTTTCGCGGTGGAAGCGTGTGTGTTCGACCTCGACGGGGTGCTCGTCGACTCCGAACCCGTCTGGGAGGAGGTACGGCGCGCCTACGTCGCCGACAACGGCGGCACGTGGCGGCCCGACACGCAGTCCCGGCTCATGGGCATGAGCACCGGCGAGTGGGCCGTGTACCTGCACGAGCTCGGCGTCGGCCGGCCGCCGGAGGAGATCGCCCGCCAG
Organism: Nonomuraea sp. 3-1Str; assembly: GCF_031570565.1. NCBI lineage: Bacteria > Bacillati > Actinomycetota > Actinomycetes > Streptosporangiales > Streptosporangiaceae > Nonomuraea > Nonomuraea sp. 3-1Str. The sequence continues at coordinate 169,236 of NZ_JALHBK010000001.1, forward strand.
GTGGTGGACGCGATGGCCGAGCGCTACCGCGAGTCCATCCCGCTGATGCCCGCCGCCCAGGAGGCCGTACGGCGGCTGGCCGGGCGCTTCACCCTCGGACTGGCCAGCTCCTCGCCCCGGCGGCTGATCGACGTCGTCCTCGACGCCGCCGGGCTGGACGAGTGCTTCGCCGCCACGGTCTCCACCGAGGAGGTCGAGCGCGGCAAGCCCGCCCCCGACGGCTATCTGGAGGCCGCCGCCCGGCTGGGCATCGACCCCCGCGCCTGCTTCGCCGTCGAGGACTCCAGCAACGGGCTCCGGTCGGCGCACGCGGCCGGGATGCGGGTCGTCGCGGTGCCGCACCCCCGGTACCCGCCCGCGCCCGACGCCCTGGAGCTGGCCTGGCTCGTCGTCCACGACCTGGGCAAGCTCACCCCGGAGACCCTCCAGCCATGACCCGCCGCCCCGCCCTGATCCGCCCCCGGACCGCCGGCGACCTGCCCGCCTGCGTACGCGCCCTGCAGGAGGTCCACGCCGCCGACCGCTACCCCGTGGACTGGCCCACGGACCCGGCCGGTTGGCTCACGCCCGACGACCTCGCCCAGGCGTGGGTGGCCGTCGACGACGACGGCCGGACCGTGCTCGGCCACGTCGGGCTGGCCCGGCCGGACCAGCACGTCAGGCGGCTCGTCGGCGTACCGGTCGGCGCCGTCGTGTCCCGCCTGTTCGTCGTCCCGCGCGCCCGCGGCCGGAGCGTGGCGGCCGGCCTGCTCGCCGCCGCCCGCGCCGCGCACGCCGCCGACGCCCCGCCCCTGGCCCTGGAGGTCTCCAGCGAGGGCCGCGCCGCGATCGCGTTCTACGAGCGGACCGGCTGGCGGCGCGTGGCCAGCAGCCGGGCGGACTGGCTGAACGCGGCGGGCGAGCCCGCCCTGCTGCACCACTACGTGAACCCCTAGGGATATCCTCTGGAAATCGTGCGTGACATCACGGTTTTCTCCGGCTCCGCCCACCCGCAGCTCGCCGAAGAGATCTGCGCCCATCTCGGGACCCCGCTCCACCCCGTGGCGATCAACCGCTTCGCCAACGACGTGCTGGAGGTCCAGCTCCAGGCCAACTGCCGCGAGCGGGACGTGTTCCTCATCCAGCCGCTCGTGCCGCCCGTACAGGAGCACCTCGTGGAGCTGCTGCTGATGCTGGACGCGGCCCGGGGCGCGTCGGCGGCTCGCACGACCGTAGTGCTGCCCCACTACGCCTACGCCCGCAGCGACAAGAAGGACGCGCCGCGCATCTCGATCGGGGCCCGGCTCGTCGCCGACCTCATGGTGGCGGCCGGCGCCGACCGGGTGCTCGCGATGACCCTCCACTCGCCGCAGGTCCACGGCTTCTTCAGTGTGCCCGTCGACCACCTGCACGCGCTGCGGGAGCTGGCCAAGCACTTCCGCCGCTACGACCTGTCCAACACCGTCGTCGTCTCGCCCGACCTCGGCAACGCCAAGGAGGCCGCGGCCTTCGCCCGGCTGCTCGGGGCCGGGGTGGCGATGGGCGCCAAGCAGCGCTTCAGCGACGACCGCGTGGTGATCAGCTCGGTCATCGGTGACGTCGCCGGCAAGGACGTGATCATCCTGGACGACGAGATCGCCAAGGGCAGCACGGTCATCGAGCTGCTCGACCGGCTGCGGGAGCGCGGCGTCAACTCGGTGCGGATCGCCTGCACGCACGGCCTGTTCGCGGCCGACGCGATCGAACGGCTCGGCGCGCTGCCCGAGGTCGCCGAGATCGTCTGCACCAACACCGTCCCGCCGCCCCGGCCGAGCGACAAGCTCACGGTCCTGTCGATCGCGCCCGCCCTGGCCGAGGCCATGCGCCGCATCCACGACGGCGAGTCGGTGAGCGCCCTGTTCAGCACGTCCTGATCGTCGTCCGGGCGGCATGGCATGCTCGTCAGGTGATCGACACGGGACTCGCCGGCCAGGTCGTTCTCGTCACCGGCGGCGGCCGCGGCATCGGGGCGGCCATCGCGCGCGCCTTCGCGGCCGAAGGCGCGCGGGTGGCCGTCCACGGGTTCGCCGGGTCCGCGCCGCCACCGGGCGTCACCTGGGAGCACCTCACCCCTCCCCTGGACGAGGCCGAGGAGCTCGCGGCCGGGCTGGGCGGCGGCGCGATCGCGGTGCGTGCCGACCTGATGGGGCCGGACGCCCCCGTGCGGCTGTTCGACGTGGTGGAGAGCCGGCTCGGGCCCGTTGACGTGCTCGTGAACAACGCCGCCCACTGCGAGAGCCCCGACACGTTCGACACGGTCACGGCGGCCGGGCTCGCGCGCGCCTACCAGGTGAACGCGATCGCCCCCACCCTGCTCATCGCCGAGCTGGCTCGCCGCCGCCGGCCAGGGCACTCAGCCAGTGCGGTCAACGTCTCCACCGACGCGGCCCGCGCGTTCCCCGGCCAGGTGGGGTACGGCACCTCGAAGGCGGCCCTGGAGGCGCTGACCCGGGCGGCGGCGCTCGACCTGGCAGCGGCCGGGATCAGGGTCAACGCGGTGGCCCCGGGGCCGGTGCAGACGGGCTGGATGGACGCCGCCACGGAGGAGCACGTCCGGTCGATCGTGCCGCTGGGACGGGCCGGGGAGCCGGCCGACATCGCCGGCGCGGTGGTGTTCCTGGCCTCGCGTCAGGCCCGGTACATCACCGGCCAGGTCCTTCAGGTCGCCGGCGGCCACGCCCTCTGACCCCCGCCGGCCGACGGAGGCCGGCGGCCGTGGACGGGGCGGCGTCGCGCTGTCGTCGCGGTGGGCAGGGGTCCTCGCTTCACCGGCGGTCACAGGACGCGGGTGAGCCTGGTCAGGGCCTCCGTGATCTGCTCGGTGGTGAGGCCGAGGTCCGAGCGCTGGTAGGAGTACACCTCGGGGGCGAGCGGCGCGAGCAGCGGGTCGACGAGCGCGTCCGGGCGCGGCGTGCCCGCCGCGACGAGCAGCGAGCGGACGTGCGCCCGCCAGAAGCCGTACGCGCCGGTCTCGAACCGCGTGCGGCCGACCTCGCTGCCCAGCACCAGGTGGACGTGGTCCTCCAGCAGCCGCACCATCGCGGCGTAGAACGCGGCGAGCCGTTCGGCCGGCGGCGCCCCCGGGCCGAGCGGCGGGTCGCCGCGCAGCAGGCGCTCCTGCAGCTCCCGCTCGTGCTCGTCGAGCAGCGCGACCGCGATGGACGCGCGGTCCGGGTAGCGGCGGTAGAGCGTGCCCCGGCCCACTCCGGCGGCCTTGGCGATGTCGTCCATCGTCACCTCGTGCGGCGGCCTGGCGGCGAACAGCGCGGCGGCGGCTTCGAGGATCCGGGCGCGGTTGCGCGCGGCGTCGGCTCTCTCCATGCCCACCAGTTTAGGTGGACACCGCGTCCGGTTATGGTTAACTGGACGTAGTGTCCGCTTAGAGATCGGAAGAAGCCATGCTGCTCCACCTGGACGCCAGCGCGCGCCGCGCCTCGTTCTCCCGCCGGCTGTCGAAGGCGTACGCCGAGAGCTGGCGCGCCGCGCACCCCGACGCGGGATACGTCTACCGCGACCTGGCCGCCGACCCCGTGCCGCACATCGGCGAGGCGTGGACCGAGCTGTGCGACCACATCCTCGAACACCAGATCACCGACATCTCCCGCTACGAGGAGGCGGTCCGCACCCCCGCCCGGCGCGAGGCCTGGGCGATCGTGAAGCCGCTGCTGGACGAGGTGGTGGCGGCCGACGTGGTGCTGATCGGCACGCCGATGTACAACTTCTCGATCCCGTCGTCGCTGAAGGCCTGGATCGACCAGATCACGTTCCCGAAGATGTCGCTCAAGGGCCGCTCGTTCGTGGTCACCGGCGCCCGCGGCGGCGCGTACGGCCCGGGCACCCCGCGCGAGCCGTACGACCACCAGGAGCGCTACCTGCGCGACTTCTTCCAGGGCCACTTCGCGGTCGAGGACGTCACGTTCTTCCACGCCGAGCTGGTCAACTCCCGGCTCGACCCGGCACTCGCGCACCTGCGCGGCAAGCACGAGGAGTCGCTGGCCGCGGCCCTGAAGGCGGTGTCGTCGTGAGCTGGCTCGTCCTCCTCCTCGCCGGGCTGGTGGAGGTGGCCTGGTCCCAGAGCATCAAGCCGACGCAGAACTTCACCCGCCCGGTGCCCACCCTGCTCTGCCTCGCCCTGATGGCCGCCGCCGTCTGGCTGCTCTCCCAGGCCATGAACACGCTGCCCGTCGGCACCGCCTACGCCGTGTTCACCGGCATCGGGGCGGTGGGGGCGATCACGCTGGGCGCCGTGCTCGGCGACGACCCGATCTCGGTGGGGCGGATGGCGGCGGTGAGCCTGATCGTCGTGGGGATAGTCTTGGCGCGAATCACGACATAGGCGGAAAGGATCGGATCTTATGGGGGAGATCAGAGCGTCCTACTTGACAGCCGCGATGTCGGCGGTGGCCCTGCTGGGCGATCCCGCCGTGGCCGCCGCCTGGGACAAGCCGAGCGCGCTCACCGAGTTCAGCGTCGCGGGGCTGGCCGGACACCTCGCCCACCAGCTCGTCCGGGTCGACCGGCTGCTCGCCGCCGGCACGACGCCGGGGACGGAGCCGATCGGCCTGCTGGAGCACTACGCCAGGTCCCCATGGGTCGAGGCGGGCCTCGACCACGAGATCAACGTCGGCATCAGGCGCGCCGGCGAGGAGTCCGCCTCCGCCGGCCCCGCCGCGCTGGCCGCCGCCACGGCCGAGCTGCTGGAGCACCAGCGCGCCACCCTGCCCGCCGAGCCGGTCGACCGGGTCCTGGACCTGCCGTCGGGCTGGTCGCTGCTGCTGGACGACTTCCTCCTGACGCGCGTGATCGAGCTGGTCGTCCACTCCGACGACCTGGCGGCGAGCGTGGGCGTGGGGACACCGGCCCTGCCCTCGACGGTCGTGGACCCGGTCGTGGACCTCCTGGCCCGCCTCGCCGTCCACCGGCACGGCGCGACGGCCGTCATCCGCACCCTCAGCCGCACGGAGCGCGCCCCGGCCACCATCAGCGCGTTCTAGGACCAGGGGCCGTCACCCGCGACCCGGCGGCCCGACAGCGGCGGCCCGACAGCGGCGGCCCGACAGCGGCGGCCCGACAGCGGATCAGGCGCGGGCCCGGGGCCCGCGCCTGATCCGTCCGGCACGGAGTCGACGTGCCGGAGGGCGAGCGCTCAGTGACGGCGGCGACTACTGCGGCGGCGCCTGTCGCTGGATTGCTGGAGTTCCTGCAGCGCGACGTCCGGTTGCTTCGGCGGCCGGAACACGAAAGGCAGGAAGTGCTGGATGGACATGGAGTGCTGGATCGACATGACGTCTCCCCACTCATCTCTGGTTCGCCGGTCGGATGCGGACCGGCATGTCGGCTTCGAGCGATTCAATGTCTCCAACCAGGGGCGCGAGGGGAGGCTTCCAGGAAAGCGCGTGGCTTTGGGGGCATTTCGCCCGAGGTTGGCCGCGTGCCAACCTGGTCCGATCGTCCGTTGGCGTTGCGGGACCGATACGCGACCCCGATGCCATGAACCGCGGCCGCGTGCAGTTCTCGCGGGTCGTGCGCCGCTGCCGCCCCGGACGCGAATCGCTCTCTGGTCGGCGGTCTGGGGGTCGCCGCGACGCTCCAGATGAGAGCCGGCTACGTCAAATCTTTCGCGATCGTCAGGTCCCCGCCCTCGTGAGTCAGGCGGTGGCCAGGCGGAGGGCCTGGGCCACCTCATGGCCCCTGAGGGCGCTGGACGGGTCCAGGAGCCACTGTGACAGGAAGCCCGTCAGCATGGCCTGGTAGAGCGAGCCCACCAGCCGGGCCCGCTCCGGGTCCGTCGCCGGGTCGATGCCCGCGAACAGCTCCGCCAGCCCGTCCTGCGCCGCCCGCAGCCCCTGGACGAGGTAGGCGCGCACCTCCGGCAGATGGTCCACCTGGCCGACCAGCTCGAACTGGGTGATCCAGAGCGGCCGGAGCCGGTCCAGCGACTCGACGACCCGGTCCCACGCCACCTCGAAGCGCCGCAGCGGCGTGGCCCCGGGCTCCACGGAGCCGGCCAGCGTGGCCGCCAGCTCGTCGCCCCACTCCCGCATCGCCTCGAACAGCGCCTCGTTCATCAGCGCGTCCTTCGAGCGGAAGTGGTAGCCGATGCCCGCCAGGCTCACTCCCGAGGCGCTCGCGATGTCGCGGGCGGTGGTGCGGGAGTAGCCCTTCTCCATCAGGCACCGCTTCGCCCCGGCCAGCAGATCCTCACGATTTCCCATGCGAAGAGAGTAGCACAACCGTCTCATACAATCGTTCTGGACAAGCGTCTGACACGCGTGTACCGTTCAGGGCATGACGAACATCCTGATCTCCGGGGCGAGCATCGCCGGCACCACGGCCGCCTACTGGCTGCGCCGCCACGGTTTCACGCCGACCGTGGTCGAGCGGGCGCCCGCGATCCGTGAGGGCGGCTACAAGGTGGACATCCGCGGTGCCGCGATCGACGTGATCGAGCGCATGGGCCTGCTGGAGGCGGTCCGCGCCCGGAGCACGGCGATGCGCCACGTGACCCACTACGACGCCACGGGCCGTCGCGTCGCGACCATGGACGCCGACCTGTTCGGCGGCCGGCACGGCGGCGACGCGGAGATCATGCGCGGCGACCTCAACGAGCTGCTGTACGACCTGACGCGCGACGACGTCGAGTACATCTTCGACGACACGATCACGGGGATCGCCGAGGACGGGACCGTGACGTTCGAGCGCTCCGCGCCGCGCCGGTTCGACCTGGTCATCGGGGCCGACGGGGTCCACTCCGTCACCCGGCGGCTGGTGTTCGGCGAGGAGGAGAGGTTCCGGCGCGACCTCGGCTGCCACATCTCCATCTCGACCGTCCCGAACCATCTCGGCCTCGACCGCGAGGAGGCCGTGCACGTGGCGCCCGGCAGGACCGCGAACGTCTACAGCACCCGGCAGGACCCGACCGCCAAGGCGCTGTTCATGTGGTCGTCGGCGCCCCTCGCCTACGACCACCGCGACACGGCCCGGCAGAAGGAGCTGCTCGCCGAGGCCATGGCCGGGGCCGGCTGGGAGGTGCCCGAGCTGCTGGAGGCCGTCCGGCGCTCCGACGACTTCTACTTCGACTCGGTCAGCCAGATCCACATGGACCGCTGGTCGAGCGGCCGGGTCGTGCTGGTGGGCGACGCCGGCTACTGCGCCTCGCCGGCCTCCGGGCAGGGCACGAGCCTCGCGCTGGTCGGCGCGTACGTGCTGGCGGGCGAGCTGGCCCGGGGCGCCGAGGGCGCGCTCGACCGGTACGAGGCCGTGCTGCGGCCGTTCGTCGAGGCCAACCAGAAGCTCGGCCCGGCCAACCTCAAGGGGATGGTGATCGGGTCGCGCCTGGCCATCCGGATCCAGCTCATGATGATCAGGCTGCTGCCCCACCTGCCCGGCCGCGACCGGATGATCGAGCGGGTCGCCGGCGCCATCCACCGCGCCGCCAACGCCATCGCGCTGGCCGACTACACGACCGTGGAGGGCTAGAGCCAGGACCTCCTCATGCGCCCAGGATCCACAGGATCGCGCCGCGCGGGTGGAGTCCGTCGAAGAGGCCAGGCCGAGCCCCGGCGGGTCGGATGTATGCCCTGTGGCAGATGTGGCGGGACATGCCTCTGCCTAGCCTGTGACGACATCCGCGGCGCTCGCCGCACCACCTGTGGAGGATTCGATGATCTGGCCGAGATCAGCCTTGCTCGCTGTGCCTCTGGTGATGACGCTGGGAGCGTACGCTCCCGCCGGCGCCGCCTCCCTTTCGTCCACTTCATCCACCCCGGCCCCGGCGCCGTCCCTCGCCTGGTCCGCGTGCGGCGCGGACGTCCCGGCCGAGATGCGGTGCGCCCAACTGGCCGTTCCCGTCGACTGGAAAGATCCCGGCGGCAAGACGATCTCCCTCACCCTGGCCAGGGCATCCGCGACCGGCGAGGCCGCGGGCACCGTCCTGTTCAGTCCCGGAGGTCCTGGCGCCGCCGGCGTTCAGGCGCTGTCCCGGTCACTGCCCCGTTTCGCCGGTTTGCGTACCCGGATGAACGTCGTCACATGGAACCCGCGCGGCGGGCAGAGCGGCGAGCACCTCCCGCTGGCGTCCTGCGCGACCGGGCCCGCGTTCGCCACTCCGGAGAACCGGCGTGAGTACGACCAGGCGCTCAAGGCGAACGCCGCCGCAGTCGCCGCCTGCAGGGACGCCGCGCCCGGCCTGTTCGGCCACATGGACTCCGCCACCCAGGCCCGCGACATGGACGCCATCCGCGCCGGCTTGGGCGAGGAGAAGCTCTCCTATCTGGGCAACTCCTACGGCGGCGTGCTGGGCGCCTCCTACGCGCGGCTGTTCCCGCAGCGGGTGCGCGCCATGGCGCTGGACAGCGTGCCCGACCACGTGTCCCCGGTCGCGGAGTCCGAGCGGCTGCAGTACAAGGGCCTGGAGGAGGTGTTCAAGCGCTTCGTCCGATGGTGCGCCGGCTCCTCCGACTGCGCGCTGCGCGGGACCGACGCGGAAACGGCCTGGCAGGACGTCGTGAAGCGGGCCGAGCGCCATCCCCTGCCCGGTTCCGCGGCCGCTGGGGAGCGCCGCTACGACGGCGACGACCTCAAGGCACTGGCGCAGGGCATGATCTTGCGCGAGGCGGGCTGGCCCGCGTTCGCCAAGGCCATCGCGAGCGCCTCGAAGGGCGACGCGTCCGGTTTCGACCCGCAGGGCCGCGGCGTGCCGCCGCAGCCGAGCGCCCTGCTCGCGGTGACGTGCGCCGACGGGTTCCGCTATGACGGCTACCGCGCCTACCGTACGGCGGTGCGGCGCTCAGCCAAGGTGTCGCCGAACTTCTCCGGCGTACGGGAGAACGCGCGTCTCACGTGTTCGCCGTGGGCTGCCGAGGCCGCCAACCCGCCGGCGCCGTTGCCTGCTCGCGCGCTTCCGCCGCTGCTCGGCGTCGGGCCCGTCTACGAGTACAGCTCTGTCCGCGCCATCACCGACCAGGTCCCCGGCTCGGTCACGGTCAGGTACGACGGCATCGGCCACGGCCTGTACGTCAACCACGGCGATCCCTGCGTGACCGAGCACGTGGACAGATACCTGATCAACGGTACGCTCCCCGCTCCCGGCGCCACCTGCCCCGCAAGGCCGGCGTGATACTTGGTCGCGTGAGACGGTCAGCGGCTTTCCGGTCCTTGGCACGGGACGCGGACGGCGTCTGGAGGCGTATCCCCGTCATGGGCCGCGACGCCCTGCTGGCCTGCGCCACGGCGATCATCGCGCTGACGCTCTCGGCGCTGGACGGATGGTGGCGCGGCCGGCCTGCTGAGCTCACCGACGTGGGCGCGGCGGCGCTGTGGGCGGTGCCGACCCTGGCGGCCTGCGCACCGCTGGTGGTACGCAGGAGGCTGCCGCTGACGGCGGTCGTCGCCTCCGCGGCGGTGATGCCGGCGGTCAGTCTCGCTCTGGAGCGCGACACCGGCACCTGGATCCTGGGCCTGACCGTCGCGTCGGCGGCCTTCCACCGCCACCGCCTGCGCTCGGCGCTTCTGATCGGCTCCGTCGTCTGGGCGGTGGCGGCAGGCATCGGGGGCATGTCCACGCCGGGCCTCACCAGCATGTCCGTCTACGCGGCGGCCGGGGCGGCGCCGGTCGCCGCCGGATACGCGCTGCGACTGCGGGCCGACCGCGCCGCTCAAGCGGCGCGGCTGCAACGTGCCAGGGAGGAGCGGGCACGCTCGCAGGAGGCAGCACGGATCGCCCGAGACGTCCACGACATCGTCGGTCACCACCTCAGTGCGATCAGGCTCCAGGCGGTCGGCGCCCGGCGGGCGCTGGCCGGTCGCGACTCCGAGGCCGACCGCGCGCTGGCCGGCATCGCCGGTCTGTCGGCCGAGGCGCTGGCCGAGATCCGGGCGCTGCTCACGACATTGGTGCGGTCGGACAGCGAGGACCAGCCGCAGGGGCGAGGCCTCGCCGACCTGCCCGCGCTCGCGGAACGCAGCGGCGGGTCGGAGCTGGCCGTCGCCCTCGACGTCGATCCCCACCTGGAGAGCACCGTCCACCCGGAGACGGCGGCCTGTGCCTACCGGATCGTGCAGGAAGCGCTGACCAACGTGGCGCGGCATTCCACGGCCGGAACGGCCTCGGTCAAGGTTCGTGGGGCGAACAGCCGGGTCGTTGTCACCATCGACGACCCGGGTCCGCCCCGCCCATCGGCCGGCGGCGACCTGGCGGACGACCGCGTTCCGAGCGGAGGGCGCGGCCTGACGGGCATGCGTGAGCGCGTGGAGGCGCTGGGCGGGCACTGCCACATCGGGTCACGCGGCAAGAACGGCTGGCGGGTGCGCGCCGACCTCCCCGTGCTCCCCCCGGACGTCCGTGTGGATCGTGGGCCGGCGGCGAAGGCGGGCGATGGCGGGGCCGGCTCTTCCCCGGAGCCGCCCGGGCACGATCGTCTGGTCCGGCGGGTGGGTTCGTGATCCGCCTCCTGATCGCCGACGACCAGCATCTCGCCCGTGAGGGACTACGGCAACTGCTGAGCCACGAGCCCGACATCGCCTTCCTCGGCGCCGCGCGCGACGGGGCCGAGCTGGTCAGCATGGCGCGCGAGCACCAACCGGACGTGATACTCACCGATCTCCGCATGCCGGGCACGGACGGGATCACGGCCATCCGGCGGCTGATGGCCCGGGCGCCGTACATGGCGATCATCGCGCTGACCACGTTCGACACAGACGAGTATCTTTTCGGGGCGCTCGAAGCGGGCGCCGTGGGCTTCCTGCTCAAGGACGGTGACCCCGACCTCTACCTGGCGGCGGTGCGCGCGGCCCACCGAGGTCAGGGATTGATCGACCCGCAGGTCACCCGCAGGCTCGTGCGCCGCTTCGCGACCCCGCCCGTCCAGGCCGACGCCCGCGAGCTCACGGTGCGGGAGACGGAGGTGCTCCGGCTGGTCGCGCTGGGCCGGTCCAACGCTGAGATCGCCGATGAACTCGGCATCGCCGCGGGAACGGTCAAGATCCACGTGTCACGCGTCCTTGCCAAGATCGGCACGCGCACCCGTGTCCAGGCCGCGATCTACGCGTATCGATCAGGGCTGGTGCCCCCGGACGAGTAGACGCACCGGACGACCTCCCACCGGAGCAGCGGTAGGTCCACGATGTGGTGTCCGAGACGTTGCCGGAGGCATGCAAACACCGGCACCGCTCCGATCCCGCCCGGGCCGCCGCGATGATCGACCCGTCCCAGTCCGTGGGGCAGTCGGCGGAGGCCGGCCGGCGGCGGGATCGTGCTCGTCATGACGTCTGCGGGGCTGACTAGTGGTCTCCCGGACCGGTGGTGGCCGCCGCGTAGTGGCAGGCCGCCTGGGCCGCGGGCACCGCCGGCAGGACGGCCAGCGGCTCAGCCCGGCACCTGCCGTCCACCCCCGCCTCAGCCGCGCGGCCGGAGGCGAGCACCTGGCAGCGGGCGTGGAAGCGGCATCCGCCGGGGATGCGCGTCGGGTCCGGCGGCTCGCCGGTGAGCACGATCCGCTCGGGCGACTCGGGGAGCACCGACAGCAGGGCCTGCGTGTACGGGTGCCGGGGCGCGGTCAGCACCTGCTCGACCGGGCCCGACTCGACGATCCGGCCCAGGTACATGACCGCCACCCGGTCGGCGATGTTCCAGGCGAGGCCGAGGTCGTGGGTGACGACCAGCGCCGACAGGCCCAGCTCGTCGCGCAGCCGGAGCAGCAGCGCGAGGATCTCGCCCCGCACCGAGGCGTCGAGCGAGGCCACCGGCTCGTCGGCGATCAGCACCTTGGGCTCCAGGGCGAGCGCCCCGGCGATCACGACGCGCTGGCGCTGGCCGCCGGACAGCTCGTGCGGGTAGCGCAGGAAGAACCTCTCGGGCGGCCGGAGCCCGGCCCGGGACAGCGCCGAGGCGACGACCTCCTGCTCGCCGGCCAGGCCGTGGATGCGCGGCCCCTCGGCGACGGCCTCGTAGACGGTCTGGCGCGGGTTGAGCGAGCCCATCGGGTCCTGCAGGACGAGCTGCACCTCCCGGCGGTACGCCTTGAGCGCCTTGGAGCCGTACTGCAGGGCCGTCCCGCCGTACAGGACGGAGCCGGAGGTGGGGCGTTCGAGGCCGAGCAGGGTGCGGGCGAGCGTGGTCTTGCCGCAGCCGGACTCGCCGACGAGCGCCACGATCTCGCCCTCGCCGATCGCGAGGTCCACCCCGTCGACGGCGCGGGCGCGCCGCCCGCGCGAGGGGAACTCCACGTGCAGGTCGCGGGCCTCCAGCAGGGTGGGGCGGACCGTGCCGACGGTCTCCACGGGGGCTTGCGTCTCGGTCACGAGGTCTCCAGGGTGGCGGTCTCCGCGGGCTCGGCGGGCTCAGTGGCGGCGTCGGCGGCCGGCCGTACGTGTACGCAGGCCGCGCGGTGTTCGGGGCCGGCGCGCCAGAGCTCGACGTCCAGGGTGGGGCACTCCTCCACCGCGACCGGGCACCGCGGGTGGAACGAGCAGCCCGTCGGCAGCTCCATGGGGTCGGGCGGGTCGCCGCCGAGCCCCTTGGGCGCGAGCCGCGAGACCGGGTCGCCGACCGTGGGGAAGGCGGCGGCCAGCGCGGCGCTGTAGGGATGCCGGGGTTCGTGGAACACCTCGTGCGACGGTCCGTGCTCGACCACCCGGCCCGCATACATGACGGCGAGGCGGTCGCAGACGTCGGCGAGCACCGACAGGTCGTGCGAGATCATGATCAGCGAGATGCCGCGCTCGGCGAGCAGCTCCTTGACCAGGGTCAGCACCTGCGCCTGGACCATCACGTCGAGGGCGGTCGTCGGCTCGTCGGCGATGATCAGCCGGGGCGAGCAGGCGAGCGCCATGGCGATCATCACGCGCTGCCGCTGCCCGCCGGACAGCTCGTGCGGGTAGCTGCGCGCCCGCCAGGCGGGCAGCCCGACCTGCTCCAGCAGCTCGGCGACGCGCCCCCGGGCGGCCTCGGGCCGGGCCAGGCCGTGGACGAGGAGCGGCTCGGCGATCTGGTCGCCGATGCGCTGCACCGGGTTGAGCCCGTGCTGCGCGCCCTGGAAGACGATCGACGCCTCCGCCCAGCGGACGGCGCGCATCCGGCCCCACTTCATGGTCAGGACGTCCTCGCCGTCGAGCAGGATCCGGCCGCCGACGCGGGCGTCGCGCGGCAGCAGCCGCAGCAACGCCATGGCCAGCGTCGACTTGCCGGACCCCGACTCGCCGGCGACCCCGAGCGCCGTCCCCGCGTCCAGCGCCAGCGACACCCCGCGCACGGCGGGCACCTCGCCCGCCGCGATGCGGTAGGTCACGGAGACGTCGTCCAGTTCGAGCAGAGCCATCAGCCCGCCTTCCTGAGTCGCGGGTTGAGCACGGCCTCCAGCGCCCGGCCGCAGAGCGTGAACGCCATGACGACGGCGAGGATGCAGAGACCGGGGATGAGGATGTACCACCACGCGCCCTGCGTCGCCGCGCCGAAGTCGTAGGAGGCGCGCAGCATCGTGCCCCACGAGGTCTTGTTGGCGCTGACGCCGAGGAAGGCCAGCGTCGACTCGGTGACGATGGCGCTGGCGACCTCCAGGGTGGTGCTGGCCAGCAGCAGGGGCGCGACGTTCGGCAGCACGTGGCGGGTGGTGATGTGCCAGTGGCCGCCGCCGAGGGCCCTGGACCGCTCGATGTACGGCCGGGCCTCCACCGCGAGGGTCTGCGCCCGGATGAGGCGGGCCGTGGTGGGCCAGGTGGTCACGCCGATCGCCACGATGATGGTGAACGTGCTGCCGCCCAGGATGGCGGCCAGGACCATGGCGGTGATCAGCGAGGGCAGCACCAGGAACCAGTCGGTGACCCGCATGAGCACGCCGCCCAGCCAGCCGCGGAAGTGCCCGGCGGCGATGCCGACGACCATGCCGATGACGATGCTGAGCAGCGCGGCGAGGAAGCCGATGAGCAGCGAGGCCCGCGAGCCCCACCAGACCATCAGCAGGATGGACCGGCCGGACTCGTCCGTGCCGAACGGCTCGGCCAGGCTCGGCGGCGCCCACTTGGCGCCGGTGCCCGACACGACGCTGGTCACGCTCTCGTCGATGAACAGCGGCGCGACGAGCGCCAGCACCACGGCCACGACCAGCGCCACCAGGCCGGCCATCCCGGCCTTGTTCTGCCGGAAGCTCCGCCAGAACCGGCCGAACGCCAGCCGCCTGCGGCTCCAGGCGACGGATTCCACAGTGGCGGTGGTCACGCCGACCTCACTCTCGGGTCGAGCAGCCGGTAGACCACGTCGGCCAGCGTGTTCATGAGGATCACCGCGACGGTGATGAGCATGAACGTGCCCTGCATGAGCGTGAAGTCCGGCACCTTGATCGCCTCGTAGAAGAGCTGCCCGAGACCGGGCCAGCTGTAGATGGTCTCCACGGTGACCGCGCCGCCGACGACGAAGCCGATGCGCATGAACACCAGCGTCACCGTGGGCAGCAGCGCGTTGGGCACCGCGTGGCGGCGCCGTACCTCGTCGTCGCGCAGGCCCTTGGCGCGGGCCACCGTCACGTAGTCCTGGCTGACCTCCTCCAGCAGGGAGGAGCGCATGACCAGGAGGTACTGGGCGTAGACCACGGCCACCAGCGTCAGGCAGGGCAGCACCATGTGCGAGGCCACGTCCAGCACGTACGCGAACCCGTCGGGCGCGTCCACGCTCTCGATGCCCCGCGTCGGGAACAGCCCCGGGATCGGCCCGATGCCCACGCCGAACACCATGAGCAGCAGCAGCCCGAGCCAGAACGTCGGCACGGACCACAGCACCAGCGAGATCCCGGTCGAGACCCGGTCGAAGCGGGAGTTGTGCCGCCAGCCGGCCCGCGTGCCCTGCCAGAGCCCGAGGCTGACCGCGATGACCAGGCCCACGCCGGCGAGCAGCAGCGTCGGCCCGAGCCGCTCGCCGATCAGGCCGAGGACGGGCCGCTTGTACTCGTAGGAGGTGCCGAGGTCGAAGCGGAGCGTCTTGCCCACGAAGTCGACGAACTGGTCGAGCACCGGCTTGTCCAGGCCCAGCCGGTGGCGCTCCAGGGCGAGCTGGGTGGGGGTCATGTTGCGGCCCTGCGCGAGGTTGCGCACCGGGTCGCCGGGCAGCAGCCGGAACACGAAGAACGTGCCGACGATCACCATGGCGATGCTGAACAGCGCCCCACCCAGCTTCGACAGCGCGTACCGAAGCGTGCCGCCGTGGGTGGAGCGCTCGTCACCAGGACCCGCCGCCTGGACGGCGGCGGGCTCTGCTGCTTCGAGCGGTGCTGTCATTCGCGCTCGTCCGCGACGCCCTTGCGTCGCCTGGTCACGAGGAACACCACCAGTCCGAGGACGACCACGCCGCCGACCACGCCGAGGATCAGCCCGGTGTTGGACCCGCCGTCGGCGGTCGAGCCGGCGGCCGGGGCCGCGACCGTGTCCACGGTGTAGAACGGCCAGTAGCCGCTGCCGCCGTAGAGCAGGCCGTTCTCCTCGGGGATCGAGGTGATGCTGGTGATCCGGTCCTTGCGGTAGCCCTCAAGGTCGTTCGTGTAGTAGACGGCGATGATCGGGGCCTCGGTGTAGAGGCGCTCCTGCATCTGCTTGATGAGGTCGGCGCGCTTGGCGCGGTCGAGCTCCTTGAGCTGCTCCTGGTAGAGCTTCTCGTAGGTCGGGTCGCAGTAGAACGACTCGGTGCCGCCGCCCTCGCCCTTGGGGGTCGGCCGGCGGCTGCACAGGTGCGTCGCCAGGACCTCCTCGGGGTCGGGGTTGACCGACCAGCCGCTGATCGCGATGTCGTAGTTGCCCGTGACGCCGGTCTCCTCGGAGAACTTGCTGGAGTCGAGCTTCACGGTGGTCAGCGTGACGCCGATCTCCTTGAAGAAGCCGGTCAGGTACTCGGCGAGCTTGTCCTCGATCGGCGTGTCGGTGTGGATCGTGAAGCGGAACTCCAGCTTCTTCTTGCCGTCGGGCATCGTGCGGACGCCGTCGGCGCCCTTCTTGTAGCCCGCGTCGTCGAGGATCTTGTTGGCCTTGGCCGGGTCGTAGGTGACCTTGGTGTCGCCGGTGGCCTCCCAGAAGAAGTCCTTGTACATCGGCGGCACGATCGAGCCGTCGGCCGGCTTGGCCAGGCCGCTCTGCACCTCGGCCACGAGCTTCTGCTTGTCGATCGCGTAGTGCAGCGCCTGGCGGACCTTCACGTCCTTCAGCGCGGGGTGACCGTCGCCGACCGGCTTGTCGTCGGTCGTCGTGGCGCCGGGGTTGACCTCCAGGTACGCGGCACGGCGGCCCTGGTTGTTCCACGCCACGATGTTCGGGTCGTTCTGGATGGCCTGGAACTCCGGCGGCGCGAGGCGGCCGATGAGGTCGATGTCACCCTTCTTCAGGCCCGCGATGGCGGCCTGCGGGTTGTCGTAGAAGATGACCTGGAGGTCGTCGATCTTCGGCTTGCCCCGCCAGTAGTTGGGGTTGGCCTGCAGCTTGACGTACTGGTCCTTCTTGTGCTCGACCGCGATGTAGGGCCCGCTGGAGACGGCCGGGTAGGTGTCGGCCTCGTAGTTGGCGAGGTCGGTCACCTTCTCCCAGACGTGCTTGGGCATGATCGGGATCGGGTTCTCCAGGATGGAGGCCTGGGGCGCCTTCAGCTTGATGACCAGGTCCTGGCCGTTGGCCGTGACGCTCTCGAAGTTCTCCACGGCCGGGCCGTTGGCGGTCTTCGCGGCGTCATCGGTCATGATCTTGTTGAACGTCCAGGCGGCGTCGTCGGCCGTGACCGGCTGGCCGTCGGACCACTTGGCCTGCCGGATCTTGAACGTCCACGTGAGGCCGTCCTCGGAGGACGTCCACGACTCGGCGAGGTCGGGGCTGGGCTGGAGGGTCTTCGAGTCGGGCACCGTGAGGTAGCCGTACATCCACCGGTGGATCGAGGTGGAGACGAGACGGACCGCCAGGAAGGGGTTCATCGAGTCCACCGCCTGGGTGGCCCCGACACGGAGGACCTTCTTCCCCGCCGCAGGCTCCTGGGCCAGTGCCACCTGACCCTGACCTGCCAGTAACAGCGCTACGCCCAGCACAGCCAGGCGTGCGATCCATTTCCTCATATGTGCCTCACCTTCAGGCGGGAATTCCTGTGTAGAGAAAGGCACACCATACGAACAGTGCGTGTCAACGAGTGACGGAAAATTGTTTCATCTTCGTTTCCTGATCCGGTGTAAATTTTCAGTCGGTCTCGATGACCTTGCCCTGGTCCACGCGGAGCCGGCGATCCACGTGGACGGCGTCCAGCATCCGGCGGTCGTGGGTGACGAGCAGCAGCGTGCCGGGGTAGGCGTCCAGGGCCGACTCCAGCTGCTCGATGGCGGGCAGGTCGAGATGGTTGGTCGGCTCGTCCAGCACCAGCAGGTTGACGCCCCTGGCCTGGAGCAGCGCCAGGGCGGCCCGGGTGCGCTCGCCCGGCGACAGCGTCGAGGCCGGCCGCAGCACGTGCGCGGCCCGCAGCCCGAACTTCGCCAGCAGCGTCCGCGCGTCGGCGGGCACCATCTCGGGCACGTGCCCGGAGAACGCGTCCAGCAGCGGCTCCTCCCCCTCGAACAGCCCCCTGGCCTGGTCCACCTCGCCGACGACCACGCCCGGCCCCAGCGCGGCGTTGCCCTCGTCCAGCGGGATCCGGCCGAGCATCGCGCCGAGCAGCGTGGTCTTGCCCGAGCCGTTGGCGCCGGTGATCGCGATCCGCTCGGCCCAGCCCACCTCCAGGTCCACCGGTCCGAGCGTGAACGTGCCGCGCCGCACCATCGCGCCGCGCATGGTCGCCACGACCGCTCCCGCGCGGGGCGCGGCGGCGATCTCCATGCGCAGCTCCCACTCCTTGCGCGGCTCCTCCACGACGTCCATGCGCTCGATCAGCCGCTCGGTCTGGCGGGCCTTGGCGGCCTGCTTCTCGGTCGACTCCACCCGCATGTTGCGGCCGATCTTGTCGCCGTCGGTGGCCTTGCGCCGGGCGTTCTTCACGCCCTTCTCCATCCAGGCGCGCTGGGTGCGGGCGCGGGCCTCCAGGTCGGCGCGGGTGCCCGCGTACTCCTCGTACTGCTCGCGGGCCTGCCTGCGGGCGACCTCCCGCTCCTCCAGGTACGCCTGGTAGCCGCCGCCGTACAGCCGGATCCGCTGCTGGGCGAGGTCGAGCTCCAGCACCTTGGTGACGGTCCTGGCCAGGAACTCGCGGTCGTGGCTCACCAGCACCGTGCCGGCCCGCAGGCCCGTGACGAACCGCTCCAGCCGGTCCAGCCCGTCGAGGTCGAGGTCGTTGGTCGGCTCGTCCAGCAGGAACACGTCGTACCGGCTGAGCAGCAGCGACGCGAGCCCCGCGCGGGCCGCCTGGCCGCCGGACAGCGAGGTCATGGCCTGGCCCAGGTCCACGGCGAGACCCAGGTCGGCGGCCACCTCCTCGGCCCGCTCCTCCAGGTCCGCGCCGCCCAGCGCCAGCCAGCGCTCCAGGGCGTCGCTGTAGACGTCGTCGGCTCCGGGCCGCTCGTCGACGAGGGCCTGCGTGGCCGCGTCGAGGTCGCGCTGCGCCGCCGCCACGCCGGTGCGCCGGGCGAGGAACGCCCCGACCGTCTCGCCCGCCCTGCGCTCCGGCTCCTGCGGCAGGTGGCCCACGGTCGCGGTCGCCGGGCTCAGGCGTACGGCGCCCTCCTCGGGGGCGTCGAGGCCGGCGAGCATCCGCAGCAGGGTCGACTTGCCGGCGCCGTTGGCCCCGACCAGGCCGATGACGTCGCCCGGGCTCACCACCAGGTCGAGCCCCGAGAACAGCACCCGATCCCCGTGACCCGCCGCGAGGTCCTTCACCACCATGGTCGCGCTCATGTGGTCCGATGGTATCGAGCCGCGTCAACCCGGCTAGGGTGGCCCGATGCCGCGCCTGCCCGTCGCCCTCGTCGCCGTCCTGACGGTCGTGGCGGGGCTCGGGGTCCGGGCGCTGGCCGACGGCGCCTTCGCCAAGTACGCGGGCGACGCGCTGTACACGGTCCTCCTCTACACGCTCGTCGTGCTGGTCCGCCCGCGGATCCGGCCCGCCGTGGCCGCGCTCGTGGCGGGCGGGCTGAGCTGGGCGATCGAGTTCGCCCAGCTCGCCGAGATCCCCCCGGTCCTGCGGCCGGTGCTGGGCAGCACCTTCAACCCGCCTGACCTGCTCTGGTACGCCGTGGGAGCCGCCGCGGCGTGGGCCGCGCACGCATACATCCCAGGACGCCGGATAGGGGGTGAGGACATCCGCTCCAAGGAGGAATCCTGATGATGGACGGCAAGACGATCGCGTTCCTCGTCGCCCCCGAGGGGGTCGAGGAAGTGGAGCTCACCGAGCCCTGGAAGGCGGTCACGCAGGCGGGCGGCACTCCGAAGCTCGTCTCCACCGCCTCCGGCCGGATCCAGGCCTTCAAACACCTGGACAAGTCAGACACCTACGCCGTGGACGCCACGGTGGACGAGGTCTCGGCGTCGGACTTCGACGGCCTGGTGCTGCCGGGCGGCGTCGCCAACCCCGACTTCCTGCGCATGGAGCCGAAGGCCGTGCGGTTCGTCCGCGACTTCTTCGACGCGGGCAAGCCCGTGGCCGCGATCTGCCACGCGCCCTGGACGCTGGTGGAGGCCGACGTGGTGCGCGACCGCACCATGACCTCCTGGCCCAGCCTCCGGACGGACCTGCGCAACGCGGGCGCCACCTGGGTGGACAAGGAAGTCGTGGTGGACACCACGGGACTCAACATCCTGGTCACGAGCCGCAAGCCCGACGACCTCAAGGCGTTCAACCAGGCGACGGTCGACGCGTTCAGCGCCTGAGCCCGTCCGGCACGGACGGCGGCCAGGAGACGGCCCGCCCGCCGCACTTCACGAGACCTCCTCCGCGCCGCCGCTCAGGGCGGCGCGCTCGACGGCCGCGAGCAGCCGGTGCAGGCGCGCCGCGGCGTGGAAGTCGGGATCGGCCGGACGGCCCTCCCGGATGGCCCGCCCGACCTCCTGGTAGAAGGCGGCGACGTTGGCGACCGGACCGCCGGCCGGGTCGAAGGGCACGGTCCGGTAGGAGGCGGGCACCTCGACGCGCTCGCCGCCGACGCGGATCTCCCAGTCGGTCCAGTGCATGTACACCCCCGGCCGGGTGGGGCCGGCGGTCAGCGTTCCCTCGGAGCCGACGAGCTTGACGAGGAACCCGTCCGGGGTGCCGCTGCCCCCGTGGACCGTGACGGAAGCGGTGGCGCCGCCGGCCAGGGTGCCGTGGAGCAGCACCTGGCTCGGCACCCGGTTCGCGACGGTCCGGCCGGTCTCGCCCACCGCGACCGTGTCGTACCGGCTGGGCAGCCGCGCCGACATCTCGGTCAGCGGGCCCGCCATCCGCTCCAGCGTCGCGAGGAAGTGGCCGGCCATGATCGTGAGGATGGTGGTGCCGCCGGCGGGGTCGGTGCTCCACTCCATGCCCGCCGGGATGACGGCGCCGCCCAGCGGGTCTCCCGCGGCGACCAGGACGGCCGACTCCAGCCGGCCGACGCGGCCCGCCGCGACCAGGTCGCGGACGAAGCGCGCGTCCGGCGAGTGGTGCCCCTGGAGGCTGACGGCGTGGACCACGCCGGCCGCCGTGGCGGCGTGAGCCAGCTCGTCCGCCTCGGCCGGGTCCACGGTCAGCGGCCACTCCGACACCACGTGTTTGCCCGCCTCCAGCGCGGCCCTGATGACCGCGGCGTGCCCGGGCGCCTTCACCGACACCACCACGAGGTCCACGTCGGGATGGGCGGCCAGCGCGCCGGCGTCGGCGAACGCCAGCGGCACGCCGTGCTCGGCCGCCGCCTTCCCGGCGCTGGCCCGGTTCGTGGTCGCCACCGCCGTCACCTCGAACCCGTCCAGCCCGGCCAGCGCGGGCAGGTGGGACACCCCCGCCCAGCCGCTCGCTCCGACGACTCCGGCTCTGATCATGTCGGACCTCTCCTAGTTACGTATCGATCGGTATGAAACTAGGGGAGGCGGAGCGCGGGATCAAGAGGTAACGTACCGATAGGTATAAAACTTGGGAGGTACGGCATGCCCGGCGGCAGACCACGCGCCTTCGACGCCGACATCGCGCTCGACCGGGCGCTGGAGGTGTTCTGGAGACAGGGCTACGAGGGGACGTCGCTGTCTGATCTGACCGCGGCGATGGGGGTCAACCGGCCCAGCCTGTACGCCGCCTTCGGCAACAAGGAGGAGCTGTTCGCGAAGGCGCTCGACCGTTACGTCAGCGGCCCGGGAGCCTTCGCCGCCGAGGCCCTGACCGCGCCCACGGTCCGGGAGGTCGTCCGGCGCCTGGTCGAGGGCGCGGTCGAGCTGACCACCGGCGCCGGCGGGCCGGGCTGCCTGAGCGTCAACAGCGTCCACGCCTGCGGACCGGACTCCGCCACCGCCCGTGAGGCGGCGATCGCGTGCCGCAGGGCCGGCGAGACCGCGCTGCGGCGGCGCTTCGAGCAGGCGCCCGACCTGCCACCGGGCTGCGACCCCGCCGTCCTGGCCCGGCTGGTCCACACCGTCACGGACGGCATCGCGGTGCAGGCGGCGAGCGGCCGCACCCGCGAGGAGCTGCGCCAGGTGGCGGACCTGGCGTTGCGCACCGTCCTCGCGGAGCTCACGGACATCCCCGAGCCCGCCTGATCTGCCCGATCCACCCGGTCTGCCCGACCCACCCGATCTGCCCGACCCACCCGGTGTGGCGCCGGATCAGCCCAGCAGGGCCTCGGCGAAGGCGCGGACCGACGACCGCAGCCGCGTCACCCCGCCCTCGCGCATGACGTGCCTGACCAGGTCGGCGTCGAAGAGCCCCAGCAGGGCGTGGGCCGCGAAGGAGGCGTCGAGGCCGGGCCGCGCCTGCCCGGCGAGCGCGGTGACGTGCGCGTGCCAGCGCACGTAGGTCGGGTCGGCGTACTTGTCCTCCGCGCATGCCCGCTCGTGCGCCGCGAACAGCGCGAGGTTGCGCTCGGCCAGTCCCGCCAGCTCGTCCAGGAAGGCGAGCAGCCTCGTCAGGGGCGGCGAGCCGGGACCCAGCGGCGAGCCCGGGGTGTCGATGGCGCGCGCCAGCGCCTCCGCCCGCTCCGCCAGGAGCTCCTGGAACAGCCCCGTACGGCTGCCGAACCGGCGGAACACCGTGCCCTTGCCCACCCCCGCCGCGGCGGCCACCCGGTCGAGCGAGACGTGCTCGGCCCCGTGCGCGGCGAGCAGCTCCTCGGCCGCGCGCAGGATCGCCTCCCGGTTACGCGTCGCGTCGGCTCGCAATCCGGCCCACCTCGTTCCGTCTCGCCCACTTGCAACCGGACCAACGGTCCCCATACTATCCCCACAACGAAGCGGACCGTCAGTCCGCTAATCTGGATGTCAAGGAGTCAAGCGATGCGTGCCCTGGTCGTCTCCGGCGGAGCCCTTCCCGCCGCACCCGTCACCGTCCCCGACCCCGAGCCCGGCCCCGGCCAGGCGCTCGTCGAGATCCACCACGCCTCCGTGAACCCCTCCGAGCTGCGCCACATCGGCCACTTCCCCGACGGGGCGGTCCTCGGCTACGACTCGGCCGGCGTGGTCCTCCGGGCCGCCGAGGACGGCACCGGGCCGGCCGCCGGCGCGCGGGTCGTGGCCTTCGCGGCGGGGGCGTGGGCGGAGCGGGCGGCGTTCGCGACGGACGCGCTGGCCGTCGTGCCGGACGGCGTCCACCTCGCCGACGCCGCCGCGCTGCCGATGGCGGGCCTCGCGGCGCTGCGCTCCCTGCGCGCCACCGGGCCGCTGCTGGGCAGACGGGTGCTGGTGACGGGCGCGTCCGGGGCGACGGGACGGCTGGCCGTGCAGCTCGCCCGGCGGGCCGGGGCGCACGTGATCGCCCAGGTCCGGGACCCGGCACGCGCGGGCGACCTGGGGGCCGAGACGGTGACGGACCTCGACGGCGTGGAGCCGGTGGACGCGGTCATCGAGCTGCTCGGCGGGCCGTACCTGGTGGCGGCGTGGCGGCTGCTGAGGCCGGGCGGCAACCTGCAGAGCGTCGGGTGGGCGGCCGGCGAGCCCGCGGTGTTCGTCCCGAACTCGACGTTCGTGCTCGGCGAGGCGCGGACGATCAGCTCGTTCGGCGACGCCGCCGCGCCCGCGGCCGACCTGGCGTACCTGGTGGAGCTGGTGGCGCGGGGCGAGCTGTCGGCCGGAGTGGGCGGGCGGTGGTCATGGGAACGGCCGGGCGAGATGGCGGCCGCGATCCGCGACGGAAAGGTCCGCGGCAAGGCGGTCATCGACATGGATCCGACAAGGACCGATGACCCCGCCAACAATCAGCTGTAACGCCTTGCCCTGACCTCCGAAATGGTCTACAGGTAGACCAATCAGTGACTCCCCCCCGCGCACAGGGAGACCTCATGACCACTGAAGAGGATTCCAGGCGGCTCGCCGAGCTCGGCTACAAGCAGGAGCTGGCAAGGACCTGGAGCGGCTTCTCCAACTTCGCGATCTCCTTCTCCATCATCTCGATCCTCGCCGGCTGCTTCACGACCTTCGGACAGGCCTGGAACAACGGCGGCCCCATCGCCATCTCGTGGGGCTGGCCGCTGATCTCCGTGTTCATCCTCATCATCGGGTTATGCCTGGCGGAGCTGGTCTCCGCCTACCCGACCGCGGGCGGCATCTACTGGTGGGCCGCCACGATGGGCAAGCCGATCCACGGCTGGTTCACCGGCTGGCTCAACCTCATCGGGCTCATCGCGGTGACCGCCTCGGTGGACTACGGCTGCGCGACGTTCCTGAGCATCACCCTCAACCGGGTGACGGGCGGCGCCTGGGAAGCGACGCTGCACCAGGCGTTCCTGCTCTTCGTGGTCGTCCTCGTGCTCCACGCGCTGATCAACATCTTCAGCCACCGGCTCATCTCGCTGCTGCAGAACGTCTCGGTCTGGTGGCACGTGGCCGGCGCCGCGGTCGTGGTCGCCATCCTGGTCTTCGCGCCGGCCGAGCACCAGTCGCTCGGGTTCGTCTTCACCGAGAAGATCAACAACTCCGGGTTCGCCAGCGGCGACGGGGGGCTGCCGTTCTGGCTGTACGTGCTGCCCCTGGGCTTCCTGCTGACGCAGTACACGATCACCGGCTTCGACGCGTGCGCGCACGTGTCGGAGGAGACCCAGGGCGCGGCCAGGACGGCGGCCCGCGGACTGTGGCAGTCGATCTTCTACTCGGCGATCGGCGGCTGGATCCTGCTGCTCGCGTTCCTGTTCGCCGCGACGGACGTGGACGAGATCAACAAGCAGTCCGGCTTCGTCGGCGCCATCTTCGAGACCGCCCTGTCCTCGCCGCTGGCCACGGTGATCTTCGCCATCTCCACGATCGGCCAGTTCTTCTGCGGGATGAGCTGCGTGACGTCGATGTCGCGGATGATGTACGCCTTCTCGCGGGACGGCGCGGTGCCGGGATGGCGGCTGTGGTCGAAGGTGGACCGCAACCGCACGCCGGTCAACGCCATCCTCGCGGGCTGCGCGGTGGCCGCCCTGATCACCCTCCCGGCCCTGTACGCGCCGCCCGGCACGACGACGCCGGTCGCCTTCTTCGCCGTGGTGTCGATCGCGGTCATCGGGCTGTACCTGGCGTTCATCATCCCGATCTGGCTGCGGCTGCGGATGGGCGACAGGTTCCGGCCGGGGCCGTGGACGCTCGGCGGGAAGTACCGGGTGATGGGCTGGATCGCCTGCGCGGAGATCGCCATCGTGTCGGTCTACTTCATCATGCCGTTCTCACCGGCGGGTGTGCCGGGCGACCCGAAGTTCACGTGGACGTCGGTCAACTACGCTCCGCTCGCCGTGGGCGTCGTACTGATCGGCATCGCCCTGTGGTGGGCCCTGTCGGCCCGCCACTGGTTCACCGGCCCCCGCCGCACCGTCGACGAACTCCCCGTCAGCTGACGCCACCCGTCAGGCGGCCTCGAAAGAGGCCGCCACGGCGGCGCGGACCTTGTCCATCATGGTCTCGCCCAGCTCGCGCTTGAGCGAGGTCATGTCCACGTCGGGCATGCCGCAGGCCACCGCCCAGTGCCAGGGCTCCAGGTCGCCGTCCACGTTGAGGGCGAAGCCGTGGCTGGTGACGCCGCGGCTCTGCCGCATCCCGATCGAAATGATCTTGCGTCCGGTGGCCGACGTCCAGACGCCCGTCAGCAGCTCCGAGCCCGGCGGGGTGTCGCGGCGCTCGGCGGGCAGACCGAGCGCGCCCAGCGCCTCGACGAGCCGCAGCTCCACCTCGCGGACGTAGTCCACGATCCCCTCGTCCTCGGCCAGCTTGACGACGAGGTAGCCGACAAGCTGGCCCGGGCCGTGGTAGGTGAGCTGGCCCCCGCGGCCGGTCTCGACCACGGGGATGCCGCGCGACGGGTCGGGCAGGTGGGCCGCGGGAGTGCGGCGGCCCACGGTGTAGACCGACGGGTGGCTGAGCAGCCAGAGCGTGTCCGGCCGCTCGTCTCGCTGGCGCTCGGCGACGAGGTCGCCCATGCGCTCCATCGCCTTGTCGTAGTCGACCAGCTCGTCCTGGATGAGGGTCAGCGGCCTAGCCTTCATGGTTAGAGGATAGGCCGCCCGCGCGGTCAGTACTTCCTCGGCTCCTCGGGCACGAGGAGCCACATGGCGACGTACAGGACCCACATGGGGCCGGGAAGAAGCGACAGGATCAGCCACAGGACGCGGACGAGCGTGGGCGGCAGGCCCATCTTGTCGGCGAGACCGCCGCAGACGCCGGCCAGGACTCTGTGCTCTCGTGAGCGGTACATGCTGTTTCCTCCGTGTGGTTGCACCTATCTGGACAACGGACAACCAGACGTTCGCTCTCCCCTCACGCACCCTGAGAAAACCCTGACAGGGTCAGCCACCGGTGCGCCCGCGCCAGATGCTCGCTGGTCAGGCCCCCTCTGGGGTCCACGGGGACGAGCAGGAAGTCGTCGAGACCCTGGCGCTCCCTGAGGTAGTTCTCGTCCTCCCACCGCACCTGGTCGTCGAACCAGACGAACGGCCTGCGCTCCACGTACGCGGCCACGTGCGGCGTCTTGAACATCTCGCCCATGTCGCTGCCCAGCACCGGCCCCATCGGCACGACGGGCAGCTCCGGCAGGCCGATGCGCGGGCCGATCCACTCGTTGGCGTGGTCCTCCCAGGTGGTGGCCCAGGCCAGCTCCGCGCCCGTGGCGATGGCCAGCTCCAGCAGCCGGGCCCCGTGGCGGGGATTGAGATGGACGGTGTAGACCTCGTGGCCGACCGTGCACCGGTAGCGGCGGAAGCCGGGGTCGGGCCGGCCGAACGGGTTGAGCACACCGTCCACGTCGACGAGCAGCAGCGGCTTCATCTGGCCGCTCCCGCCCGGTGCTCCTGCGGGCTGATCCCGCGCACGCGCTTGAAGGCGGCGCTGAGCGCGAACGAGCTGCCGTAGCCGACCCTGCGGGCGACGGAGCCGATCGTGGCGTCGGGCTCGCGCAGCAGGTCGGCGGCCAGCGCCAGCCGCCAGTCCGTGAGGAACGCCATGGGCGGCTCCCCCACCAGGTCGGTGAAGCGCCTGGCCAGCGACGCGCGGGAGACGCCGACGGCGGCGGCGAGCGAGGCGACCGTCCACGCGTGGGCGGGGTTGTTGTGCAGCATGCGCAGGGCCCTGCCCACGATCGGGTCGCTCTGCGCGCGGTACCAGGCGGGGGCGTCGTTGTCCGCGAGCCACGACCGGAGCGTGGAGATGAGCAGCAGGTCGAGCAGCCGGTCGAGGACCACCTCCTGGCCGGGCTCGTCCCGCACGATCTCGGCGCCGAGCAGCCCGATCACCGGGCCGCCCGACTGGACGAGCAGGGGCGGCAGCGCCTCCAGCAGCCGCCTGCTGATCTCGCCCTCCATCTGGTACGTGCCGGTGATGAGCACGGTGGCGCCCTCGGGGTCGTTGCCCCACGTGCGCACGCCGAGCTCCATGGACTGGTAGAGCGCCTCGCCGTCGAGCGTCGTGCAGCGCTGGCCGGGGTGGATGACGATCTGCGGCGGGGTGGCGGGGTCGTCGGCCACGGTGTACGGCTCGGGCCCGCGCATGAGGGCCACGTCGCCGGGTGCGAGGCGCACGGGCTCACGGCCGTCGGGCACCACCCAGGCCGCGCCCCGGACGAGCGCGGCGAGCGTCAGCGGGGCCTCGTCCTGCACGCGCAGCGACCACGGCGGGTCGAGCAGGGAGCGGAGCAGGAAGGCGCCGCGGGCGCGGGGGCCGTCGAGCAGTGCGGCCAGATGATCCATGCGTTAGACGATCGCATATGGAAGTGCGCTTCTCAACCATGGAGAGTCCAACGATCATCGGGCTTACTGGAGGCATGACAACTTTGGTGCTGGGCGGCACCGGCAAGACCGGCCGCCGTGTGATCGACAGGCTCACCGCTCTCGGCCGTCCCGTGCGGTCCGGGTCCCGCTCCTCCACGCCGGCCTTCGACTGGGCCGACCTCGACGGCTGGCCGGCCGCCCTGCGGGGCGCCGAGTCGGTGTACGTGACCTACTACCCCGACCTGGCCGTGCCCGGGTCGCGGCAGGACATCCGGGCGCTCACCGAGCTCGCGGCCGAGAGCGGCGTCCGGCGGATGGTGCTGCTGTCCGGCCGGGGCGAGCCGGAGGCCCAGGCGTGCGAGCGGATCGTCCAGGAGTCGGGGCTGGAGTGGACCGTCGTCCGCTGCGCCTGGTTCATGCAGAACTTCAGTGAGGGCTACCTGCTCGACGCGGTCCAGGCGGGGGTCATCGCACTGCCGGCCGGGGAGGTGGCGGAGCCGTTCGTGGACGCGGACGACATCGCCGACGTGGCCGTGGCCGCGCTCACGGAGGACGGGCACACGGGGCGGGTCTACGAGCTGACCGGGCCGCGGCTGCTGACGTTCGCGGACGCCGCCGCCGACCTGTCGGCCGCGCTGGGCAGGGCGGTGGAGTACGCGCCGGTCAAGCCGGAGGAGTTCGCCGCAGGCGCCGCCGAGGCGGGCGTGCCGCAGGACGAGATCGAGATGCTCAAGGCGCTGTTCGCCGAGGTGCTGGACGGGCGCAACGCGTACCTGGCCGACGGGGTGCGGGAGGCGCTCGGCCGGCCCGCGCGCGACTTCACCGCCTTCGCCCGCGACTGGGCGAAGGGCATGCGGGGTCCCCGCATCCGCTAGCCTCACCTCGTCACTTTCGCGGCTTTGGAAAGGTGCTCCGGTGATCGGCTGGTTCGAAGCGGTGGTGCTGGGCCTCATCCAGGGGCTGACCGAGTTCCTGCCCATCTCCTCCAGCGCCCACATCCGGGTGGTGTCGGCGTTCTTCGGCTGGCAGGACCCGGGGGCGGCGTTCACGGCCGTGATCCAGCTCGGCACGGAGACCGCCGTGCTGATCTACTTCCGGCGCGAGATCTGGGAGATCGTCTCCATGTGGACGCGCTCGCTGTGGACCCCCGCGCTGCGCTCCCACCACGCGGCCCGCATGGGCTGGTACGTCATCGTCGGCAGCCTGCCCATCGGCGTGCTCGGCCTGCTGCTCAAGGACCAGATCGAGACCGTCTTCCGCGATCTCCGCCTGGTCGGCACCACCCTGATCGTCTTCGGCCTCATCCTGTGGTGGGCGGACCGCACCGCCCGCAACAGGCTCACGCTGCAGAAGCACCTCAGCTTCACGCACGCCATCGTGTACGGCTTCGCGCAGTCGCTGGCGCTCATCCCGGGCGTCTCCCGCTCCGGCGGCACCATCACCGCGGGCCTCCTGCTCGACTACCGCCGCGAGGACGCCGCGAAGTACTCCTTCCTGCTGGCCATCCCGGCCGTGCTGTCGTCCGGCCTGCTGGAGCTGCGCGAGATCGGCGGGGGCCAGTCGCCGGCGTGGGGTCCGACGATCCTGGCCACGATCATCTCCTTCGTCGTCGGCTACGCGGCGGTGGCGTGGTTCCTGCGCTACATCAGCAAGCACCGCTTCACCGGCTTCGTCGTCTACCGGATCGCGCTCGGCCTGTTCGTGATCCTCGCGGTCACGCTGGGCTGGATCCCCGCGCAGGGCTGAGGCCGCTACGCGCTCAGGGTGCGCGGGTAGCGGCTGGCCAGGGCGAAGACGACGGCGAACAGGGCCCAGGCCGTGACGTACGCGAGCGGATGGGCCCAGGAGTCGCCGACGACGTCGCCCAGCGCCTCGCGGCCCTCGAAGTAGAGCGTCAGCCCCAGCACGGCTCCCGGCACCGCGCCCCACCAGCGCTGCCACCACACCTCGTGGACCATCACCTCGAACACGACCAGCGCGATCGGCCCGAGCAGCAGGAATTTCAGGCTGGGCGGCTCGTCGAGCAGGCTGGTGACGGCCATGACGGCCACGGCCGAGGCGACGGTCAGGAGGACGACGGCTCCGAAGGGGGCGGGCTCGTCACGCGGGTCGGTCTGCGGCTCGGACATGCGTCAATTCTGGGGCATCCACGGCGGGCCGGTAGGTCGCCAGCGTGAACAGCACCGCCACCACGCCGATCCCGGTCGCCAGGACCACGACCCCCGCGCGGCCGTACCAGTCGAGCGCGAGCCCGCCCGTGATGCCCGCCACGAACAGCCCGAAGTACTGGGCCGAGGCCAGCAGGCCGAGGCCGATCGACACGTTGCCGGGCACCGCGCCGACCGTCCGGTACTGCTGCGCGGGCGCGATCAGCCAGCCGAGCGCGCCCCACAGGAACGCCCACACCAGCGCGACGGGCAGGGCGAGGTTCGCGACGGGGATGAGGGCCAGCGCCACGGTGGAGGCGACCAGGCCGGTCAGCACCATCCGGCGCGGCCCGTACGCGTCGGTGAGCCGCCCGCCGAGCTGGTTGCCCACCACGCCGCCGATCCCCCACGCCCACAGCACGGCGGGCAGCGGAAGGTCGAACAGCGAGCCGATGTAGGTGTAGGCGGTGAACCCGGCGCCGAACATGAGGAGCTGCGTCGTCAGCACCGCCAGCACCCGCCGGTCGGCCAGCGGCGCGAACCGCTCGGCCAGCCGTCCCGAGGTGGCCACCTTGACGTCGGGCACCACGGCCGCCACGCCCACGAACCCGAGGACGCCCAGCCCGGCCACCAGCCACAGCGTGGCCCGCCAGCTCGCGACGCCGCCCAGCAGGGTCCCGAGCGGCACGCCGACCGCCGAGGCCACGGTCAGCCCGCCCATCACCAGCGCCAGGGCCCGGCCCCGGCGCTCGGGCGTGCTCAGCGCCGTCGCCACGCCGGACGCGGTCGGGGTGAACATCGCCGCCCCCGCCGCCGCGATCACTCGCGTCGCCATGACCAACGGGTACGTGGGCGCGAGGGCGGTCAACGCGTTGCCCACGACGAGGACGGCCAGCGCGACGAGCAGGAGCCGCCTGCGGGACAGGCGTGCCGTCGCGGCGGCGAGCACGGGTGACAGCAGGGCGTAGGCCAGCGCGAACACGGTCATGAGCTGCCCGGCCGCCGACGGGGAGACGTCGAGGTCGCGGGAGATGGGGGGCAACAGCCCGGCGGTCACGAACATGCCGGTGCCGACGGCGAAGTTGCCCAGCGCCAGGGGGTAGAGCCGGGTGGTCACATGATCCTCCGTACGCGTCAGTTGGACGCCCATCAAACTGTCGCACGGTTTGATAATTGTCAAACCATTTGGCGGAGAAGCGTTGATCGCCGGGAATGCGGCAAGTCATGAATCGGGCGTTAACCCGCCCCGACGATGGGCTGCATATCGTGAGCAGGTGTGACCCGGTGACCAGGTGTCGATGAGGAGGTGATCCCGCGATGGCCGACACGAGCATCGATGTCGCGGCGTTGAAGCGGCGCATGGGGCGCGTAGGGGTCTGGAGCGGCACCCTGGGCGGGGAGCCGGCCGCGTTCGAGCGGGAGGCCGCCGCCGAGATCGAGAGCCTGGGCTTCGGGACACTGTGGGTCGGCGAGGCTCCGCACGGCAAGGAGGCGCTGGTCCATGCGTCGATCCTGCTGGGCGCGACGCGGCGGATGCTGATCGCCACCGGCATCGCCAACATCTGGGCCCGCGACGCCACCGCCGCCTCGAACGGGGCGAACGCCCTGGCGGAGGCGTTCGACGGCCGGTTCGTGCTCGGGCTGGGCGTCAGCCACGCGCCCGCGGTGTCGATGAGAGGCCACGACTACCGCAAGCCGGTGTCGGTGATGCGCGACTACCTCGACGCGATGGACGCGACGGAGTACGCCGCTCCCTTGCCGGCACCCGCCCCGCGCCTGCTGGCAGCGCTCCGAGCCAGGATGCTGGAGCTCGCCGCGCGGCGCGCCCAGGGCGCCCACCCCTATTTCGTCACCCCCGAGCACACCGCCCGCGCCCGGGCGGCCCTCGGCCCCGATCCCGTGCTGGCGCCGGAGCAGACGGTCGTGCTCGACACCGATCCGCAGCGGGCGCGGCAGACCGCCCGCCGGTTCATGTCGCTCTACCTCTCCCTGCCCAACTACGTGAACAACCTGCGCGAGCTCGGCTGGGACGACAGGGACGTCGCCGACGGCGGCAGTGACGCGCTGGTGGACGCCATCGTGGCGTGGGGCGACCCCGAGACGATCATCGAGCGGGTACGGGCGCACCACGACGCCGGCGCCGACCACGTCTGCGTCCAGGCGCTCGCCGACACCCCCCGCGACATGCTGGAGCACCTGCGCCTCCTGGCCCGCAGCGACCTGACCGCAACCTGACCCGCCGAGCCGCCGAGCGTCCGTACGCATCGATTGGACACCCATCGGACCGTCGCATAGTTTGATAATTGTCAAACTATGCGACGGAGATAGGGTCTGACCATGCGCCAGCTACCGCATCCGGCGACGGAGGCCATCCAGCTCACGGAGGTCCTGCGGGCGCTGGCCGACCCGGTACGCCTGGAGATCGCCGTCCGGCTCGCCGCGCAGACGGAGCAGAACTGCTCGAGCGTGCTCGAGGAGCTCGGCGTGCACAAGTCCACGGCCTCACACCACTACCGGACCCTGCGCGAGGCCGGCGTGCTGCTCACCCGGCAGGACGGGCGGCAGAAGTACATGCGCCTGCGCCGGGAGGACCTCGACGCCCGCTTCCCGGGCCTCCTCGACACCATCCTGCGGGCCGCGCGGACGGACGTCACCACCGTGCCTGACGCCCTGCCCGCCGCTCATGGCGCTTCCGCTCATGGCAGCGTTTGAGCCGGCCTCGGTGACGGGGACCGGGGACGGGCTGCCCGTACGGCACGCGCTGCCCGAGCTGCTGAGGGTCTTGGAGAGGCACGGCACGGCCGTGCTGACCGCCCCGCCGGGCAGCGGCAAGACCACCGTCGTCCCGCCGGCTCTGGCCGAGACGGGGCTGCGCGTGCTGGTGGCCGAGCCGCGGCGGCTCGCCGTCCGGGCGGCGGCCCGCCGGATGGGGGTGAGCTACGCGATCCGCGGCGAGCGGCACACGGGCGCGAATCCCATGGTCGAGGTCGTCACCACCGGCCTCCTCCTCCAGCGGCTGCAACGCGACCCCGAGCTGCCCGGCACCGACGTCGTGGTGCTGGACGAGTGCCACGAGCGTCACCTGGACGCCGACACCGCGCTCGCGTTCCTGCTGGACGTGCGCGAGACGCTCCGTCCCGACCTGCGCCTGCTGGCCACCTCCGCGACGGCCGACGCCGGACCCTGGTCGCGGCTGCTGGGCGGGGCTCCGGTGGTGGCGGCGTCCGGGGCGCCGCATCCGGTGGAGACCGTGTGGGCGCCGCCCGTCCGCCCGGTCGCGCCCCCGCACGGGCTGCGCGTCGACCCGGCGCTGCTCACGCACGTGGCCCAGGTCGTACGGCGGGCACTGACCGAGCGCGAGGGGGACGTGCTCTGCTTCCTCCCCGGCACGGCCGAGATCGGCAGGGTGGCCGGCCTGCTGCACGGCGTGGCGGACGACCGGGGAGCGCCTGTGGAGCTCCTCCAGGTGCACGGGCAGGCGCCGGCCAGGGTGCAGGACGCCGTCCTGTCGCCCGGGACGCGCCGCCGGATCGTGCTGGCCACCTCGGTCGCCGAGTCGAGCCTCACCGTGCCGGGCGTCCGCGTCGTGGTGGACTCCGGCCTGTCCCGCGAGCCGCGTACCGACCATGCCCGCGGCCTCGGCTCCCTCACCACCGTCCGCGTCTCCAAGGCCGCCGCCGTCCAGCGCGCCGGCCGGGCGGGCCGCGAGGCCCCCGGCACCGTGTACCGCTGCTGGCCCGAGGCCGAGCATGAGCGCCTGGCCGAGCACGGCAGACCGGAGATCGCGCTCGCCGACCTGACCGGATTCGCCCTCCATGCGGCGTGCTGGGGCGTGACCGACCCGGCGGCGCTGGCGCTGCTGGACCCGCCGCCGGCCGCCGCGATGGCCGCCGCCGCCCGGACCCTGACCGCTCTCGGCGCCCTGGACGGCGGCCGGGTGACCGCCCGGGGCAGGCGGATGGCCAGGCTCGGCGTGCATCCCAGGCTGGCGCGGGCGCTCATCGACGCCGGTCCGCGCGCCGCCGAGGTGGTCGCCCTCCTGTCGGAGCAGCTCCCCCGGGACGCGGGCGACGACCTGGTGGAGGTCTGGCGGGCGGCCCGCCGCGGCGGCGACGCGTTCGCCGCCCGCTGGCGCCAGGAGGTCGGACGCCTGTCGAGATCGGCCTCCGGAGGCGACCGCGACGACGGCCGGACACCGGGCGGCGGTGCCGCCGCGGACGACGCGCTCGCGGGGCTGGTCGTCGCGCTGGCGTTCCCCGAGCGGGTCGCCAGGCGGCGTGGCGGCGGTTACCTGATGGCCTCCGGCACGGCCGCCGCCCTCGGCGAGGGCTCGAAGCTGGCCCGCGCCCCATGGCTGGCCGTGGCGGTGGCCGACCGTCCCACGGGCTCGGCGTCGGCTCGCGTAAGGCAGGCCGTGGAGATCGACGAGGCGACGGCACGGCTGGCGTACCCGGTCACGTTCGAGGAGGAGGTCGTCTGGCGCGTGCCTCCGCGGGAGCGGCGCGGCGACGTCTCCGCGCGGATCGTCGAGCGGCTGGGCGCGATCGAGCTGTCGTCCGCGCCGCTCCCCGACGCGGACGTGCGCGCCGCCCTCCTGTACGGCCTGCGCACCGAGGACGTCCTCACCTGGACGAAGGAGGCGCTGGCGGTGCGCGACCGGCTGGCGTTCTGCCACCGCGCCGCCGGCGACCCCTGGCCGGACGTAGGCGGCCAGGGCGGGGGGACGGGCATGGACGCCCTCGTCGACCTGGCCGACCGGTGGCTGGAGCCCGAGCTGTCACGGGCCCGCCGCCGGGCCGACCTGGAGCGGATCGACGTGGCGTCGGCACTGCTGCGGCTGGTTCCGTGGAGCGAGCGGCTGGAGTCGGTCGCGCCGGAGCGCGTCGAGGTGCCCAGCGGCTCGCGCGTGCGCGTGGACTACTCCGGGGAGCGGCCGGTGCTCGCGGTCAAGCTCCAGGAGCTGTTCGGCTGGGACGCCGCCCCGGCCGTCGCGGGAGTGCCGCTGCTGGTGCACCTGCTCTCGCCGGCGGGGCGTCCGGTGGCGGTGACGGCGGACCTGGCGTCGTTCTGGCGCGACGGCTACCGCGCCGTCCGGGCGGAGCTGCGCGGCCGCTACCCCCGGCATCCGTGGCCGGAGGACCCGCTGACGGCGACGCCCACGCGCCGGGCCAACCAGCGATCATGACACGCGCCCGCCGGCCGGGCGGGGAGGACACCATGACCCACGCGCTCGCAGCGGCCCGCGACAACGCGGCCTGGTGTGACACGATGTGCCGCGCCCACGGGCTGACCGGCCGCTTCACCTCCCTCGCCTGGACGAGCCCGTGCCGGACCCCGCCGTACTATCCCGACGCCGTCACCCTCTCCCCGGACGCCACCGAGGCCGACGTGCTCGACGGCATCGACGCGGGCCCGGGGGCCTCGGTCAAGGACAGCTTCGCCACGCTGGACCTCACGCCGCACGGCTTCCACGTGCTGTTCGAGGCGCAGTGGATCCACCGGCCGCCGATGCCGGCCCCGGAAGGAGCCGGGAACGCCGGGGAGGTCGTCTGGCGGCGGGTGCGCACGGCGCCGCAGCTCCGCGCGTGGGAGAACGCCTGCTTCGGCGGCGGGACGGACGGGCTCTTCCCGCCGTCGCTGCTGGAGGAGGTCGCGATCCTGTACGGCCGGCGGGACGGCGAGATCGTCTGCGGCTGCGTGCTGACCGTCGGCGGGGAGGCGGTGGGGGTGTCCAACGTCTTCGCGAACGGCTGCGACGACGACACGGCCTGGGCCGGGACGGTCGCCCGGGCCACGGGGTCCGGCCGCCCGCTGGTGGGTTACGAGGCGGACACCGCGCCCGCCGAGCGCCACGGCTTCACCCCGGCCGGCCCCCTCAGGATCTGGCTCAGGAGCTGAGGGCGCGGAGCACGTCGTCCAGCCCGGCGTTCTCCCGCACGCTGACCCGCTCCCGGCCGGTCTCGATGTCCTTGAACCCGCTGGAGGTGCCCACGCACACCACCGGCCCGTCGAACTCCCGCCCCAGCCTCCGGTAGCCGGCCAGCCCGGCGGCGCCGGACAGCTCCTGCCACAGTCCCTGCCCGGCCAGGACGTCCCGGGCCGCCAGCAGCTCGGCGTCGGTGACCGGCACCGCCTCACCCCCGCTGTCGCACACCGCCCGCACGCCCCGGTGCCCGCCGACCGTGCAGGCGATGCCGTACGCGCCGGTGGGCCCGGTCTCGACGATCGCCGCGGGCGCGCCCGTCGCCAGGGCCCGCGCGTGCGGGGCGCCCACGGCCGGCTCGCAGGCGAACATCCGCGGCGCCGACTGCGCGACCCCGAGCCGGCGCAGCTCCGTGAACCCCTTCCACACCCCGTACAGCATCTCGGCGTAGCCCGTCGGCGCGAACACCGCCGCCGGGACCCGCCCGAGCTGGGCGAACAACTCGTACGCGATGGTCTTGTAGCCCTCGGCGCCGAACGGGTGCCCGGTGTGCGTCACGGTGAGGTTGCTGACCGGGTGGTAGCCGAGCCGGTCCACGATCTGGCGCATCAGCGGCCAGCGTTCCTCCTCCGGCACGGTCAGCACCTTGGCCCCGTACGCGCGGACGAACGACTGCACGGCCGGCGGCGAGCCCGCCGAGGCGAGCACGATCGCGGGCAGCCCGGCGCGGGCGGCGTAGGCGGCGGCCGAGGCGCCGTGGTTGCCGGAGGAGGAGACGACCACACCCGGCGCGCCGGCGCCCACGGCGGCGCTGACGGCGACCCGGTTCAGGCGGTCCTTGTGCGACCAGGTGGGATTGCGCGACTCGTCCTTGAGGTGGACGCCGGGCAGCCCGTCCAGCTCCAGCAGCGGCGTGCCGCCCTCCCCCAGCGTCGGCACGCGCAGCGGCGGCAGCAGCGGCGCCCAGCGCGCCAGGTCCGGCCCGGGCTCCTGGCCGAACAGCGCGGTGTCCACGCGCGCGTAGTCGTAATCGACCTCCACGGGGTACGCGATCTCGTCCGTGCTCGTCCCGGGGCAGCCGAGCAGCTGCGGAGGCCACAGCGGGAACGTGACGGACGGGTCGCCCAGGGAGCGCTGGCAGGTGGCGAGGGAGGGGCCGTTCATTCCGCCGAGCCTAGGCGGAGACCCACGAGCGCCCGAAAGGGGCCTCGCCACGGGACGCCGGACGTTGCACACTTCTAGGCATGTCGTGGGCCGGAAGATCAGCAGGAGAGATCGCCTCCGCCGTGCGCCGCGGCGAGGTCAGCGCCGCCGCGGTCGTCGAGGAGCATCTGGACCTGATCGCCCGGCGCGACCCGCAGGTGGGCGCGTTCCGGGTGGTCAGGAAGCGGGCCGTGGAGGAGGCGCGGGCGGTGGGCGAGCGCCGTGACCTCGCCGATCTGCCGCTCGCCGGGGTGCCGGTGGCGGTGAAGGACAACCTGGAGGTCGCGGGCGAGGCCATGCGCGCCGGTTCGGCCGCGACGGCCGACTCGCCCTCGCCGCGCGACCACGAGGCCGTTGCCCGCCTGCGCGCGGCCGGCGCGATCGTGGTCGGCCTGACGAACCTGCCCGAGCTGGGGCTGGTCGCGTTCGGCGACAGCGTGTTCGGCACCGTCCGCAACCCGTGGAACCCCTCCCGCACGGCCGGCGGCTCCTCCTCGGGCAGTGCCGCGGCCGTGGCGGCGGGCATGGTGCCGATCGCGCTGGGCAACGACGGCATGGGCTCGCTGCGCATCCCGGCGGCCGCGTGCGGCGTGTACGCGGTCAAGCCCGGCGCGGGGCTCGTTCCGGCGCCCGGTGACGACTGGGACGGGCTGAGCGAGAACGGCCCGCTGGCGGCGCGCGTGCCGGACCTGGCGCTGGCCCTGTCGGTGCTGGCGGCCGATCCCACGCTGGCCGAGTCGTGGCGGGCCGGCCGGCGGCTGGAGCCGGCGCCCCGGATGCTGCGGTCGGTGTGGGCGGGCGAGGACGAGGTATGGGACGCGCCGCCGCCGCCCGCCGAGGTGGAGCCGTTCGACCTGCGGATCGCGTACGCGCCGCAGCCGCTGCCGACGGGGCTGCCGATGGACCGGGAGTTCCGGGCGGCGGTGCGCGGGGCGGCGGAGACGCTGCGGGTCGCCGGGCACACGGTGGTCGAGCATGAGCGCCGTCTGCCGTTCTGGCTGGGGCCGTCCACGGTCGCCACCTGGCTGTCCCGCGCGGCGCAGGCCGCCGACGCCCTCCCGGCCGCGGGGAGGGCCGGTGGCCGGGGGCTCGATCGTCGCAGCCGGGCGCTGGCCCGTGCCGGCCGGCTGCTGCGGACGCTCAGCCTGGACGGGGCCCGGGGACGGGCGCGCTGGCAGGCGTACGGAGCCGACCAGTGGTTCGGGGACGCGGACGTGCTCATCACGCCCGTCCTGGCCACCGTGCCGCCCGCGGCCGGGGGCTGGCGGGAGCGCGGGTTCGCCCGCAACGCGCCGGCCAACATCAGGTTCGCCCCCGCGACGGGGCCGTGGAACATGTGCGGCTGGCCGGCCCTGGCCGTGCCGATCGCGACGCATTCGAGCGGCCTGCCGATCGGCGTGCAGCTCGTCGCGCCTCCGGGCGGCGAGCCGCAGCTCCTCGGCCTGGCCGCCCAGCTCGAAGCCGCCCACCCGCTGGTCCGCCCGCCCGGCATGTCCGCGTGACGCCCGCCGGGCATGTCCGCGTGACGCCCGCCAGGGCCGGGAGCGCGGGCTCGACGGCCGCCCCCTCCGACCGGTCGGGCCGGCCGCCGCCCGCGGTCAGGGCTTGCCTGGACGCTTCCCGCCCAGCATGGTGACCACGCGGCGGGCAGTCGTGATCACGCCGGAGCCGACCGCCCCGACCAGGGGCTCGCGCTCCTCCTCCGCTGTGGGCCCCGTGTCGGGGTGCGCGGGCGGGACACCGCCGGCCCGGCAGGCTTCGAGCTGCGCCGCGAAAGCGACGCCCAAGAAGAGCGCGATCGAGCTGAGGAACGACCACAGTAACAGCGCCATGACCGCCGTCAGCGGGCCGTACGTGGCGCCGAAGGTGCTGTTGTTCGCCGTGTACAGAGCCAGCGCCAGCGTGAACAGGGTCCACAGGGCCAGCGCCACCAGCGCGCCGAAGGCGAGCCAGCTGTGTCCGGGCTGCCTGCGCCGGGGCGAGGCCCTGAACAGGGTGACCGTGGACACCAGCGCGAGAAGGAAGCCGAGCGGCCACCGGACGAGCGCGAACGCCTGCCGCGTCCCGTCGCCCCAGCCGAAGACCTCGGTCATCGCCTCGCCGATGGCCCCACCGCCGACCATGACCGTGAACCCGGTGACCATACTCACTCCGGCGACCAGCGCGAGCAGGGCGGCCCTGGCGTACTTGCGATGGAACGGCCGGTCGCGCTCGACACCGTAGATCCGGTTCGCGCCTCGCTCGAACTGCGCCATCGCCGTGGTCAGCGCCGCCAGTGTGGTCGCCAGGCCCAGCCACAGGGCGAGCGCGCCCCGTGCGTGATGCCCGTTGCCCAGGGCCTCCGTGACCGCCGCGCCATCGCCGGGGGCCAGGCGGCGCAGGGTGAGTTCGAGCACCTGGCCGAGCTCTTCCTGGTGGGTGACGGAGCTGAGGCCGACCAGCGCGATGGCGCCGGGGATGATGGCCAGGCAGATCTGGAAGGCGAGCGCGCGCGAGTGGCTCATGCCGTCGCCGTACCTGAACCGGATCAGCGAGTCGCGCGTGAGATGCCATCCGCCGTACTTGCGCAGGGTCGCCCACGCGTCGTCGGCGGACAGCTCGTCGCCGACCATGGCGCGCGTCTGGGGGACGGACACGGTAGATCCCACGGCGAAGACTTATACCCGTTTTCGACGGAAACGCGTAAGCGCGGCTCGACATCGACCGCTGGACGGTCGGACTTACCCCGATTGAACACTCCCCTCCCTAGAACAGTGACTCGACATCTGTTGCTTCGGCTTCCGACAAGGGAGATCTCATGGTTTCGCATCGAGCGGCAATGGCTCGCATGGCCTCGGTGGTGTGCGCGGCGCTGGCTCTGAGCGTGGCCGCGCCCGCCACCGCCTCGGTGTCCGCCGGCCCCGTCAAGGTCGGGGACGTGCAGAAGGCCATGGAAGGCTTGGTGAAGACGGGCCACGTGGTGGGCGCCATCGGCGAGGTCTACGTGGACGGCAAGCGGGTCGGTAAGGGATCGGCCGGCTCCCGCCTGCTCTACGGCAAGGGCGGCGCCATCCCGTCGAACGCCCGCTACCGGATCGGCTCGCAGACCAAGACCATGACCGCCACCGTGGTGCTGCAACTGGTCAAGGAGGGCAAGCTGAGCCTGGACGACAAGCTCGGCGAGGTTCTGCCCGAGGTGGCGGAGAAGGACCTGGTCGAGCGGGCCGGCGAGATCACGGTACGCCACCTGATCCAGCTCACCTCGGGCATCCCCGACTACATCGGCCCGGACACCTCGGACCCCGCGCGTGACTACCGCCCGACCGACCTGCTGGCGGCCTCGCGCAGGAACTCCCGGCCCGTGGAGGTCGGGACCTTCAACTACTCCAACACCAACTACATCCTGCTCGGCATGATCATCGAAAAACTGTCCGGAAGGTCACTGGCGGCCGAACTCAACCGGAGACTCTTCGCCCCACTCGGAATGCGCGACACCTACCTGCCCACCAAGGCGACCGAGGGCATCAAGGGCCCGCACGGGCACGGCTACGCCCCGGACGAGACGGGCAAGCTGCGCGATGTCGACAGGCTCAACGTCACCACCATGCTCGGCGCCGGCGGAGTGGTCTCCACCGCGCGCGACGTCAGCACCTTCCAGAGCGCCTTCCGACAGGGCAGGCTCCTGCCGGAGTCACTGCGCAAAGTGATCACTGATCCGGCGCCCGGCCAGCTGCCGCCGCCTTCGGGCGGCCCGTGCGCCGGCAACCCCGAGTTCGCCGCAGGGGGCGGGGGCAGCGCCCCCGGCTTCACCGCCGCGACCTACACCTCCTCGGACGGCCGCCTGCAGTTCGCCGTGTCCGTGACGGTGGCCATGGACGATGCCGAGCGCATGACCATGCCGCGACGCATCACCAGCGCTCTCCAATCGGTGTTCTGTCCGGCGACATGAAGCGAGCGCGGTGTGCACCTACTCGGAGCCGAGGTCGGGGAGGCGGCGTCTGGCGTGGTCGATGAGCGCCCGGGCCGCCGGGCCGGCCTGTCCCTCGGACCGCCACGCGATGGCCATCCGGCCGCGCAGCCGGGGCCGGGTGATCTGGATGACGTGCAGCCGTCCCTCGGCCGCGCTCACCGCCGTCTCCGGCAGCACGGCGATGCCCAGGCCACGGGCGGCCAGCCGGGCGAGCACCAGCGGCTCGCTGGCCTCCAGCGCGACCCTGGGCCGGAACCCCGCCGCCGCGCACCCCTCCTCCAGGCCGGCCCGCAACCCGGTGCCCGGCGGCAGGCTGAGCAGCACCCGCCCCTCCAGGTCGGCCAGCTCGACGCCGGGCCGGCCGGCCAGCTCGTGGTCGAGGCTCACGGCGGCGACGAGCGGCTGACTCGCCACGATCTGGACGTCCAGCCCCGGCGGCACGGCCGGTCCGAGGCCGAACAGCCCGAGGTCCATCCGCCCGGACCGCACCTCCTGGATCACGGTCTCGGGGTCGGCCTCCTTGAGGGTGATCTCGACGGCCGGGTGGGCGTCGTGGAAGTCGGCCAGCAGCCCCGGCACGTCGAGCACACCGGGCAGGGAGACGGCGCCCATCACGACGTGCCCCCTCAGCAGCCCGGTCAGCTCGTCCACCACCTGCCGGACGCCGGCCACGGCCTTCAGCGCCGCCCGCGCGTAGGGCAGGACGGCCTCGCCCGCCGCGGTCAGCCGCACCGTGCGCCCGGACCGGTCGAACAGCGGCTGGCCCAGCTCCCGTTCGAGCTGGCGGATCTGCGCGCTGACCCCGGGCTGGGCGACGTGCAGGGAGGCGGCGGCCCGGGTGAAGCTCGCCTCCTCCACGACGGCCACGAAGTAGGCGAGCTGACGGAGCTCCATAACTGAAGCTTATACCAAGGAGTAGAAGCATCTCTTTGACTTCTGAGTCCGGCCTGGCCGGCATGGCTGCCGGTGCCGGCCGAGGGCGGGCTGCTCGTCAGCACGCGGCGGATGACGGGCGTGCGGGTCGACCCGCGCGACGCCCTGGCCCCGTGGTCGACCGGGGGCCGCGCGCTCACCTTCCTGTCCGGCGAGCACGCGGCCCCCGACCACGTACGAGCGGCCTACGCCCCCGGCGACTACACGCCTGGCCGCGCTCAAGGCGGTGCGGGACCCGGCCGACGTCTTCCGCCTCAACCACAACATCCCGCCGGCGACCTGAGCCGGACGGGGCTCAGACGCCCAGCGGATGCCAGACGGTCTTGGTCTCCAGGAAGCGGGTCATCCTGGTCAGACCCGGATCGGCCGTCCAGTCCACGGGCTCCGGCGCCGGCCGCAGGACCCTCTTGAGGTTGCCGGCCGCCTCCTGCTCGCAGCGCAGCGCGAGGTCGGCGTCGTCCACCCCGGTCAGGTCCAGCCCGTTGACGTCCATGTGGGCCGCCAGCCACGGGGCCAGCTCCGCCTGCCGCCCGGTGAGGACGTTGACCACCCCGCCCGGCAGGTCGGAGGTGGCCAGCACCTCCGCGAACGTGATCGACGCCAGCGGCGACGGCTCGGAGGCCACCACGACGCACGT
The DNA here is from genome assembly GCF_031570565.1 of Nonomuraea sp. 3-1Str. Taxonomy (NCBI): domain Bacteria; kingdom Bacillati; phylum Actinomycetota; class Actinomycetes; order Streptosporangiales; family Streptosporangiaceae; genus Nonomuraea; species Nonomuraea sp. 3-1Str. Next base: position 211,306 of record NZ_JALHBK010000001.1, read on the forward strand.
GTTGCCGGTGACGACGACGGGCGCCACCACCGACACCAGCCCGAGCAGCGGGTCGGCCGGCGCGACGACCGCGACCACGCCGGTGGGCTCCGGCGACGAGAGGTTGAAGTACGGCCCCGCCACCGGGTTGGCCGTGCCGTGCACGGCGGCGATCTTGTCGGACCAGCCCGCGTACCAGACCAGCCGGTCGACCGCCGCGTCCACCGACGCGAGGGCCTCCGCGCGGCCGAGGCCGAGCTCGTCGGCGAACTGGGCGCGGCGGCCTTCCAGCATCTCCGCGACGCGGTAGAGGATCTGCCCCCGGTTGTAGGCCGTCGCCCCGGACCAGCCGGGGAACGCCTTGCGCGCGGCCACCACGGCGTCGCGGGCGTCCTTGCGCGAGGCGCGGGAGGCGTTGGCCAGGAAGTCGCCGTCGGGCGAGGTCACGGTGTAGGACCTCCCACTCTCCGAGCGGGGGAAGGCCCCGCCGATGAACAGCTTGTAGGTCTTGCGCACGGCCAACCTACTCATCGCCGCGTCCCCTCCACGTGATCTCCTGCGACATCTCGACCGGCACGAAAACCTGGCCGCACCGGCTCACGCCGCAGCGGTGGGCGTACCAGCCGGTGCGTACGGGCCGCCCGGCGCGGGCGTAGGCGTGGCCACGGGTGGCCTGGGCACGGCGCGCCCTGCGGCGGGCGCGGCGGTGGTCACACGTCAAGGTACGCCTCCAGCCCGTGCAGCCCGCCTTCCCGGCCGTAGCCGGACTCCTTGTAGCCGCCGAACGGCGAGGCGGGGTCGAAGCGGTTGAAGGTGTTGGCCCACACGACCCCGGCCCGCAGCCGCTCGGCCATCCACAGGATGCGCGAGCCCTTCTCGGTCCAGACGCCGGCAGACAGCCCGTACGGGGTGTTGTTGGCCTTCTCCACGGCCTCGGCCGGGGTGCGGAAGGTCAGCACGGACAGCACGGGGCCGAAGACCTCCTCCTGGGCGATGCGGTGGGACTGGGCCACGCCGGTGAAGAGGGTCGGCGGGAACCAGTAGCCGCGCTCGGGCAGGTCGCAGGCCGGCGACCAGCGCTCGGCCCCCTCGCTCTCCCCGATGTCGCTGAGCGAGCGGATCTTGGCGAGCTGCTCGGCGGAGTTGATCGCGCCGATGTCGGTGTTCTTGTCGAGCGGGTCACCGAGCCGCAGCGTGCCGAGCCGGCGCTTGAGCGCGGCCAGCAGCTCCTCCTGGACCGACTCCTGCACGAGCAGGCGGGAGCCGGCGCAGCACACGTGGCCCTGGTTGAAGAAGATGCCGTTGACGATCCCCTCGACGGCCTGGTCGATCGCGGCGTCGTCGAAGACGATGTTGGCGGCCTTGCCGCCGAGCTCCAGCGTGAGCTTCTTGCCGGTGCCCGCGACGGTCCGCGCGATGAGCCGGCCGACCTCCGTGGAGCCGGTGAAGGCCACCTTGTCCACCTCGGGGTGGGCCACCACGGCGGCGCCGGTCTCGCCCGCGCCGGTCACGATGTTGACCACGCCGGGCGGCAGCTCGGCCTGGCGGCAGATCTCGGCGAACAGCAGCGCGGTCAGCGGCGTCGTCTCGGCGGGCTTGAGCACCACCGTGTTGCCGCAGGCCAGCGCCGGGGCGACCTTCCAGGCCAGCATGAGCAGCGGGAAGTTCCACGGGATGACCTGGCCGGCCACCCCCAGCGGGCGCGGGCTCGGCCCGAACCCGGCGTGACCGAGCTTGTCGGCCCAGCCGGCGTAGTAGAAGAAGTGCGCGGCCACGAGCGGCAGGTCCACGTCCCGCGACTCGCGGATCGGCTTGCCGTTGTCGAGGGACTCCAGCACCGCCAGCTCGCGCGAGCGCTCCTGGATGATCCGCGCGATGCGGAACAGGTACTTGGCCCGCTCGGAGCCGGGCAGGGCGCTCCAGCCGCCGAACGCCTTGCGCGCGGCGCGCACCGCGCGGTCCACGTCGTCGGCCGAGGCGAAGGCCACCTCGGCGAGCGTCTCCTCGGTGGCGGGGTTGACGGTCTTGAACTCCGGGCCGGAGCCCTCGGTGAACTCGCCGTCGATGAACAGGCCGTAGGACGGCCGCAGGTCGACGACCTCGCGCGACTCGGGGGCCGGCGCGTACTCGAACATCGCCATCCTCAGTCCAGGGTGAAGTAGTCGGGACCGGCGTAACGGCCGGTGGCCAGCTTCTCACGCTGCATCAGCAGGTCGTTGAGCAGCGACGAGGCGCCCAGGCGGAACCAGTCGGGCGAGAGCCAGTCGTCGCCGGCGACCTCGTTGACGAGCACCAGGTTCTTGATGGCGTCCTTGGTGGTGCGGATGCCGCCGGCGGGCTTGACGCCGACCTGGCGGCCGGTGCGGTCGCGGAAGTCGCGCACCGCCTCCAGCATGACGAGCGTCACCGGCAGCGTCGCCGCGGGCGAGACCTTGCCGGTGGAGGTCTTGATGAAGTCGGCGCCGGCCAGCATCGCGAGCCACGAGGCACGCCGCACGTTGTCGTAGGTGGCCAGCTCGCCGGTCTCCAGGATGACCTTGAGGTGGGCGTCGCCGCAGGCCGCCTTGACCGCGACGATCTCCTCCCACACCTTGAGGTAGTCGCCGGACAGGAACGCGCCCCGGTCGATCACCATGTCGATCTCGTCGGCGCCCGCGGCGACCGCGAGCTCGGTGTCGGCCACCTTGACGTCGAGGGAGGAGCGGCCGCTGGGGAAGGCCGTGGCCACGGAGGCCACCTTCACGCCCGAGCCGGCCACGGCCTCCACGGCCACGGGAACCATGTCGGGATAGACGCAGACGGCCGCCACGCGGGGGACCCCGGCGCCGGGGTGGACGGCCTTGACGCACATGGCCCGCACCTTGCCACGGGTGTCGGCGCCCTCCAGAGTGGTCAGGTCGACCATCGAGATGGCCAGATCGATCGCCCGGGCCTTTGCCGTCGTCTTGATGGAACGGGTGCCCAGCATCGCCGCCCGCTGGTCCGCGCCGACCCGGTCCACACCGGGCAGGCCGTGCAGGAACGCTCTGAGCGTCGTGCCGGAAGCGGCCACGTCCGCGAGCGAAGTAGTCATAGTTGACACCTCCACAGCATCGCCGACCAGGGTGGCCAGCTCCAAACCGGATCTTTCCCCTGGTGTCCGGCCACTCGTGTCCGGCGAGCCGAGGAGAGGGCTCCCAGGGCGGCGTAAGGCGGCTCTGAGGTGCGCGTAGGGCTGTCTAAGGCGGTACGGGGCCACGTCCTAGGTACCCCTCTGCCAGAACCGCCCCGGAGATAGGGAATCCGCCCGATGTGGCGGGGTGGGCCTTAGCCCGAATCTTAAAGATGTCAGGAAGAAGCGGGTTGAAACAGGAGACACCATGAACCCCGAGATGGACTACCAGCTGATGAAGAGCCACGCGCGGGAGCTGCGCGCCGCCGCCGAGGAGCACCGCCGCGTACGCGAGGCGGAGAAGGGCAACAAGTCCGAGCGTCGCTCGGTCTTCGGCAAGCGCCGTTCTTCATGAGCACGTCACGAGAGCCCGGCCGCATCCTCCCTCGCGGCCGGGCCTCTGCGCCCACCTGAAGAACCGTCCCCACCGGGAATCCCTCATAAATACGGCGAAAGCTCACCAAAGGGCATGACATGCTGGAAGACATGCTGGGCCGTTCGGTGAGTCCCGTCTTCGTCGGACGGGCGGAGGAGTTGACGACTCTCTCCCAGGCGTTCGCGGAGGCCCGGCAGGGCAACGCGACGGCCGTGCTGCTCGGCGGCGAGGCCGGCGTCGGCAAGACCAGGCTCGCGCAGCGCTTCGCCGAGCAGGTCACCCGGGACGGCGCCCTCATCCTGTACGGCGGATGCGTCGAGCTGTCGGCCGAGGGCCTGGCCTACGCGCCGTTCACCGCCGCGCTGCGGCAGCTCGTCCGGGAGCAGGGCCGCGCCCGGGTGGCGTCACTGCTGCCCGAGGGCGCCGAGCGCGACCTCGCCCGGCTGCTGCCCGAGTTCGGCGAGCCCAGCGGGGACGGCGACACCGACACCGGCCGGGCACGGCTGTTCGAGCAGATCCTCACGCTGCTGGAGCGGCTGGCCGAGAGCCGTCCGACCGTCCTCCTCATCGAGGACATCCACTGGGCCGACAGGTCCAGCCGCGACCTGATCGCGTTCCTGTGCCGCAACCTGAGCGCGCCTCAGGTGCTCATCGTCATGACGTACCGCTCCGACGACCTGCACCGGCAGCACCCCCTGCGCCCGGTGCTGGCCGAGCTGGGGCGGGTCAGCGGCGTTCTCCGGCTCGACCTGCCCCGCCTGTCCAAGGACGAGGTGGCCCAGCAGATGGCCGGCATCCTCGGCAAATCGCCCGCCTTCCACAAGGTGGAGAAGGTCTACGACCGCAGCGAGGGCATCCCGCTGTTCGTCGAGGCGCTGCTCGACGGCGGCGTGGACTGCGCGTTCCCGTCCTCGATGCAGGACCTCATCCTCGGCGCGGTCGAGCGGCTGCCCGAGGAGACGCAGCGGGTGCTGCGCATCGCCGCCGCCGGCGGCATCCGCGTCGGTCACGCGCTGCTCGCCGCCGTCAGCGGCCTGTCCGACCCGGAGCTGGAGGGCGCGCTGCGCCCGGCCATCGCCGGCAACGTGTTACAGATCGCCGACGGCCGCGCCTACCTCTTCCGCCACTCGCTCATCCGCGAGGCCGTCCACGACGAGCTGCTGCCCGGCGAGCACCAGCGGCTGCACGCCCGCTACGCCGAGGAGATCTCCCGCGACCGCACGCTCGTGCCGCCCGGCCGCGCCGAGGTCGAGCTGGCCCACCACTGGCACGGCGCGCGCGACGACGAGTGGGCGCTGATCTCCGCCTGGGAGGCGGCCCGCGCGTCGTTCCACGCCTTCGCCTACACCGAGGCCATCCCCTTGCTGGAACGCGTGCTCATGCTGTGGGACCGCGTGCCCGACGCGGCCGAGCGCATCGGCGCCGACCACACCGCGGTGCTGGAGAAGGCCAGCGAGGCCGCGCGCGCCAGCGGCGACCTCGACCGGGGCCTGAAGTTCGTCAAGGCGGCGCTGGCCGAGCTGGACGAGACGCGCGAGCCGGCCCGGGTCGCCAAGCTGCTCGTGCGCTGGGCCCAGCTCAAGGTCTACAAGGAGAAGACCGACGTCGTCGAGCAGCTCCGCCACGCGCTGCGCCTCGTGCCCGAGCCGAACCTGGCCCGCGTCGACGTCATCGTGCCGATGTCGCAGCACCTCATGCTGCGCGGCGACGCCGAGGAGGGCATCGCGCTCGCCGAGGAGGGCCTGGCCCTGGCCAGGAAGCTGGGCGACCGTTGCCAGGAGGCCGAGCTGCTGCTCAACCTGGCGCTCGGCCAGTCGCTCGCCGGCGACACCGAGGCCACGCTCGCCACCAACCTGCGCGCGCTGGAGATCGGCCGCGAGGAGGGCTCCGGCCGGGTGATCACCCGCGCGATCGGCAACAACGTCGACACGCTCAACGACCTCGGCCGCTGGCAGGAGGCCCTGGCGCTGGGAGAGGAAGGCTGGCGGCAGGCCAAGAAGTACGGCCGGGTCCGGCTGTCCGGCCTGTTCAGCCTGCTCAACATGGCCGAGACGCTGGAGGCGATCGGCCGCTGGGACGAGGCCCTCGACACCGTCGATCGGGCGCTCAACCTCGGCCCGGTGCTGCGCAACCGCCACCACCTGCTGCGGGTGCGGGCCGACGTGGCCATCGGCCGGGGCGAGGTGGACCTCGTGGAGAGCATCCTGCGCGAGACCGGCGTGCTGTCCGAGCGGCCGGAGGACTTCGTCCAGGACATCACCAACAGCATGCGGCTGCACATCGGCTGGCACCTGCTGCGGGGCGAGCCGGACGCAGCGCTGGCGGTCGCCGAGCGCACGCTCGCCCGGCCCGCCCAGTCCCCGAAGGCCATGCTCGGCTGGCGGCTGCTCGCCCTGCTGACCGTGGTCTGCGACGCGATGCAGGACGCCGAGCCGGCCCGTGCCCGCGCGGTGCGCGAGCAGGCCGCCGAGGTCGCCGCCCGGCTCAAGGTGAGCGGGCCGGTCGCCGAGGCGTACCGGCTGTCGTACTCACGCGACTTCGACGCGGCCGCGGCGGCGTGGGAGCGGCTCAACCGCCCGCACAACCAGGCCAAGGCCCTCCTGCGGGCCGCCGGGGTCGCGGCTCGGTCGGGCGACCGCGAGGGGGCCGCGTCACGGCTGGCGCCGGCCCGGCCGCTGGCGGCGGAGCTGCGGGCCGCGCCGCTGCTGGAGGAGATCGACGCGCTGGCCCGCCGCGTCGGCGGGATCCAGCCGCAGCAGCCCGGCCAGGTGACGCCGGAGCTGCTCACGCCGCGCGAGCTGGAGGTGCTGCGGCTGGTGGCGCTCGGCCGCACCAACCGCGACATCGCCGGCGAGCTGTTCATCTCGGCCAAGACGGTCAGCGTGCACGTGTCGAACATCCTGGCCAAGCTCGGGGTGACGACGCGCGGCGAGGCCGCCGCAGCGGCCCACCGCCTCTCGCTGCTGTCGCTCTAGGCACGCCTCACACGAACGCCTCCACCAGCAGGACGACGCCGAACACGGCGAACGCGGCGGCGGCGCCGTACCGGATGACCTTCTCCGGCAGGTGCTTGCCCAGCATGCGGCCGACCACGATGGCCAGCGCGTCGGCGGCCACCATGCCGACCGTGGAGCCGATCCAGGTGCCCAGCCAGCCGTGCTGCGTGGCCAGCGTGATCGTGGCCAGCATGGTCTTGTCGCCCAGCTCGCTCAGGAAGAACGCCACGGTGACGGCGATGATCGCGTTGCGGGTGGTGCGCTGCGCCTTGTTCGACTCCTCGTCGGACAGCTCGTCGCCCCTGAGCGTCCAGAGGGCGAACCCGAGGAACGCGATGCCCGCCACGACGGAGATGGCGGTGGTGGGCAGCGCGTCGCCCACCAGCCGGCCGACGGCCACGCTGAACAGGTGGACGACGGCCGTCGCCAGGGTGATGCCGGTCAGCACCGGCCAGAACTTGAAACGGGTGGCGAACGTCATCGCCATCAGCTGGCTCTTGTCGCCCAGCTCCGCCACGAAGATGACGGCGAGACTGATCCAGAACGCTTCCAACGGTCCTCTTCCGCGCGGCCGGGCCGTGAGCGGGCCGCCCGGGGGAGATCCGGGCATGACTCCGGCCCGGCAGCGTCTTCGTCCATGACGTACATGTCCACGACTGCCAGGCCGAAGGTCTCGTCCGCCCGTCAAAGGCCCGCGTGACCGGGCGCCGCGGCGCCAGTGTGTCGATCACGCGATTGGGACTACTCCCCCTCGGTGTGTTTCCGGAGAACTCTAACAAGCCTCCGGGTGTGCCCTATTCCGGGGCCCCGGCCACGGGCGGCTGCCCGGGGTCCAGCTCGCAGCCGACCAGCACCGGCTCGTTGACCAGCGTCACCCCGAACTTCTCCCGCACCCCGTCGCGCACCTCGCCGGCCAGCGCCAGCAGGTCGGCCGCGGTGGCCTCGCCCTGGGGGTTGGTCAGCGCCAGCGTGTGCTTGGTGGAGATGCGGGCCGGGCCGCGGGAGTAGCCCTTGGCGAAGCCCGCCTGCTCGATCAGCCAGGCCGCGGGGATCTTGACGGAGCCGTCCGGCAGGTCCCAGCGCGGGTGACCGGGCGCGCGGGTCCCCAGCTCCTCCGCCTCCTCCCGGCTCAGCACCGGGTTGGTGAAGAACGAGCCCGCGCTGCGGGTGTCGGGGTCGGCCGGGTCGATCACCATGCCCTTGGAGCGCCGCAGCTCCAGCACGGCCTCACGGGCGTCCGCCAGCGGCACCCGCTCGCCGGGCTCGACGCCGAGCCGCCCGGCCAGCTCCTTGTACGCGATGGGCGCCGACAGCCCGGACACGTCCAGGGCGTAGGTCACCGCGAGCACCACGTGCCGCCCGGGGTCACGCTTGAACGCGCTGTCGCGGTAGGAGAAGGCGCACTGGCGCGCCTCCACGTCGACGACGTGACGGGTGCGGCGGTCGTAGGCGCGTACGCACCTGATGGTCTGGGAGACCTCCTGGCCGTACGCGCCGACGTTCTGGATGGGGGTGGCGCCGACGAGGCCGGGGACGCCCGACAGGCACTCGACGCCGGCCCAGCCCTCCGCCACGGCGCGGGCGGCCAGCGACTCCCAGCTCTCGCCCGCCTCGACCGTGACGAGCACCTGCTCGCCGTCGCGCGAGACCGACACGCCCTCGGAGGCGACCTTCACGACCAGGCCGTCGAAGCCGTCGTCGGCCACCACGACGTTGCTGCCGCCGCCGAGCACGAGCACCGGCTCGCCCGTCCGGTCGGCCTCGGCCACCTCGGAGACCAGCTGCTCAGCGGTGGCTGCCTCGACGAAGCGGCGGGCCGGGCCGCCCAGGCCCAGCGTGGTGTACGGCGCGAGCATCTCCATGAGCCCCAAGCTTAGGAGATGCCCGGACCGCTCCGGAGTCGCTCCTCTTCGATGGGATCGGGAGGCTCGTCAGCGCTGGCGGCGGACCGGGAGGCGGTCGCCGGGGACCACCTGGACGCCGCGCAGTCCCCGGGACAGCTCCGAGCCGTCCCGCGCGTCCTCGGGTGCGTCGCCGAGGGCCGCCGACCTCCGTACCGCCAGCAGGTCGCCGCCGAGCGCGGAGACCTCCCGCGCGGCCTCTCCCGGACCGCTCTCGCGCCAGGCGCCGCCGTCCTGCTCCAGGCCCGTCCACCCGGCCGCCACCGCGCCGTCGTCGATCGCCGCGACGAGAGGCGTGATCGCGTCGCCGTCCAGCACGACGGAGCTGTCCATCACGACGTGCACCTCGGCCGTGTCCAGCCGCAGCAGCTTGGCCCGGCACTCCCCCCACGTGGCCGTGCCGCCCCGCCAGGCGGGCTTCTCCTCGACGTGCCAGACGGTGAAGCGCTCCGGGTGGCGGCCGGCCAGCTCGCTCAGCACCGCTCCGGCGCCGTCCACGTCGCCGAGGTCGAGGGCCAGGATGTGCGCGGCGGTGTGGTCGATCACCGAGCGCAGCGTCCGGCGCGTGTCCTCGGGGTTCCCGTCGACCACGACGCCGACGGTGGTCGTGATGTCCTCGGTGCGTACCCGCTGCCGCTCGGCGTTGACGCCGAGGTCGTCCAGGCGGTTGACGGCCAGCGAGCCGTCCCAGACGCGCTGGGCGTGGAGGAGGTCGTCGCCGGGGTCGCCGTGCTGGGCCGGGTCGCCGGAGAAGCCGAACTCCGCGGCGGGGTTGCCGCGCGCGCCGGACCCGGCGGCGCCCCCCGCGCCCGCCCCGGCGGAACGGGCCCGGCCCGTGCCGACCCCGGTGGCTACCGTCTGAGCGCTTCCCGCCGGCCGGTCGGCGGGGCTCGGGCCCGCGCCGCCCGGGCCCGCGCCGCCCGCGGTGTCGCGGCCGGTGCCCGTGCCGCCCGCGATGTCCTGCGGCCTCGGGGGATGCAGGCGGCGCGACGGCGTGCCGTCGGTCACGGCGGACACGGGGATCGATCGGACCGTTGGCCAGACTGTGACATGGTGCGGAGCTTCGGTCATGTCCACCCCGCTACCCCGAAGCCACCCGCCCTATCGACTCGCTCGGCTGATCCGCGTCCGGACGCCCGTCGGTCCGGTCGAGGGCCGGGTCGGCGGCCAGGATGCGGCGGTGGAGCTCCTGGACGGGTCTGCCGGGCTCCAGGCCGTGGTCGGCGATCAGCGTCGCGCGGAGCACGCCGTACGCCGACAACGCCTCCGCCTGGCGGCCCGCGCGGTACAGCGCCAGCATGAGCAGCGCGTGCAGCGGCTCGCGGGCCGGGTACGTCAGGGTGAGCTCCCGCAGCTCCGGGATGGCCGCCGCGGGCCGGCCGAGGTCGACGTCGGTCCGCAGGACCGCCTCGACGGCCAGCAGCCGAGCCTCCTCCAGGCGGCCGGCGTGCGCCCGGACCATCGGCGTGGCGGGGACGTCGGCCAGCGCGGGCCCGCGCCACAGGGTCAGCGCCGCCTCCAGCCGCGCGCGGGCCTGCGTCAACTGCCGGTCCCGGACGGCACGCCGGCCGTCCGCGAGCAGCCGCTCGAAGCGGACGACGTCCGTCTCCTCCGAGGCCACACTCAGCTCGTACGAGCCCTGCCGCGTGCGCAGGTCGTCGCCGAGCAGCCGGCGCAGCCGCCACACGTACCCCTGGAGCGTCTTGCGCGCGAACTTCGGCTCCGAGCCCTGCCACAGCTCCTCGGCGATCCGGTCCGCCGAGACGGGACGGCCGGCGTTGATCGCGAGGATGGCCAGGACGGCGCGGTGCTTGGGCGCGGTGACGGCCACCGCGCCGTCACCCCGGAGGACCTGCAGCGGGCCGAGCAGGCCGAGACGGACTCCATGGGACGTCGGGGGCAATGACTCCTCCTGAGCTCCTGCTGAAACGGACAGGCCACATCAGTGCTATCGGGCGGAGCGGATCCCGATCTAGACTGCCACGCCGCGCTTGCGCGGACCTTGCGCGCATGGGGCGGCTTCGCCGGGTACTTCGCCGGGTACGAGGGGGCTTGACAGGCTTGACGGGTTCGACAGGTGCGACGGGTGCGACGGGATGCCTGGAATTCCGGATCCTCGGGCCCCTGGAGTTCCGGCGCGAGGGCTCTCCCGTGCCGCTGACCGCGCCGAAGCAGCGGGGGCTGCTGGCCGTTCTGCTGATCAGGGCGGGGCGGCCCCTGCCGGCGGAGAGACTGGTCGACGAATTGTGGGGAGCGGAGCCTCCGCGCAGCGCGGACGGCACGCTGCACTCCCTGCTCTCCCGGCTGCGCGGCAAGGGCCTGAGCGGGCTGGTCAGAGAGCCGGGCGGCTACCGGCTGGAGCTGGACGGGGCGACGCTCGACGCCCGCGTCTTCGAGCGGCACGCCGTACGGGCGCGCGAGCTGGCCGAGGCAGGACGGCTCGAACGCGCCGCGGGGGTCTTCCGTGAGGCCCTGGGTCTGTGGCGGGCGGAGTCCCTCACCGACGTTCCGGACTCGCCGATCGTGACGGCCGAGCGGGCGCGCCTCGACGGGCTGCGGCCCGCGGTCGTCGAGCAGTACGCCGACGTGCTCGCCCGGCTCGGCCGGCACGCCCAGGCGGCCGGGGAGCTGCGGGAGATGCTGGCCGAGCACCCGCTGCGCGAGTCCCTGTGGGAACGGCTGATCCTGGCGCTGGACCGGTCGGGACAGTCGGGGGAGGCACTGGCCGCGTACGAGGAGGCGCGCCGCGTGCTCGCCGAGGAGCTGAGGCTGGACCCGGGGCCGGAGCTGCGCCTGCTCCAGCAGACGATCCTCCGGCGCCGCGCCAGAGCCGCCACCGGCGGCTCCCAGGCGGGCGGCTCCCAGGCCGGCGGCTCCCAGGCGGGCGGCTCCCAGGCCGGTGGTGACGGGGAGGCCGGGGTGGAGGCCGGCGGGGAGGCCAGCGGGGAGGCGGGCGGGAAGCCCCAGGGGCTGCCGCCCGATCTGGCGTACTTCACCGGCCACCGCGCCACCCTGCGGGAGCTGACCGCGCTCGCCGAGGGCGGGAACGCGACGGCGACCGCGGAGGGCGGGGGCCCGCCGCCGGCCCTCGTCAGCCGCCCGCCGGCCGACCACGGGCCTTCCCCGGCCGACCACGGGCGGACCCCGGCCGACCACGAGCGCACCCCGACCGGCCGTGGGCCGTCCCCGGCCGACCTCGGGCGCGAGACCGTGGTCGTGGTCAGCGGCATGCCCGGCGTGGGCAAGTCCGCGCTCGCCGTCCACTGGGCGCACCGGATGGCCGGGCGCTTCCCCGGCGGGCGGCTCTTCATCGACCTGCGCGGGCACCGGCCGCGGGAGGCCGTCACGCCCCGGGAGGCGCTGGACCGGTTCGTGCGCGCCCTCGGCATGCCGCCGGAGCGCGTCCCGGCCGGGGAGGACGAGCTCGCCGCCGCCTACCGGTCCTTGCTCACCGACCGGCGCGTGCTCGTCGTGCTCGACAACGCCCGCGACCCCGCCCAGGTGGAGCCGCTCCTGCCGGGCACCGGCGGCTGCCTGGCACTGGTCACCAGCCGCGACCGGCTCGCCGGGCTGGCCCTTCGCCACGCGGTGACGACCGTCGAGCTGGACGTCCTGACCGAGCCGCAGGCCGTGGCGCTGCTGGCCGCGGTCGTCGGCCCCCGCGCCGCCGACGATCCGGAGGCGGTGGCCGAGCTGGCCCGTCAGTGCGGGCGGCTGCCGCTGGCTCTGCGGATCGCCGGCGCCCACCTGGCCGGCCACCCCCACCGGCCGATCCGGACCTACCTGGCCGACCTCGCCGAGCGGGGACGGCTCGCCGCGTTGCGCCTCGGCGACGCCCCGCCCGCCGCGGTCATGGCCGCGTTCGACCTGTCGCACGAGGCGCTGGCCGGGCCCGACCGGGTCGCGTTCCGCCGTCTCGGGCTGGTCCCCGGCGGCGACTTCACCGCTCCGGCGGCGGCCGCGATGCTCGGCGTCTCCGCCGCCGAGGCCCGTGCCCGGCTGGACGCGCTGCGCGCCGCGAGCCTGCTCCAGTGCCGTCGCGGCCGGCTGGGCGAGGAGCGTTACCGCTTCCACGACCTCCTCCGCGACTACGCCCGTCACCAGGCCGAGACCGAGGACGCCCCCCACACGCGACAGGAGACGCTACGGCGGCTGCTGGAGTGGTACGTCACGCTCCGCGACCCCCGCGCGCTCGACGAGGAGCACGAGAACGTGCTCGCCGCCACGCGCCACGCCGCGGAGCACGGCCTCGACGCCGCCTGGCGGCTGCCTGCCGCGCTCGCCGAGCCGCTGCGGCTGCGCCACCGCCTGATCGACGCCGCCGAGCTGCACGCCCTGGCCGCCGCCGCCGCGGGGCGGGCGGGAAGGAGCCGCGAGGAGGCCGCCGCCCGCGGTGACCTCGGCACCGTGTTCGAGCATCTGGGCCGCTACCCCGAGGCCCTGGCCGAGCACCGCGGAGCGCTCCAGATCCACCGGCGGCTCGGGGACGCACATGGCGCGGGCGTCGCGCTGCGCAGCATCGGCGCCGTCTCCTGGCTGCTCGGCCGGTACGACGCCGCGCTGGCCGAGCTGGACGAGGCCCGGCGCCTCCTGGAGAGGTCGGGCGACGACGACGCCGTGGGCCGGACGCTGAACCTCACCGGCATCGTGCTGCGGCACCTCGGCCGCCTGGAGGAGGCCGTCACCTGCTACGAGCGGGCGCTGGCCGTCCACCGTGGCACCGGTGACGTCCACGGCCAGGCGAACACCCTCAACAACCTCGGCGTCGTCCGCAACACCCAGGGCCGGCCCGCCCAGGCGCTGGAGTTGTACCGCGAGGCGCTGGCCCTGCGCCGGGCGGCGGGCAGCCGCAAGGGCGAGGCCCGCGCGCTCAACAACATCGGCCTGGCCGAGGTCGCCCTCGGGCGGCACGCGGCGGCGCTCGGGCACCTGCGGCAGGCGCTGGCCCTGCACCGCGAGACGGGCGACCGCAGGGGCGAGGGGCAGGTGGCCAACGACCTCGCGGGCCTCTACCACCGGCTCGGCCGGGAGGAGGAGGCGCTGGCGCACTACGCCGCGGCTCTGCGCATCCGGGACGGCATCGGAGACCGCAAGGGGCTGGCGGAGACCCACCAGGAGCTGGCCGAGGCTCATGCGGCCCGGGGCGACGCCGAGGCCGCCCGGCACCATCTGGCGACGGCCGAGCGGCTCTTCGACGAGCTGGGCGTGACCGGCTGACCGCACCCCGCCGGTCAGGCGCCGACCGGCTCGATGAGACCGGCCGACAGGAGGCCCGCCAGGCCGGCGCCGAGCCCGGCGTCCGCGTCCGGCCCCGCCGCCTCGCGGTAGCGGGCGCGCAGCGAGGTCAGGTCCCCGCCGTCGCACAGGGCGTACAGCAGCCAGGCGTGGCCGTTGAGCCACTGGAACCGCGGCGTTCCGGGAGAGACGGCCACGAGCTGCCCCTGCTCGGGGATCGGGCACACGTGAACCGGCCGCGCCTGGCGGTAGCCGCGCGCCTCCAGCTCCACCTCCGGCCGCACATCCGGCCGCGCCTGGGCAGGACGAGAGGGGGCGGGCACGGGCAGGTGGACCGGCGCGAGGGGAGACACGGCTCCCACCAGCCAGTCGACGAAGCGCCGGCCGTTGTCCGTCAGCCCTTCGCCGTACGCCAGCGCGGCCTGCCGGGCGAGGTAGGCGACCCGTTCGAGGCCGGTGGTGTGCGTGCCCTCCGCCGCGGCAGGGCTGCCCGGCGTGGCCCGGTCGGCGAACGCGGTCGCCGGCGGCGTGCCGTACCGGGACCGGACGGCGGGACTCGCCGCCGCGGCCGCCGCCTGGAACAGCAGCAGGTGGGCGTACACGTGCAGGGCGAACAGGACCCGCGTCAGCGTCCACGGCCGCACCCGCCACGGGATGGGGACCATCTGGTCGGCGTCCGCGACCATGGAGCCGGTGCGGAGCACGTCGAACAGCTTCAGGTGCAGCCCCTCGTGGAACAGCGTCTCGGCCGCCGTCCACGGGTCGTCCAGCCGTTCGGGAGCCAGGAACAGCGCCGAGGGCAGCGGGTCGCCGCCGGAGATCGAGTTGAGTGCGCCGTCGGCCAGCTCGTCGCGGACGAACCCGGTCAGCGAGACGTGCGGCAGCACCCCGGCGCCCGTGCGGGGCAGCAGCTCGCCAAGGAGCGCCGCGGCGCGGGTCAGGGCCGACAGCAGGCCGGCGTCGGGGCGGACCCGGCCGCCGGAGCCCTCCTGCGACAGCGTCCCGGCCAGCAGCTCCTCCAGCCGGGCGCTCAGCTCGCGCTCCGGCCCCGAGGACGGGTGGAGGTCCGTCCACACCCACGAGACGGCCCCCGGCCAGGGGCGCACCCTCGGCTCGGACAGGCGCTCGCACGGGCCCACCCCGTCGAGCGTGTCGGCGACGCCGCTCTCCAGGAACCCGGCGAGGGCCCCGATCTGACCGGCTCCCCGCTCCAGGGCCGTCAGGTCGTTCTCGAACGCGTTGCGCAGCACCGGGTCGTACATCAGGGGCCGCAGCTCGGCGTCCCCGGCCTGCGCCAGCCGCTCCAGCCTGCCGGCGGCGCCCGGATGGTGCCGGGCCAGCACGCCAAGACCGAGGCGGTGACGGGCGAGGTTGCGGGTCTCGATGGCGGCGGCGTCGCCGAACCGGGGGTCGGAGCCGAGCGCCAGGTCGATGCGGGATATCAGGTCGTCGTTCGGTACGGCGTCCACGGGCGTCACCTCGATCTCACCAGGGGGTCTCATGGGGGACCTCGCCGGGCGGCCGGCGGCGGGAGTGCCCGCCGCCGGCCGCCCGTCCTCGCGTTACTCGGCGCGGGGGGACGCGAAGGGCGGGTACCAGGCGCGCTCGTGCTGCGCGTCGGTCGTGACGGCCGGCGTCGCGTTCGCGGCCAGCGTGAACTGCGGTACTTCCACGGTCTGAGTCGGCATGCTGTTGGCTCCGTTCTCCTTGATCGCTTGGCGTACTCGAATGTACGGAGCGCCGGTGTGGAGCCGGTGTGGCGGCGATCTCGCCGCAGGAGGAGCACGGAGCGGAGGGACGCGGAGGGCCGGATGAGCGGAGGGTCGGAGGGTCAGGCGGCCACGGCTCAGGCGAGCTGGACGACGGCGCGCGCCTTGGACAGCACCCTGGCGTCGCCCGAGCGGGCCGTCAGGCCGACGACCACGCGCCGGTCCGCCAGCTTCTCCTCCACCACGCCACTGACCGTGATCGTGGCGCCCTCGTCGTCGTCGGGCACCACCACCATCGAGGAGAACCGCACCCCGTAGTCGACCACCGCCGCCGGATCCCCGGCCCAGTCGGTGACGAAGCGGCCGGCCTGCGCCATGGTGTACATGCCGTGCGCGATGACGTCGGGCAGCCCGACCACCTTGGCGAAGCGCTCGTTCCAGTGGATGGGGTTGTAGTCGCCCGACGCCCCCGCGTACATGACCAGGTTGACCCGCCGCACCGGGTAGTCGACGGCCGGGAGCTCCCGGCCCACCTCGACCTCGTCGTACTGCACCGTCGCGGTCATCAGGCCGCACCTCCGCGCTCGACGATCGTGTTGTACGTGGTGCAGACCGCCTCGCCGGACACGGTGGTGACCTCGCTGCGGATGGTCAGCAGCTCGTTGCGGCCGGCGCTGCGGATGTCGGTGATCGTGGAGCTGGTGACCAGCTCGTCGCCCGCGTAGATGGGACGGACGTACTCGAACCGCTGCTCGCCGTGGACGACCATCGCGATGTTCAGGCCGAGCTCGGGGTCCACCAGCGCCTCGCTGCCGCCCTGGAGACTGAACACGATGGGGAACGTCGGCGGTGCGACGACGTCGGGATGACCGGCCGCCCGCGCGGCCTCCTTGTCCCGGTAGATGGGGTTGCCGTCGCCGATGGCGGCCGCGAACTCCCTGATCTTCACCCGGCTGACCTCGTACGGGGCGCTGGACGCGTACGTGCGCCCGACGAAGTCACGGTTCAAGGCCATCTGTGCTCCTTCGCATCGGCTCCCCCGCATGGGCTGCGCCGTCGAGCCAGACGCTAACAGAACAAGGTTCGGCTGTCGTCGCCGCTTTCCCGGGATTTTGCCGAGCGGATCAGACCACCGGGCGGGCGACACCGGTGGGCGAACACGACAAACCGGCGCCTCGATCCGGGGCGCCGGTTGTGTGGTGCGTGTGGCCAGGCAGTGCTGCCCGGCGAGCCGCGCTCGGAAGAGCTAGCGGGTCTCGCGGTGCGCGCGGTGGCAGCGGCAGTTGGGGCAGTACTTCTTCAGCTCAAGCCGATCCGGGTCGTTGCGCCGGTTCTTCCGCGTGATGTAGTTGCGGTGCTTGCACTCCTGGCAGGCCAGCGTGATCTTCGGCCTAACGTCGGTGGCAGCCACGTGGGAGTGCCTTTCTACGTTCGGGACTAGGACATGCCCAAGCCCAGGTCGGCGACCTGGGGAGGGGCAGTAGCGGAGGCCGGACTTGAACCGGCGACACAACGATTATGAGCCGTTTGCTCTGCCTGACTGAGCTACTCCGCCTTTGAGCCGGATGAAACGACCCGGCCCGTCGAGGATACCCGACCCGTGAAGCACATATGTACTTCGCCTGATCGGGTGAGTGCTCCCAGTATGCCTCAGGAACACCACTCTGACGAAATCAACGTCAGGGGCCCGTTCCCGCATTCCGGGGACCGGCCGATCGCTCCGAGCGGGGCTGGAGGGGCGGCGGGCTCACTGGCCGCGCGGAGTGCGCGTCAGCGTAGCAGCGGGGCCCCGGCCGCGCGACCTCTTCCCGCTCTTCCATGGACCGGTGGTCAGTGGTCGGTGGGTCGGTGCGCGGGGCCGGAAAAGGCGGCACAACGAGAAACGCCCGACTCCGCGTTCCTGCGGGTCGGGCGTACTGTCTGCTCGTGCTGTGAGCCCCCAAACGGAATCGAACCGTTGACCTTCTCCTTACCATGGAGACGCTCTGCCGACTGAGCTATAGGGGCCTGTCCGGCGCTGCGGACAGGTGTAACCATACACGGCCCTCAGCGATGATGCGAACTCGTCGAGGCCGCGCAGGTCGCGCTAGCCGACGGCCTCGAAGCCCCGCCGTGGCCGCAGGCTGACGACCTCGCAGAGATCGGCCAGGTCGACGAACGCGGCCACCTCGGCGACGGAGAAGCAGTCGGCGACGACCTGCCCCTGACGGCACACCCGCAGCACCTGCCGCCCCTCGCGCAGCCCCGGAACGATCTCATAGCCGTCGGGCCCGACCCATCGCCTGTCCATAGCGGCACAGATTAGCCCTCCGGTCTCTCATTTTTCGGCAGGCGACTGTCGTTACACCCCTACCAAGCAGGTCCGGACGGCGTCAGAGCCGGTAGAAGCCGGCGAAGTCCTTGAGCCGGGAGATGGAGTCCACGCGGACGAACGCCCCCGTCTCGGGCGCGTTGATCATCTTTCCGTCGCCCAGATAGATCCCGACATGGTGGGTGTCGAGGCCCTTCCGCGTGGCCCTGCCGAAGAAGACGAGGTCCCCGGGCGCGGCCGAGCCGACCCGGCGCATCCGGCGCACCTGGTCGTTGGTGGTGCCCGGCCCCAGCACGTCCTCGCCGTGCGCCTGCGCGTACACCCATCGGGCGAACCCCGAGCAGTCCAGCCCGCGCGTCCGCTCGGCCGGGCACGGCAGGATGCTCCCCCGGTAACCGGCGCACGTGCCCTTCGACGGACCGGGCTCGGCGCCGTGGCCGCCGCCCCACGAGTAGGCGATGCGCTGCCCCTCGATCCGGAGCGCGATCCGCACGATCTCGGGCTGCACGTACGGCATGAGCGGCACGGACGCGGTCGCGGTCAGCAGGAGGAGCGCCGTCACGAGCGCGAGCCGCCGCCTCACCGACACCCAGGGCTCCCTCCGGTCACAAAGGTCTGCTCTGGACAGATACTGCCTTATCAGCTCACGAGGCGCTCAGCGTGAGCCGTACGGACCCGACCTCGAACCGCAGTCCGACAGTGCCCTTGGCCGACCGGGGCCTGGTGGTGAAGGTCAGCGTGGCCTTCTGCCCCCGCCGCAGCTCGGCGATCTCGCAGCGCACCGCCGTGCCGCTGAACGAGCAGCCGGGCGCCGCCACGACGCGCTGCCCGCCGTATGCGCGGCCGGAGACCTTGATGCGCGTCACCGGGTGCGGCCCCGTGTTGGACACCGTGACCGTGTAGTGCCTCCTGTCCCTGGCCGCTCCCGCGACCGTGATCTCGGCCGGCGGGTTGGCCAGGTCGTCCAGCTCGTCCTGGGTCCCGTTGAAGGAGTTCTGCCCGCCCGGCAGCGTCCCCTTCTCGGCCGACTGCCAGAACGTGTGCCGCTTCCACCCCTTGGGCAGCTCGCCCGGGTCGGCCCCCCAGCGCGCCAGCCACAGCGGGTTGGCCTTGAAGGCGGCGGAGTCGCCCGTGCAGGTCCGCCACCAGCTCACGGTCGTGTAGATGATCGCCCGGCGGCCGGTCTCCTGCAGATACCTCCCCGTGAACCCCTTGATCCAGGTCACCATGTCGGCGGGCGACAGGCCGTAGCAGGAGTTCTTGCCGTTGCGGTCCTTGTACGGGTTGTCCTCCAGGTCGAGCACGCCGGGCAGCGTCCACCCGTCGGACCTCCAGGCGCCGCCGTTGAGCAGGAAGAAGGCCGCCTGCGTCGCGCCGTCGGACTCGTGCGGCTGGGCGAAGTGGTACGCGCCGCGGGCCAGGCCGGCCGCCGCGGCGCCGTCGTACTGCGCGTCGAAGCGCGGGTTGCGGTAGTCGACGCCCTCGGTGGCCTGGACGAAGGCGAACTTCCCGCCGCCGGACACGACGGTGCTCCAGTCGACCTCGCCGGTCCAGTTGCTCACGTCCACCCCGGCGATCGCGCCGTCCGCCGCGGCGGCGGCGCCGCCGGACGCGCTCAGGGCGCCGGCCATCACGGCCGCGAGCGCGGCCCCCAACAGACGATTCACGCCGGTGATCATCGTGGAGCCCGTACGGGCCCGCAAGGCGATTCAGTTCACCGTTATCAAAGCGCTTTCTCCGAAAAATGTCCTTATTTCTAGAAATCGCAGCTCAATGACCGAAAAGACCTCATATCGAGCGCGTGCTCACGACACCATCTCCGCAGGTCAGCGCCGTACATGAACATGCGTTTCACGTTTGCCGGAAAGGGACATGCGGCCGCAAGATGTCCTGGATTCCCCAGACCGACCCCGCCCGGGGTCTCCCCGCCATGCTCAGAGGAGCCACAGCATGATCCATACCCGGGGACTGACCCGAGACTTCACGGTGAAGAAGGAGACCGTCCACGCCGTACGCGGCATCGACCTCGACGTGGAGGCCGGCCGGCTGGTCGCCTTTCTCGGCCCGAACGGCGCCGGCAAGTCCACGACGCTGCGCATGCTCACCACCCTGCTGCCCCCGACCTCCGGCACCGCCGTCGTCGCCGGCCACGACGTCGTCCGCGACCCCGGCCGGGTGCGCGCCCACATCGGGTACGTCGGCCAGAAGAGCAGCGCCGGCGAGAACTTCCAGGTCCGCGACGAGCTGGTCAGCCAGGGCCGCTTCTACGGCATGACCACCGCGACAGCGGCCGGGCGCGCCGACGAGCTGCTGGACCTGCTGGGCCTGCGCGCCCTGGCCCGCCGCCGGCCGGGCACGCTGTCCGGCGGCCAGCGCCGCCGCCTCGACATCGCCCTGGGGCTCGTCCACCGGCCCTCCCTGCTCTTCCTGGACGAGCCGTCCACCGGTCTCGACCCCAAGAGCCGCGCCGACATCTGGGAGCACATCCTGCGGGTGCGCGAGGCGTACGGCATGACCCTGTTCCTGACGACGCACTACCTGGAGGAGGCCGACACCATGGCCGAGCGGGTGGTGATCGTGGACGGCGGCCGGATCATCGCCGACGGCACGGCCGAGCGGCTGAAGAACGACCTCGCCGGCGACCACATCACGATCACGACCCGGACCGAGGGCGAGGCGGCGACGGCCGCGGTCGTCGCCCGCACGATGGCCGCACCCAGGACCTCGGGCGACGCTGTCACCGTGGACGGCACGACCGTGCGCCTGCGCGTCCCCGGAGCTCCCACCGCCCTGCCCGTCTACCTGCGCGCGCTGGAGGAGGCGGGCGTCAAGGCCGTCACCGCCGAGACCGGCCGCCCCACCCTCGACGACGTGTTCCTCACTCTCACCGGGAGAAGCCTCACCGATGAAGACCTTCCTGCGTGACACCGCCATCGTCTTCGGCCGCGAGGTCACCCCGGCGCTCCGGCAGCCGGCCGGGCTCCTGCTGGAGATGGGCCAGCCGCTGCTGTTCCTGTTCCTGTACGGGGCACTGCTGGACGGGGCGGTCGGGTCGTCCTGGCAGTGGTTCGTGCCGGGCATCCTCGTGATGATGTGCCTGACCGGGCCGATGGCCTCCGGCTACACGATGCTGGTGGAGCTGATCGGCGGCTCGCTGGAGCGCCTCCTGGTCACCCCGCTCAACCGCACGGCCATGCTCGTCGGCAGGACGATGAAGGTCACCGTGGTCCTGCTCTGCCAGGCCCTGCTCATCGTGGTCCTGGCGCTCCCGCTCGGGTTCCGGCTCCACCCCACGGGGGCGCTGGCCGGGATCGCGATGCTGCTGCTGTTCGCCACGGGGCTGGGCTCGCTGTCGTACACGCTGGCCATCAGGTCGGCGCCCGACGGCACCCTGTTCTACCTGGTCACCCAGGCGTTGTTGTTCCCGCTGATGCTCCTGTCCGGGGTGTTCCTGCCCATGAGCGGAGGGCCGTCCTGGCTGCGGGCGGTGGGCGAGGTCAACCCCGTCACGCACGTCGTGGACGCGCAGCGCGCCCTCTTCTCCGGCGACCTCACCCACCCCTCGGTCCTGTACGGGACGGCGGCCGCGGCGCTGGTGGCCGTCCTCGGCCTCGTCGCCGGCAACCGGGCCCTGCGCAAGGGCGTCTGAGACCCTGGGCGGCAGGCGTCACGGCCGGCCGCCAGGTGTCACGGGCCGATGGCCGTTCGTCAGGGGCTGACCGCCAGGAAGAGGAACGCGGCGAACAGCCCGAGGTGCACCCCGCTCTGCAGCAGCGTGGCGCGCCCCGGGACGACGGTGAGCGTGGAGACGGCCACGGTCAGCGCCAGCAGCACCAAGTGCGTGCCGCCCAGGCCGAGGAGCAGGGGCCCCTTCAGCCAGATGGACATGACCGCGATGGCCGGGATCGTCAGGCCGATGCTGGCCATCGCGGAGCCCAGCGCCAGGTTCAGGCTGATCTGGATCTGACCGCGCCGGGCCGCCCTGACCGCGGCGATCGTCTCGGGCAGCAGCACGAGCAGCGCGATCACCACGCCGACGACGGCCTGGGGCAGCCCGGCGTTCGCCACGGCCAGCTCGATGACCGGCGACTCCACCTTGGCCAGGCCGACGACGGACACGAGGGCCACCAGCAGCAGCCCGAGGCTGGCCAGCGCCGTGCGCCCGGACGGCCGCGGCGCGTGCTCCACCTCCGCGACCTCCGCCTTCCCCTCCCTGGTCTCCGTGGTGACCGGGAGGAAGTAGTCGCGGTGCCGTACGGTCTGCGTGAGCACGAACAGCCCGTACATCGCCAGCGACACCACCGCCGCGAACGCGAGCTGGGCCGACGAGAACGCGGGCCCGCGCGCGCTGGTCGTGAACGACGGCAGGACCAGGCTGAGCGTGCTCAGCGTGGCGACCGTGGCCAGCGCCCCGCCGGTCCCTTCGGCGTTGAACACCGCGACGCGCCGCCGCAACGTGCCGGCCAGCAGCGACAGCCCCACGATGCCGTTACACGTGATCATCACGGCGGCGAACACGGTGTCGCGGGCGAGCGACGCCGTCTTCTCCCCTCCGGAGAGCATGAGGCTGACGATCAGCGCCACCTCGATCACCGTGACAGCCACCGCCAGGACCAGCGAGCCGAACGGCTCGCCGACCCGGTGCGCGATCACCTCGGCGTGGTGAACGGCGGCCAGCACGGCTCCGGCCAGGACGATGGCCAGCAGGACTGCCCAGGCCATGGGCAGGCTGCGGCCCCAGCCGAGCGCCAGCGAGAGCACCGCCAACGCCGGAACTGCTACGGTCCACCACTTCGCGATGTGACGACGCATATAGGCTGTAACGCCCTTTCTTTCGCAAGAACAACGACAATCACTTCCATCATGCCCGTTTCATGCGAAATGTCGCTCAGCGTGACGCAAGGGAGGATCGGCGCCCCGAGGGTGGCCCGCCGGTGGAGAATGAGCCAATGACCCGTGTCCTCGCCACCATCACCGTGCCGTGGATCCCCGCGCCCCACCGCCTGGAGGTCGCGCTGACCCGGAGCCTGCCGCCGGTGGAGCAGACCACCTCCGCCTTCGCGTTCGTCCTCGACGGCGCGGGCCGCACGCTGCTGACCCGCGTCGGCCGCGAGGGGCGCGGCTGGGACATCCCGGGCGGCCACCTCGACCCGGGCGAGCAGGCCGCCGAGGCCGCCTCCCGCGAACTGGCCGAGGAGACGGGCCTGGCGCTGCCGCCGGAGCGGCTGTCGGTGTTCGCCTGGCAGCGCATAGAGCTGACCGGCCCGCCTCCGGCCGGCTACCGCTACGCGCCGCTGACGTACATGGTGATGTTCGAGGCCCGGCTCGCCGAGCCTGGGCCGCCCACCGCGCCGCCTCCCGGGTCGGAGAGCACGGGGGCGGAATGGCTGGCGCCCGAGGAGGTCGAACGGCGCTGCGCCGGCCAGGTGTGGCTCACCGCCCACCGCGCCCTCCTCGGTTGACCGGCCACCCCAGAACCGGCCACACGGAGAAGGGTGCCGGCCGGTGAACCGGCCAGCACCCTTCGCGTCGTTCTCAGCCGCTATCCGCAGTGCTCGAAACCGCTCTCGTAGGTGGACGAGCCGGCCTTGCCTCCCCACTTGACGCACTTGTCGGCCGCCGCCGCGATGACCGGCCCCGCGTAGTACGAGAAGTTGCCGCTGTCGGTGACCCGGGTCTTGCCCTGCACCTCCAGGAAGGCGCTGGTGGCCGTGGCCTGGCCGAGGGAGGACGTCTTGAGCGTGGCCACGCAGTTGTTGCCGCTGGTGGAGTTGTAGAGCAGGTAGACGTTGCCCGCCGTCCCGAGGGGCGCGGAGTCGATCACCTTGTAGCCGGTGCCGCAGACCGACTCGGGCGTGTGCGGGTTCGTGGCCCCGCCGCCGTTGGTGACGTACCGCATGTACGTCGTCCAGTTCCAGTTAGGACCCGGGTCGGTGTGGTCGGCGGTGGGGACCTCGCTGTGCCCGATGATGTGGGCGCGGTCCTTCGGGATGCCGTAACGGTCGGCGATGCTGCGCGTCAGCGCGGCCGAGGAGCGGTACATCGCATCGGTGAACCAGGACGCGTTGTCCACGTAGCCCTCGTGCTCGATGCCGACCGACCGGCGGTTGTAGTCGCCGGCGTGGAAGGCCCGGTCCTTCTCCCTGACCATCTGCGTGATGGCGCCGTCGGAGGAGCGGACGACGTAGTGCGCGGAGGTCGGGTTCGGCCGGGGCCCGGTCTGGAACCATGAGATCGTCCCGGCGTACGAGCCCTGCGTCACGTGGATGACGATCCGGTCGATCGCATCGCTGTTGGGACGGTCGGACACGGCGTAGTTGGAGCTGTGGGCGGCCGCCCAGGTGGCCCCCGGGTAGTCCACGGCCGCCGCGGCGAGCGTGGAGCCCTGCTCGCCCAGCTTCTGGACCTTGGCGTACGTGCCCCGGTCGGGCTCCACACCGCGCGCCGCCACCTTCACGGTCTCGCCGGCGGGCGTGGTGGCGCTGACGCCGTCGCCCATGATCTCGTACACGGTGTCCGCGTACAGCCGGGCGACCTCGGGCGAGGCGGAGTTGCCGTACCTGGCCACCGCGGAGTACCACTTCGCGGGGTCCTTGCGCGCGGCGGCGCCCAGCCCCAGCTCGTCGGCGTAGGCGCGCAGCACGGCGGCGCCGCCCGTGATGTTGGCCGCGGTGTCGGACTTGAGGGCGGACACGGACTGCTTGGTCAGCGTGGCGGCCCGCTCCAGCGAGTGCACCTTGGGGTTGCTGACCAGGTGCATCACGCCGTAGCCGCCCGAGGAGCTGGGCTTGCCGTCGTGCCCGTCGAGGTGGGTCTCGGCGTACGCGACGGACACCAGCAGATCGCGCGGCACCTCGTACGCGGAGGAGGCCCGCGCGAAGGCGTCGGCGACGGGATCGGCGCTCGCGGCGCCGGCCGGTTGCCCCGTGAGAAGCGAGAGGGGGATGATCGCGCCCGCTAACAGCGCGGCTGGACGGCGGAGTCGAGCCTTCAACGTGTGTCTCCTCAACATTACGTCGGGGACCCGCACGGACGCCGAGGACGTACCTCGGCGGGCGCCGTGTTCACCGAGCCCCCGAAACGCTCCTGCTAGCGGACAAGCGTGATGGGAGCGCGCACAGAAAACGTCCAGAAACCGCGGACGGGGATGCTTCAGGCGCGCCGGCGACGCCCCCGCGGACCCTCGGAAGAGAATGTCAGCCCTCTCCCATACCGTTGACCTCGGCCTTGTCCTGGCCGCGTGCCCACCCGGCACTCCGGAGGGGCGGAGCCCGACCAACGATCATCCGACCGCCATCACGCAGGGAAGGCACGATCTTGAGCACAGTCACCTCGCAGGACGGCACGGTCATCGACTACGACCGCCACGGTGACGGGCCCGCCATCGTCTTCGTCGGCGGGGCCACCCAGTACCGCGGCATCGACCCGAGCACCGGGCAGGTCGCGCGGCGGCTCGGCGCCGAGGGCTTCACGGCGATCGACTACGACCGGCGCGGACGCGGCCGATCCGGCGACACCGCGCCGTGGGCACTGGAGCGAGAGGTCGAGGACGTCGCCGCGCTGATCGAGGCAGCCGGGGGCAGCGCGACCCTCTACAGCAGCTCGTCCGGCGCGACCGTGGCCCTGGCCGCCGCGACCGCCGGTGTCGGGGTCACCGCGCTGGCGCTCTACGAGCCGCCGCTGTTCGCCGGCGCCGACCATGCCGAGCATCTGGACACGCTGCGCTCCTTGCTGGCCGCCGGCAAGAACGACGAGGCGATGCGCTACAACCTGACCGCGGTGATCGGCGTCCCGTCCGAGGCCGTCGACGGGATGGCCCGGTCACCCGGATGGGCGGACATGGTGGCCGTCGCCCCGACGCTCGCCTACGACCTCGCGGCCGTCCACGACATCAACGTCGACCCGGACTGGACCGGCCGCTGGTCCTCGATCACCGTGCCCACGATCGTGTACTCGGGCGACCAGACCTTCCCCGGCATGCCGGAGGCCGCCGACGCGGTGGCGGCAGCCCTCCCCCACGCCGGCCGACGCATCCTCCCGGGCCAGGGCCACGGCCCCACCCCGGAGGCCATCGTCCCGGTCCTCCTGGACTTCCTCCGCTGAGCGGCCCACCCCGGCGCGCGGATCTCCGGCAGCGGACGGGCCTGTTCACGTGCCGGTCTACGCTGGCCGGTCAGAGACACCGTCGTCACTTGGAGGTTCCGTGCCCTTCCAGAGGCCGCTGCCGAAGCGAGCGATCGGCCGCTTCAACTCCTGTGTCATGACGTTGCGCACCTCTCCTCGATGGGGCCGGCTGGTCAGCGGGCATCTCACGGTCGTCACCTACACCGGACGCCGCTCGGGACGTACCTTCAGCACACCGGTCGCCTTCCGGCGCGCGGCCGACACCGTGACGATCGGCGTTCAACTCCCCGACGCCAAGGTGTGGTGGCGCAACTTCCTGGACGAGGGTGGTCCGATATCGCTGGAGTTGGAGGGGATCGACCGCACCGGGCATGCGGTGGCCCGACGTGACGAGGCGGGCCGCGTGACCGTCACCGTCCGCCTGGACCCCTGACGAACAGGGACTCCTGACCAACAGGGAAGGCCGCGTCCTCGCGGGCGATGCGAGGACGCGGCCTCCCGGATCGGGTCAGGCGGTGGTGGTCGCGGGCTCCGGCGTGGCTGCCTGCTCGGGCAGGTCGAGGCTGTCGCGCAGCTTGGCCGGCTTGAGGAAGGCCGCGGCGATCAGGCCGACCACGGTGATCCCGGCCGAGATCAGGAAGATGTGGCCGGTGGCGTCGCCGTAGGCGGACCGGACGATCACCTTGATCGGCTCGGGCAGCGCGGCGATGTTGAGGCTGCTGCCCGCCGCGCCGCCGCCGGTGGGGATGCCCGCCTTGGCCAGGCCTTCGGCGATGTTGGCGGCGACCCGGTTGGCCAGGACGGCGCCGAGCACCGAGACGCCCACGGTGCCGCCGAGCGAGCGGAAGAACGTGATCGCACCGCTGGCGGCGCCGATCTCGCGCAGCGGGACGGTGTTCTGGATGACCAGGACGAGGTTCTGCATGGACATGCCGACACCGATGCCGACGGCGAGCATGTACGCCGAGACCAGCACCAGCGCGGTCTCGTGGTCGATCGTGGCCAGGCCGGTGAAGCCCAGGAACAGGATGACCAGGCCGACGAGGATGAACGGCTTGGTCTGGCCGGTGCGGGAGACCATCCTGCCGCTGATGGTGGAGGAGAACAGCACGCCCGCCATCATCGGGATGGTGAGCAGGCCGGCGGCGGTGGGGCCGTAGCCGCGCCCGATCTGGAAGTACTGGCCGAGGAAGACCGCACCGCCGAACATGGCCATGCCGACGGCGAGGCTGGCCAGGATGGCCAGGGCGGGCGTCCGCCTGCTGATGACGTGCAGCGGGACGACCGGCTCCTTGACCTTGGACTCGATCCAGGTGGCCAGCGCGAGCACCAGCACGCCGCCGCCGGCCATGGCCGCGGTCTGCCAGGACAGCCAGTCGAAGTCGTTGCCGACGAAGGTGACCCAGATGAGGAGAACACTGACGCCGACGGCGATGAGGGTGGCGCCCCAGTAGTCGATGCTCACGTTCGCGCGGCGCTGGGTCGGGAGGTTCAGGGTCTTGGCCAGCAGCGCCAGAGCGGCGACGGCGAACGGGACGGCGATGAAGAAGCACCAGCGCCAGCCGAGCCAGGACGTGTCGGCGATGAGGCCGCCGAGAAGCGGGCCGCCGACGGTGGCCACGGCCATGACGGCGCCGAGGTAGCCGTTGTAGCGGCCGCGCTCCTTCGGGCTGATCATGGCGGCGATGACGACCTGGACGAGGATCTGCAGGGCGCCCATGCCCAGGCCCTGGATCGCGCGGAAGGCGATGAGTTGCCCGGTGTTCTGGGCGAAGCCGCAGGCCAGCGAGCTGACCATGAAGATCGCGATGGAGATCTGGAGCAGCAGCTTCTTGTTGAACAGGTCGGCGAGCTTGCCCCAGATGGGAGTCGAGGCGGTCGAGGCCAGCAGCGATGCGGTGACGACCCACGTGTACTGGGACTGGCTGCCCTCCAGCGCTCCGATGATCTGCGGGAGCGCCACCGAGACGATGGTGCCGCTGATCATCGCGACGAACAGGGCGAGCAACAGGCCGCTGAGGGCTTCGAGGACTTGACGGTGGGTCATCGGCTCCGCCGCGGTTGGCGCTGCCGGCTGTGCGCTCACGCGCAGCCTCCGATCTGAGGACTGAGAGGTAACGGGGACACCATACATGCACATACGGCAACTTTGCGCACTGAGCAATTATTCCCGTTGGGTAAGCTGTCCGCATCATGGACAGCACAGCAGGGTTGCGCGAGCGCAAGAAGGCCGAGACCCGGCAGGCGGTGCACGAGGCCGCGCTACGGCTCACCGTCGAGCACGGCCTGGACCACGTCACGGTCGAAGCCATCGCCGACGCCGCGAACATCTCCCGGCGGACGTTCTCGAACTACTTCGACGGCAAGGAAGACGCCCTGCTGTACGGCGACGAACAGCGCCTGGGCACCCTGGTGCAGCGCGTGCGCGAGCAGCCCGCGGACCGCTCCGCCTGGCAGGCGCTGCGCGGCGCGCTGGAGAGCCTGTACGACGAGGTCGGCGACACCGACCGTGAGCTGCACCAGCGCACCCGGCTGGCCATGCGCCACCCTTCCCTCCTGGCCAGGCAACTGGCGAACAGGGTCCGGCTGGAGCGCGAGCTGAGTCAGGCGGTGGCCGGCCGGGAGCAGCAGAGCGACGTCAGCCCGGAGATGCTGACCGCCGCGTTCCTGGTCGCTCTGCGCGTCGCCACGCAATGGTGGTGCGCCGAGCAGGAGACGCGTACGCTGCGCGAGCTCACGGAGGAAGCACTCACGCAGATCGCCGAGCCGTTCGGCCGACGTCCCGCCTGACCCCCATGATCAGACGGGCCGCCGGTCATCCCGTGGCGAGGGCTTCCAGCAGACGCTGGAAGGCGTCACCGTCGCCCCCGATCTCCACCCGGTCCCCGAACTCGGCGACGGACGCCCCGTCGATCACCAGTGCCTTGAGGACGGCGGTGTCGGCACGTACCTCCGCGTCCCACTGCGGCGGTTCGCCCCGCTGGATGGTCAGCTCTCCTGCGGCGACGCGGAGCGTGAAGACATCCTCGCCGAGCTCCATCCGGAACGTGGCGTCCAGGTCGCCGAGGCGCGCCGGGTCGAGATGGCTCTTCACGGCGAGCATCAGGGAGTCGGCGCCCAGCGTCCCGGCGGCCTGCGTCATGGGGGCCCGGCTGCCCCACCGGCCGAGACGGACGAGGATGGGCTCCAGCTCGTGCCCCCACCTGGTGAGCTCGTACACCCATGCCCGGATCGGCGCGCCCATCCTGCGCCGCTGGATGACCCCGCCCGCCTCCAGATCGCGCAGCCGTTGCGACAGCACGGTGGGGCTGGCGCCCGGAAGTCCGGCCTGCAGGTCGCTGTAGCGCTTGGGACCGAAGAGCAGCTCTCGGACGATCATGAGCGCCCATCGTTCGCCGAGCAGGTCCAGGGCGCGGGCAGCGGCGCAGGGATCGCCGTACGTGCGGGCCGTGGCCATCTCGTCAACCTCCACCGTTCGAAGCGGCTGCTCCTCCATACGTAGTCAATCAGGTGTGCGGGGCGGCGACGTTCGCGTCGCCGCCCCGGCCGTCGTCCTAGTTGGGCAACCAGTTCGGGATGTCGGTGGTCTCCTTACGCATGTCGTCTCACCTCCTTTCACCTGCACTTTCACCTGGACCGATGCGAGCGCGCCCGGCTGAGCGGCGCACCGACCGCAGGACGCCGAGCACGCTCAACGTGCCGATGGCCCCGGCCCCGCAGATCACCGCGTCCGCGGGCACCACGTCCGCGATGGCGCCGCCGACGGCCATGCCGAGTCCCTGGAGCGTCATGATCCCGGCGCCGAGCAGGGACATGGCCTGCCCGCGCAGCCGCTCGGGCACCGCTTCCACGAACCACCTGTCCATGCCGAGCGTGTAAGCCGCGCACAATCCGGTGAGCAGCATGAACCCCACCCCCACGGGCAGCGGCGGATGAGCCGCGAACGCGACCATGGGAAGCAGGGACACGGCGGCGAGCGGCAGCGCGACGCGGTCGCGGGTGGCAGCCGCGAGCAACGTGCCGGCCAGGACCTCGCTCACCACGGTTCCCGCGGGCATCGCGGCCAGGAACAGGCCGAAGCCCGCCGAGCCCGCCCCCGCGTCCCTCGCGTACGGCGCGGCCACTCCTTCGGCGACGACGAAGAACATCGGCGGGATCCACCACATCAGCAGCAGGGCGCGGATGCGGCGCTCACCCAGCAGCCGCCCGGCCGAGGCGAGGGACTGGCGCATGGTCGCGCCGCTCGCGGACGCGCGGGCCGGCCGGTCATGTGTTCCGAGGCGGAGCAGGAGCGCGGAGCCGAGGAAGGTGGCGACGGCCACGCACAGCGCCACGCGCGGTGACAGCCACACCAGCGCCAGTCCGCCCAGCCCGTAACCGATGATCTGGGAGCTCTGCGAGACGATCCGCACCAGCGAACGGCCCAGGACGTACAGGTCGCCCTGGAGGATGTCGGCGAGGCTCGCCGCCCGGGTGCCGGTGAACAGCGGTGCGATGCTCGCAGTGGCGAACCGCAGGACGAACAGCACGGCGAGCGGCGTCCGCGGTGCGGCCATCATCGCCATGCACGCCGCGCTGAGCAGGTCGCAGACGACGAGCAGCCGACGGGGCGGATACCGGTCGGCGAGAGCGGACAGCAACACCCCGCTGAGGGCGTACGGCAGGAACCCGAGAGCGAAGATGAGCGCCGTCAGCAGCGCCGAGCCGGTGCGGTGGAAGACGAGCACGGCCAGCGCGACCTCGGCGAAGACGCCGCCCAGGACGGAAAGGAGATGCGCGGCGAAGATCGCCCGATACTCCCGCACCGCGAACACGGCCCGGTACCCGCCGATCGGGCGCGGGCTCTTCCGCCGCGCGTGGCGGGTCATCGAGCCTCGTCCTCGATCAGTGAGCGGGGCGGCTTGCCCCGCCGCGCCGTGACCGCTTGTTCGTGCAGATCGGAACTCATCCCGTCCTCCAGAGATGGGCTGGCCGCCGTCCGGCGGTCCACCTGACCGGCGCGGCGCCCGCGCCGGTTCCGACAGCGGGCCGCCTCAGAACACCAGGAGGGGTCTCCCGCCACGGCCGGCCGTCTCGGCCAGGCGGGCCGCGTGCGCCGCCCGGTCGGCGGGGATCGGCTGCCCCTCGGGGATGACCATCACCGCCGTCTCGACCAGCGCGATCACCGATTCAAGTGCGCGCCGAACGTCATCCGGGGATGTCGTGGCGAACCAGTGGGGCAGGAAGAAGCCACGCACGGTCTTGCTGCCGTAGACGACGGAAGGAGCGGAAACGGGGATGGTCAGCATGGCCGGGTCGGTCTGGCGGTGCGTGGACAGCGCCCCGTAGACCACGAGCTCCCCGCCGGGGGCCAGGACGCGGGAGACCTCTGCCCCGACCTGTCCGGCGACGCAGTCGATCGCTCTGGTGATCGGCCGGTCGGCGGTGTGGTGGGCCAGCCGCTCCGGCAGGTCCTCGTCCTCGGTGCAGATGACCTCCGTGCCACCCCGGGCGTGGATCAGCTCCGCGGCCGCGCGGCGACGTATGACGTTCAGCGTGTGGAAGCCCAGGTGGTGTGACAGCGCGATGACGAGCTGCCCGACCGTGGACCCCGCGGCCGTCTGCAGCAGCCAGTCGCCGCGTCCGAGCCCCAGATGGGTGACCAGCAGCCACGCGGTCAGCGGGGCGATGACCATCTGGGCCGCCGTGGAGGTGCTCAGCGACTCCGGCACGGGCAGGACCCGCGAGGCGTCGGCGACCACGAACTCCTGCCAGGTTCCGGTCACGCCCACCGTCGCCACCCGCCGGCCCAGCCGAAGCCCCTGGGCGCCGCCGCCGACGCCTGGCCCGAGCGCGGCGACCATGCCGACGCCCTCCAGGCCGAGCACCGCGGGAAACGACGGCGCGAAGCCGTACCGCCCACGCATGAGGTGCAGGTCACTGGCGTGCACCGGGGCCGTGTCCACCCGAACGAGCACCTGTCCCGGACCTGGTTCGGGTGCGGGCACCCGCTCGACCGCGAGGACGTCGTCGGGTTCACCGACCTCCCGCGCGATCACCGCTCGCATCGTCACCACTGGCGACCGCCTCCTGTAGTGCCCGCCGTTCCGGCCGAAAGGATCACAGGTACGACGGTAGTATCAATTGCTACAGAAAAACAAGTAGTTCCTGCGACAAGGAGGAGTGCCATGTCGGCAACGGTGCTCACCGGGGCCACCCGCGACGAGTTCCTGCGGGAGGCCGACGCGTACCGCGGCGAACTCATCGCGCACTGCTACCAGCTGGTCGGCTCGGTCCACGAGGCCGAAGACCTGGTCCAGGAGACGTTGCTGCGGGCGTGGCGCGGCCGGGACTCCTTCGAGGGCCGTTCCTCTCTACGCACCTGGCTGTACCGGATCGCCACCAACGTCTGCCTGACCGCGCTGCGGCACAGGAGCCGCCGGGTTCTGCCGTCCGGCCTGGGTGCGCCCGCGGACGACCCGGACACGGCCATGGCGCTCGCCCCCGCCGGGACCCGCTGGCTGCAGCCGTTCCCGGACGGCGCATACGGCTCCGGCGATCCTGCCGACGTCGTCGCCGGGCGGACCGTCGTGCGGCTGGCGCTGCTGGCCGCGCTGCAGTACCTGCCCGCCCGGCAGCGGGCGGTCTTCATTCTGCGCGAGGTGCTCGAGTTCTCCGCCGCCGAGATCGCGGGCATCCTGCGGATGAGCGTCCCGGCGGTGAAGAGCTCCCTGCAGCGCGCCCGCGCCCGGGTGGAGGAGATCGCCCCGACCGCCGACAAGCTCACGGAGCCGGATTCGCCGGAGGCGCGCCGCGTCCTGGACCGCTACATGGCCGCCTTCGAGAACGCCGACGCCGGCGCCCTTTCCGACCTCCTGCGCGACGACGCCTTCCTGCAGTCGGCCCCGATGACGACCTGGTTCTCCGGCAAGGCGAGCTGCGTCCCCCACCTGATCCGGCACACGCTGGCCCGCGCCGTTCCCGGTACCTACCGGATGTACGCCACCGTCGCGAACGGCCAGCCCACCGCCGTGGCGTACCTGCGGGAGGACGCCGGCCGGCCGTACACGCCGTTCGGGGTCGCCGTCCTCGACACCGACGGCACGCACATCACCGGCATCAGCGTGTTCGCCGATCCCGCCCTGGTCGCCCTGTTCGGGTTCCCTGACGAGCCGCCTGTGCCGTGATCCCGCGATTCCTCCCCGCGCCGCGACCGGTCTACCTCCCCGGCGTATCGACGCGGAAAGGATCACGCCCACCATGAAACTGAGCTTGTACATCCCCACGGGGACCACCCAGGAGTTCGCCGCGTACACCGACCCGGTGGCCGCCTTCGACACGATCCGCGAGCTGGCCGCCGTCGCCGACGGCAGCGGCTTCGAGACCATCTGGGCGCCTGACCACTTCGTCCCGTTCGGGCCTCCCGGCGCGTACGTCTTCGAGGTGTGGACCACTCTGGCCGCCCTGGCCCGCGAGACCAGTCGGATCCGCCTGGGTCAGCTGGTCACCGGCAACGGATACCGCAACCCGGCGCTGCTGGCGAAGATGGCCTCCACCCTCGATGTCATCTCCGGCGGGCGGCTCACCTTCGGCATCGGCGCCGGCTGGTACGAGGAGGAGTACCGGGCCTTCGGATACGACTTCCCGCACGCCCCCGAACGGCTGCGGCGGCTGGACGAGGCCCTGCAGATCATCACCTCGATGCGGACCGGGCAGCCGACCACCTTCGACGGGAAGTACTTCCAGGTCCGGGACGTGGTCAACCAGCCGGCCGGCATCCAGCGCCCGCACGTCCCCATGATGATCGCCGGTGGCGGGGAGAAGGTGACCCTCAAGCTGGTCGCCAAGTACGGCGACCTGTGCAACATCCAGGAGCCGCCCTCCGAGGTCGCCCGCAAGCTCGACATCCTCGCCGGGCACTGCGAGGCGGTGGGCCGCGACTATTCCACGATCACCAAGACGTCGACGTCGTACTGCATCATCGCCGACACCGACGAGGAGGCGCGGGCCACCGTGCCGCCCTGGGCGCCGATGGTGTTCCCGGGCGACCTGGCGGAGTACGGCCTGGTCGGGACCCCCGACACCATCCGCGGGAGGCTGGCGGTGTACGAGGAGGCCGGCGTGGACGAGCTGATCGTCGGCTTCCATGACGGGCTCAACCCCGAGACGCTCAAGCTCTTCGCGGCCGAGTTCATCGACCGCTGACCTCCCGGGCCGCCGGCCCGTGATGCTCGGGGCGGCGGCTGGGAGCAGTCCTGCGATGTGCTGCTCAGGCACACGGCGAACACGCGAAGATCTTCCTGTTCGGCGGGGTGCGCTTACCAGGGAAGCGCCGATGGTCAGGTGAGCAGTTCGGTGACGGTGACCGCACGCAGATCGCGGCGGTGCAGGCCGTCCAGGATGCGGGGGATCGCGGCCAGTGTCCCCGGGTGGCCCAGGTGCAGGCTGACCAGGCTGCCGGGCCGTACCTCGCGCAGGACGTCGGCGGTGATCGCCCGCGCGCCCGGGTTCAGGTAGTCGCGGGAGTCCACGTCGTAGGACAGGCACGTCAGGTATCCGGCTCGGCGGGCCAGCTCCTGGACCAGGGGCGTGGCTCGGCGGGCCGCGGACGGGCGGAACCACGAGCCGACGGTCCCGGTCAGCGCGTGCAGCCTGGCGGCGCAGTCCTCGATCTCCCTGCGGGCCTGGTCCGCGGGCAGCGCGGAGATGTCCAGGTGGTGCATGGTGTGGTTGCCCAGGTCGTGGCCCGCGCCGGTGATGCGGTCGGCGATCGGCCGGTCCAGCCAGGTGCCGACGGCGAGGACGGTGGCACGGGCGTGTTCCCGTTCGATCGCCGCGAGCACCTTCTCGGTCAGCGCGGGCGTCCCCGCCCCGTGGAAGGTGAGCGCGACCAGCGGGCGGTCACGTGGACCGTGCAGCACCTCGCCGGGCAGGCGGGGCACGGACGGGCCCCACCTCGCGGACGACGGCTGTGGCGCCCCGGCGGCCGGTTCCCCGGAGGGTTGAGCCGTCGGAGGACGAGGCGTCGAGCAGGCGGAGAGGGCCGCCGCTCCACCGGCGGCCAGGAAGCCGCGGCGGTCGATCACCGGAACACTCCGGTGTGGCCGAGGGAGTAGCGTCCGGGCTGGGGATAGACGCACAGGCCGTGCGGTCCCCGGCCGACCTTGATCGTGTGGAGCAGCTTGCCCGTCTCGGTGGAGAAGACGTACACGACCCCGTGGTACCTGCCGGACAGCCACAGCTGCTTGCCGTCCGCCGACACCCCGCCCATGTCGGGTGAGCCGCCTCCCGGGATCCGCCACCGGTCGACCACCTTGCGCCTGCCGAACGAGATGACGGAGACCGTTCCCTGTCCCCTGTTGGAGACGTAGAGGGACCGCGAGTCCCTGCTGACGTACAGGCCATGGGCGCCCTTGCCGGTGTGCAGGAAGCCTGTCCGCCTGAAGGTGCGGGCGTCGATGATCCACACGCCGTCGGCCATCATGTCGGCGACGTAGAAGAGCCGTCCGTCGGGCGAGAGCTTGACGTCCTGCGGCATGTTGCCCGCGTGCACGTCGATCGTCTTCAGCACCCGCGGGCGTTTCCAGTCGATCGCCACCATCTGGCCGGAGAACTCGCAACTGGCCAGGAACACCGATCCGTCGGCGGTGAAGTCGCCGTGGTTGATCCCCCTGCACGGCACGGGGAGTGAGCGGATCAGGCGCATCGTGTGCGGGTCGCGGAAGTCGAGCCGGTTGAGGCGTTCGGCCATGACCAGCGCGTACGAGCCGTCCGGGGTGAAGTACAGGTTGTACGGGTCCTCCACCGGCACCGGCTTACCGGGGCGGCCCGTCACCGGGTCGATGGGGGTGAGCCGGTTGCCCTTGTTCTCGTTGACCCACAGTGTCCTGAGGTCCCAGGAGGGCACGACGTGCTGTGGCAGGCTGCCCATCCGGTAGCGGTGCACGACCCGGAACGTCCGCGGGTCGATGACGTCCACGGTGTCGGACTCGCTGTTGGGGACGTACACGCGCGGTGTCAGGTCCTTGGCCTTGGGGCTGAACATCCCGGGCCGGTCGTGGGCGTAGACGTCCACCGGCGCCTTGTGCGCAGATGTCCGCGCGTGCTGCGGGGGCGCGGGCTGCTGGGGCGCGGGCTCGGGGGCCGCCATCATCGGCTGGGCCGGCGCGCTGCACGAGATCACGGCGATGGACAACGCGCCCAGCATGCTCAACATCCGCGGCAGTCGCATGCGGCTCAGCCTAGAAACGTGTTCGGCAACGTCCGCCGAGGTGAGGGTCAAGGTCGCGTACGGTCGGCGCCCGGGAATGGCATCGTCCGCCCGCCGGGTCGAACCCTCAGCCGCCCACGTCCCGCGCGGGGCACGGACGGCTGATGGTCAGGCCTGGTCGATCACCTGGATGGCGGCGCCGGGGCAGACGGCGGCGGCCTCGCGGACCTGGGTGTGCTGATCAGCGCCGGGCTCGGACGCCAGCAGGATGACGATGCCGTCGTCGTCGCGCTGGTCGAACACCTCCGGCGCGATCAGCACGCACTGGCCGGCGCCGCAGCATCTGGCCTCGTCCACAGTGACTTTCATCCGGGATTCCTCCTTCTCGATCCAGGTCACCAGCGGACCGGGACGGTACGCAGGCCGCCGACGGCCAGCCCCTCCACCCGCTCCAGCTCCTCGACGGGCACGGCCAGCTCCAGCGACGGAAGCTTGCGCAGCAGCACCTCCAGGACGACCTGCAGCTCGGTGCGGGCCAGCGCCTGGCCCAGGCAGGAGTGCGCGCCGGAGCCGAACGACAGGTGCGGGTTGGGGCTGCGGGTCAGGTCCATCCGGTCGGCGGCCTCGAAGGCGCTCTCGTCGCGGTTGGCCGCGGCCATGCTGCAGATCACGGTGGTGCCCTTGGGCAGGACCGTGCCGCTGACCTCGGTCTCCTCCTTGAGGTACCGCGGCAGGCCGAAGCCGGAGTTGGCGTCCATGCGCAGGCTCTCCTCCACCGTGGTGCGGATCAGCGACGGGTCGGCCAGCAGCGCCTCCCACCGGCTGCGGTCGGCCAGCAGCATGGAGATCATCTTGCCGATCATGTTGGCGGTGGTCTCGTGCCCGGCGACCAGCAGGGCCATGCCGGTGACCAGGATCTGGATGTCCGACAGGCCGCCGTCCTCGGGGCCGCCGGCCGCGATCAGCTCGCTCAGCAGGTCCTCGCCCGGCTCGGCGCGCTTGGCGGCCAGAAGGTCGGACATGTACTGGAAGAACTCGGCCTGGGCGGCCTCGATCTCGGCCTTGTCGTACCGGGTGAGGTTGAGCAGCGTGTCCGACCAGTACGAGAACCGGTCCCGATCACTGGCGGGAACGCCGAGCATGTCGCAGATGACGTACACCGGCAGCGGGAAGCCCAAGGACGCCTTGAGGTCGCCGGGGGCGCCGCTCTCGACCATGTCGTCGATGAGGTTCTCGGCGATCCGGGTCATCACGGGGCGCAGGGCGTTCATGCGCTTGGCGGTGAACCACTTGCCGACCAGGCGCCGCCAGTGCTGGTGCTCCTCCCCGCCGTCGGGGATGATCGTCGCCATCTCGCTGTTGAACAGCCCGCCGTCGTCGGTGGCCGACAGCCGGGCGGCGTCAGGCGCGTTCAGCAGGCGGCTGAAGCGCGGATCGGCGAGCACCTGCTTGACGTCGTCGTAGCGGGTCAGCAGCGCCGCCTGGTCACCGCTGGGCAGCTTCACGTGAGCCACCGGACACGTGCCGCGCAGCTCGGCCCATTCCGCGGGCGGCTCCAGTGCCGCGTCGGCGGGGATCGGGTAGCTCAGGACCTGCTCATTGACACTCATTCGGCGTCTCCTCGTGAACGATCGTGAAGGGGAAGGGTCTCGCCACCGGCAGGCACATTCGCCTACAACTGCAAGATAACTTACATCTGTCGTCGTTCGGTATGCTGGGAGGCATGGCCGGCACCAGAGCGAGCAATACCCCGTCGGGTGACCGGCGCGTGCGCCGCACCCGCTCAGCCCTGGCGCGCGCGCTGATCGAGCTGGTCGAGGAGCAGGACCTCGCCCGGATCAGCGTCTCCGACGTCGCGGAGGGCGCCGGGGTGAGCCGCTCCGCCTTCTACGCCCATTACCGGGACGTGCACGAGCTGGCCGAGGACGCCTGCACCGCGATGATCGACGGCCTGATCGAGTCCTTGCCCGCTCCCGCCTTCGACTCGGCCGACCTGGCGCAGGAGGCGACCCGGTCGCTGGCGGCGTTCTTCGCCAGCCTCTCCGCGCACGCCGGGCTGTATCGCGCGCTCCTGGGGCCGCTGGGCAGCGCGCGCGTCGTCGAGCACACGCGCCGCCGGATCGCCGACGTCATCCGTGAACACCTGGTCCACACCGGCACCGGCGAGCCGCTGCGGCGCATCCCGCATGACGTCACGGCCTCGTTCACCGCCGGCGCCCTCATCGGCGTGGCGATCGACTGGCTCCAGGCCGGGTGCTCCCGGACCCCGACCGAGATCGCCGAGATGACCTGGCCCCTGCTGCAGGGGTACTACCGCATCGACACGCGCGACGAGGACAGCGCGCGATGAGGCGCGTCAGGTAGTCGAGGCGCGGTTCACACCGGTCCAGGGCCGGCGCCATCCCCTTTCACCCTGAAGGAGACCATTCATGTCCATTGCCGATGTGTCCGGCAAATCCCTGGCCGAGCTCGTCTCCCTGCGCGGGCGGCGTGCGGTCGTGACCGGAGGCGGTCGCGGGCTCGGCAAGGCCATCGCCTCGCGCCTGGCCGAGGCGGGAGCCGACATCCTGATCGGCGACATCGACGAAGCGCTCGCCGTGACCGCCGCCAAGCAGATCGCGGAACAGCACGGCGTGCGCGCGGTCCGCGCCGCCATGGACGTCACCGACGCGGCGTCCGTGGCGTCGGCGGCCGCCCGCGCGCTCGCCGAGCTCGGCGGCCTGGACATCTGGGTGAACAACGCCGGCGTCTTCCCGGCCGTCCCCGTGCTGGAGATGACCGAGGAGACGTGGGACAACGTGTTCGCCGTGAACGCGCGCGGCGTCTTCTTGGGCGCTCGTGAGGCGGCACGGCGCATGTCGGCCGGGGGCACGGGCGGTGTCATCGTGAACATCATCTCGACCGCCGGCTTCCGCGGCAGCGCCCCCGGCCTGGCCGCCTACGTCGGATCCAAGCACGCCGCCCGCGGTCTCACCCGGGAGCTGGCCCTCGAACTCGCTCCGCTCGGCATCCGCGTGCTGGGCGTCGCACCGAGTTATGTCCCCACGGAAGGCAACATGATGGCGGCCGCGGCCGCGCTGGGCGACGACGCCCCGCCGACCGACGTCCCCCCGACCGACCTCATGCTGAACGGTCCCGTCGGCCGGGTCGGCGTTCCTGACGACATCGCGCGCGTCGTGCTGTTCTGCGCGTCGGACCTGTCGGCCTTCATGACCGGCAGCACGCTGCTCGCCGACGGCGGCGACACCGCCTGAACGGCCGCCGGCGGGCCCGCGTGGGGCCCGCCGGCGGACTGCCTTCCACTCGGTGGCCGGCGGTTCACGCCCGGCGGGCGGCTTCCGGCGGGCCCGCGCCGGGGCCGGGCGGCAGATGGACGGTCATGATCAAAGTGCAGGTCTCGGTGCCCGAGCCACGGTAGGTGTGCGAGGCGTCGCCGTCGAACGTGGCGGTCTGCCCGGCTTCGACGGTGTGCTCGGTGCCGTCGACGACCAGGGTCATCCGGCCGGAGATGACGCTGACGGTCTCCACGACTCCGGCGTGGTGGGGCTGGCTGGGGTACTCCTCGCCCGGTTCCAGTCTCCAGCGCCAGACCTCGACCGGGGCCGGCCCTGAGGTCGTCAGCATGAGCCGGGCCTCGCTGCCCCGCTCGCCGGTCCACAGTGGCGCCACGGCCTCGGCGGTCACGACGCGGACGCGACCTTCGGACGGCCCCTGCATCAGGGCGGACACCGAGATGCCGAGGGTGTCGGCCAGCCGGACCAGGGTGGCCAGGTTGGGGTTGCCCTGGGCCTTCTCCAGCGCGACCAGAGCTCCCTTGCTGACCTGGGCGCGCCGGCTGAGCTCCTCCAGGGACAGGCCCGCGCGGGTGCGCGCCGCCCTGACGTTGTGCGCGACCGTCCGCAGGGCTGCGGCCGTCTCGGCCATCTGATCACCATCCTCGCAATGGACCATTTCGATGCACCGTGCGGTCGTTCGATTGGCAGTTACCGGTCGATTGATTGTACTCTGTGGTCGTTCCATTGATGGTGAGGTCTGTTGTGTTCGCTCTCCTGCTCGCCCTGGGCAGCTCCCTCGCATACGGATGCGCCGACTTCCTCGGCGGCCTGGGCGCCCGCAAGGCTCATGTGCTGCGCACCGTGATGATCGCCGCCCCGGCCAGCCTCGTGGTCGAGCTGCTGCTGTGGCCGGCCCTCGGCGCCTCGTTCAGCCCTGCGGCCCTCGGCTGGGGCGCCGCCTCGGGGGTCGCCTCGGCCGCCGCGTTCGCCCTGCTCTACCGCACTCTGGCGATCGGTCCGATGAACGTGCTGTCGCCGGTGAGCGCTGGTGTCGGCCGTGCTGCCCGTCGGCGTGGGTCTGCTCCAGGGCGAGCACCTGTCCGCCACCGGACTGGTGGGCCTGCCGCTCGCACTGGCGGCGGTGGTGCTGGTCAGCGCCGGTCACGGCGCGGGCTCGACGCGCCCCTCACGGACTGCGCTGCTGCTGGCGTTCGGCGCGGGCGCCGCCATCGCCCTTCAGCTCGTCTTTCTGCACCAGGCGCCGCCGGACAGCGGGGTGGCTCCGCTGATCGTGGGCCGGGCGGTCGCCTCGGCTGTCACCCTGACCGCGGCCGGGCTGATGCACCGCAGGCTGGGCTCCGAGCGGCCCGCGTACGCGATGTCAGCGACCGCGGGTGTGCTGGACTCCGTTGCGAATTTGCTGTTCCTGCTCGCCGCCCGCAGCGGGGACCTCGCCGTCGTCGCCGTGATCGTCGCCCTCTACCCGGCCGGCACGGTCCTGCTCGCCCGCGGCGTGCTCGCCGAACGCATCGGCCGCGGCCAGCTTGCCGGCCTGGGCGCCGCCGCCGTCGCCGTCACCCTCCTCGCCCTGACCTGAACCACCCGCGGCCGGCCCCTGAGCACCGGCCGCACCCCTTACCCCAAGGTCACAGGCGTCGGCCGACGGTGAGGACGGCCGACCAGTGGCGGGTGAGCGTTCCGTCCGAGCGTGCGGCGAGGCGGCGGCGTATCTCCTGGTAGAGGTGTTCGCGCTTGGCCCGCTCCATGGCGATGTGGCCGGAGAAGGTATCGAGCAGGGCGATGTACTCGC
Source organism: Nonomuraea sp. 3-1Str (assembly GCF_031570565.1). Taxonomy (NCBI): domain Bacteria; kingdom Bacillati; phylum Actinomycetota; class Actinomycetes; order Streptosporangiales; family Streptosporangiaceae; genus Nonomuraea; species Nonomuraea sp. 3-1Str. The sequence continues at coordinate 252,362 of NZ_JALHBK010000001.1, forward strand.
CCGCCGTGTAGCGCAAGGCCCATACGTAGAGCCTCGTCCCCACCACCGTGAAGTGCCCGGAGGCCTCGAACTCGGTGGCCATGGGATCTGGCTGGTCCTCGGGCAGAGGCGGGGGCCACGGGTCGCCATGGCCTTCGCCGATCTCCTCATAGACCTCCTGGATTTCCGCGAAGAAGGGATCGAAGCCTGCCGGGAAGGCGTGGTCGGCGTTCCATACGGCCAGGTGGCCGCCCCGGGCGAGAAGGGCGGCCGCTTTCGCGTACTTGACCTCCGGGTCCACCCATTTCCACGCCGTAGCCGCGTAGAGGAGATCGAAGCGGACCCCGGCCGGCGGTTGCCAGTCTTCGAACGACGACGTGATCACGGAGACGCCGGCGAATCCAGCGAGTCGGTGCCGCGCCTCCGCCGCCAGGGCGCCGCCGAGTTCGACCCCGGTGATCCGGAAGCCCATCCGGGCCAGGGGCAGCGTGGCCTTCCCTGGACCGCATCCGACTTCGAGCAGGTGCGCGGCCGGCGTGACCCCCGTGGCTGCCAGGAGGTCGGAGTACAGCTCCCCCGGGTAGTCGGGGCGCGCGTCCTGATAGAAGGCAGCCGCTTGGTCGAAGGTGGCTCGCAGCCGAAGATCGCGGGACATACGCCAAGCCTGGCAGCGTTCTCGCCTTCGCGAGTAAGAAAATCTGCATCCGTCGCTGTAGACATCCGCGTTGGGTGGGGGTAGAGTTTCTGACATCGCAAGGGACGGATCCACGAGGGCAGCGCAGTACGAGCACGACGACGAACTGCCCGGACGAACGTGGACTGCAAGCTGGAAGTGAGAAGTAGGCAGAAGGTCGGACTGCCGCGGCCAGTGCGGTTGCAGGAAGGGCCGGGGCGGTGGACGCGCTGCCATTGCACGAAGTCGGCACAGCTGTCGAGGTGCCGACGTACGAATAAAAACGGAAAGGAGTGTTGAACGCCATCAGGATCGCCCGTCGCCGGCCGCAAGGCGCCGCACGGGTACCGCAGCTCCACGAACAGGACGGTGGTCTACGGTCACGCTTACGCGATCCCCGCATCCCGCCCCGACGGGCCGGCAGATGCGGAGCAAGTGAACCGGCCTCAAAGCCGGTGGATGGTGTTAAACCTCATTCGGGCCCCGGCGCAGCATGGCGCCGGGGCCCCTGTCCGCGTTCGGGAGGTTGAATGGATCGAACCCACCAGGCATTGGCCACCACCTTCAGGCGAGACCGGCCCCGCCAGAGCGACGAGCCGGTCGGCGCCTCAGGTGACAGTCCCGAGCTCCGGCTCGACGACGAGGACTACCCTGCCTACAGCATGGGCCGGGCCGCCGAGATTCTCGGTGTCACCCCGGCGTTCCTGCGCAGTCTCGGCGCCGCCAAGCTGATCGAGCCGCTGCGCTCGGAGGGCGGCCATCGCCGCTTCTCCCGCTACCAGCTGCGCCTGGCCGCCCGCGCCCGCGAACTCGTCGATGCCGGCACCGCCCTGGAGGCGGCCTGCCGCATCATCATCTTGGAAGACCAGCTCGCCGAGGCCCTGCGCATCAACGAAGAACTTCGCCAACGCCACACAGTACCCAACTGACCACACCCGGCGCGGTCCGCCCGGCCGGCGCCCACGACACCCCGGCCGACGCCTGCGACAGCGCGCGACGACGAACTCTCACCGTTGCTCGCTGTCCCGCCGTGCTCCTTCACCGGCCGAGGCGTCGCGTCAGGAGGTCGCGGCCGCGCTCATGACGCCTGTGCTGCCCGAGTCGCCACAGCGCGCCAGCCGAAGGCGACGGCCCCGGTCAGCAGCACCACCCCGGACAACACGCCGCTGACGAACGACACCCAGGCGACGGCGTCCGTCGACGCCAGTACCAGACCCACGGCGCCGAGCAAGGTGAGAACCACGCCGGGTACGGCGATGCTCCAGTCCTTCCAGATCGGCGCCAACGCGATGAAATGCACCCCCACCACCAAGGCCACCCATCCCACGTTGGCCTGCTCAGGTCGTCCCAGGGCGGCCAGCATCCGGAGCCCGCCGAAGAGCAGGATCGCCTCGGCGGCGACGACGATCAGGTAGCCGCGGCTGAACATGTTCCGCTGCCGCCCCGCGGTGGACGGCTCTCTCCGGGCGGAGACGAACCACATGCCGATGACGCTCGCGGCCGCCAGGCAGGCGGCTGCCCGCAGCAGGTTGACGGTCACGGTGTTCAGCGGACTCTGCGCGTTCACGATGACGAAGACCGCGCCGAAGACCGCGCCGACCAGTAATCCATTCATTCGTTGCATGACGTCATTGAAGTGCGCCCCGGATTGCGCCCGCAGGGGGGCTGGGGCGAGAACATGGTCGGCTTGGCCCTACCTCACTGTGCCGCGCAGGTAAGCGAGCACCGCCAGCACCCGCCGGTTGTCGTCAGGGGTCTCGGGCAGCTCGAGCTTGGCGAACACGCTGGCCACGTGCTTGCCGACGGCCGCCTCTGTGATCGAGAGGGCGCGCGCGACGGCGCTGTTGGAGCGCCCCTCCGCGATCAGAGCGAGCACCTCCCGCTCGCGGGCACTCAGCCGGTGCGTGGGTTCGTCGACCTCCCTGGCCCTGTCCCAGGTCCGCTCGAACAGGTCGATGAGGGCGGTGAGGAGACTCTGCTGCCTGATCACCAGAGTGCCCGGCGCGTACGCGAAGGGCGTCATCCGCAGGAACGCCACGGCGCGGTCGAAGATGAGCACCTGCTGAATCGGCTCGTCGACGATCCGGTGCAGGTCGCCGGAGGCATGCAACTGCCTGATCCGGGCTGCCTTGCGCGGGTCGTCCATCACGCTCATGTGGATGATCGTGCGCATCCTCATGCCACGCTCCAGCGCGTCGAGTACCGCGCGCCTGCTCTTGTGCTCGTCAGAGCCCTTGTCCATCGCGCCCCAAGGGTGCATGGCCCGCAGCTCGCCGGCCGCCGGGACCACCTCCGCGATCCGCTGCCGGACGAGCGCATCGTCATCGACCCGCTCGACGTCGACGGGAATTCCTCGTAGCTCGCCCACCACCCCTTCCAGGCGATTCATGAGCTGGTTCAACGACCCGCTGTCGTCCACGTGCCTCCCTCATGTCCTCTCGCTCACCGCCAACATTCTGACCGATGCACTGCTACGGGCGCGGGCGTGGTGGCGAGAGCGGCCGGCAGGTTTCAGGCGCCGGCGCCGCCGTCCACCGGCACGATCGCGCCGGTCACCATCGATGCCCGGTCGCTGAGCAGCCACGCCGCCACCTCGGCGACTTCGCGGGGCTCGGCCATCCGTCCGAGCGGGATCGATCCCTTCACGTGCTCGACGATGCCGGGGGTCGCCGCCTCCCACGCGTCGATCATCTCCGTGGCGGTGCCGCCGGGGGTGATGCCGTTGACCCGGATGCCATCACGAGCCCAGCTCACCGCGGCGGTCTCGGTGATGCTGTTGAGCGCACGCTTCATGGCGCCGTATGCGGGTAGGGCGGGGTTCGCGCGGCGGCTGCCGATGCTCGAGGTGTTGACGATCGCCCCGCCACCGTTCCGTCGCATGAGTGCGGCCTCGGCGGTCATGGCGGTCCAGTGCGCCCGGAAGTTCACCGCGAACTGCTCGTCGACGTCCTCGTCGCTCGTGGTGTCGAGCGGGCCGGGGTGCTGGATCACCGCGCCGTTGTTGAACGCGCCGTCGAGCCGTCCGTGCAGCTCCTCGACGCGGTCGACCGCCGCGCGGATGCTCGCACGGTCGGCCAGGTCCAGGGTGACGGCGTCGGCGGCGCCGCCCTCGGCGCGGATCTCGGTGACGATCCGCTGCAGGGCGTCGGTGCTACGGGCGGCGAGCACGACGGCGGCACCCTCGCGGGCGAAGAGCCGGGCCGCGGCCGCCCCGATGCCGCGGCTGGCGCCGGTGATGAACACCACCTTGCCGGTGAGCAGGCCGATGGGTGCGATGTCGATGTTGTTCGTCATGACGACAGTGTCGGGTCGGCCACCGGACCGGATGCAGGCACAGGCAGTACCAGGATCTGTCGCCGCACAGCGTGCACACTTGCGATATGGACAAACAGGAACTCGGGGCGTTCCTCCGCAGCCGTCGCGAGCGGCTCCGGCCGCAGGACGTGGGCCTGCCCGCGGGCCCGCGACGCCGGACCCCGGGGCTTCGCCGTGAGGAGGTGGCGGTCCTCGCGCACATCTCCACGGAGTACTACGTCCGGCTTGAGCAGGGCAGGGCGCCGCGACCGTCGGGCGAGGTCCTCGCCGGGATCGCCGGCGCGCTGCGGCTCACGGACGCCGAGTCCGATCACCTCCACGTCCTCGCCGGTACGGCGCCGAGCCGTACCGGGCTGCATCGGCGCGACGTCCGCCCGAGCATCCTCGCGCTCCTCGAACGGCTGCCGCAGACGGCCGCCATCGTCACGTCGGCCGTGTTCGAGGTGCTCGCGTGGAACGACCTCGCCGCCGCGCTCATGGAGGACTTCGCCGAGCTCGCGCCCAAGGACCGCAATCTCGCGCGCCGGGCATTCCTCACTTCGGCACGTGCCGATGCGACGCCGTACGGCATCTCCGACGCCGCGGAGTTCCGGCACCACGTCGTCATGGGGCTCCGGTCCACCCTCGCCCGGTACCCGTCCGACCCCGCGGTGACCGAACTCGTCGACGAGCTCCGCGACGCCAGCCCCGACTTCGCCCGCCTCTGGGAGCGGCACGACGTGCACGCCGCGCCGACGCTGACGAAGACGTTCCGTCACCCGGTCGTCGGGGAGATCACCGTCGACTGCGACTCGCTCACGCTCACCGACCGCGACCAGCGCCTCGTCCTCTACAGCGCACCGCCGGGATCCCCTGGCGCCGACGCCCTGGCTCTCCTGCCCGTCCTTGGAACCGAGTACATCAAGGCGAGCAGGTCACTCTGACGGAGGGGCGGGAACGCGCGCGATCGGCGTGATCGGCACCGGCTGTTCGTTCGAGTTCGACGCCGTGGTGTGTTCGTCACTGGTGGGGTCGGTCCCTCCTTCGTGGCGTCTTCTGATTTTTTTTCCGGTGGTGGTGTCGGATGGCGTCGAGCGCGTTCGTAGCCAAGGTGAGAGACCGGCAACGGCCGGTCGCCACACAAGGGAGGCCCACGATGTCCGTCCACACCACCGTCACCACCACCGCTCCCGCTAAGCCGCTGATCATCGGCGGCCTGGCCGCCGCGGCCGTCGCCGCCGCGGCGACCGCGGCCGTCGCCGCGGCGGGTGACTTCGCCGGGATCAGCCTCGCTGTCGGCGGCGTGCCGATCCCGGTCTCCGGATTCGCCCTGCTGACCGTCGTCTTCTCCGTGGTGGGCCTGGTACTGGCCCTGGTGCTGGCCCGCTCGGCCCGCCGCCCGCGCGCGGCGTTCGTCCGCATCACGATCGTGCTCGCCGCGTTGTCGCTGGTGCCCGATGTGCTCGCGGACGCGTCCGCGGCCACGAAGGCGCTGCTGATGCTGACGCACGTGGTCGCCGCCGCGATCGTGATCCCGGCCGTCGCCCGCCGCCTGTCCGCCTGATCCTTTTCGAGCAGTTCGCCGTGAAGCAGTACCCAACGGCACGACCACGATGACGGACGGACCCGAACGAACCGTCCCGCGGACGCGACGGACGCGCCCGGGGCGGAAGACCGGAGATGGGACGACAAGGAGCGTGCACACCGTGGACCAGGAGAACGTGAGCGCCACACTGACCGTCGCCGTGCCCGCCGCGAAGGTGTTCGCGGTGCTGGCGGACCCGACGACCCATGCGGCGATCGATGGCACCGGCTGGGTTCAGGAAGCCGCCGACCGGGCGCCGCTGACCGAGGTGGGGCAGATCTTCCGGATGGACATGCACTACGCCAAGCACCCGGACGGTGACTACAGGACGGCCAACCAGGTCGTGGTGCTCGACCCGCCGCGCGCCATCGGCTGGCTCGCCGGGTACGAGAAGGACGACGGTCAGCTGGAGCTCGGCGGCTGGATCTGGCGTTACGACCTTACGCCGCTCGGTCCGTCCGAGACTGAGGTCACCCTCACCTACGACTGGTCGGCGGTGCCCCAGTTCCGCCGGGAGTACATCCGGTTCCCGCCGTTCGGCCCCGAGCATCTGGCCAACTCGCTGCACCACCTCGCCGAGCTCGTCTCCGGCGGGTGATGTCGTCGACCAGACGACCATCCTTTCGCCGTGGTTCGCAGTCCGTGTCCACACCCGATCAACCGCGTTCGAGGAGAGCAGCATGGCCGCTACCTACACCTTCGACGTCTTCACCAGCCTCGACGGCTTCGGCGCCCACAGCGGCGACTGGGGCGGCTACTGGGGCAAGCAAGGCCCCGAGCTGCTCGACCACCGCCTCGCCTTGTACGACAAGGAGCAGCGGATGGTCTTCGGAGCCAACACGTATCGGGCACACGCGCAGATGCTGGCCTCGAGCACCGAGGAGTCCGAGGCTCGTGACCCATGGGTCACCCGGATGAGGAATCTGCCGGCAACGGTGGTGTCGACCACGCTGCGAGGACCGCTCGACTGGCCGGACGCGACCGTCGTGAGCGGCGACGCCGTCGACATCGTCGCCCGGCTCAAGGAGGAGTCCGAGGTGCCGTTGCGCTCGCACGGCAGCCTGTCGCTGAACCGGGCGCTGATGGCCGCCGGTCTGGTGGACCGTGTCCAGGTGACGCTCTTCCCTGTGATCACCGGTCGGACCGGAGCGGACCCGATCTTCCAGGGTGGGGCCGACTTCGACCTCGAGCTGATCGAGAGCCGGACGCTCGACGGCCACACCCAGGAGCTGACGTACCGGCCCACTCTGCATGTCTGATTCCGTCCATGCGCGGGTGTCCTGGACCGACGTTCAGACCTTGAGGGGACCGCTCAACCCCGGAGTTTCGCGTTGAGGCGGGCGGCCTGCCGGGTGAGGTGGTCGCGTTCGGGGAGGTTCGGCGCTGATTGGGCGGCTTCGGCGTAGAGCCGTGCCGCGGTCACCAGGTCACCATCGCGCTCGTGCAGGTACGCCGAGACCGCGGTGTGGCGGGGCAGGGACGGGTCCAGCTCCGCCAGGGCGGCCAGGCCGGCCCGCGGGCCGTCGGCCTCACCGACCGCGACGGCCCGGTTGAGGCGGGCCACCGGGTTGCCGGTGAGGCGGACCAGCTCGTCGTACCACTCGACGATCTGCACCCAGTCGGTCTCCTCGGCCGCGCGGGCGTCTGCGTGCAGCGCGGCGATGGCGGCCTGGGCCTGGAACTCACCCAGCCGGTCGCGGGCGAGGGCGGCCTGCAGCACGTCCACGCCCTCGGCGATCAGGCGGGTGTCCCACAGGCTGCGGTCCTGCTCGGCGAGAGGGACGAGCCTGCCGCCGGGAGCCGTGCGTGCCGGCCGCCGCGCGTGGTGGAGCAGCATGAGCGCGAGCAGCCCCGCCACCTCCTCGTGCCTGGTCCTGGCCGCGAGCTGGCGGGTGAGCCGGATCGCCTCGGCGGCGAGGTCGACGTCGCCGGAGTACCCCTCGTTGAAGACGAGGTAGAGAACGCGCAGCACCGTGGCCACGTCACCGGGCTGGTCGAACCGGATGGAGGAGACGGTCCGCTTGGCCCGGCTGATGCGCTGGGCCATGGTCGCCTCCGGCACGAGGTAGGCCTGCGCGATCTGACGCGTGGTCAGGCCGCCGACCGCGCGCAGCGTCAGAGCGACGGCCGAGGCCGGGGTCAGGGACGGGTGCGCGCACAGGAAGTACAGCTGGAGCGTGTCGTCCGCCATCTGGCCCTGGCCGGGTACGGGCTCGGCCTCGACGAGCACCTCGCGGTGCCGCCGGGAGGTGTCGGCGCGGGCCGCGTCGAGGAACTTGCGCCACGCCACGGTGACCATCCAGCCCTTGGGGTCGCGCGGCGGGTCGTCCCGCCACACGCGTACGGCCTCGATCAGGGCGTCCTGCACGGCGTCCTCGGCCGCCGCGAAGTCGGCTCCGCGACGGACGAGGACGCTGATCACCGTGGGGGTGAGCGTCCGCAGCAGGGACTCGTCCACCGTTCGTCACTCCGTGATGGTCGGGGGCTCGGACAGGAACGGGCGCACCTCGAGCCACTCGTGGATCGGCCTGCCACCCGCGCCCGGGGCCGCGGACAGCTCCGCGGCCAGTTCGAGCGCCCGCTCGTAGCTCTCGACGTCGATCATCATCCAGCCGGCGATCAGGTCCTTGGTCTCCGCGAACGGGCCGTCGGTGACCGGCGGACGCCCCTCGCCGTCGTAGCGGACGAACGTGCCCTCCGGGGAGAGCGCCTGGCTGTCCACGAACTCACCGGTGCTCTCGAGCCGGGCGGCGAAGTCCCGCATGTACTGCACGTGGGCCGTGACCTCCTCCGGCGTCCACTGGTCCATCGGCACGTCGTTGACCGCTGCCGGCGCGCCCCGGTAGTGCTTGAGGAACAGGTACTTGGCCATCGTGTTCTCCCTTGAGCGGTACGGCCATTGTGGCCGGTGTTCACTGCGGGGACGGAGTCGCGCGCGGGTTCTCGACATCCCGCCGTGAATTCTTCTGCGGCGGCTGTGTGCGCGGGTCCCGCTCAGGCGCTCCGGCGTTCTTCGCGCGCCCGGACGAGCTCCTCGACCGCGCTCGGCAGGGTCGTCTCGAAGTCGATCAGCTTGGCCCACGTCGGGGTGACCACGATCCGCACCATGCCGTCGTAGAGCGAACGCACCTCCGCCTCCCACTCGACCCGCTGCTCGGGCGTCATCTGGTAGCTGCCGTTCATCTGGAGGTACTCGTCCGGGATGCCGTCGACGACGTCCAGCTCGGCCCGGCCGCGAATGAGCAGGATCTTGGGCGGGTGCGCCTCGGTGTCGATCGTCAGGGCGACCGCCGGGTTCTCGCGCAGGGCCGGGAGCTTCGGGGCGTTCTTCGTCGTGCACATGACGATCTGCGAGCCGTTCCAGGTGAACGCGATCGGGATGTTGCGGGGGGTGCCGTCCTTGGCGATGTAGGCGAGGCGGGTCAGGTCGCGGGCGAGCAGCTCCTGGCTGATCGGCCGGTTCAGGATCTCGTCGATCTCGTGCGGGATCATGGTGGCTCTCCTCCGTCCGCGGCGGCCCGTGGTGGCCGCTGATGCCCCTGGGACGGAGCCGGGAGAGCATTCTCGACATCCTCAGCGTGCCGAATCTCCTGCCTGGTTCGTCTCCGGAAGGACGCCCAGGGCCTGGCGAATGCACACGGCAGTCACCCGGTCCTAGGCGGGCGGCGCCGGGTCGTCGGTGGTGATGCGGGTGCCGATGTCCTCGCCCTCGCAGATCGCCCGCATGACGCCCCGCGCGGCGACGTCGAAGACGTGCATGCGCAGGCCCCGCTCGTTGGCGAGCACGAACGCGCTCTCGTCCATGACCCGCACCCCGGCCGCCAGCGCCTCCCGGTAGGTGAGGGTGGTGAAGCGTTCGGCGTCCGGGTTGAGGTTCGGGTCGCTGTCGTAGACGCCGTCCACGCCTCGCTTGGCCACCAGCAGGGCGTCGGCGTCGAGTTCGAGGGCTCGCTGCACGGCGGGATAGTCGGTGGTGACGTACGGCTGGCCGATGCCGCCGGCGAGCAGCACGATCAGGTCGCGACGCAGGTGCCGGTCGGCGCGCAGCCGGATGAACGGCTCGGCCACGCTCTGCATGGGCACGGCCGTCATGACCCGGACGTCCGTCTCCGAGCGGGCGGTCAGCACGCCGCGCAGCATCAACGCGTTCATGACGGTGCCGAGCATGCCGATGTTGTCGGCCTCGGCCCTGCCGATGCCCCAGCCCTCGGCCATGCGCCCGCGGAAGTAGTTGCCGCCGCCGATCACCACGGCGATCTGCACGCCGAGGTCGTGGACCGAGAGGATCTCGTCGGCGAGCTGGGCCAGGCTCGCCGGGTCGGTGCCCCAGCCGGCCTCTCCCGAGAGTGCCTCGCCGCTGAGCTTGACCACGACACGTGAGTAACGACGCATGCCCGCGATCCCTTCTGCGGTCGCGCGCTCGGCGACCCGATCAAGAGTACGCGCACACCGTCACACGGCCGGTACGCCGACCGTCCGGTCGCCGCTCGTCTCCCCCATGAGCTCGAACCCGAGCCTGCGATAGAACCCCTCGGGCGCGCCGTCCGCGGATGCACGTGGGCCTCGGCCGGCGACTTCACCACCGACGTGACACAGGTCAGGCATCATGTACGGACCCCGCGACAAGGCGGGAGACGACCGTCTCGGCGGGCCTGCCGAGCACGGCCTCCAGATCGGGGGTCTGCCGCTCCAGCTCCCCCGCCCGGATCCGGCCGTTGATCCAGCTCATCGGGCCGGGGCCGGTGTCCGGCACCTCGCGGTAGGCGACGCCCAGGGCCTCGGCCACCTCGGGGTGGCTCCAGAGCGGACCGGTGAAGTCGTAGGCGCGGCCGAGGTGGGCCCGGCTCTCCAGCACGTTCGCGGCGGCCTCGGCCAGGTCGGAGCGGAACGCGGTGTTCAGACCGCGGCCGGCGGTGCTGCTCATGAGCTCCCCGCCGGTGACCCGCGGTAGGAAAGCGTCGCTGTAGAAGGGGTGGCGCAGGAACGTGTACGGCAGGCCGGTGGCGAGGATGGCCTGCTCCGTCGCGTGATAGGCCTCGGTGAGGCCGGTGGCTGCGGTGTCGGCGCCCAGGAAACTGGTGAAGGCGATGCCGCCGACGCCGGCGTCCGCGGCGGCGGTCACGGCGGCCAGGTGCTGGGCGATCCTGCGGGGGGTCTGGAGCTCCGGGGAGGAGATCAGCAGCAGGCGCTCGACCCCCTCGAAGGCCGCGCGCAGGCTCGCCGGGTCGTCGTAGTCGCCGCGCCGTACCGGGACGCCCGCCGGGGCGCGTACGGGATCGCGGACCACCGCCACCACCTCCGCCCGCGCGCGTAGACGGTCGATGACGAGGCGGCCGAGCGCGCCGGAGGCGGCCGAGACGGCGATCACTGTGAGCAGACTCCCTCAGGAAACGGTCGCTCCAGTGCACCCCCACCGGCGGCCCCGCCGCCACTCATTTTCCGCGCGCCGCCGTCACCGCTCCAGCGCCAGCTTTACGCCCAGCCCGACGAAGATGCCGCCCGTGGCGACGTCGATGCGGCGGCGGGCGGCGCGGCGGTGGCGGAGCCAGCCGCCGATGCGGCCCGCGAGGACGCCGACCGCGCCGTCCACGAGGAACTCCAGCGCGATGAGAATGACCCCGAGAATCGCGAACTGCAGCCACACCTGGCCCAGGCCCGGGTTGATGAACTGCGGGAGGAAGGCGATGGTGAAGGTCACCATCTTCGGGTTCAGCAGGTTGGTCATCAGCCCGCTCAGGTACGCCCGCCGCCCCGTGATGCTGCCGCCGCCCACCGCCACGTCCATGGGGCTGTCGTCGCGCTTGCGGATGGCCTGGACACCCAGGTGGATCAGGTACGCGGCGCCGGCGATGCGCACCACGGTGAACGCGACCGGCACCGCCTCGAACAGCGCCGCCAGGCCCGCGGCCGCCACGGCGACGTGGATGGCCTCGCTGGTGGCCACGCCCGCGGTGGCGAGCAGGCCGGCCCGCGGGCCGCCGCGCATCCCGCATCCCAGCACGAACAGCATGTCCGGCCCCGGTGTGATCATCGCAATGATCGTGGTGACGCTGAAGAGTGCGAGAAGGTGGGGGTCGATAGGCATAGTCGAATTCTCCCATGGTGTCGAAAAGTGCGACTGGTAGGAGGAAAAAGGGCGTGACATCAACCTGGGACGAGGCGTTCGCGCGTCGATATGCGGAATGGTCGGGCCACATGGCGGCCGACATCGCCTTCTACGTTGCCCTCGCCAGGGAGGCGGACGGGCCGCTCGTCGAGCTGGCGATCGGGAACGGGCGGGTCGCCGTTCCCGTCGCGCGGGCGACCGGGCGGCAGGTCATCGGCGTCGACCTCTCACCCGCGATGCTCGAACAGGCCCGCACGCACGCCGCCGAGCAGGGCGTCCGGCTCGACCTGCGCGAGGGCGACATGCGCGAGCTCACCCTGGAGGAGCCGGCGGCACTGGTCTACTGCCCGTTCCGGTCGCTGCAGCACCTGCCCACCTGGGCCGACCGCCGCCGCGTCTTCGAGCGGGTGGCCGCGGCGCTGCGCCCGGGGGGCCGCTTCGCCTGGAACGCCCTCGCCTTCGACCACCACATCGCCGCCCGCTTCGACGGGACGCGGCAGTCGGAGCCGGTGCCGCACACGACCCGCTTCGCCGTGGGCGACAACCGGATCGACCTCGTGCTGGACGACGGGGCGACGAGCTCGTCCTGGTGGGCGACGAAGAACGAGTGGCTCGGGCTCATCGACGTGGCGGGGCTGGAGGTGGAGGCGCTGTACGGGGGGTTCGCCGGCGAGCCGTTCACCGAGGACAGCCGCGAGTACGTGTTCGTCACCCGCAGGCCCGCCCGGTAGCGCCTTCACCGCGCATCGCGGAGAACGCCATCGGCCGTCCGACCAGGCCGAGCGTCACCACGGGTGAGCCGTCCATCGCTACACGCCTGCCCGGACGCGGCGCGCACCCAGGCGGCTCCTGAGCTTGCCGATCAAGTAGCGAGCGTCACGGCCCACTCCGCGCAGGCTGTTGGAGGCCGGGTTGCGCTGCCACTCCAGGCCGAGGAAGCCGAGTCCTGGGTGGGTGGTGGAAAGGCCCCGGTCATGGCGCGGGTGGCCGCGCTCGTCCAGGGCCCCAAGGCCGTCGAGGTAGCCGAGTTGCGGCCGGTATCCGGTGGCCAGCAGCACCACGTCGGCGTGCTCGCGACCGCCGTCAGACCACACGACCTCCTCGCCGTCGAGGCGGGTAAGCATCGGGCGCCGGTCGACCCGTCCTTCGCGCAGCGCCTGGCGGTAGCTGCCCTCGTCCAGGACGGGGCCGGTGGGCGGAGAGGTGACCAGGCGGGCGGGCAGGCGGTCGAAGCCGGTGACCTTGAACCAGAAGTGCACGTCCTTGCCCAGGGGGCGCTGTTCGAGGAAGCGGACCGGCTCGCGGGTGGCCAGCGTCACCGTGGCGATCTCGGCGAGTTCGGCGGCGATCTGGACGGCGGAGTTGCCGGCGCCGACCACGATGATCCGCCTGCCCGCGTACGGCTCCGGGTTCTTGTAGCCGGCGGCGTGCAGGAGCTCCCCGGCGAAGCCCTCCTGTCCTTCCAGGCGGGGCACGTGAGGGTTGGCGAACGAGCCGGTGGCGGCGATCACGGCGGGCGCGTTCAGCGTGGTGCCGTCGGCGAGCCGGACCGTGAAGCGCTCGCGGTCGGCCCGCACGTCGGTCACTCGGGCACCGGTGCGGATCTCCACGCCCCGGCGGGCGAGGTCGCGGGCGTAGCTGGCCAGGTAGGCCACGACTTCGTCGCGGTGCGGATAGCGGTCAGGGCCGCCCGGGAAGGCCATGCTCGGCAGAGCGCTGTAGCGGGCCGGGCAGAACACGGTGAGGCTGTCGTAGTAGTGCGGCCATGAACCGGTGGCCTGCTCGCCGGCTTCCAGGACGACGGGGTCGAGCCCGGCGTCCAGCGCGGCGCGGGCGGCGGCCAGGCCGGACTGGCCGCCACCGATGACAACGACATCGAACGCGTCTACGAGGGTCATGGCCCGCTATCATATCTTCAAATCCAGAAGTGACAATATTATGTGGACGGGGTGATGCTATGACCATGAGCACGGACGGGGTCGAGCTGACCGAGGCGGCGCGCGGGTTCCTCAAGGCGCTGGCCAGCGACACCCGCCAGCAGATCCTGACGCTGTTCGCCGGCGGGATCGAGCTGACGGTCAACGAGGTCGCCGAGCGCATGAGCCTCGCCCAGTCGGCCACCTCCACCCATCTGGCGACCCTGCGCGACGGAGGGCTGCTGACCTCCCGGCGGGAGTGGAAGACCGTCTACTACCGGGCGGACCCGGCTCGCATCGGACGGGCGTTGAGCGACCTGCAGGTCTCCTTGCAGGCATGCTGCCCGCCCGCCGACTGCTCCCCGGGCGCCTGCGGCTGATCCCGGTCCGGCCGGTCAGTGCGGATCCAGGACTCCATCCCGGGGAGCGACAGGCCGAGCCGGCAGGCAGCTTTGGCCTCCGCCGCACTGGGCATGGATACACCGCTCTGATTAGATCAAAGTCTAATTTGACATTTCTCTAATCAGAGGGCACACTCCAGGCTACTTAGATGAATATCAAAGCAAGGATGTGACGATGCGCTTCCTGTCCCGCCGCCGACTTCCGCGGACCGTCTCTTTCGACGAGGCCACCGGCCGCATCTGTGACCGCACCTGCCGAGCCGACGCTGCGATCGAGCGCGCTCGCATCGCCGCCTTGATGGCCCGCTGAACCCCGACAACACCCCGGCGCAAAAGGAAAGATCATGAGTGGTGGATGTTGCGGCCCTGCGGCCGCTCCCGTCGAGCAGTCCGGACCGCGGGTGCGAACCACGCCCCGGCCGCACGGCCTTGCCCCGGAATTCGGCGACCTTCCGGTCGTGGTGATCGGGGCCGGCCCTGTCGGGCTGGCCGCCGCCGCGCACCTGGCTGAGCGCGGCATGGAGTTCGTCGTACTGGAGGCGGGCGAGCAGGTGGGCGCCTCGGTCGCACAGTGGGGCCACGTGCGCGTGTTCAGCCCGTGGAAGTTCGACATCGACGCCGCTGCCCGCCGGCTGCTGGAAGCCACCGGCTGGACGGCGCCCGATCCCGACTGGCGGCCCACCGGCGCCGAGCTGATCGACGCCTACCTCGCCCCGCTGGCCGAGCTCCTGGGCGACCGCGTACGCACCGGCGCCAAGGTAACCGCCATCAGCCGGCTCGGCCACGACAGGGTGCGCACCGACGGCCGCGAAGGCGTCCCCTTCCTGGTCCGCCTGGACGGAGGTGAGGAGCTGCGTGCCCGTGCGGTCATCGACGCCTCCGGCACCTACAGCACACCCAACGTGCTCGGCGCCAGTGGCATACCCGCCCACGGCGAGGACACAGTGCTCGCCGACCACGCCCTGCCGGACGTGCTGGGCGCCGACCGCGAGCGTTATGCGGGCAAGCACACCCTGGTCGTGGGCGCGGGCCACTCGGCGGCCACCACGCTGCTGGCCCTCGCCCAACTGGAGGACACGCCGATCACCTGGGCCATCCGGGCCGGCGGCGCCGCCCGCACCTACGGCGGCGGCGCCGCCGACGCGCTCCCCGCCCGCGGCGCACTCGGCACCCGCCTGCGCGCGCACGTCGAGTCCGGCCGCATCACCCTGTTGACCGGCTTCTTCACCCACGCCGTCACCACCGACGGCCGACAGGTCACGGTGATCAGCCGCGATCCGTCCGGAGCCGAGAAGACCGTGACCGTCGATGCCATCGTCCGCGCCACCGGCTACCGCCCCGACCACTCCATCGCCTCCGAGCTGCGCCTGGACCTGGACCCGATCCTGGGCTCCACCCGTGCCCTCGCCCCGTTGATCGACCCGAACGCCCACTCGTGCGGCACCGTGCCCGCCCACGGCGTCGACGAGCTCGCCCACCCCGAGCCCGGCTACTACGCCGTGGGCGTCAAGAGCTACGGCCGCGCGCCGACGTTCCTCATGGCCACCGGCTACGAGCAGGTCCGCTCGGTCGTGGCCGCGCTCGCCGGCGACTGGGAGGCGGCCCGCGACGTCCGACTCGAGCTGCCCGAGACCGGCGTGTGCTCCTCGAACCTGGCCGAAGCGCAGGAGCAGCGGGCCGGCCTGGCCACCGGGATCAGCGGCGGCCTGCTGCTCGCACCGTTGCCGCTGGTCGGCGTGTCCGCTGCCGAAGGCGGCGGCTGCTGCGGCTGACCAGGCCCGACGCATCCTCGTGAGCATGACCTCCCCCACGCAGCCAGGCCGCCGCGGAGTCCGGTGTGCACGATCTCCGCATTCGCGCCGTTTGCCTACCATCGCCTAGAATTTCGATGAACGTCGAATCAGGGAGGGTTGGATGACCGCGGTCACGATCCAGTGCTGCGCACCCATAGCGCGTGAACCGCTGTCGGAGAGCGACGCGGCCGACCTGGCGGTCATGCTCAAGGCGGTCGCCGACCCCGTACGGCTGCGTCTGCTGTCGATGATCGGCTCCCACGCGGGCGGCGAGGCGTGCGTGTGCGACCTGACCGACGCCTTCGACCTCACCGCGCCCACCATCTCCCACCACCTGAAAGTGCTGCGCACCGCAGGGCTGATCAGCGGCGAGCGGCGCGGCACCTGGGTGTACTACCGGATCATCCCTGAGGCGGTGAACAGGCTCGGCGCCCTGTTCGCCCCGCTGGCCGAGTCCGTCTCCGCGTGACGCGTCCGGTCGACGTCCTGGTCATCGGCGGCGGCCAGGCCGGACTGGCCGCCGGCTACCACCTGCGCCGAGCCGGCGCCGACTTCGCCATCCTCGACGCCCAGGACCGCCCCGGCGGCGCCTGGCGGCACGCCTGGCCGTCGCTGCGGCTGTTCTCCCCCGCCCAGTACAGCTCCCTGCCCGGCCGCATGATGCCCTCCCCGCCCGGCGGCGGATACCCGGGCGCGGCCGACACCGTCGCGTACCTGACCGACTACGAGCGCCGCTACGACCTGCCCGTGATGCGGCCGGTGAAGGCCCACGCGGTACGACGCGGCGACGAGCGCCTGACGGTCGAGACCGACGCCGGCACCTGGCAGGCCCGGGTCGTCATCAGCGCCACCGGCACCTGGTGGCGACCGTACGTCCCGCACTGTCCCGGCATCCGCGACTTCCAGGGCGAGCAGCTCCACACGGCCGGCTACCGCGGCCCGGAGCCGTTCCGCGGCCGGCACGTGGTGATCGTCGGCGGCGCCAACTCCGCCGCGCAGATCCTGGCCGAGGTCTCCACCGTCGCCGACACCACCTGGGCCACCCTGCGCCCGCCCCGTCTGCTGCCCGACGACGTCGACGGCCGGGCGCTGTTCGCACTGGCCACCCGCCGCATGCGGGGCGGAGGCGGCATCGGCGACCTGGGCGACATCGTCGCCGTCCCACCGGTCCGGGAGGCCCGCGACCGCGGCGTGCTCAAGGCCGAGCCCATGTTCGACCGGATCACTCCTGAAGGCGTCTCCTGGCCCGACGGCACGGGCCTGGCCTGCGACGTCATCATCTGGTGCACCGGCTTCCGTCCCGCCCTCGGCCACCTGACCCCGCTACGGCTCCGGCAACGCGGCGGCCTCATCGCCACCAACGGCACCCTCGCCGTCGGCGAGCCCCGCCTGCACCTGCTCGGCTACGGCGACTGGACCGGCCCGGCCTCCGCCACACTCATCGGCGCCGCCCGTACCGCGAGAGACACCGTCGCGGAGATCATCGCGGGCCTGGGCAACCGTCAGTGAGCGGCCCAGAGTCCGCGAAGGCTCTGCTCAACCGGTCAGCTCGGTGATGAGCTTCTCGACGCGGGCGCGGATCTCATCCCGGATGGGGCGGACGGCTTCGATACCCTGGCCTGCCGGGTCGTCGAGTTTCCAGTCTTCGTAGCGCTTGCCGGGGAAGATCGGGCAGGCGTCGCCGCAGCCCATGGTGATGACCACGTCGCCGGCCTGGACGGCCTCGGTGGTGAGGATCTTGGGCCGGGCGGTGGTGATGTCGATGCCGACCTCGCGCATGGCCTCGACGGCCACGGGGTTGGTCTGATCGGCGGGCGCGGACCCGGCGGAGCGGACCTCGATACGGTCGCCGGCCAGATGGGTGAGCCAGCCGGCGGCCATCTGGGAGCGTCCGGCGTTGTGGACGCAGACGAACAGCACGCTGGGCTTGTCACTCATGAGCGGGTTCCTTCCGGTTGTTCTCGTCTTCAGGCTTCGGGATTGCATTCGACCCCGTCGCAGGCCGGCCGAACAGGCCACGCACCAGCACCAGGCCCACCACGCCACCGATCAGCTGCGCGAGGATGAACCCGGGCAGCGAGGCCGGGGCGATGCCGGCGAAGGTGTCGGAGAAGGCCCGGCCGATGCTGACCGCCGGATTGGCGAAGCTGGCCGATGAGGTGAACCAGTAGGCCGCCCCGATGTAGCCGCCCACCACCAGCGGAGCCGCCGCCGTACGACCCGAGCGGGTGAGAGCGAAGATCACCATGACCAGGCCCGCGGTGGCGACGAGCTCGCCGAGCCACAGGTGCGCGCTCGCCCGATCAGTGGTCGACCAGGTCACAGCGGGCTTGTCGAACATCGCGTTGGCCAGCACCGCCCCGGCGATGCCCCCCAGAACCTGGGCCCCGGCATAGCCCGCGAGCTCCCCCGCCGTCAGGCCCACGCCGCTCCGCCGCCCCTGCCACCAGTCGGCCAGCGACACCACCGGGTTGAGATGGGCGCCGGAGACCGGGCCCAGCACGACGATGAGGACCGCCAGCCCGAACACGGTGGCGGTGGAGTTCTCCAGCAACTGCAGGCCCACGTCGTGCGGAGACAGCGTCTGCGCCATGATGCCCGACCCCACGACCACGGTCACCAGCAGCGCGGTGCCGAGGAGCTCGGCCAGCAGGCGGCTCCTCACCCGGCCACCTCGGCCGGGATCTCGGCGGGCACGGCCAGCAGGGCAGACAGCTCGGCGAGCCGCTCGGGCACGACCCGGTAATACACCCACGAGGCCCGCCGCTCGCTGGTCAGCAGGCCGACGTCCTTGAGCACCTTCAGATGGTGGCTGATCGTCGGCTGCGCCAGCTCGAAGGCTTCGGTGATGTCGCACACGCACGCCTCGCCGCCCTGATGACCGGCCACGATCGACACGATCCGCAGCCGTACCGGATCACCGAGGGCTTTGAACACCCGCGCCAGACCGACCGCCGCACCTTCGCCCAACGGCTGGCGCCCCAGCGGCGGGCCACACTCCAGCACCTTCAGCGCATCCATGAGCATCAATATTGACAGGCATGAATATCAGGAGGGTGACGGCGCGATGAACGGCAGTTGGCCGGCCTCGACGTCCTGAGGCAGGGCATCATTGACGCCGGCCGGCCAGGCCGGCCGGGGCTTCAGCAGGCGATGACCGTACTGCGCCGTTCCACCAGCAGCACATCGCGCCAGGTACCCCGATGACAGCCGACGCGCTCACGGGTGCCGACCGCGCGGAAGCCCAGCGCTTGGTGCAGGGCAAGACTGGCCGCGTTCTCCGGGAAGATCCCGGACTGGATCGTCCAGACTCCGGCGTCCTCACTGGCGGCGATGAACGCGGTCAGCAGGGCGCGGCCGATGCCGTGCGCCTGGCAGCCGGGATGGACGTAGACGCTGTGCTCGACCACCCCGGCATAGACGGGACGCGCGGACACTGTGGAGGCGGCCACCCAGCCGACCACCTCGCCGGTCTCGGTATCGGCGGCGACGTACCGCAAGTGTGGCAGCCTGCCCGCGACGAAGCCCTCCCAACTCGGTGCGACCGTCTCGAAGCTGGCATGCCCGCTGTCCAGCCCCGCCTGGTAGATGGCCAGCACCTGTTCGGCATCGCTGTCGCGCATCGGCCGGATCTCCATCCCGGGCCCGATGACCGGCTTGGCCGCCTGGATGATCGCCGAGTGCACGCCCTCGCCGTGATCGGCGGTCAGCGTGATCCGTATGCCGACGAACCCGGCACGGCCGAGCAGTTCCTGGTAGCCGGCAACGGACAGCGTGCCGGCCGAGCAGCCGATGCGCCGCTCGACCGTCTCCCGCCGCTCGGAGTCGGCGGCCGCCTCGTCGGCGGTGACGACGTCGCTGACCCCGAACCGGCCGCCCGGCCGCAACACGCGGAACGCCTCGGCGAGCACCGCCGCCTTGTCGTCGGAAAGGTTGATCACGCAGTTGGACACGACCACGTCGACCGACCGATCGGGCAGCGGGACGTCCTCGATGGTGCCGTGCAGAAACTCCACGTTGATCGCGCCCGCTTGCTGCGCGTGACGCCGGGCGAGCTCCAGCATGTCGACGCCGGCGTCCAGCCCGTACGCCCTGCCGTGCGGGCCGACGCGGCGGGCCGACAGCAGCACGTCGATGCCGCCGCCCGAGCCGAGATCCAGCACCGTCTCGCCGTCCCGCAACTCCGCCACGGCCAACGGGTTGCCGCAGCCCAGGCTGGCCCGCACGGCGCCCTCCGGCACCTCAGCCGTGTCGTCATAGCCGGCGGCGCCGAAGCAGCCCTCCTCGAAGCCTGCAGAACCGCAGTCGACGATGCGCTCACCGCTCAGCGCCGCCCGGGCCAGGCTGGAGTAGCGGTCGACGATCTCATCCTTCGCCATGAGGAGCTCCTTCACGCACAGGCCGGGGTGGCGGGCGCCGGGTTGCCCATCACCACGTCGGCAGCCGTGGGGAAGCAGCTCACGCACGCCTCGTTGATCCGGTACAGGCTGGATGTGCCCTGCCGCTCGACCAGGACGAACCGCACCTCGGCCAGGATTCTCAGATGATGCGACACCGTCGACTGGCCCACTCCGGAGGCGGCCACGATCTCGCCCACGCTCATCGGCTGCCGTCGCCGCGCCAGCAACGACACGATCTGGATCAAGTCGATAGAGCAGCACACCGACACCCCTTGACGGCACAATCCGCAGCAATGTCTCCAGGAAAGGGCCAGAGCAGCGCAGAATCCCCCTGGACGTTGTCACCCAGCCTGTCACCTGGGCCATTGCGTGATCCACTGCTTATGGCTTCTTGAGCGAGCGTCGCTCGATGGGCGAAGGGCTCCCACTGGACAGCGATAAGTCCGCCATACTGCCTGGCCAATCTGTGGCGCATATCCTGGTCGAACGCGTTCACTCTGAGAACCGTCCGGTTGAGTTCCGGCTCGATGCCCATGCTCAGAGAAGACTCCGTCTCCTCCAACGGCCCGCCGTCCTTCTCCATCAACGTCTTCAGCTCCGCCTGGCTGTTCTCCACCAGTCTCAGCTGAGGCACGGTCCTGAAGCGGACGCTCTTCCCGCTCGACCAGTACTCCCCGGAGATCGGCGGCATCGCCAGTTCGCGTCCGCGCGCGGTGACGTATGGTGCGACGAGCCGGTACGGCTCGTGCAGGATGTACGGCGGAGCAAGATCGTGCGGGTAGGTCTCGGCCCTGTGCTGAGCGATCTCCAAAGCGCGATTGAACGGCTCGATGCCCTCGTAGGACCTGAGCAGTACGAGATCGACCGGCGTGAAGTAGACCTCAACCGCGTCGTTGGCCGCAGGCTGCACGATCACTCGCCCATCTCCTGGGAAGAACGCGGGTGCAGCGGCTATGGCGTAGAGGGCGAAAAGGGCAAAGAGCAACCTTAATCGCATGTGCGAAGAGTGTACGAGACAAAGTCCAGCTCTTTCGGCCCACGACACGGGCCGGGTCGAGCGCCTGCCCCTCGCCCCCAGCTCAGACGTGGTGAGGCCTGGTTCCGATCTCGCGTGGTCCTTGCCCGCACGAAATCGCCCTGATTCCATGGGCGGGCTCGACCCCGGACGGCTGTACCAGATCATCGATATCCAAGCGCGATGATCCGGAGTTCCGGGCCGGGGCCGTGCGGATCGTCAGAGACCGGCAAGCCTGTCGCGCATGTGCATGCTCACCTCTCTTGGTCGATGACGCTCGGCGACGCCACGGCGATGTGCGGGCGCCCGGTGATGGGGTGGGGACCGACGTGGGCGCGGACGCCGAAGACCTCCTCGATGAAGGCGGGGGTCAGCACCTCCAGGGGCGGCCCGTGCCCGGCGACCCTGCCGTCGCGCAGGACGACGACCCGGTCGGCGTAGGCGGCGGCCTGGTCGAGGTCGTGCAGCGCGGCCAGCAGGGTCAGGCCGAGGGAGCGGATGAGGTCCAGCAGGAGGAGCTGCGACCCCACGTCCAGGTGGTTGGTGGGTTCGTCGAGCACCAGGAGCGGGGCCTCCTGCGCCAGCGCGCGGGCGAGCAGGACGCGTTGCCGCTCGCCGCCCGACAGGGTGGTCATCAGGCGATCGGCCGCGCCGTCCATGCCGACTCGTCGCAGCGCGGTGACGACCATGGCCCGGTCGGTGTCGTTGTCCCGTTCGAGCGGCCCTTTGCGGCTGTGGCGGCCGGTGGCGACCACCTCTGCGACAGACAGCCCCTCGGCGATCTGGCTGTGCTGCGGCAGCACGGCGCGGTGGAGCGCGGCCTGGCGGGGCCGCATCCGCCACAGGTCCTCCCCGTCGAGCCGCACCACGCCGCCGGACGGCCGCAGCGACCGGTAGACCGTCCGCAACAGCGTGGACTTGCCGCTGCCGTTCGGCCCGACCAGCGCGACGAACTCCCCCGGCCCGGCTGTCAGGTCGACGCCGTCGACGATGGGACGGGAGTCGATGTTGGCGCTGACGCCCTCGAGGTCAAGCCGCATCGGTGCCTCCACGCGCCCGGCGGCGCAACAGCCACAGGAAGAACGGCACACCGAGCCCGGTGGTGAAGATCCCCACCGGCAGCTCGTTGGGCCGGTCGGCGATCCGCGCCGCCAGGTCCACCAGCACCAGGAACAGCGCCCCCGCCAGCAGCGACACCGGCAGCACCCGGCGGTGGTCGGCGCCGACGAGGAACCTGACCATGTGCGGGATCATCAGCCCGATGAAGCCGATCCCCCCGACGACGCTGACCACGGTGGCCGTCAGCAGCGACCCGGCCACCAGCAGCCCGATGCGCAGGACGGCCACCGGCACCCCGATGGCGATGGCGGCCTCCTCGCCGGCCAGCAGGGCGTTGAGCGCGCGGGCCTGCAGCGACAGCCACGCCATGCAGGCGACGATGAGCAGGGCGGGCACGCCCAGGTCGCCCCAGGAGGCGCCGGCGACACTCCCCATGAGCCAGAACATCATGCCCTGCAGCTCCGTCGGGTTGAGCTGGAGCTGCACGAACGTGGTGGCCGCCGTGCACAGGTAGCCGACGGCGACCCCGGTCAGCACCAGCCACGAGTCCAGCAGCCGTCCCGAGCGCTGGGCCAGCAGGTAGACCAGCAGCGCCGACAGCATCGCGGCGGCGAACGAGGCGCCCGTGACACCGAAGGCGCCGGCCATGGCCGTGCTGCCGACGACCGGGACCAGCACGGCTCCGAGGGACGCCGCCGAGGACACACCGAGGACGTAGGGGTCCGCGAGCGGGTTTCGTACCAGGGCCTGCAGGGCGACCCCGGCCACCGACAGCCCGGCTCCGGAGAGCGCGGCCAGCAGCGCCCGTGGGGTGCGGATGTCCCAGACGACCTGGCTGAGCAGCGGGTCGGCCTGCGCGCCCCGCCCGGTCAGGTGGTCCCGGACCACTCCCCAGACCTGGCCGAGGGGAAGGTTGACCGAGCCGACGGAGATGCCGACGACCAGCGCCGCGACGAGCCCGGCCATCAGGCCGGTCAGCAGCAGCCCGGTCGCGGGCCCGGAGATGAGGTGCGGGCGCCGGGACGGCAGAGCTCTGGTCTCCGGCGCGGAGGTAAGGGTGTCAGTCACCGGGGTGAACCACCTTGGAGATCTTCTCCACCGCCAAGGCGTTGAGCGGGCCGAGGTAGACGCCGTCGGAGACCAGTGTGTAGGTCCTGGTCTTGGACGCGGCCCAGTGCGGGTAGGCGGCCATCAGCTTGGCCGCCTCCTCCTCCCCCTTCTCCTGCGGCGTGAACAGGCCGACCACCAGCACGTCCACCTGCGCGGTGGCGAGCTGCTCCTTGTTGAGGGTGCGGGTGGCGTCGGCGGTCTGGCCGGCGAAGGCGTTGACGCCTCCCGCGGCCTTGATCACGTCGTCGTAGATGCCGCCGGTCATCACGGCGGGCAGCCCGTTGGCGTTCATCATGGACATGCCGGGATAGGCGATGAGGACCTTCTTGGCGGGCCGGCCCGCCACCCGGTCCCGTACGGCCTGCACGCGGGCGCGCAGCTTGCCGATCAGGTCGAACGCGCGCGGCTGGACGTCGAACACCCGGCCGAGCAGGACGATGAACTCCAGCGAGGAGTTGATCGACTGGTTGCTGTAGGCGCGCTTCTCCTCCTCCGTCGCCTCGGGCTTGCCCATCGCGCAGTTGACCGGGTTGACCAGTGACGTGATGCCGGCCGCCGCGAGCTGCTCGCGGGTGGCGAAGCCCTGCTTGGCGTCGAACCCGCCGGACCAGGTGGACACCACGAGGTCGGGCTTGAGCTTGAGCACCTGCTCGGCGGGGACGTCGAAGTTCTTGTTCATGGTCAGGCCGCCGGTCGGCAGGGCCCTGATTTTGTCGATCATGGACGGGTCGTCGGAGACGCCGTAGCTCTGGGCGTTGGCCAGGATGTTCTTCTCCAGGCCGAGCAGGATGAAGCTCTCCACCTCGCCCACGCTGGTGCCGTTGAGGATCAGCACGCGCTGGGGCGGCTTGGCGAAGGTGACCCGCGTGCCGCAGTTGTCGAAGCTCAGGGGGTAGGTGGTCCGGCCGCCGGAAGCGGTGACGGTCTCCGTCGGCGCGGCGGAGGACACCTCGGGGGCGCCGCAGCCGGCGGCGGTGAGGGCCACGAGCGCGGCCACGGCGGCGATGGAGGAACGACACAAGTTCATGGGGTTTCGGGCTCTCCGTGGATCGAGTCTGGGCAGACGCATGCCACCGCCGTCCATGCCGGCGACCGGCGCGGCGGCGCCCGGCTCAGGGCCGGGGAACCCACAGATGGCGACAGGAGGATCACGGCCGGGACCACGTCCCCGGGCAGCGGTCTGCTTCCGGGCACGCTGACGTCCAGGCATGGCGGACCGCGCGTGCGGCGCCCTACGGCACGCTCAAGGACACGAGCTGCCGTCGAAGGATCACCAGGTCACAAAGCCACTGCGGGCGTGGCCGGCCCTCCAGGCGGTCCACGGAGCACGAGGACATGCCTGAGGTACACCCGGATGCGCGCGTTCTCGTCCCCGAACGCATGAGTGAGCACCCGCGGCCCGGCGGAGACCCAACCGGCCGCCATGAGGAACAGGACCACGAGGGGGCGCAGCACCCAGCCGGCGAGCTGGCGTGCCAGGGCGCACAGGCCCTCCTCCAGCCACCGCAGCCAGACAGAAGTGAGGACCACACTCGCCGCGTGCACGAGCAGCATCCCGAAGCTCAGCGAACCAGCGTGCGACCCGTGGGCCATCCCGGCCATGTCCGCGCAATGTTGCGCCGGCCGCCGGCCGGTGCTCTGGGCGAGCAGAATGTGCAGGACGACCTGCGACGCGGCCGTCGCGGGCAGGATGGAGGCCAGAGTGCGCTCGCGCCCGGTCACGGCCAGCGCGGGCAGCAGTATGAGCAGGAAGCCGCCCATCGCCGCCGCGGGGTCGAAGAAGCCCCCACCGGCCAGGTGCCCGAGCGTGGCCAAGGCGGCGCACGTGGCGGCGAAGCTCGCCGCGCGCACCCACCTCACCGCCGAGAACGGACCCATAGTGGCCAGATCCTTTCACACCACTGCCGCGCCCTACCCGCCGCCGGATCAAGCCGACGCCTGTAGACGGTGATACGCGGCACGTAGTCGCCCGGTTCAGCGCGGCGCCCCCAGCCGGCGGCGGCGGCCGCAAGCACCCTTCTCTGACGTGCGCGGATCCTCGGCCGCAGGCCGGGGACGTCGCGTGGAAGGATTACCCGATGCATGCCGGTCAGCCACTCTTGCGCGTGATGCGGGCCGCGGTGTTCGCGGTCGTGTGCGTGCTGGTGTCGGCTTTCCTGCACGGGCTGGCCGGAGGAGCCCCCGTACGGCCCGGCACGCTGGCCGGTGCGCTGGCGCTGACCTGGGCGGGCGCGTTCCTGCTCGGTGCCCGCCCGCGCGGCATGGGGGTGCTGCTCGGCGCCTGCTTCGCCGCGCAGTACGGCATGCACCATCTGTTCAGCGCGAGCGGCGATTCCGCGGTGTCCGCCCTTCCCGCGCACCAGCACGGCACGGGGCTGGGCATGCTGCTGGTTCACGCCGTGGTGGCGGCCGGCTCGGCCTGGTGGCTGGAGCGGGGCGAGTCGGCGCTGGCCATGATGGCGCACCTGGCCGTCACGTCCCTGGCCTGGCTGTGGGACGTCCTGCGCGCCCTGGCGCCGGTCCCGGGCGAGGTCGAGACCGGTCCACGCCTTGGGCGGTGGACCCGTGTCCGCGCTCGGCGCTGGTCCCGCCTGTTCACCACGGCCGTCGCCCGGCGCGGTCCGCCGGCGTTCCTCTCCCTCACCTGATCGGGCTGTCGCCCGGATCGCGGGCCGCGGCTTGTCATGCCGTGCGCCCGACGCCGTGCTGGGCCGCGTGGACACGGCTCACCGGCTGAACCCTTTTCTGGTTGGACGCGTACCTGTCGACGTGCGCGTCCCCTGTGAGCGGAGAAACACCTCGTGACTTCCACGACCGACGTGCGCAGCCACGCCGAGCCGTCCCGGCCGGCACCGTCCCGGCGCGCGGGCTGGACCGCGCTGCGCCCCCTGGTGCTACGGCTGCACTTCTACGCCGGGATCCTCATCGCCCCCTTCCTGCTCGTCGCCGCGTGCACCGGGCTGCTGTACGCCGCCTCGTTCCAGATCGAGCAGGTCGTCTACCGGCACGAGCTGACCGCGCCCGCGGGCGGGACCCACATCCCCTTGACCGAGCAGGTCGCCGCGGCCCGCGAGGCGCATCCCGAGGGGAAGGTCGCCGCGCTGCGGCCCGCTCCGGAACCGGGCCAGACCACCAGGGTGCTGCTCGACGTGCCGGGCCTGCCCGAGAGCACCCAGCTGGCGGTCTTCGTCGATCCCTCCACCGGCCAGGTGCGCGGCACGCTGGAGAGCTACGGCAGCTCGGGTGCGCTGCCCGTGCGCGCCTGGATCTCCAGCCTGCACCGCACCCTGCACCTGGGGGAACCGGGGCGGATCTACAGCGAGCTCGCCGCGAGCTGGCTGTGGGTGGTCGGCGTCGGCGGGCTCGTCCTGTGGCTCGCCAGGCGCCGACGTACCGGCCGCCGGCTGCGCGACCTGGTCACTCCCGACCGCACCGTCAAGGGGCCGCGCCGCCTGCTGTCCTGGCACGGCTCGGTCGGCGTGTGGGCGGTGCTCGGCCTGCTGTTCCTGTCCGCCACCGGCCTGACCTGGTCGAAGTACGCCGGCGAGAACGTCGAGGAGCTGCGCGCGGCGCTCGGCTGGGCCACCCCGGCGATCAGCGTCTCCGCCGGCGACCACGCCTCCCACGCGGCGCCGACGGGCCACCACCACGCCGCCGCCTCTGACGTCGGCGTGGACCGGGTCGCCCAGGCGGGGGCCGGCAAGGGCCTGTCCGGCCCGCTGGAGATCGTCTGGCCGGGCGGGCCAGGCGAGCCGTACCTGGTCAAGGAGATCGACAAGACCGCGCCCACCCGCCTGGACCAGGTCGCGGTCGATCCGGCCTCCGGCGCGGTGACCGCCGAGTTGCGCTTCGCCGACTACCCGCCGGCGGCCAAGCTCGCCCGATGGGGCATCGACGGGCACATGGGCCTGCTGTTCGGCCTGGCCAACCAGATCCTCCTGGCGGCACTGGCCGTCGGCGTCATCACGCTGATCGTGCTGGGGTACCGGATGTGGTGGCGGCGGTGTCCGTCCCGCGGCTTCGGCCGGCCGTACCCGAGGGGCGGCTGGAGGCAGGTGCGCTGGGGTGTCCTGGCCCCGCTGGCCGTCCTGGTCGTGGCCGCGGGCTACTTCCTGCCGCTGATGGGCGTCTCACTGGCCGCGTTCCTGGTGCTCGACGGCCTGCTCGGGCTCCGCTCCCGGACGGCGGGCTGACATGGGCTCTCCGCGGATGCCAGGGCTGCGATGATGACGAATGTGTCTCCTTCGGAGCCGGTACTACGCTCCGCGCGCGCCATCGTCTTCGCGGTGGTGTGCGTGGTCGTCTCCGCGGGTGGACACGTCCTGGCCGGCGGGGCGCGCGTCGCCCCGGCGGTGATGCTCGCCGGCGCCGCCGGGGCGGGCGCGCTGGCGTACGCGCTCAACGGGCGCGAACGCGGGCGCGCCGTCGTGCTCGGCGCGACGATCGCCGCCCAGACGGCGCTGCACGACCTTTTCTCCCTGACAGCCCCCATCCCGGATCTTCACACCGGCCACGCTCACACGAGCGTGGGCATGCCGCTCGCCCACCTGACCGTGGCCTGGCTGACCGGATGGTGGCTGCACCGAGGAGAGAGCGCGTTCTGGCTCCTGCTGTGCCTTTGGGGCACAACCCCGCTCGCGTTGACGCGCCGGCTGCTGGCCGGCGCCCCCGAGCCCCCGGCGCCCGGGCGGCGGACCGTCCCGGACGACCGGCCCATGTCGTGCTCCCCGTGGGACAGCACGGCGGCCGTCCATCTCCGCGGACCTCCCGCGAACACCACGCCGGCCGCGGCCGGCGTGGTCCGGTGACCAGGCGCCTTCGGTAGCGCCTTTCCGGTACGTCCCGGACCCGTTCCGGGATTCTTGTCTGGAGTTCAAGATGGCATTGTCGCCGCGATTCCTCCGCAGCCTGCTGGCTGTGATGCTCGCCTGCGGGGCATGGATGGTCTTCACCGCTTCTCCCTCACTCGCGCATGACTCGCTCAAGAGCAGCTCTCCCGCGAAGAACGCCAAGGTGGCGTCGGTCAAGGAGATAGAGCTGGAATACTCCGCGCAGGTGCGGTTCCCCGCCGTCGTCCTGCACGACTCCGCCGGCAAGCAGGTCACCGTCGGCACTCCGCGCACCGCGGGCCACAAGGTGTTCGCCGAGGTCCCCCAGCCCCTGGAGCCCGGCTCCTACGTGATCGGCTGGCGGGTGGTCTCCTCCGACGGCCACCCGATCGAAGGGGAAATCCTTTTTACCGTGACCGCCAAGCGCACCTCCACCCCTGAACCCACTCCGACGGCAGTCCCGAGCACGACGACGGCGTCTCCGTTCCCGTCGGATTCCACCGCGTCGCCCGGCCCTGTGAAGTCGCCGGTCTCCGGCTCGACGGCCCGCTCGGGCACCGCACAGGGATCGGGCGGCGCGCCCGCATGGCTGTGGGGGGCGGGTGCCGCGCTCTTGGCTGTCGGCGCGGGGGTCTGGCTGTGGTCGCGCCGCCGTGACGGCTCCGGCCCGGCCGAGTGAGAAAGGCAGCGGCCTTCGTTTCGTACCGGGGTGTTAGCCCTGGTGAGCCCGGGATACGGCGCCTTGGTTCACCCCTGTGCCCGGCCGCCGTCGGAAGTCCCGTGGCAGTCGCCCGCGTGCGGGCCCGGCCGCGCGCCGTGTCCGCCCTGGAACGGGTCTCGCGCCTGGCACGCGCCGCTGTCTTCGCGGCGGTGTGCGTTGTCGTGTCCGCGGGCGGCCATTCCCTCGCCGGCGGCGCTCCGGTCGCGGCCCGAGGCGCTGGACGAGGCGCGGGCCGGCTGGGAGGGCGAGGGCCGCACTGTCGTCCTGGTCGCGGCCGACGGCACGGCGCTGGGAGCGCTCGCGCTCGCCGACGCCGTCAAGCCCTCGGCCGCCTGATCCGCGACGACCTGGACGTGGTCCCCACCGCTCTCACCCTGGCCCGCGCCACCCTGGCCACCATCCGGGGCAACCTCGTCTGGGCCTTCGGCTACAACGTCGCCGCGCTCCCGCTGGCCGCCACCGGCCTGCTCAACCCGCTCATCGCGGGCGCCGCCATGGCCCTGTCGTCGGTGTTCGTGGTCTCCAACAGCCTGCGGCTACGCCGCTTCGCCCCATCTGCCGCGACCGGGGACTTCCTCACCGACCAACCGGACGACGCGGCGGTACGTGAGATCGAGGTGGGAGCGCAGGGCAGGACTCGCTAGCGGGCGGCGTTCCCGGCCAGTTGCAGAGCGGGCGCCAGTTCCCGCGCCAGCCCCTCCATGGCAGAGGCGATGGAGGGGTGGCGCGACAGGGCGCGGCACACCACGGCGTCCGTGGCCATCAGGAACGCCAGGTGGCGGACGGCGTGGCCGGCCACGTTGACGACGTCGATCTGCTCCGGCGTAGGCGTCGCCGGAGCCTTGCCCCGCGCGATGTCCAAGGTCGGCAGTTCTTCGGCGGGCAGGTGGGGCGCCGGGTCGGGACACACGGCATAGGTCAGCACCACCTGCCCCTCAGGCCGGTGACGCCAGCTCGTCGAGTGCACGACCGTGGCCGGATCGTCCGCCGATGTACCGCTGATCCGGCGCGCGACCTCGTCAGGGCTCTCTCCCGGGCCGGGCACTGCCGCGAGCCGCCGGTAGAGCCAGCGGCCGTCGACCCCTGCCCGGAACATGAACGTCTCCACAGCAACCGGGGCAGGCCCAGCGTCGCTCTGATCGACCACTGGCGATCCCGTCCTCGTCCGCACCCAACTGCGACAGATATGCAGGAGCAACATTATGGCGTACGGCCGTCCTCGGATCGGGCGGCCGTGACCACCTCGGTGCCGAGCATCCCGAGATAGCCGCCGCCATTGGCTCGCCGACCCCCCGACTGTCCTTGCCCTTCGCCTTCGCCGTGCGGACGCGTCCGGCATGAAACGTCGACTTCGACGAGACCACGGCCCGCCTCGGCCTGCGTCTGCACCGGGCTGGTGCCGGCGCTGTCGGCATGCCGTTCATGACGCGAGCTAGTTGCAAGGCTATGGTTGTTGCGAGTTATATGCAATTAGGTGCTTTGGAGGAGAGACATCATGGGTGAGTACACCCTTCCGGACATGCCCTACGACTACGCGGCGCTTGAGCCAGCGATCACCGGCGAGATCCTGGAGCTGCACCACGCCAAGCACCACGCCGCGTACGTCAAGGGCGCCAACGACACGCTTGAGCGGCTGGCCGAGGCGCGTGACAAGGGCGAGTTCGGCGGCCTGGTCGGGCTGGAGAAGACGTACGCCTTCAACCTGTCCGGGCACGTTCTGCACACGATCTTCTGGCAGAACCTGTCGCCCGACGGCGGGGACCGTCCCGACGGTGAGCTGGGCGACGCCATCACTGAGCACTTCGGCTCCTTCGAGGCCTTCCAGAAGCAGCTCACGACCGCCACCGCCACCGTGCAGGGCTCCGGCTGGGGCGTCCTCGCCTGGGAACCCCTGGGTCGCCGCCTGGTCGTCGAGCAGGTCTACGACCACCACGGCAACGTCGGCATGAACACCACCCCGCTGCTCGTGTTCGACGCCTGGGAGCACGCGTACTACCTGCAGTACCGCAACGTGCGCCCGGACTACGTCGAGAAGCTCTGGGGCCTGATCAACTGGAACGACGTCATCGCCCGCTACGACGCCGCCCGCGGCGCGTAACGCACCCCCCATGCCGGCGACGCCCGCCCGGCCCGAGCTTGGTCCGCGGGGCCAGGCGGGCGCCGCCCCCCTCGACATTCGTCTCGTCCCGTCAGGCGACGTACGCCATGTGCTCTCTGCCGTGAGGGTGGTGGCAGGCGAGGTCTTCACCCGGCCCCATGGGCCGAGCCCCGCACGGCCGCGGATCATCGGACGGCCGACGCACACGCCGCCATGTTGCCAGGGCGCACCACCGCGTTCCCAGAAGCGCAGAAAAGGGCAATGGCTGAACCGGCGACCGGTCGAGCGCGTACCTCAGCACATGCATGGCCGCACTTGTGCCTATGTGGCACCATTCGGGAGTCGCACCTCCTGCCCCCCATCGCGGCGTTCGCGGCGGCGGGCGCCCTAGCCTGGCGGAGCCGCCATGAAGGTGTCGGAGCGCATGTACGCCGGGACGGCGGTCGCCGCCGGCGTGGTGGTGCTCGTCGTCGTCCTGCGGTACGGCGGCGCGATCGAGCCGGAGATCCCCGGGCTGCCCACCGCCGGGCCGGTCACCGTCTGGGGTCTGCCGCTGGTCCGTCTCTGCTACGACGTGTGCGCGCTGGCCTGCGTCGGAACGCTCACCGCGGCCACCCTCGCCCCCGCCGGCTCGCCCGAGGCCAGGAGGTGCGTACGCGCCGCCGGGCGGTGGGCGCTCGGCTGGGCCTTCACGGCCGCGCTCAGCTACCTGGCGACCCTGTCGGACCTCATCCCGCTACCCGTCGTCAACCTGCTGACCTCGCCGGACATGCTGGAATTCGGCCTGTCCATCCCGCAGACCCAGGCTCTGCTGCTGGTGCTGGGCGTGGCGCTGGTGGTGGCCGTGTCCGCCGGCGCTCCGGTGTGGGCCCGCCTGGCGGTCGCCGCGTTCGGGCTGTTACCGCCCGCGTACGTGGGGCACGCGGCCTCGGCCGGCGACCACGACATCGCGATCTCGGCCCTGATGGCCCACCTGGTGCCGGTGTCGGTCTGGGTGGGCGGCCTCGGCGCCGTGCTCGTCCACTTCCGCCGCTCCCCCGACCTGCCGGTGGTGCTGCCCCGGTTCAGCACGGTCGCCCTGTGCTGCTTCGCGGCGGTGACGGTCTCGGGCGTGGCGAGCGCGTGGGTGCGGCTCGGCACGCCGTCCGACCTCTGGCTGACCGGGTACGGGCAGCTGCTGCTGGCCAAGACGGCCGCCCTGGTGCTCCTCGGGCTGTTCGGCTGGAACCATCGCCGCCACACGGTCGCAGGGGTCGCGGACCGTGGCGTGCGACAGACCTTCGTCCGGCTGGCGACGGGCGAGGTGACGGTGATGGCCGCCGCGATCGGGCTGGCCGTCGGCCTGTCCCGTACGCCACCGCCGCCCGGCAGCGGCGGCGGCCACGAGCATCTCGTCCTGGAGTACGCCCTCGCCCCCTTCAGCCCGTCGGCGCTGGTCACCGAGGTCCGGCTGGATCCGGCGATCCTGCTGCTCCTTGCACTACCGGCGGCCGGTTACTGGGCGGGCGTGCGCAGGGTGCCCGGCTGGCCGGCCTCCCGGACGCTCGCCCTCTCCGCCGGCCTGGCGTTGACCGCGTTCGTGCTCCTCGGCGGCGTGGGCGGGTACGCGCGGGCGATGCTGTCGGTCCACGCGCTCCAGCACGCCGCGCTCACCGTGGTCTCGCCCCTGCTGATCTGCCTGGGCGCCCCGCTCACGCTCGCGGCCCAGGCCACCACCGCGTCACCGGGCTCCTGGCGGCTGCCCGGCCCCCGAGTCCTGGTGATCGCCTACCCGATCGCGTTCCTCCTGCTCTACGCCACTCCATGGCTGCCTTGGTCCCTGTCCGGCTATGCCCCGCACGTGCTCACAGAGCTCCTCTTCTTCGGTGCGGGCCTGCTGGTGTTCCGGGTGCTGGCCGGCGTGGACCCGCTGCCTCATCCGGTTTCCTGGACGGCCCGCGTCCGGCTCCTCGCCGTGGTGACCGCCGTTCACGTCGCGCTGGGCGCGTACCTGATCCTCGGCCCGCAGCTCGCGGGCGAATGGTTCGAACTCGCCGCCCCGCCCGGCGTGCCGGACGTCCTGGGCGACCAGCGGCTGGCCGGAGCCGTGGCCATGCTCCTCCCCCTGACCGCGCTCGCCGCGCTGGCCGTCCGCATGGCATGGCTCAGGATGGACGCTCTGACCCGGGTCCGTTGAGCCGGTGACGGTTTCGCAAGGTGGACACACATTGACCTGCGCCCTTCCGCCACTTACGGTGCTTCTTGCGAATTATTCGCAAGTGCAATGCAACTGCAAGCGGGTCGGCACGCCGGCCCTCATCACCCGCGACCGTGAACTGCTGGAGGCTGTGGTTTCGGCATGAGACGACTCCTGGTCCTGGCGATGGCCCTGACCTTGACCGCCTGCTCGCAGGCGCCCGCCGTTCGACAGGCCGAGCAGCAGCCGCAGGCCGGCTTCCCGGTCACGATCGAGAACTGCGGGCGCAAGCTCACCTTCGACAAGCCGCCCGCCAAGGTGGTGACCGGCTACCAGCCCGCCCTGGAGACCCTGCTCGCCCTCGGCCTGGGCGACCGGATCGCCGGGCGCACGAACTTCTCCGAGAGCGCGTTCCTGCCGGGGCACAAGGAGCTGTACGACAAGATCCCGGAGATCTCCGACACGATCATGCTGCCGCAGAAGGAGGTCATGCTCGCCCAGGGCGCGGACTTCGTCCTGGACAACGCGATGGCCGGCTTCGACTCCGCCGGCGGTCACGCCACCGTGGACGAGCTGAACGCGGCCGGAGCCCCGGTCTACATCCTCGGCGGCTGGTGCAGCCCCGAGCAGGTGCTCGAGTTCACCATCGACAAGACCTTCGCCGACCTGCGCGACCTCGGCGCGATCTTCGGCGTCCCCGACCGCGCCGACAAGCTGATCAGCGAACTGCAGGGCGAGCTCGCCGACGTCAAGAAGCGCGTCGCCGGCCGGACCCCGGTCAAGGTGCTGGCCACCGACGGCGGCAAGGGCCCGGTCAACGCCTACGGCGGCGCCGGGCTGACCCACCAGATGATCACCCTGGCCGGAGGGGTGAACGTGCTGGCCGACGTCAAGGGCGACTACACCGAGGTCAGCGCCGAGAAGATCAGCGCCGCCCAGCCCGACGCGGTCCTGGTCAGCGACTACGCCACCCTGCGCGGCGAGAAGACGCCGAGCTCGCCGGCCAAGGCCGCCGAGACTCTCGCCATCGCCAGGAACAGCCCCGCAGCCAAGGACAACCGCTTCCTCGCGCTCCCGGTGGCCGCCCAGCACCCCGGCTACCGCAACATCCTGGCCGTCACCGAGATCGCCCGTTTCCTGCACCCGAACGCCTTCACCCAGTGACCAGCACAACCCAGCAGAACCCGGCACAGACCGCGCTCCTGCCCAGGAACCGCCGCGCGAGCCGGTTCCTCGTGCTCGTCGCCGTGCTCATCGTGGCCGTCGTCGCCTCGACCTGGCTGGCGGTGAGCATCGGCGCGGTGCACGTCGCCCTGCCCCAGGCCTGGGGCATCGTCGCCGACCGCCTCGTCCCCGGCCTGGTGCCGCGCACCTGGACCTCGGTGCAGGAGCAGATCGTCTGGGAGTTCCGGTTGCCCCGCGCGCTGCTCGCGCTCCTCGTCGGGGCCGGACTGGCGGTGGTCGGGGCGGTGCTGCAGGCACTGGTGCGCAACCCGCTGGCGGACCCGTTCCTGCTCGGCGTCTCCTCCGGTGCCTCGTTCGGAGCGGTGCTCGTGTTGATCCTCGGCGCCTCCGCGCTCGGCGGGCTGTCGCTGTCGGCCGCCGCCTTCGCCGGCTCCCTGCTGGCGCTGGGGCTGGTGTACGTGCTGGCGCAGCGCTCCGGACGGATCACCCCGTCCCGGCTCGTGCTGGCCGGGGTGGCGCTGGCCTACCTGTTCCAGGCCGCCTACAGCTACGTCCTGCAACTGGCCCAGAGCGGACGGGCCGCCCAGCAGGTGCTGTTCTGGCTGATGGGCAGCCTCGGCGGCGCCCGCTGGCACATGCTGCCGCTGCCCGCCGTCGTCCTCGCGGCCGGGGTGACGTACCTGCTGCTGCAGCACCGCCCGCTGAACGCGCTCGCCGCCGGGGAGGAGACGGCCGTCTCGCTCGGCGTGAAC
This sequence comes from Nonomuraea sp. 3-1Str, assembly GCF_031570565.1. Lineage (NCBI taxonomy): Bacteria > Bacillati > Actinomycetota > Actinomycetes > Streptosporangiales > Streptosporangiaceae > Nonomuraea > Nonomuraea sp. 3-1Str. The sequence goes on from NZ_JALHBK010000001.1 coordinate 287,454, forward strand.
GTCAACCGCTTCCGCCTGACCCTGTTCGTGCTGACCTCGCTGCTGGTCGGCGTGCTGGTGGCCACCAGCGGCGCGATCGCGTTCGTCGGCCTGATCGTGCCGCACGCCGCCCGGCTGCTCGTCGGCGCCGACCACCGCCGGGTGCTGCCCGTCACCGCCCTGCTCGGAGCGGTGTTCCTCCAGCTCGTGGACGTCGCCGCCCGCACGGTCAACGCGCCGCAGGAGCTGGCGCTCAGCATCGTCACCGCGCTGTTCGGCGTGCCGTTCTTCCTGTGGCTGCTGCGCCGCCGCTCCGTGGACCGGGCGGTGAGCGTCACGTGAAGCTCGACCTGCGCGGCGTGTCCGTCGCGCTCGACGGCCACCCGATCGTCCACGAGGCGGACCTGCTTGTGGATGACGGCGAGTTCGTGGGACTCGTCGGACCGAACGGCTGCGGCAAGTCCACCCTGCTCCGCACCGTCTACCGGGCGCTGCGCCCCGCCGCCGGGCTCATCACCGTGGACGGCGACGACGTGCACCGGCTGCCCGCCCGCCAGGCCGCCCGGCGCACCGCCGTCGTCGCCCAGGAGGCCCCGGCCGACCTCGACTTCACGGTGGCCGAGATCGTCTTCATGGGGCGCACCCCGTACAAGGCCGACGCCCTTGTGGACGAGGAGCTGGCCGCGCGGGCGCTGGACCGCGTCGGCATGGCCGGCGCCGCCGAACGCGTCTTCGCCACCCTGTCCGGCGGCGAGAAACAACGCGTCCTGCTCGCCCGCGCCCTCGCCCAGCAGACCCGCCTGCTCCTGCTGGACGAGCCCACCTCCCACCTCGACATCCGCCACCAGCTGGAGATCCTGCACCTGGTCCGCGAGCTGGGCATCGCGACGCTGGCCGTCCTGCACGACCTCAACCAGGCCGCCGCCTTCTGCGACCGCCTCTACGTCATGAACGCCGGCCGCATCGTGGCCGGCGGACCGCCGGAACAGGTCCTCAACCCCGACCTGATCTGCCAGGTGTACGGCGTGCGCGCCGTACACCGCACCCAGCTCGTCTTCGAACGGCTCAAGGAGGAGCAGTGATCCCCCGGCTGCCGGCCTTGTCGCCCCAGGTCCGGTTCGGGCGTCTTCGCCGGTCAGGGCGCGGGCTCGATCGTGTGGCCCGTCGTCGCCTCGTCCTCGACGGGCCACCTCCAGCGTCGACGCCGCCAACGAGGCCGCCACCCAGCACGCCCTCGACACCCTGTCCGGCGGCCGGTCAACGCTCGTGATCGCCCACCGTCTGCCCACCGTCCTAGCCCGGCCGGCGATCGTGGTTCGGAGTGGATCGGCTGGTCGGCGACGTCCGATGATGGCGATGGCTGACCGGACGCGGATGATCTGGATGTGCGCCGGTCCAGCCGAGGGACGGTCAGAAGCGGCCACCAGTAGGTCATGTTCGTGATCTCTGGACCCGGTATCTCCTGCGGAGGAAGACGTCGGGCTGGAGGGATCAGGAGCCGCGGGAGTCGGGGAAACCGATCCAGCGCAGCAGGATCAGCCGGGCGTCGGCGGGTGCGTTGTCGTGGTCGGCACCGAAGCGGTGCACCAGTTTCAGGTACTCCTCGTGGAATTCCTTGAGCTGTGCCTTGGTCATGAAGGTGCTGGCGCGGGAGCCCTGCTGCCAGTCGCCGTCCTCGTCGCGGTTGTGGGCGAAGGCTGACAGCAGCCGTAGGTCCTCGGCGAGCTGGGAGTCGCCCAGTCGCTCGGCGAGGTCTTGTTCGGCGCCGGTCAGTTCTTCGCGGGCGGGCATCCGCCGGTCGGCTTTGACGACGTCCCACCAGCGCTCCCGCCCCTTGGCGCGCTCGCGCAGCTCGGTGACGAAACCGGTGTCGGACAGCATGCGCAGGTGGTAGCTGGTGGTCCCGGTGTTCTGGCCCATGGCTTTGGCCAGCGTGGTCGAGGTGGCCGGGCCGTGATTGGCGAGGTGTCTGAGGATCTCTCGCCGCAGTGGGCTGGCGAGCGCCTTCATCGCCGCCGGGGTGTGCATGACCGGTTCCGTCGACATGTGACCAGCCTAGCCGTACCGAGACAGTTATGCAGAAAGAATCATGCAGAGAAAAACTTGCAGAAAAAATTCTGTAAGACTAGGGTCGGCGTCCATGAACGGGAAACGAGTCGCCGGGGTGTCCTTCGTCACCGCACCACTGCTGGTCGTGGCCGGCTGGGCTCTGATGCGTCTGGGCGGTGCCGGTGGCCAGGAACCCGGCTGGACCCTGGCCCACATCGCCTGGGTCCTCAACAACGTCATGTACGCGATCGTCTGCGTCGAGCTGTACAGGCGTGCCAAGGACACCACCTCGGGAGGGCGGCTGCTGGCCACCGGCTCGCTGATCGTCGGTGTCATCGGCGCGGGCTGCCTGCTCATCCAGATGGTGATCGATCTGGTGGTGGGCTTCTCCACCGACAACCGCGCCGACATGCGGGCCTTGAGCGGCCAGATCCACGACCTGCCCGGGGTTCAGGCGGCCATCTACGACATCGGGCCGGTGCTGCTGTTCCTGGCGCTGATCGTGCAGGCGATACACCTCGCGGCGCAGGGCAGGGCCACCGTACTGTTCGCGATCCTGGTGACTGCGGCGGTACTGGTCAACGGCGCCGAGCTGCTGGTGGAGATCCCGTTGCGGCTGGCGCAGGCCGGATCGGCGCTGATCCTGTGGCTGGCCTTCCTGCGGACAGGACGGGAACTGTTGCGCGGCACATCCGACCCGGCCCGGACGGCGACGACGACCTGGGCGACGCTCGCCGGGTGGGCACTCATCCTGGCGCCGGTGGCGCAGCTCGGCGGCTGGACCTTGATGAGGTTCGGCGGCAACGAAGGAGTGGAGCCATGGGCGACGATCGCGCATGCGGTGTGGCTCATCGGTTTCGTGCTGCTGGCCATCGCCTGCGTCGAGCTGTTTCGCCGGGTCCGAAGCCGCGGTGCCGCGCAGCTCCTCGCCAGGGTGAGCCTGGCGGTGGCACTGATCAGCGTCACCGCCTCGATCGCCGAGATGCTCGTCGACCTGTACGTCCTGTCCACCACCGACAATCACGCGCAGCTGAAGGCCCTGGACCAGCAGATCCGAAGCATCCCGGCAGCCGAGCCGATCCTGTACGGATTCGGCACCCAGCTTGTCTACCTCGGGCTCCTGGCCCTGATCATTCAGCTGGCCGTCCTGAAGCGAATCAGCGCTACGACCCTGATACTCGTCCTGACCACCCTGGCCCTGTTCATCAGCTACGAAGTGCTGGACGGGCCCGGCCGCCAGGCCCTCATGCCGTTCGCGGTCCTGTGCATGTGGCTGGCCCTGGCGCCCCTGGGATGGCAACTGCTGAAGCCGGTGGCCCGGGCCGCCGACGCGATCACGCCGTAGCGGTTCCGGGGCCTGATGGTCCACGACCATGTACCGAACCCGGCTCTGTGCCGGCTGTTTCATGACATTGAACGTGGCAGGGTCTCCAAAGGCGCTCGGAACCCCGTCCGGAGACGGCGGCACCGAGTCTTATCGGCCGGCCCGCGCCAAGGCCCAGCACGACGGCAAGCCTTGCCCGCCCTGCCCTGCGTCGATCGAGACGAGGGCATCGGCCCCCTCGCTCCCCGCCCGCGCAGCCCCAGAGCGCAGGATGACTCAGTGATCATTGCCCGGCTCCATCGGGCGATCGCTGACATGACGAGCCGGACGGCGAGGTCGCGCAGGCTGAGGTTCTGGCCGCGCAGGTGCAGAGCCATGGAGAGCATGTTCTCGTCGGTGACGGCGGCGCCGCCGATGGCCTTGCCGCAGGCGCACCCTCAGACGTGCCAGAGGGTGGCGATCTGCCGAGTGGCCAGCCGGGACGGCACGGCCCGCAGCGACAGGTCACGCAACCACGCGGAGATCCCGGTCCGGGACGTCAGCCGCGACTGCCTGGCCGCCCCCAGCATCATGCGGTTGGCGCGGGGCCTGCGCTCGGCGTCATAGCGCAGGAGCCGCTCGACGGCGTCCGCCGGCCCGGCGCCGCTCAGGTGGCGGGTCAGTACGGCAGCGTCCTCGAATGCCTGGCTGGAGCCCTGGCCGAGGTCGGGTGACATGGCGTGCGCGGCGTCGCCGAGCAGCGCGATCCTGTCGACCGCGAACGAGGGCAGGGGCTCGGCCAGGCGCGCGATCGGGTCGACATAGATGTCCTCGGGCGGCGTGGCCCCGATCAGTGCCGTGACGAGGGGATGCCAGTCGGCCATCAGGGACAGCATCTCCCGGCGCGCCTCCTCCGCGCCGGGCGGCGGGCCGTGCAGGAGGGAGTCGGTGAACCAGTACAACCGGTCCTCACCGACGGGGAACAGTCCGAACATCGCCCCGTTGCGGCGGTCGACCAACTGGCTGAGGAGCAGGTCCGGCGCCAGGCCGGGAGGGCGGGGCAGCATGCCGCGCAGGTCCATCCGGCCGGTCCGCCGCAACCCGGGGTGGCCGGGGAAGAGCTGCGCACGCAGTCGGCTGCCGCTGCCGTCGGCCGCGATCACGGCGTCCGCTCTCGCGACGGGCGCGCCGTCGCTGATCACCGTCACTCCGGTGGGGTCAGGCTGCAGGCGCTCGACCGGGGTCGCGGTTCGCACGAGGTCGGGCGGCAGCGGGGCGCGCAGAGCTCTGTGCAGCTCCGCTCGATCGATCATGGCGGGCGTCCCGATCCCCTGCTCCACCTGGGCCAGGTCGGCGATCAAGAGCGGCCTTCCATGCCGGTCCCGTAGCCCCCCGCTGGTCGCGTGCATGACGCGCCTGCGAACGTCCTCGGCCAGCCCCAGGTCGTCCAGCGCGCGAAGCCCGTTGGGCATGACCACGATCCCCGTGCCCTTCTCCCGGAGCTCGGCGCCCCGTTCGAAGAGCGTCACCTCGTGGCCCTGGCGATGCAACCCCACCGCGGCCGCCACCCCTCCGAGCCCAGCTCCGACCACCGCGATCCTCATGAGGCCTCCCGCTCATACACTACGCACGTACTAGTACGGATATTGGTAACATGGTCATATGCCGCCCACGAATCCGGCCCGCCGCCAAGCCCTCGCCGACGCCGCCATCGACCTGCTGGCGTCGTCAGGCGCGCACGGGCTGACCCACCGCGCGGTGGAGAAGGCGGCGGACCTGCCGCCGGGTACGGCCTCCAACTACTTCCGCAGCCGCGAAGCGCTCCTGGTGGCCGCCGCCGAGCGCATCCTCGATCTGCACCACGCCGACACCGACCGGGCCGTCGAGCGGCCCGCGACGCTGGCCGACATGCTGACGGAATCGCTGCTCACCGCGGCGACCACCCTGCGCCGCCGCTATCTGGCGATCTTCGAACTGCAACTGGAGGGCGCCCGCCGACCGGCGCTCGCAGCCGCGCTGGCGGGCCTGAAGGACACGTCGATACAGGTCACGGCCGGCCACCACGACCAGCTCGGCCTGGCCATCCCGCGCGAGCGGATCCCCGCCATGATCACGCTCTACGCGGGCGCGCTGTTCACCCTGGTCAGCGCGCCGCCGGGGAGCGTCACCAGGGATGTCGTACGGGACGTGGTTCAGGTCATCGTGCACGGCTGCACGGGACATGCCGAGCAGCGGCCGTGACCCGCCGGCCCCGTCACGCCGAGGCGGGAGAACTCCAGCGGATCAGCCGGATAGCACCCGAGGTAGCGAACAGTCACGAGCTGGGGAGCGAAGATGACCATCGCGCCCGGCAGGCGGACGGTGTCCTCGCGGGGCAGCGGTTCGGGGGCGGCAACCCCCGAGACCACAGATCGCACGATCACTCCAACGCTGACCTTCACGCTGCCCAGAACCTAGCCGCGCATTAGCCGCGGATGGCCGTAGCCCGCCGTCGATGACCATGGACAGCGGGACACAACGGGAGAGCTGCTGACCCGACCGCTGACCCTGCGTTCCTCGACCCCGGACTGGGCACCGGCTGAGGACGCCCGATCTGCCCAGGCGGCTGGTAACTCCCGGGAATCTGATGCGACGGTGTAGGGGGGTAGTTCAGCCGAGCTGCCGGGTGATCGTCGGGTCGGTGATCGCCGTGTCGTCGGCCAGGAGGAACGCCTTCGAAAGGACCAGCGACAGCGTCCCCCCATCGTCCTCGAACGGCAGGAACACCGATCCGGCCGCGCGCCCGCTCGCCGGGACGATGCACAGGTACGCGTCGTTGGGCTCCATCAGGATGTTCGTCGACCCCAGATGGATCTTGTACGTCTTCAGATCACCCCGGACAAGAAGAAATCTGTCGGTCAGCTCCACCCGGGAGGCGATCTTCAGTTTCGGCAGCAGCCGCGCCAGCACCTCGCGCCGGATCTTGGCCGTCTCGGTCAGCTCGCCGAAGCCGTGGGAGCGCCAATAACCTTCGTGGCCGATCAGCGCCTGGTCGTCGCGGGCGACCGAGGCCACGCCCACGGCGAGGTCGGCCTCGCGGAGGATCTCCGACAGCACCAGCGGCGGCAGATCGGCCATCGACGCCGGTTGCCCGTCGCGGTGGAAGGTGATGCCCTCGGTGGCGCACAGCATGGCGGTCTCGGCCCCGGGGACGGAGACGGTGTGCATGGCCCATCGGGCCTGCCAGCCTGCCAGGTCGCGCACCACCTCGCCCTGGTCGCCGCCGTTGTCGTAGCCCCAGTTGCCGATCGACCGGCCGGTCCAGCCGCGCTGGCCCAGCAAAGTCCGGGCCTGGCCGTAGCGCAGAATGTGGCCGGCGAAACGGTTGGAGAAGGTGCCGGCCCGCTCCTCGGCGGGGGTCAGCAGGTAGATCTCGCGGAAGACCTGCTTGAACGGCTGGCGTACACCACCTTCGAGAAGATGGTCGCGCCACGCCGCCACCTCGTCGGCGGTCGCGTGGATCGGATGCCACAGGCCTGCCACCGCGTCGGGGGCGGGGCTGTAGCCGGCCAGTTCCCAGCCGTCGGAGGTCTTGACCGGCAGGGCCGCCGGGCCGCCGGCGATCTGCCAGACCAGGGTGCGGGCGTAGGGGCCGGTGACGGGATGGTCGAGGAAGTACTCGCTCACCTCGCGCCAGCGCCACGTCCGTTCATGGACGATCGCCTGTTCCAAGCGGGACCGCACGGCCGCCTGCGCCAGCTTGAGCTCCTTCACGATGGCCCGCAGATCGGACAGCTCCGCGCGCAGATCCTTCGGCAGCGACTTGACGGTCTTGCCGGCGGCGTTCATGTAGCGCAAGGCGGGCACGTCGGCGGACAGCCTGACCCGGTAGTCGCCGATCTTGTCCTCGCGGACGCCGCCGGTGTCCAGGCCGAAGGTGGGGACCGTCCGATCGAGCAGTTGCTCGCGGGTCAGCCCGTTCTCGCCGGCCACCGTGTCGAGGGCGAGGCTCAGATTCCTCTGTACGGACCTCGCGCGCACCTTCGCCTGGATCCTGGACAGCGGGACGATCACGTCGAGGCCGCCCCTGCGGGCCAGGACGCCGACGGCGGCGTTGGTGACGGGTTCGCAGCGGCACGTGGAGCCCATCCCGTTGCTGCCGGTGCCGCAGGTCATCGCGACGTCGGTGACGAGCGAGGTCACCCAGCGCTCGTCGATGACCTGGCAGCTCCACAGGATGCCGCGCACCAGGACGATGGTGTCTTCCCTGAGGAAGACCTTGTCCCGCCACTCCTCGTGGTCGTAGTGGACAACCCAGTCTCCGCCCCGGTAGGCCGCCAGCCGCGTGAGTAGCTCACGGACCAGCGCGATCGCGCCGGGGGTGAGCATCCGCGCGGCGTCCCTCAGCCACCGGGCGCTGGGTCTGGTCGAGCGGGCGGTGTTCCAGTGGCGGAACAGCGGCAGCACCTCGACCAGGCGCGGGCCGTACTCCTCGGCCAGCATGCGGGCGAAGTGGTCGGTGTCCCCGATCTCGGTCCGGACCACCCCGGCCGGGCCGTGCTCGGCCGGTTCGGTGAGCAGCTCGGCAACCTGCTCGGCCAGGAGCGCCCGTGCGTCCTTCAGCCGCGGCCCCGCCGTCAGCCAGCGCAGCAGGTCCCGGCGCCGCTGGTAGTCGAACCGGCGGGCGGCCGCGAGCGGGATCCGGAACAACTCCTCGTAGCGGGTGTGCCCCTGCCGCACCCAGTACCCGGCTCGCTCCATCAGGTGGTGCGCTTCCCGGTAGGAGAAGTCGATGTCGCGCTCGGCCACCGACCGGACCACGCGCAGCACCCGCTCGTCGTAGTCGTGGCCGCCTTCGGGCCCCAGCCAGAGTTTCATCTGCGCGTAAGTGCCGTAGATCCGCCAGTCGACGCCGGGGCCGGGCTCGAATCCCTGCTCAGTGAGCTCGTCGAACCGCTGGTAGGCGGCCCTCGTGGCCGGATCCAGGTAGTCCCATCCGCCCGCTGACGTCATCACACGGCTCCACTCATGCCCGGAAACGCTGGGTGATCATGGATACCAGCCGGAGCCGACAGATTCCCCACGCCATGATCCGAGACATGTAAGCGAGAGATCAAAGCACAACAGAGATCATTCTGTTAGGACCTCTTAGCGGCTTGACACGCAGATCAGATCCGGGGACGTGCCCAGCATCCGGCATCAAGATGAGCCAGAGCCGAAGACCCGTACAGTCCCGAAGAAGGCGGACGGCGGGAGCCCGCAACTTCCTCCGCCGAGGCTTGTTGAAAGTACGCCCCATACTCGGCAGGCCAGTCAGCCTGTGCTGCGCACCCGCTTACGCCGGGCTGGCGTGGGCGGCCAGGATGCGCCACCCGTGCTCGTTCGTATGAACCCACGTCCGCGTGTAACTCATCCGTCCGGCGAACGGCGTTCCGGCGACGCTGCCTTCCAGCGTGCCGAGGAAGCAGGTGACGCCGGTGTCCCCCACAACGAGCACGGTGAGGTCTTCCTGGAGGAGTTTCGTCAGGACCAGTGTTCGTGAGCGGTGGTTGTGGAGATCGAGCTGCTTGGCATCCGGGTGGCACTGGTTGTCCGGCGGTCCGGTGAAGACGAGCCGCTCGTCGAGCAGCCGGTCCAGCTCTTCGACGTCTCCGGCGAGCTGTGCCGCCTGCAGGCGCTGTTCGGCCTTGGCCAACTCGTCAATGAGGGTGGTGTGGTCCGCCATGAGGAACCCTCTCCAGCGATCAATCCCGCGCGAAGTGAACAGAGTACAACAGGTTGAATTCGTAGAGTCGGCCGCGTGATCACTCTGGTCCGAGGGTCAAGCCTGTCCGTTCCAGGCATCCATTGATCAGGTGCGGGCGGTACTGGATCTTCTTTAGCTTGCGCTTGATGATCCGGCCTGAGCCCCTGCCCTGCCTCAGGGTCTCTAGATAGTCGGTACGTACTTCGGGCACGGACCTGGCCCGAGGTGGCCTCGACAAAAGCCACAGACCGGCGGCTGGGAGGTCAAAGCCGGGCGGGTGCTGTCGGACGCGAACGCCAAGCGGCTGCGCACCGCGGTCGAGATCCTGCGCGAGGTGCTGCGGCCGCCGGCATCCCGCTCGACCATGATGAGACGAAGCTGCCGCACCAGGACGAGGAGAACCCGCCTCCCCCGCCGTCGATCATGCCCGACTCGACGGCGCCGTCAGCGATGCCGAACGAGCTGAAAGAAGTCACTTCCGCGGAGATCAAGGCCGGGCTGGACATCCTTGCCGAGGTGTCCGCGTGGTGACCATCCTCAAGCGTCTGGCCAGCCGCCAGCGTCACATCGGTCAGCTCCGCCGGCAGCTCGACGCCGCCCGCCAGGAGGCGCGCACGGCGGTCGAGCAGTCGGAGGAGGTGCGGGCTGACCTGGGCCGCGCGTACGAGACCATCACTCGGTTGACGGGCCGGTTGAGGCGGTGGACGCCGACCGGCTACGCGCCGAGAACGCCGACCTGCGGGTGGAGAAGGCGACGCTGCGCGCCCGCAGGGAGGGCCCTTCCCCGGGAGGAGTATCTGCGCGAGAGGCAGACCAACGCCGTCCTGGTAGTTCCTCCACTCGGGTCCGTGTCATGAGCCGCAAAGCAGAGCGTTGCGGAAGGCCACAGCGGGTGACGGCTGCGGTGCCCGACTCCGGGTTCCGGTCTGGGCGTTCGGGATGAGTTCGGGGCTCGCCCCGCCCATCCAGGCGGCAGGCGATCCCGGTTTCCGGGCGGTGCGTGACCCGGCACATCCGGCTCCCTTCACACAAGGACCCATCCTCCTCGGCCCCGAAAAGCCGGCACCTCGAAGCTGACCGCTCCGGTTCCGCGCGAAGGCGCCCTTCCCGCGGAACCGGGCCTGTCACGTGGCGGTACAACGCCGCTCGCTGCGGGCAACTTCCCGCTCGAGGAGGACACCCCCGTAGGTAAGCGGCGGGGGCGGGCCCCGCCACCACCCATTGGGGGTCAGGATGCGTCAGCCGCTTAGAGGACGTCCCTCCACTTGGACAAATCCGTGCCCGGCGGGCTCGTTTCGTAGATGCCCTTTCTGCGGGTGGGCACGGCTTCGCCGGACAGTTCGACCTGGTCGAAGCGCCACTGTTGGTTGGCGCCACCGAGGGCCGCCAGCACGGCCTGGTGGTTGCCGTGGCCGTCGGACAGGACGGTGGCGACCTTGTCCTCATGCGGGCGCGGCCAGATCATCCCCCCGCCGGAGTTCCACTGGGTCTGGCCCTGCACACCCCAGCCGATCAGGCCCAGCCCGACCGGCTGGGAGAAGCCGTCCAGGGGGCCGACGTGGAGGGTGAAGGTGCTGCGGATGTCCTTGTTGACGTTGACCAGGTGCCAGTCCTCGTCGCCGTAGGTGTTCTTGATCTCGCTGAAGAACCACACCTCGCCCCGGTGGCCCGTGGGCGTGCGGAGGGTGAGGACCTGGTCGTTGGTGTGGGAGTAGGGGATGTAGCCCTCCTCGCCGGTCCAGCGGTCCTGTGCCTTCTGGGCGCCGTGGGTGGTGCCCCCGTGTGCGGCGGCCAGGCACAGCCCGGTGCCCTCGTTGACGATGCGGAAGAACTTGCCGGATGGGAACGCGTCGCTCACTTCGCTCCTTGAAAATGATCCATGACTCATAGTGACGAATCGGGGGGCAGCCGACCCTCTCGCTAATGTTACCCAGAGTGACATTTTATCTACCTAAAGTTCATCCCAACGGGCTTCTCCCCGCTGCACCGCCCACATAGCGGACTGGGCGTACAGCATCACCTGGTGAGCTGCCCGGTCGGGTTGGTCGCGGAATTCGGTGATGGTGTCGGTGAAGAACTGCTGGAGGCGCTGCTCGTGGTTGGTGTTGCGGAAGCCCGGCGGCGCCTTGAAGACCTCCACCTCCGCGGCGAGCTGCTCGGCGCGGGCCTGCGCGAGGATGCGCGCATCGTGGGGGCAGCTTGCCGACGCGCTGCACCGTGATGGTGTACCGCTCTCGGGCCTCGCCGGTCGGGGGTGCAGGGGGATGGTGATGGAGTGCAGGAGTTCGGGGTGCGTGTTGGCCGCCGGGGGAGTTCGTACTCCGACTCGGCGTAGTTGACGGCGTCGCCCAGCGTCGACTGGGCGAAGTACAGCCATGTGGCGGCGATCTCCTCGGGCGGCACCATGCGGAGGGTGACGCGGGTGCCGTCGACGGAGATGCCGCCCAGCATGGTCTGGTCGGCGAGCCGCTCAGCTTCGGCGTCGATGTCGATCACGGCGAGACCCGCGTTGGCGAGTTCCTGCATGACGGTGTCGCCGAGACTGCGGCCGGGCCGGTCCATGACGTCGGGTCCGAGTTCGGCGATGAGCGTCCGGTTGATGATCTCGGCGACCTGGTTGGACGTCGGTGTGGGGTCACGGCGTGTCCTCCCTGGGGGCGTAGCCGGGCACGAGGCGTGCCAGGAGGTCGGGGAGTTCGTCGGGCTTGGCCAGCACCTCGCGGGCCTTGGAGCCCTCGCTAGGGCCGACGATGCGGTGGGATTCGAGCAGGTCCATGAGTCGTCCGGCCTTGGCGAAGCCGACGCGTAGCTTGCGCTGGAGCATCGAGGTGGAGCCGAACTGCGTGGTGATGACGAGATCGGCGGCCTGCACGAACAGGTCGACGTCGTCACCGAGGTCCTCGCTCGGCGCGGCGGACGCGGGGGCGGGGGTGAGCTGGTCGAGGGGCGGCGGTGTGCTGGCGGCGCGGGGCCTTCCAATGCGCGACGATCTCGGCGATCTCCTTCTCCGAGACGAACGCGTTCTGGACGCGTATGGGTCGTTGGGCGCCCATCGGCAGGGACGGCGAAGGCCAGCCGGGAGGGGACGTTGGCCTTGATGAGGCCGGTGACGACGTCCACGGAGGGCCGCTGGGTGGCGATGACAAGGTGGATGCCGGCGGCGAGGGCGAGCTGCGTGATGCGGACTGGGCGATGCGCTCCTATGGGGTGCCGCTGGAGGTGCTGACCGACAACGGCAAGCAGTTCACCGGCCGGTCGGGCGGGCCGAGGGCCGGCGAGGTGTTGTTCGAGCGCATCTGCCGGGAGAACGGCGTGACGTTGCGGCATACCCAGCCGCGATCTCCGACGACCACGGGCAAGATCGAGCGCTTCCATCAGACGGTTCGCCGGGAGTTGCTGGATGAGGCGCTGCCGTTCGACTCGATCGAGGCGGCCCAACAGGCGGTGGACAGCTTTGCCGACTACTACAACACCGCCCGCCCGCATCAGGCGCTGGACATGGCTTGTCCCTCCGACAGGTTCTTCACCGGCCCCCGGCCGAAGCGTGCCCGTCGGGTGAGCAGGAGATGCCGCTGCAACTGCCGCCCAACCTGGCCCCGGTGCCCGACACCGGCCCCACCAAGCCCACCTCGGGCGAGCCCGTCGTGTCCGACCCGCTGCTCGACCCGCTGGCCACCCACGTCGTCGAGGTGAAGCGGGTCGTGCCCGCCTCCGGCAACCTGTCCATCGGCCGCCAGCAGGCCTGGCTCGGCCCCGAGCGGGCCGGACTGCCCATCACCATGCTGATCAGCACCGACCATCTGCATGTGTTCACCGCAGCCGGCGGCCGAGTGAAAAGCGTGCCTCCCAGCTGAGGTCAAAGACTTGACCGCCCTGCTCGCCTCCGGTCGGGCTCACCCGGCCACCCGAGCCCTCCCCGCACCTGCCGACGACCACAGTACGGCGGTGGAGATCGACAGGATGGTCAGCTCGATAGGCACCGTCAGCCTGGCCAACCACGCCCTGTGCATCGGCGCCCATCTAGCCGGCCAACGCGTCACCCTGCGCCTGGACGGCATCACCGCTCAAGTCATGGACGAACACCGGCTACTGCTGCGCATCGCAGTCTGCCCACTCCGAAGCAGCAGTGCGCCACGCTCCGCGGCGCCCGCCCCGCGGGACCATCACCCACCTGTCCGTCCGGGCCTGTTACCGTCCAGCGGGTCGTCTCCAGCCGCGGTCACTTTCTTGCCGTTTCTACCGGAGCTCCTGGAAGGACGACAATGACTGACCGCGATCAAGAAGAACGCGGCGCGACACGCCGGCTTGTCCTAAGATACGGCGGTCCTGCTTTGCGACGGCTGGCCGCCGCGCAGGACGAACCCGATGACCTCGCCGCTGTGGGGGCATCCGTACCGTCAGCGTGCCGATGGGGTGGCGTTCGAGAGTCAGCCGGCCTGATCATCGGATCGGACCAATCGGCGTTCCCAGGCCAGGGCCGCGACCACACCGATGGCATAGGCGACCAGGTCCCATGGGTCGGGGAACGCGCCGACCAGGACACCGCCGATGCCCGGCGGGGTCATGCCGACTATTTGGTAGAACTCGACGGCGGCGGCGATCGCGGCCGTGGCCAGGGTGCGACGTGCGGCGGTGGTGCGCCACAACAGCCCCAAGAACGCGTAGACCAGCATGGTGGCGCCGACGTCGCTCACGTAGCCGCGGATGAACGGTTGTCCCGGGCCCCGGTAGAAGAGGACGAACGCGCCGATGGCGAGGGCGACGCCACCCAGAAGGACCATGGCGCGGCGCATGAGATTGACATCTTCTCCGAATCTCAACAATCAGGACGAACCTGATCATAGAGCTCGTCACCTTGGCCCGCTCCCCTGACGGGTGGGACGACGGCGACGGGAAGATCCGGCGGGAGGGGTGCGTGCGTCCGCACGGGGCAACCGAACGCGGGCGATCGCCGTGCCAGATCCGTGCCAGATGCCACGGGAAAACAGGGGGAACCACGGGCATTAACGGGCGATCAACGAGAGAGGCCCCTCACCGCGTTTCCGCTGGTGAAGGGCCTCTTTCTGCTGGCGTGGCAGGTGCAAGGTTCGAACTTGCGTAGGCTGAGCCGACGGTTTTACAGACCGCTCCCTTTGGCCACTCGGGCAACCTGCCGTGTCTTCCGCTCTCGCGGCGACAGACAGAAGAATAGCGGACTTCCGGGGTGCACGTGACACCGGTTTGTACCGTCGGGGATCGCCGTCGCGGAGGCTGTGGGTGGTGGCAGGGTGGAGGGGTACGGGCCTGGTGGACTGCACTGCGGGCCGATGCTGGCTAGGCTCGTGCGCTGGGTCCGTGTTCACGGGGGCGCGATGCGTGGTCGGCGAGCCCTGAGACCGGGGCCGGACACCGCAGACATGCGTACGCAGCTGAGAGGATGTGCGTTTTGGCCGATTCGTCTTTCGACATCGTCAGCAAGATCGACCGCCAGGAGGTCGACAACGCGCTGAACCAGACGGTCAAGGAGATCGGGCACCGCTTCGACTTCAAGGGCACAGGGGCGAGCATCAGCTGGTCCGGGCAAGACAACATCGAGATCAAGGCCAACAGCGAGGAGCGGGCGAACGCCGCCCTCGACGTGTTCAAGGAGAAGGTGGTCAAGCGGGGTCTGTCGTTGAAGATCCTGGACGCGGGTGAGCCCAAGCTGTCGGGCAAGGAGTACCGCATGCTGGTCAGCCTCAAGGAGGGCATCGACCAGGAGAACGCGAAGAAGATCTCCAAGTTGATCCGCGACGAGGGGCCCAAGGGGATCAAGGCGCAGATCCAGGGCGAGGAGTTGCGGGTCAGCTCGAAGAAGAAGGATGACCTGCAGGACGTCATCTCCCTGCTCAAGGGCAAGGACCTCGACATCGCGCTGCAGTTCGTCAACTACCGGTAACAAGGGCCTGCTTCGGGACTCTGAACTGGCGTTTCAGCCCTACGGGGACCGCGGAGGGCACATCCGGGGCACACGGCCGAACGCGCTGTCCACCAGGGCACGCGTCCTCTCCTGTGCCTCGGGTAACTCCCCCACGTATGTGTTCAGCGTGACCATCGGCGTGGAGTGGCCGAGGGCAAGCTGCACGGTCTTCACGGAGGCGCCCTTGTGGATCAGCCCGGAAAGCAGCATGTGCGTGGTGATCAGCAGTTTGGCGACGCGACGGCTGGGCCGACGAGGGTGCGCAAGGTGTCGCCCGGCCTCCTGTCGGGACTCCATATGTACGCGCGGTGGCTGCCACTGAGGGAGAAGACGACCGCGTCGCCGTCCCGGTAGACCGTATTGAACGTCAGGACGCCGACTGTCCGACGCCCCAGCACCTCGTCCTTACCCAACGTGCGGGCAACGGCCTCCATCTGGAGGCCGAGTCAGCGAACCGATCGTCCTCGCCGGGCTTGAGCCAGAAGAGCCCCACGAGGAGAAGTGCGCCGGCCAGGCGCATCGCTGCCCAGCGTAAGACCGGGCCGCTGGTGGTCGTTCGTCCCATGCGTGTATTTTCACACGCTTCCGTGCGGGCCGATCTTGGTCCGCCAACTCGTCGAAGACAGCCGTCAGGCCGTTGCTGATGAAAAGAGCTCTTGGGATGTGGCGCAGTTCGCGACCATCCCTGCGGCGCGGGGAGCACCCTGACTTCGGGTTGCAGTGATCAGCGGCTTCCTCCCTGAGGAAGCCGATGCCGTGCTCGCTCCGCGGCCGAACCACGCCGACGGCCTGGCGAGACTGTACTCGCCTGGCTCTCCGGCGGCGATCGCAATGCGGGCCTGTTTCCCGGTGGGCGGCGGCACCGCTGAAGACCCAGTGACCGAAAGCACGTGCTCGACCAGACGTCGAGGGAGCAGGAAGGGCACGCTCGGCCACGAAGTTATCGACCCGATCCTGGCAAGGCGATCGGCGCCGTGGCGACCCGGCCCGCTACGGGCCTCGCACCGCGCTGCGGCATAGGACAGCCTTCCGGCTCAAGGGCCGGAAGGCTGTGGTGGTTACAGGGGGCGCCGGCAGTTCGGGCCGCCGCCCGCGTGGTTGATCAGATCCTGGTAGACGACGCTCTGCTTGATGGGCGTGTGGCTCTTGACGGTCTGGATCACCTTGCCGTCCCGCTTGAGCTCGAAGACCGGCGTGGTCCCGGGCTTCAGCGCCGCCTTGAAGGACACCATGCCGGCGGCGGTGACCTCCTTGGTCTGCACATCGCCGCCCTGCGTGATCGTCAGGGTGCCGGGCTCCTTGAGGAAGGCGAGCAGTTCGACCTCGTCGGCGGCCTTGTCGCCGTAGGGGATGGCGATGGGGCCGATCGTCTGCTTGGCGGCGTCGAACGGCGCGTCGGTGCGGTGGCTGCGGTGGAAGTAGTACAGCGCGTCGCGCTTGATCGTGGGCCACTTGCCGGTCTTGAACCACATCGTGTGGTAGGCGACCACGTCGAGCGGCGCGTAGCCGCGTTCGACGGACGGGGCCAGCCACGACTCCGCGTAGTCGTTCCAGGTGAGCAGAGAGATGATGTCCGCGCCACCCTCCTGCGCCTTGATGAACGACTGGCGCAGGGTGCCGCTGTTGGAGGGCTCCCAATAGCGCTTGTCACGCGGACGTACGTCCTCCAGCGCCGCCGGGGCCATGTAGAAGCGACCGCGCTTGGCGGCCTCCAGGCCGGCCTTGCGGTAGCCGTCGGTGGAGCTCTGCCAGCGCACACCCCAGGAGGAGTAGCCGGCGACGGAGTTGTTCCACTCGGTCTTGCCCGACCCGGACCAGTCCAGGAAGATCGGCACCAGCACCGTCTTCATGCCCTGCGCGGACAGCTTCGTGCGCAGCTCGTCCCACCAGGCGGGCGTCTGGCGCTCCGGGTAGAACGGCGCGAGCGGGATGGTGCCGTCCGACAGGTGGTACAGCGAGGGGTGGCCCTTGGCCATGAGGATGTCGCTGATCACCTTGTCCTGCGCGGCGCCCTTGGCGGTCGGGAAGTCGGGGCTCAGCATGATCTGGAAACCCGGGTCCACTGCCTTGGCGGCGGCCAGCAGCTTGGGGAACTGGTTGAAACGCTGGTCGGAGGCGGAGGTGTGGTGCTCGTAGATGAAGCCGTCGATCCCCGCCGCGATCGCCTGCCGGATCTCCACCTCGAAGTCGGCCTGCCGCCAGTCGCCGCTGCGCACCGGGCGCGGTAGCGGCCGGTCACGTGAGTGGCCGCCCTGCGCGGCGTACATGCCGCTCGAGCCGGCTGGGTCGAGCCAGGAGGCGTACTGGTCCTTGGCCGGGTCCTTGTTGTCGACGGACAGCGGATAGGGCGGGAAGTAGAAGGCGAAGACCTTCTTGTCGTACTCGCGCAGCGCGGCGGCCGAAGGCTTGTCGAAAGGCAGACAGGTGGCGCTGGCCGTGGGCTCGGCGGTCGGCGACGGGGACGTGGTCGGTGTGGTGGACGGCGACGTGGTCGGTGTCCGCGTGGGAGTGGCGGATCCGCTCGGTGTCGGGGTCGGGGTCGCGGTGCTCGTGCCCACCGTGTAGGTGATCTTGAGGCTGGGCCCCTTGCCGCTGGTGCGCGAGGAGTGCAGCACGGCGACCGGGCCCGCGGAGGCGGTCAGGCCGAAGGAGTAGGCGCCGTTGCCGGTGTAGGCCTTGGACACGTCCAGGGCGGCCACCGCACCGGCGGTGAATCCGGTACGCGTCGCCAGCGCCGTCGTCCCGAACGTGGGCCGCGTCTTCCAGTTCGTGGCGCTCTCCGACCACGTGCCGCTGACCTTGTGCGCGGAGACGGTGGTAGCGCTCGTCCGGGCGGCGCTCACCTGCAGCGTCATGGTGACGTTCTGGGCGTTGGCCGGGACCCCGGACACCTTGAAGCTCATCAGCGCCCGGCGCTCGGCATTGGTGGCGTCGTTGCATGTCTTGACGCAGACCGACATCCACTCGGCGCTGCCGTACACGGTTTCTGGGGCAGCCTGGCTGATGAACACGTCATCGGATGCCTGAATCACAGCGCTCACCGGCGCCGTGGCGGCCGCCGGCGATAAGCCGGTGGCCGCCACGTACGCCACGGTGGCAGTGACGGCCAGCAACGGCCGTCGCGGGATCGACAAGGTGAACCTCCTGTGCATCCGGAAAGTTGTGGATCACCATATCCGTGCGTTCCGGCCAGACAAGATCACCACCATGTCCTGGAGAGGCCCATCCCTGTACCGGTTTCCGGTTGGAACGAAGCAGGCGATCAGACGGCTCCGCTTCACCATTGCCGGAAGCCCTTTCCAGCTGTGGCGTCGCGCCAAGGAGGATCCTGTGTGATGTGCATCACCTCGCCTTTTGCTCACTCACCGTGATGGCGAGCAACAACAGAAGCCGGACGTGTCCAGCCCGGCCGAGCAGCCCCAGGGCGCAACCGGGGCACACCGCAGCGAGAAGCGGCCGAAGGCGACGGCAGACGAAGAGCGGGCGGTCTGCGTGTTCCTCGACATGACCTCGTCTTCTCCTGCGAATAGGCTCGGGCGGCGTGACGATGATTCCTCTGCGGCGGTTCACCGCCCGCGTCCTGCCCATCGATGATCAGGATCGGGTTCTGCTGTTGTACGGGTTCGATCCCGCGCGACCCGGCGAGCGGTTCTGGTTCACCGTCGGCGGCGCGCTGGAGGGCGGGGAGACGCTCCAGCAGGCCGCCGCGCGGGAGCTGTACGAAGAGGTCGGCATCCGGGCCGAGGCGGATGAGTTCACCGGTCCGTACGGCGCCGGCACGGTCGAGTTCAGCTTCGCCGAGTACGCCATCACGCAGGACCAGACATTCTTCGCGGTACGGATCGGCGACGGTCAGGCCGAGGTGTCGTTCGACAAGATGGAGGAGATCGAGAAGGCCACCACGGTCGGGCACCGGTGGTGGAGCGCCGAGGAGTTGGACGCCACGGACGAAATCGTCCATCCCGCGGACCTGGCGGGCATCCTGCGGCGCGTCACTGCGGGCGGAGTACCCGCGTAGCGCCCGCGATGAGGGCGGTGGCCAGGATCCAGCCCGCGACGACCAGCCCGTACGCCAGCCCCTGCGTCCACCCCGCCGGGTCGAACATCTCCCTCTGCCCGAACGCCGGCAGCGGCAGCAGCAGGTCGAAGCTGTAGGCGAAGGAGTCGAAGACAGGGGCCTCGTCCGGTTTGAGGGGGCGGGGCGGGTTGAGACCGAAGGCAACCGTTCCGACCATGAGCAGCAGCGCGAACCACACGCCGGCCAGCCAGGGGCGGTAGCCGTAGCCGACCGTGACGTCCAGCAGCCGGCCCCACACGCGCAGTCCCGGGCCCTGGGTGCGGCGCCGGGCGCGGAGCTTGGCGAGCTGGGTGCGGCGGGCGAGCCCGTCGTTGCCGTCGCGCAGGTACCAGGCGGCGAGCTGCTCGTACGGCTGAGGCCGGAAGCCCTCCGGGTCGCGGCCGACCCAGTCGATGCGCCGTTCCACCTTGCCGCTGCGCAGCCGGTCGTAGGTGAGGCCGTTGAGCCGCAGCTTCTCGGGCCAGGTGTGGGGGTCGTCCTGGAGGGTGCCGACGCGCGAGTGGGCGAGGGTGACGACCCCGTCCACGGGCTCGGCGGGGTTGAGATAGAACTCGCGGACCTCCATGTGGCTGGCGTGCAGCGCGTACGGGGTGTCGGGGCTGTGGACGGCCCCGGCGAAGCAGAACGTGCCGCTGATCCGCGCCCCGCGCACCCGGATGCAGCCCTGCGCCGTGAAGCCTTTCGTGCAGTGCACGGTGCCCTCGACCACCATGTCGTCGGCCCTGATCGCGTAGCCGCCGGGGTTGCGGACGGTCGCGCCCTCGAAGTTGACGTCGCCGTTCATCCGGCTGCCAGCCAGGCGGACGCCGCCGGTGATGTCGGCGCCGCGGAAGGTCGCGCCGCTGTCCACGACCATGGATCCGGCGGACAGAGCCCACACGTCGTCGGCGGTCAGGCGGATGCCGCCCAGCCACAGCCCGCTCTCGAACACGGCACGGGCGAGGCGGACGGTCCCGGTGATGTGCGAGCCGGACAGGCTCAGGTGGCCGGCGACGCGCATGCCGCCGCCGCTGAAGCCCGGCAGCGTGCAGTCCGTCAGCCGTACGGAGCGGGTGGTAGTGGCGGTGAGGAGGACGGGTTCGTCCAGGTGGCAGCCGCTGAGCACCAGTTCGTGCTCGACGCGGCCGCCGAGGATGGACAGGGAGCCGGTGATCCTCGCCCCGCGTAAGCGCACGGCCGGCACCGAACCAGGGGCGGCCTCGCGGGCGCCGAGCAGCAGGGACGTGATCACGCTGGCGCGGACCGTCCGGTCGGGGCCCCAGGTGTCGCCGTCCTTGGGGGCGTTCTGCCCGGCTACGGTGCCGTGGCCGGTGACGACCTGGGCGAGCTCCACGGTCTCCCCGGTGGGGAAGGCGTTCCACAGCTTGCGCTCAGCCTCGCTGAGGCGCGGAGATCGGCCCATAGGGATGATTATGTCTGCCGCAGGCGGGAAGTGACGGCGTCGCCGAGAAGCACGGAGTCCCTGTTGAGGCGGTGAGACTGAAGGCCCGGCACGTTGGAGATCCCGACCCGCCAGCTGGTGGCCATCCAGTACGGCGCCATCCTGGCGGGCGCCACCCACGCCTCAGCCTTCAGCGCGGCAGCGTGGGTCCTAACGCCGGTAGCCCGCCATGCGCTCCAGCCGGGCGACGCGCTCCGACGTGGGCGGGTGGGTGGAGAACAGCCTCCCGAAGCCGGAGCCGCTGAACGGATTGGCGATCATCATGTGGGAGGCCGAGGTGAGGCGGCTGTTCTCGGGCAGAGGAAGGCGCCGGGCGCCCATCTCGATCTTGCGGAGGGCCGAGGCCAAGGCCAGCGGGTCGCCCGTGAGCCGGGCCCCCGCCTCGTCCGCCTGGAACTCCCGCGTCCGGGAGATCGCCATCTGCACCATGCCCGCCGCCACCGGCCCCAGCACCATCATCAGCAGCGCACCCACGAACCCGGGCCCCTCGTCGTCGTCCGAGCCGCCGAAGAACACCGCCACGTAACTCAGCCACGTGATCATCGTGGCCAGCGCCCCCGCCACGGACGACACCAGGATGTCGCGGTTGTACACATGCGACAGCTCATGCCCGATCACACCGCGCAGCTCCCGCTCATCCAGCAGCCGCGTCAGCCCGTACGTCACACAGACCGCCGCGCGGCGGGGGCTCCGGCCGGTGGCGAACGCGTTCGGCTGCACCGTTGGAGACACGTACAGTCGCGGCATCGGCTGGCGGGCCTCGGTGGAGAGCTCACGGACGATGCGGTACAGGGTGGGATGCTCCACCTCGCTCACCGGCCGCGCCCGCATGGCGGACAGGGCGATGCGGTCGGAGAAGAGGTAGGCGAAACCGTTGGTCGCCACAGCCAGCATGAGCGCCATCCGCAGGCCGGTGCCACCGCCCAGCCACGCACCCGCGGTCAGGATCAGCGCCGACATCCCACCGAGCAGGACAGCGGTACGCAGGCCGTTGTGGTGCAAGGGTCCCTCCCTTCGTGGTGCGGGTTCACCTGCTCCAACGACTGTGCCGGGGTCCATCGTTCCCCGGTGTGCACACTCGGGGGCGCAGCGCTACCCAACCCCAGGCGCCACGCCGCCCTCAGCAGGCGCGGTGACACCGGAAGGTGGCGGAACACGGCGCAGTCGGCCGACGACCGTACAGCGACCAGTCAGCCCGGACACGCGAGCAGGGCAACAGCCGGCCGAGGGGACGAAGAACCGCCAGTCAGCTGAAGGGCGAGAGCAACGCCAGGTCCATGGCCACCTGAGGAGCGATCGAGAACACGACCGCCACCGCCACAGCCAGTCCCACGGCCACCCAGGCAGCCGGGAACGCACGTCCGAGGCTGAGATGGGGTGCCGAGCCGGGCCCCGGTGCCGAGCTGCCCCCGGAGGCGGGTGTGAGCTCAGATGTGGAGGTGAGCGTCGATGCGCTGGGTCTTGGTGCTGCGGTGAGTTGCGGTGCCACGGCGAGCCCGGGCGCCGGGGTGAAGATCTGGGCCGTCCACGACACGTAGTAGTACAGGCCGAGCACCGTGTTGACGGCCATGATCACCGCCAGCCACCCCGCCCCGCCGTTCACGAGCTCGCGGAAGACCACCACCTTGGCGAACAGCCCCGCCAGGCCGGGCGGCAGGCCGGCGAGGCAGATCAAGCTGAACCCCAGCGCGAGGCCGGCCACCGGGCTGCGGTAGGCCAGCCCCCGATAGTCGCTCAGCTCGTTGCGCGCGGCCCCTCGGGAGACGAGCATGACGACGGCGAACGCACCGAGGTTCATGGCGGCGTAGATGATGAGATAGGTCAGGGAGGCCCCGACGGCGCCGCTCAGGAGCGCCTCGCCTCCTGGCACGCCCGTCAGCGTCGTCCCCCCGGGAGACGTGGTCGTTGCCGGGCCTGACGCGGATGTGGGTCCGGCCGGTGACATGCGCTCGGTGGCGTGGTGGGCGACCGCGAGCGGGGCGAGGATGTATCCCGACTGGGCGACCGAGGACCAGGCCAGCAGCCGTACGGCGGAGCGTTGGCGCAGGGCCAGCAGGTTGCCCACGGTCATGGTGAGCGCGGCGATGATCGCGACGATGGGTGTCCACGTGGCGGCCCGGCCGGACAGCGCGGTGACGAGCAGCAGGATGAGGCCCGCGAACCCGGCGGCCTTCGAGATGACGGACAGCAGCGCGGCGACCGGCACGGGGGCGCCCTGGTAGACGTCCGGCGCCCACGAGTGGAACGGCACCGCGGCGATCTTGAACGCGAACCCGGCCAGCACCAGGACGACGCCCACCGTGATCACGCCCGCCGTGGGGGATGTCATCCCCTGGGCGGTCACCATGCCCGCCGCGGAGGACGTGACCGCGCCCGCCCCCAGGGCCCCCGCCCCCTGACCCCCCGTGCCGACCGCTCCCGGAGCGGGGACGGCGCCGCTGAAGACCTCGGCCAGCCGGGACAGGTACACCGTGCCGCCGATGCCGTACAGCAGCGACACCCCGAACAACATGACCGCCGTGGACACGACCGAGACGACGAACAGCTTGACCGCGGCCTCCGAGGCCCGGCCGTCGTACCGTTTCAGTGCCGTGAGCGCGAACACCGGGAGCGACACCAGCTCAAGCGCGACCACCAGCATGATCAGGTCGCGTGAGGCGGGGAGCGTCACGGCGCCGGTGATGGTGCAGAGCAGGAGGAAGTACCACTCTCCGGCGGGGATGCCTCCGGCGGCCAGCTCGGTCATGGACATCAGCACGACGACCAGGGCCGCGACCAGGACCAGCCCGGCGAAGACCAACGTGAAGCGGTCGGCGACGAACGAGCACAGGGCCGGGACGGACGCCGATCCGCCGGCGGAGCCACGGCCGGCGGCGGCCGGCGCGAGAGCGTCGGGCACGCAGAACGTCTCCATGCTGCGGCCGCCCTGGCCTCCGCCTCCGCCTCCGCCTTGGCCACCGCCTCCGGCCCGTACGCCCGCTCCCGCCCGAGTGGCCTGGGCGACGATGAAGCCGAGGGCCACAAGGACGCCGCCGATCGTCACCAGGCCCAGCGCCGTCCTGATCCTCGGACCGGAGGGGAGGAACGCGTCGAGGAGCAGGACCAGCCCGGCCGCGAGCGCGAGCGCGAGCGGTGGGGCGATCACGAAGTAGTCGATCTGCTGGATCATGACAGGGCTCCCAGCAGGGTCTGCACGGCAGGCGTGGTGAGGGACAGCAGCAGCCCCGGCCAGAGGCCGAACAGGAGAATCAGGACGATCAGCGGCACCCAGGCGACCCACTCGTACCGCCGGATGTCGCGCGGCGGTCCGCCACTGCGACCGGGCTCGCCGAGGGGAGCCACGCTCTCGGGTCCTTCCGCGTGACTTTCCGAAGGGCTCGGCCACTCCTCAGTCGCGCTCGCCTCCTCCATGTCCCCCCGAGGCCCCCCGATTGGCACCGCGTCCACCCCAGCCGCGAGCCCTCCTCCGGCCCCGCCCCCGACTCCCACTCCGGCTCCGGCTCCGGCTCTGTCCCCGGCTCCGGCCAGGCTGGGGCGGGGTGGGAGGCCGTGGGTGACGCGCGACAGCATGACCAGGAAGTACGCCGCCGTCAGCACCGCTCCCAGCCCGCCGATCACCATGAACGTCAGGAACAGCCCCCGGGACAGCCCGGCACCCGGCTGGAAGGCCCCCAGCAGCGCCAGCATCTCCCCCCAGAACCCGGCCAGCCCCGGCAGCCCCAGCGACGCGACCGCCGCGAACGTCAGGACTGACCCGAGGCGCGGCAGCGTGGCGAGCATGCCACCGCCCAGCGACGGCATGTCGGCCGTGCCGTACCGGTCCTTGACGGCGCCGGCCACGAAGAACAGCAGCCCGGTGATCAGCCCGTGGGCGATGTTGGCGAACAGGGCCCCGTTGACGCCCACGGTCGTGAGCGTGGCGAACCCCAGCAGCACGAACCCCATGTGGCCCACCGAGGAGTAGGCGATCATGCGTTTCAGGTCGCGCTGGGCCAGGCAGGCGAGGGCCCCGTACACGATGCCGACCACGGCCAGCGCCCCCAGCCACGGCGCCGCGGCCACCGCGCCCTCCGGCAGGACCGGGACGGCGATGCGGGCGAAGCCGTAGGTGCCCATCTTGAGCAGCACGCCGGCCAGCAGGACCGAGCCGACCGTCGGCGCCTCGGTGTGCGCGTCGGGAAGCCAGGTGTGCAGCGGCCACATCGGCGTCTTGACCGCGAGACCGAGCCCGACCGCCACGAACGCGAGGATCTGCACGCTCCTCGACATGCCCGCGCCGTGGGCCCGGGCGAGGGCGACGATGTCGAGCGTGCCGGTCTGCGCCCAGACGAGCAGCAGGCCGAGCAGCATCACCACGGAGCCGAGCAGCGTGTAGAGGATGAACTTGGTCGCCGCGCCCCGTCGTCCCTTGCCGCCCCAGACGGCGATCAGGAAGTACATGGGGATCAGCACGATCTCGAAGAACACGAAGAACAGCAGCAGGTCCAGCGCGAGGAACGTGCCCACCATGCCGACTTCGAGCACCAGCAGCGTGAACACCAGCGCCCTCGGCCGCGCCGCCATGAGCCGTCCCGGGCCGCGCGCCCGGCCCCAGCCGAGGTAGGCGAAGCAGAGGAACGTCAGCAGCGCCGTCAGCGCGACCAGTGGCAGCGAGATCCCGTCGACGCCGAGGTGGAAACGCAGGCCCAGCCCGGGGATCCACGGCAGGTCGACGGTGAACTGCGGCGTGGCCGACCGCCCGTAGTCGAACACCGCCACCATGACCACGGCCAGAGCCAGCGCGAGCCCCGACACCGCCTGCCCGTACAGCGGCAGCGCCGGTCGGAGCGCGGCCGGGGCGGCCACCAGGAGCAGCGCGCCGAGCAGCGGCACCGCGAGCAGCGTGACCGGAAGCCAGCCCATCACGTGAACACCACCGCCCCCACCGCGATCAGCAGCAGTCCGGCGAGCAGACCGCTCACGTAGAGCTGGACGTTGCCGTTCTGGGCGAGCCTGAGCAGTCCGGACATTCCGCGGGCCGCCCGTCCGGAGCCGCGCACGGCCCCGTCCACCACCACGTCGTCCGTTCTGACGACCAGCCGGGCCAGCGCCAGCACCGGCCGCGCGAACACCGCGGCGTAGACGGCGTCCGCGTAGAACGCGCGCTCGCACGGGACGCGCAGCGGCCCCAGCAGCCGGGCCGGGTCGGCGAGCGGCGCGGACCGCCAGACCGCGTACACCACTCCCGCGCCGAGCAGGGCCAGCACCACCCCGACCGTCGCCACCCCGAGATCGACGTGAACGCCGCCCGCGAACCCGAGCAGCAATGTCGGCACGACCAGCAGCGCCACCGGCACCAGCATCGTCCGCGGCGCCTCCCGCACGTCGATGACATGGGCCGTGCCCGGCTCCGGCTCGGGCAGCGCGACGGGCGCGGCCTGGCCGAAGAACGTCCGCAGCCAGGCTCTGGTGGCGTACGCGCCGGTGACGGCGACGGTCGCGAGCGCGCAGCCGTACAGGAGCAGGGCGGCGGCGTCGGTCAGGCGTCCGGCGGCGAGCGCGCCGTCCATGGCCGCCAGCACGGCGTCCTTGCTGAAGAAGCCGCTGGCCGGCGGCAGGCCCATGAGGGCGGCGAAGCCGACGGTCATCGCCGCGAACGTCACCGGCAGCGGCCCCCGCAGGCCGCCCATCTGGCTCATCAGGTTGGAGCCGACGTGATGGATGACGACGCCCGCGCACAGGAACAGCAGCGCCTTGAACGCCCCGTGCGTGAGCAGGTGGAAGATCGCGGCCTTCGCCGAGCCCGCCGCCAGGCCGCCCGCCATGTAGGCGAGCTGGCTGATCGTGGAGTAGGCGAGCACCCGTTTGAGGTCGTCCTGGGCGAGCGCGGCCAGGGCGGCGCCGAGCATGCCGAGCGCCGCCATGACGGCCAGCACGTCGAGCGTGGGGCCGGCGGCGGCGTACGCCGGGAAGAGCCTCGCCACGATGAAGATGCCGGCGGCGACCATGGTGGCGGCGTGGATCAGCGCGCTGATCGGCGTGGGGCCCGCCATGGCGTCGGGCAGCCAGGTGTGCAGCGGCACCTGCGCGCTCTTGCCCGCCACTCCGGCGAGCAGCAGCATGGTGGCGGTCACGAGGGTGGCCGCGGACATCTCGGGCACCTTGGAGAGTACGTCGGAGATTCGGAAGCTGCCGGCCGCGAAGCCGAGCGTGAACAGGCCGAACAGGAAGCCGACGTCGCCGAGGCGGGTGACCAGGAACGCCTTGACCGCCGCCCGCGAGTTGGCGCGGTCCTCCCACCAGTGGCCGATGAGCAGGTACGAGCAGAGGCCCATGATCTCCCAGCCGACGTACAGGACGAGGAGGTCACCGGCGTACACGACCAGCAGCATCGCGCTGGTGAACAGGCTGACGAAGGCGCTGTAGGAGGGGTAGCGCGAGTCGTGGTGGAGGTAGCCCACGGAGTAGACCTGTACGGCCAGGGCGACCAGTGTCACGAGGACGCCGAGGATCGCGGACAGGTCGTCGGCCTGGAGGGTCAGGGAGATGGGGATGCCGCCGGTGACGATCGTGCCGTAGGTACGGCCCACGGGCGGGCCCGGGGCCGCGTCTCCGAGGTACGCGAAGCCGGGGGCCCAGGCGAGGGCGGTGGCGAGCACGGCGGAGGCGGCGGTCGGCAGGACGGCGAACCAGGCCGCCCGTCCGCGCGCACGCCGGTCGTCGGCGTCGCCCGTGTCACCGGAGGCGCTGGTGGTGCGGTGGTGCGGCCGGCGGGTCAGCAGGAGGCCGGCCGCGGCGGCGACGAAGGGCAGGAGTACGACGAGCAGCGGGAAGGTCGTCACCGGTTGCCTCCTCGCTCGGCGTCGGCCCCTGGCCGGGTGGCCTGGGTGTCGCCGCGGCCGTCGCCGGCCGGTTGCGTGGGGGCGGGCGGGGTCGCGGTGTGGGGCGGCGGCTCGGACAGGTCGCGGAGGGCGTCGATGTCGACGGTCCTGCGGTTGCGGTAAAGGGCCAGGATGATGGCCAGGCCCAGCCCCACCTCGGCCGCGGCGATCACGATGACGAACAGCGTGAGCACCTGACCGCTGTGCAACCGGTCGCGCAGCCACACGTCGAACGCGACGAGGTTGAGGTTGACGGCGTTGAGCATCAGCTCGACGGACATCAGGACGAGGATCGTGTTGCGGCGGGCGAGCACGCCGTACACACCGACGGAGAAGAGGAGCGCCGACACGACGGCCGGGTAGACGATGTGCATCAACGCCCCCCGGGCCGGTCAGCGGGCGGGCCGGGCATGGCGGATGGATCGTCCGGCGTACGGGATGAGTCCGGCGTACGGGATGAGTCCGGTGGACGGGGTGAGTCCGGTGGACGGCTTGCGTCTGCGGGCTGCTCAGGGTGGCTCGGTGGGGAGCCGCCCTGGATGTCCGTGCGGGACAGGACGATGGCGCCGATCAGGGCCGCCAGCAGCAGCACCGACAGCGCCTCGAACGGCAGCACCCAGGTGCTGAACACGCTGGCGCCGAGCGCCTTGGCCGCGCCCTGGCCGGGATCGAGCCGCGCGTAGGCCGTACGGAAGCCGTCGACCACCACCGTCACCAGGACGGCGGCAGTCGCCACGGCCACCAGCGCGGCGACCACCCGGTTGCCGCTGTCGAGGTCGGCGGAGCGGCCGATCGGGGCCCGCGTGAGCATGATGCCGAACAGCATGAGCACGACGACCGCGCCCACGTAGATGAGCACCTGCACCCAGGCGACGAACTCCGCCGTCAGCACGAGGTAGCAACCGGCGAGCGCGCCGAAGCAGACCACGAGCCACAGGGCGGCGTGGACGAGCTGGCGGGTGGTGACGACGAGCAGCGCCGATCCGACCGCCGCCGCGCCGAGCAGCAAGAAGACGATCTCCTGGCCGGTGGGCGACAGATAGGAGGGCACCGCCTCGGTCACTACTCCTCCTCAGGCTCCCTTGGGTCTGCAGGGTCGAGACGCCCGGGCGGACGGATGGAGCGAGGATCGGCCATCCGGCGCCTGCGCGGCCTCGGGGCAGAAGTCTGCTCTTCCGCTTCGGGGTTCGGGCGCGGCTCGCCCGAGGCTGTGGACAACTCTTCGCCGGATGTGGAGCCTGTGGACAACTCTCCTGCCGACTCGGCCGCCGCTTCGCTCGATGCGGGGGCTGCTTCGCGGGGAGCGGAGTCGGCGTCGTCCGGTGCGGGGGCTGGGGACGGCGCCTCAGGGGATACGCCGTGCTGCGGGGATTCGGGAGAGCGCGTGTCGGTTTCGGGCGTCTTCGGGTGCCGGGCTTCCGACGCGGGCGGCGTGGTGCCGGGCTTGTCTCCGGTCGGAGGGGGCGCGGGGAGGGATCCGGGCGGCCGGATGCCCCGGATGTTCGCCATCCGCGTCCTGCGCTCCGCCGGGCCGGGCCGGTCCGGGCCGGTCGCCGACTGGTCTGCGGCCCGGGTCCCATGGGCGTCCTGGGTGGTGGGGTCGGACGGGCGTGGCCCTGGGGCGGCTTCCCGCGCGTCGGGCTCACCGGCGGATCGGCGAACGGGCGGGGCCGGAGGACGAGCATCCGGTGCGGAGTGGGGATCCTCCGGTGCGGGGCGGGGATCCTCCGGTGAGCGGGCGTCGGGCGACCCGGTCGTCGAAGCGTCCTGCGCGGAAGCGGGACGTGTCGAAGCGGGACGTGCGGAAGCGGGACGTGCCGAAGCGGGACGTGCGGAAGCGTCCTCGCCAGAAGGTGTACGTGCGCGGACGTCCCCCGTGGCAGGAGGAACCGGCGGTGCGTCCGTGCCGGCGTCCGGTCGTGCGGGCGGCCGGCCGGGTGTACCTCCCGCACGGGGCCCGGCGGGGCGGCGGGGGGCGGCCGCGAGCTCCTTGGGCGGCTCGGCGCCGGGGTCGTGGGCCGGGGGCGGCGGGACCGTGGGCACCCAGGCGGCGAGCCGGTCCTTCTCGTGCAGCAGGTTGCGGATGTCGCCCTCGGCGTACTCGAACTCCGGAGACCAGAACAGCGCGTCGAACGGGCAGACCTCGATGCAGATCCCGCAGTACATGCACAGGGAGAAGTCGATGGCGAACCGGTCGAGGACGTTGCGCTGACGCGGGCGTCCGCCCTCCGGCGCCGGGAGGGTCTCCTTGTGCGAGTCGATGTAGATGCACCAGTCGGGGCACTCGCGGGCGCAGAGCATGCAGGAGGTGCAGTTCTCCTCGACCAGGGCGATGACGCCGCGGCTGCGGGGCGGGAGAGCGGGCTTGACCTCGGGATACTGCTGGGTGACGGATTTGCGCAGCATGTGGCGGAGGGTGACGGAGAGCCCCTTCGCCAACCCCACTCCCGGTATCCGCGCCATGGTCATCATCATTGCGCACTTGTCCGCGCGCGTGAATGCGCTCGTCGCGTTGTCCCCAGTTTTTCCACAGTTATCCACAGGTTATCGGGAGGTTATCCACAAGATGGCTCCGCGGCCGTTATGTACCACGGTGTGGCGATAGCCTTCCGGCATGTCGAACAGCCGGCCGCGCGGTCCCAGTGGTCTGGCATGGACCGCCGGGGTGGCGTGGGCGGCGCTGCCGCTGTTCACATGCGGGATGCTGACGCCGTTCACGATCGGCTTCGCGGCGTTCTGGCTGCGCAGCGTGTGGCAGCTGATCGCCGCCGCGGTCTACACCGTGTGCCTGGGTTCGTTCCTGATCGTGGTGTTCGCGTACGACCAGTTCGAGGACATCCCGGAGCCGATGTCCTCGCTGATATCCCTCGCCCTGGTCGTGACCTGGTTGGGCGGTGTCATCCACTCCGGCATCCTGGTTCCGGCCATGGTCAAGCGCCGTCACCGCGGCGCTCCGCCGTTCACGCCTCGCCCGTTCGTGCCTGCGGCGAACATCCACCAGCGCACCACCGCTCCGACCTTCCAGCGGCCCTCCGGCGCGCCGGAGTGGATCGGGCACTACCGGGTGCTGCGGTCCCTGGGCAGGGGCGGGCAGGGCGCCGTCTACCTCGCGCAGGCGCCCAACGGTGCGCGGGTGGCGGTGAAGGTCCTGCACGACCTGGTCGACGAGACCGCCCGTGCCCGCTTCGCCCGCGAGGTGGACACGGCGCGCAGGGTCGCGACGTTTTCCACAGCCCGGGTGCTGGACGTGAGCATCAGCGGGCAGCACGCGTACATCGTCAGTGAGTACGTCGAGGGACCGTCGCTGGAGCAGCTCGTCCGCAACCATGGTCCGCGGGACGAGGACAGCCTCACCCGGCTGGCGTTGTCCACAGCCGGGGCGCTCGCGGCCATCCACAGGGCCGGGATCGTGCATCGTGACTTCAAGCCGAGCAACGTGCTGATCGGCAACGACGGGCCGCGGGTGATCGACTTCGGCATCGCCCGCGCGCTCGACCAGATGACGGTGACGTCGGGGAAGATGGTCGGCACCCCGCCGTACATGTCGCCCGAGCAGTTGACGGGGGCGCCGGTGGGGCCGCCGTCGGACGTGTTCAGCTGGGGGGTGACGATGATGTTCGCGGCCACGGGGCGGCCGGCGTTCGGGGAGGACACGGTGCCGGCGGTTTTCCACAGGGTGCTGACGGTCCACCCGGACCTTTCGCCCTTACCGCCGGGCCTGCGGAAGATCGTCGGGACGTGTCTCCACAAGAGCCCGGAGGATCGGCCGGCGGCCGCGGACGTGATGCTCGCCATCATCCACTGATGGGCCGCAGTGCCGCGGGGATTCGGGTGCCTCCGGCGTACTGCGGGGGAATGCCGATGCGCACGCTCAGAGCACCAGCCGCCAGGTGTTCCACTCGTCCAGCAACGTGAAGCCCATCGCCTCGTTGATGGCCAGCATGTGCGCGTTGGACGTGGCGTTCCACGTGATGACCCGCTGGACCCGCGGTTCACGCTCGCGCAGCCGTAGCAGGTTGGCGAGCTTGAGGAGAAGGCCGAGCCGGTGACCGCGGTGCGGCCCGAGCACGGCGGTGTCCGTCTGGAACGCCCAGCCGTCCCGGCGGTCCACCTCCAGGAAGATGCGGGTGAACCCGGCCGGGGCGCCATCGCTGATGCGCCGGGCGAGCGCGGTGTAGCAGTCGAGCCCACCCGGCACCATCTCCTCCTCCCGCGCGCGCACGCGGTCGGCGTCGAAGCGGGCGTCCTCCATGGCCGCGTCCGTGGGGGCGTCGTTCATGCCGGCCATCACCGCGGCCAGATCGGCCAGCCGCTCCGCCGTGGCCCGCTCCCCCGGCAGCTCCTGCGTGGCCGGGCCGCTCCACAGTTCCAGCTCGTAGCCCTCCGCACGCGGCCGCATCCGCCGGAACGCCGCCCAGTCGGCCGTACGCAGGTCGAGGGTGCGACGAGCCTCCGCCACCGACACGGTGAAACCGTGCGCCCGGGCGAACCTAGCGCCCGGCCCCTCGACGGGGGTCTCGGTGAACAGCAGGCCACGGCCGAGGGCGCGGGCCCGTCCGGCCGCCTCCTCCAGCAGGTCCGCGCCGATGCCGCGCCCCCACCGGTCGGGCCGGACGAACAGCGGGTCCAGCCAGGCGGTGTGCGTGTTGTCATGCTGGGGAAGCCCCAGCCGGTAGCCCGCGACGGCCTCGCCGCCCTCCTTGACCACCCGGACCTCCTGTCGCCTCCCGGAGGAGTCGTGGATGAGCTGCCACTCGAAGCGCCGCCGGCCCATGAGCGGTCCCCGCTGGTGGGCGTGGGCCCGGAGGTAGGTGTCGTGGAGGGAGGTGAGCGTGTTCTCGTCGATCGTCGTCACGCGGCCAGGTAACAGGATCGCGGCCGACACGGCGACGGATTTTCTCCTGGACGCGGGGGGTGGCGTGGTCAAGGGGTGGCTTCGGGGCAGGTCCGGGTGAGGGCGAGGTAATCGGCGTGGGTGAGGCGGCGGGCCTCCAGGTACATGTCGTGGTGCTGGGTGAAGCGGTTGACGTCCTCCGGCGGCCAGGGACCGGGCAGGTGGTGGAGCGGGGCGCCGTCGGAGTCGAGGACGAACAGGCCCGTGCGGTCCTCGTAGCCGTACAGGAGGAAGGCGCAGGCGTGACGGGGCCGGCGGCGGAAGGCGAGGTCGGCGACGAGGGTGCCGCCGCGGCGGATCTCCATCCGGGGGCCGCGGTGGCGGTCTCGCCGGGTGGTGACGGTGAGGCCGCCCGGCAGGCCGAGGATCTCGCCTCGGGCGGCGCGGCGTCTGTGCATGCGGGCCGACAGGGGGCGCAGCACCAGGAGTGCCGGGCTGAAGCCGACCAGGAGCCACTTGGCCTCCAGGACGTACGCCAGCCCCCTGCCGAGCGTGGACAGGCCCCGCCAGGCGGGCCACAGCCCGATCATGGCCAAGTACGTCATCACGGCCAGGCCCGCGACTCCGGTCCCGATGGTGACCGGCCTGCGCCACCTGGCGAGAAAGGTCGGACGGACGCCGTGCAGGCGGCGCCAGCCGGGGGCTCGGGCGGCGAGGGCGGTGCGGACCTCGCGGGAGGGGCGGGTGCGGGCGTTCACGACCGGGATGCCGGCCGCGACGGCGAACGTCTGGACGTCGGGGGCGTGCCAGGGGCCCGGGAGGTCCAGGAGGACGAGACCGTCGGCGTCCAGGACCGCGAGACCGGAACAGGTCTGCCGCTCGGCGTCCTTGGCACGGGTCGCCGGCTGGTCGTAGCGGTAGTGGTACAGGCGCGTGGGGGCGGCGGTCGATCGGAACGCGGTGGGCGGCGCGTGGCCCGTCACGGCGTCCGTCGCGGTCAGGGTGTGGCCGTCCCAGGAGAGCGTCGTCTCCAGGCAGGTCACACTGTGGACGGTGCCGGCCGGTTCGTCCCCGGCTGACGCGGGCTGCGCGTTCATGAAGTCACCCCTGATGCTCCGGTCCCCAAGGGAGAGACGACCGGCGGATGGGTGGAGTTTCGCGGCGCCGGGGCCGTTCGGTCGGATCGAGTCAGGTGAGGACCTTCACCACGCCCGTCAGGGCGAGCTGGACCAGGGCCAGCGGCACCAGCCCCGCCCAAGCCAGCTTCTGGAGCTGGTCCTCGCGCAGCCGCGGGAAGCTCACCCGCAGCCAGATCACCACGAACGCCAGCGCGAACACCTTGACCAGCGTCCACAGCCAGCCCGGCAGGAACGGGCCGTGCCAGCCGCCGAGGAACAGCACCGTGGTGAGGAACGACAGCACCACGATCCCGACGTACTCCGCCAGCATGAACAGGGCGAAGCGCATGCCGGTGTACTCGGTCATGGGGCCCATGATGATCTCGGACTCGGCGATCGGCATGTCGAACGGCGGCCTGCGCAGCTCGGCGAGCCCGGCGAGGAAGAAGACCACACCGCCGATCGCCTGCCAGGGCAGCCACCACCACTGCCACGCCTCGACGATCCCCGGGATGGACAGCGTGCCCGCGGCCATCGCCACCGAGGAGGCGGCCAGCACCAGCGGCAGCTCGTATGACATGAGCTGGGCGGCCGCGCGCATGCCGCCGAGCACGGAGTACTTGTTGGCCGAGGCCCACCCGGCCATGATCGAGCCGAGCACGCCGATGCCCATCACCGCGAGCACGAAGAACAGCCCCAGGTCGAGGTTCACCGCGACGCGGCCCTGGTCGATCGGGATGGCGATCATCACGACGAGGTACGGGACCAGCGCCACCCCGGGGGCGATCATGAAGATGCGCCGGTCCGCGGCGGCCGGGATGACGTCCTCCTTCTGCGCGAACTTCACCCCGTCGGCGATCAGCTGCGCCCACCCGTGGAAGCCCCCCGCGTACATCGGCCCGAGGCGCGACTGCATGTGCGCCATGACCTTGTGCTCGGTCTGCCCCACGATCAGGGGCAGCACCAGGAACACGGCGAGGATGACGACGAAGCTGATCACCACGTCAAGCATCGGGCGCTGCCCCCCAGTCGGCGGGAACTCCAGGCGGAAGGGTCCTGCGGCGGCTCGGCGAGCCGTGCCCGGACTCGCCGGGCTCCTTCGCGCCCGGCCACGCCTTGGCGACGCGGGCGGCGAGAACGAAGTCCTTGCGCAGCGGATGTCCCTCGAACCCGTCGGGCAGGAGCAGCGGCACCAGGTTCGGGTGGCCGTCGAAGACGACGCCGAACATCTCGTACGTCTCCCGCTCGTGCCAGTCGGCGCCCCGGTACACGCCGACGGCGGAGGGCAGGCGCGGGTCCGCGCGCGGCACACTCACGCGCACGAGGAGCCGGCGGCAGGCGGCCGGGTCGTACAGGTGCGCGACGACCGTGAACGTCTCGGGCGGCTCGTCCACGCCGGTCAGCCAGTCGAAGAACACGTAGCCGGAGTCCCTGAGCGCGGTCAGGACGTCGATCCAGTCGCCGGGGTCCGCGACGTCGAGGGTCGTCTCGCCGTACGACTCCGAGACCTGGACGCGGTCGCCGAAGCGCCCGGCGGTGTCCTCGGGGACGGGAGTCACACGTCACCGCCGGGTTCGCCGTGGGCGCGGGACAGGAGGTAGCGGTCGCCGAGCTTCTCGCCGGCGATCTTCTCCTGGAGCTTCATGATCCCGTACAGCAGCGCCTCCGGCCTGGGCGGGCAGCCGGGCACGTACACGTCCACGGGGATGATCTGGTCCACGCCGTTCGTGACGCAGTAGGAGTCCCAGTACGGGCCGCCGCTGTTGGAGCAGGCGCCGAACGAGATGACGTACTTGGGGTCGGGCATCTGCTCGTACAGGCGCTTGACGGCGGGAGCCATCTTGTCGGTCACGGTGCCTGAGACGATCATGAGGTCGGCCTGCCGCGGCCCGTTGGCGAACGGGATCACCCCGAACCTGATGAAGTCGTGCCGGCTCATCGACGTGGCGATGAACTCGATGGCGCAGCACGCCAGCCCGAAGTTGAACACCCACAGCGAATACCGCCGCCCCCAGTTGAGGACGAACCGCATCGGCTTGGGCGCCAGCCGGGAGACCGGCCCCACGGTGGGCATCGGGAGATCCGTCGCTGCCATGTCTCCATTGTCCCGCCTGATCGGCGTAAGGAGTAGAGGCGGGCCGATCTCCGGCCGAGGAGACTCAGAGGAGACTCAGGTCCAGGTGAGGACGCGCTTGCGCCAGGCGTACAGGATGCCGAGCGCGATGAAGCCCAGGAAGACGAACATCTCCACGAGTGTGGTCACGCCGTACCCGGGCGCGTCGAACACCGTCGCCCACGGGAACAGGAACACCGCGTCCACGGCGAACACCACGTACAGGTACGTGAAGACGTAGTAGCGGACCTGCGACTGGGCCCAGCCCTCGCCCACGGGGTCGACGCCGCACTCGTACGTGGTCAGCTTCTCGGGGGTCGGCCGGGTGGGGCGGAGCAGGCGGTTGGCCATGAGGGCGCCGGCCACGATCGCGACGCCTGTCGCGATCAGCACGGCGACCAGCGCATAGGACTCGAAGTAACCGTCCACCTCCCGATCGTAACCCAGTCAAACCTCTGGCCCTATAGTCTCAAATCGGGGTAAAACGGAAGATCACCCCCATAACCTGACACGTATGCACAAATTGCGCCATGTTGGTGGACTCGCGTTGCTCGGCCTCATGGCCGGCGGCTGTGGCCTCGGCTCGGGTTCCCATGAGCGCAACATCGTCGTGCCCTCGGACCCGACCCTGCTCCACTACGTCGACCCGGCGACGGTGGGCGGACTCGTCCCCAGGACGTTGAGCGGGGGCGAGAGCGCGCGCCGTTACGTGCACATCAGCTATCCGCGGGTCGAGGGCGCGCCCAAGCTCGACCAGGCGCTGAACAAGGAGGCCGAGCGGCAGCTGCACGCCTTCAGCGCCGCCGTGGACGCCGCCTCCTCCGACGCCCTCCGCCCCCGCGCCGGCGGCGCGCGGGCCGTCACGTCCCGCGCGAGCGCCCACGTCGGCGCGTCCCTGCGCCGTCCCGAGCTGAACGTCCAGTGGGACCTCACCGCCGCCTCCCCCGACGTCGTGGGGGTACGGCTGCGCACCGGCGAGTACCTCGGGGTCGGCTGGGCCCGCTCCACCAGGACCCTCTGGTACGACCGGCGGCGTGACCGGGCGGTCGGCTCGGCCGGGCTGCTCGCGGGCAAGGCGGCGCTCGGGGAGACGGCCCGGCTGGTCCGCCAGGGCCTGGAGCCGCGCGGCTCGACCGTGGACCTGAGCTCGGTCAAGGCGACCGACGAACGGCTCGACTCGATGGCGTTCAACCGGGCGGGCGACCTGGTCGTGGAGTTCGACGACTGCGAGATCGGGTCCTGCTCGCTGGGTCGGGTCGCGGTGGCCGTGCCGGCGTGGCAGGTCGAGCCGCTGCTGTCGGCGACGGGCCGGCTCGCGCAGGCCGCCGCCATGTCGGCGCCCAGGACGGCGAACCCCATCCCGTCCGACCCCGAGGAAGAGCCGGGCGGCTCTCCGATGACCAGCGGCATCACCCCGCGGCGGGGCGCGGGGCCGGGGGTCGGGGCCGGGACGCGGGCCGGGGCGGGCGTGGAGGCCGCGGTCCCCGCCGGCCCGGCGGCCGAGCGCGTGAACTGCGCCGAGACGAAGTGCGTGGCGCTCACGTTCGACGACGGGCCGGGCCCCGACACGCCGCGCCTGCTCGACGCGCTGCGCGCCGCCGACGCGCGCGCCACGTTCTTCGCCGTCGGCGTCAACGCCGTGGCCGATCCGTCGGTGCTGCGCCGCATGCATGACGAAGGTCACCTCGTCGCCAACCACAGCTGGGGTCACCGCGACCTGACGAAGATGCCGGTGAACAGGGTCGTCGACGGGCTCACCCGCGCCCAGGACGCCATCACGGCAGGCACGGGACGGGTGCCGGCGCTCGCCCGCCCGCCGTACGGCGCGGCGAGCACGGCGGTGCTGGACGCGGCGCGCCGGGTGGGCGTGGCGCTGGTCGGCTGGGACGTGGACGCTCGCGACGCCTTCGACCGCCCCGGCACGAGGCAGGAGGCCGGGGAGATCACCCGGCGTGTCGTCGGCGGCGCCCACGACGACGCGATCGTCCTCATGCACGACACCAACAGCGCGACCGTGGACGCGGTCCCGGGCATCCTCAAGGAGCTGCGCCGGAAGGGCTACACCTTCGTCACCGTTCCGGAGTTGTACGGCTCTGCAGGTATGGAGGCCGGGCACTTCTACCGCTCGGGGATCACCGTCGAGGCGGACCGCCCCTGAGATGGCGCACCCCTTAGGGGGACGTATAGTTGGCCCTCGTGACCCGAACCGTCCTCTTCGCCCGCCTGCATGTCGACCTCGGCAGGCTCGCGTCGGCGCTGTGTCACCCCTAGCGGTTCTCCGGCCTCCCCCTGACTCCCACCGCGTTTACCCGCGCTATGCGCAGAGGAAACGTGTTGAACCTCGCGAGGATCTAGCATGGAACTGAGAACGCGCCCCAAGCGACCGCGCATTGGCGCGTCGAGGAGGACTGAGCTGTGACGAAGCAGGTCCAGCAACTCGACCGCGTGATCATCCGCTTCGCCGGCGACTCCGGCGACGGCATGCAGCTCACCGGTGACCGCTTCACCGCCGGCACGGCGGAGTTCGGCAACGACCTGTCCACGCTGCCCAACTTCCCGGCCGAGATCCGCGCGCCCGCCGGCACCCTGCCGGGCGTCTCCAGCTTCCAGCTGCACTTCGCCGACCACGACATCCTCACGCCCGGCGACGCGCCGAACGTGCTCGTGGCGATGAACCCGGCGGCGCTGAAGGCCAACCTGGGTGACCTGCCGCGCGGTGCGGACATCATCGTCAACACCGACGAGTTCACCAAGCGCAACCTGCAGAAGGTCGGCTACGAGACCAACCCGCTGGAGGACGACGCGCTCGCCGAGTGGCGGGTCCACGCGGTGCCGCTGACCTCGCTGACGGTCAAGGCCCTCGAAGGCTTCGACCTGTCGAAGAAGGACGCCGAGCGCTCGAAGAACATGTTCGCCCTCGGCCTGCTGTCGTGGCTCTACCACCGGCCGATCGAGCACACGATCACGTTCCTCCAGCAGAAGTTCGCCAAGAAGCCGGAGATCGCCAAGGCCAACATCGCGGCCTTCCAGGCGGGCTGGAACTACGGCGAGACGACCGAGTCGTTCTCGGTGTCGTACGAGGTCAAGCCGGCCCGGCTGGCCCCGGGCGTCTACCGCAACATCTCCGGCAACCAGGCGCTCGCCTACGGCCTGATCGCCGCCTCGGTGCAGTCGAAGCTCCCGCTGTTCCTCGGCTCGTACCCGATCACCCCGGCCAGCGACATCCTGCACGAGCTGTCGAAGCACAAGCGGTTCGGCATCCGCACGTTCCAGGCGGAGGACGAGATCGCGGGCGTCGGCGCGGCGCTGGGCGCGGCGTTCGGCGGCGCGCTGGGCGTGACGACGACCTCCGGTCCGGGAGTGGCGCTCAAGGCGGAGACCGTGGGCCTCGCGGTCACCACCGAGCTGCCGCTGATCGTCGTGGACGTGCAACGGGCCGGGCCGAGCACCGGCATGCCGACCAAGACGGAGCAGACCGACCTGCTGATGGCCATGTTCGGCCGCAACGGCGAGTCGCCGGTGCCGATCGTGGCGCCGATGTCGCCGAGCGACTGCTTCGACGCGGCGGTCGAGGCGGCCCGGATCGCGGTGAAGTACCGCACGCCGGTCATGCTGCTGTCCGACGGCTATCTCGCCAACGGCTCCGAGCCGTGGCGGTTGCCGGAGGTGTCCGACCTGCCGGACATCTCGCAGGAGTTCACCACCGTGCCCAACGGCGACGACGGCGAGTTCCTGCCGTTCAAGCGGGACACCGAGACGCTGGCGCGCCCGTGGGCGATCCCCGGCACGGCGGGCCTGGAGCACCGCATCGGCGGCATCGAGAAGGCCGACGGCACGGGCAACATCTCCTACGACCCGAACAACCACG
Source organism: Nonomuraea sp. 3-1Str (assembly GCF_031570565.1). Classification (NCBI taxonomy): domain Bacteria; kingdom Bacillati; phylum Actinomycetota; class Actinomycetes; order Streptosporangiales; family Streptosporangiaceae; genus Nonomuraea; species Nonomuraea sp. 3-1Str. The sequence goes on from NZ_JALHBK010000001.1 coordinate 326,760, forward strand.
ACCACATGGTCAGGGTGCGCGCCGCCAAGATCGCCGGGATCGACGTGCCCGACCTGGAGGTGGACGACCCCGACGGCGACGCCCGGGTGCTCGTGCTCGGGTGGGGCTCGACGTACGGGCCGATCGCCGCGGCGGTGCGGCGCATCAGGAAGAGCGGCGGCAAGGTCGCGCAGGCCCACCTGCGCCACCTCAACCCGCTGCCCGCCAACACCGGCGAGGTCCTCAAGGGCTACGACAAGGTGCTGCTGCCGGAGATCAACCTCGGGCAGCTCGCGCTGCTGCTGCGGGCCCGCTACCTCGTCGACATCATCAGCTACAACCGGGTGCGCGGCCTGCCGTTCAAGGCCGAGGAGCTGGCCGGAGTGATCCAGGACGTGATCGACAGTGACTGAGCTGCTCAACGGGAAGGGCCTGTCCCTCATCCCCAAGACGGATGCCAAGCAGACCCTGAAGGACTTCAAGTCCGACCAGGAGGTCCGCTGGTGCCCCGGCTGCGGCGACTACGCGATCCTGGCCGCGGTGCAGAGCTTCCTGCCGGAGCTGGGGTTGCGGCGCGAGAACATCGTGTTCGTCTCGGGCATCGGCTGCTCCTCGCGCTTCCCGTACTACCTCAACACGTACGGCTTCCACTCGATCCACGGCCGCGCGCCGGCGATCGCGACGGGCCTGGCCGCGAGCCGGCCGGACCTCAGCGTGTGGGTGATCACGGGTGACGGCGACGCGCTGTCGATCGGCGGCAACCACCTGATCCACGCGCTGCGCCGCAACGTCAACCTCAACATCCTGCTGTTCAACAACAGGATCTACGGCCTGACGAAGGGGCAGTACTCCCCGACCTCCGAGGTCGGCAAGATCACCAAGTCGACGCCGATGGGGTCGCTGGACAAGCCGTTCAACCCGATCTCGCTGGCCCTCGGCGCGGAGGCGTCGTTCGTGGCCCGCACCATCGACTCCGACCGCAAGCACCTGCAGTCGGTGCTGCGCGAGGCGACCGCCCACCGCGGCACGTCGCTGGTGGAGATCTACCAGAACTGCAACATCTTCAACGACAACGCCTTCGAGCCGCTCAAGGACCCCGAGGTCCGCGACGACATCACGCTCCGGCTGGAGCACGGGCAGCCGATCGTGTCGGCGTCCAAGGCGGTCGTGCGGGGCGACAACGGCGGCATCCAGGTGGTGCCGCTCGCGGAGGCCCCGGCGGAGCGGATCGTGGTCCACGACGCGCACTCGCCCGACCCGTCGGTGGCGTTCGCGCTGTCGCGGCTGGACGAGCCGGCGTTCGAGCACGTGCCGATCGGCATCTTCCGCCAGGTGGACCGGCCGGCGTACGACGTGCTGATGGCCGAGCAGCTCGACGAGGCCGTGGCGCAGCAGGGCCAGGGCGACCTCACGGACCTGCTGATGGGCGGCGACACCTGGCGCATCAGCTGAGGCGATGGACCGAGGATGAGGGGACGGCGAGCAGCCGTCCCCTCTGTCATGTCTGGGGGGACACATGCCCGGGTCGCTGGTGACGGGCGCCACCGGCTTCATCGGCTCGCACCTGGTCCGGCGGCTGGGGCTGTCGGGCGAGGCGCACGGGGTGAGCCGCTCGGAGCCGCCGGCCGTGCCGGGGGTGACGTGGCACCGGGCCGACCTGCGTGACGCGGCGGCGGTGGAGAGTCTGCTCGCCGCGGTGCGGCCGGACGTGGTGTACCACCTGGCGGGCGAGGTGGACGGCGCTCGCGAGACCGGGACCGTGCTGCCCACGCTGCAGGGCAACCTGACGAGCACGGTCAACGTGCTGGCGGCCGCGGCCCGGTCGGGCAGCCGGGTGGTGCTGGCGGGGTCGAGCGAGGAGCCGCGGCCGGGCAACGGGCACGCGGCGCCGCCCTCGCCGTACGCGATGGCCAAGGCCGCGGCCTCGGGGTACGCGGACCTGTTCCACCGGCTGTGGGGCGTTCCGTACACGATCGTGCGGCCCACCATGGTGTACGGGCCGGGGCAGCGTGACGGGACGAAGCTGGTGCCGTACGTGACGCTGTCGCTGCTGCGGGGCGAGGAGCCGCGGCTGACCAGCGGCGCGAAGGTGGCGGACTGGGTGTACGTCGACGACGTGGTGGCGGCGTTCGCCGCGGCGGGCGCGAGCGGGCGGGCCGTGGGGCGGGCGTTCGACGTGGGCACCGGGGTACGGGCGTCGGTCCGCGAGGTGGTGGAGCTGCTCCACCGGATCGTGGGGAGCGGCCGCGGGCCGCGTTTCGGCGCGGTGTCGGACCGGCCGCTGGACGTCCCGCAGGCGGCCGACACCGGTCCGGCGCGGGAGCTGCTCGGCTGGGAGGCGGGCGTCGGGCTGGAGGAGGGCCTGCGCCGGACGGTCGCCTGGTACGCGGCCCGTCAGGGTGTGATCCGGTAGATGTGGTAGGTGCTCTCCGTGGCGAAGGCGTCGGTGAACGCGCCGCCGCTCACGGGGACGCGCCGGTTCTCGAAGAGCACCTCGACCCGGCCCGCCGGGAGGCCGGGCGGCAGCGTGAACGTGCGCGTCCCCGGACCGCCGTCCAGGCCCGGCATGGCGAACAGGTAGAAGGAGCCGCCGTACCGCTTGAGCATCGTGTCGACGCCCTTGCCGAAGTCGTGGGCGAGCGACTGGGTGTTGAGGACGGGGGCCAGCTCCTTGATCTGCCTGTTCACCTCGATGACGGCGGGCCTGGTCCGCACGCCGCACGCGTCGCGCAGGACGTGCTGGCTCTGGCACGGCCCGCCGAAGCTGTGGTTGAAGTAGACGACGCCGCGGGCGCCGTGGATGAGGGAGCTCATGACGGCGCCCTTGAGCTCGGCGGGCTCGATCGGCCGCTTGTCCTCGGGCGCGGGCCGGCCGACCTCGACGAACGCGTAGATGGGCTGCCGCTTGCCGTCGAGAGCGTCGAGCCTGCGCTGGCGGTCGATGAGCAGGCCGTAGTTGGCGGCCCTGGTGCACTGGCCGGCCCGGAACTTCAGCGAGTTCTGGGCGTCCAGGCAGGCGTAGTAGCTGGTGTACCAGTAGACGTCGAGGGAGACGAGGTCGGTGTAGTCGTTGACGAACCGGCCGGCCTGCCGGTCGTTCTGCCAGATCATGACGCCCTTGCCGTAGTTGGCGTAGTGCGGCCGGCCGTCGTTCTTGGGCAGGCGGTCCTTGAGCGTCTTCATCACCGTGTAGCCGCAGCGCTCCTTGTGCGGGTCGTCGGGGACGCACAGCGGCCCCTGGCCGGGGAAGTTGCCGGTCCAGCCGTCGTCGCCGGGGCCGGCCCACATGTCGGCCTCGTCGGTGATGAGCCAGGCGACGGTCTCGGCGCCGTAGCCCCCGATCGGCTTGCCGGTGATGGCGAACATGCCGTTCTTCCTGATGAGCGCCATGTCGCTGGTCTCGGTCAGCTCGACGTACGTGTTGATGCCGGCCTCGCGGTCCTTGTCCACGTCGTCCTGGGTGATGACGGACTCGTACCAGACGCCGACCGGGAAGAAGGAGGGGTCGGTCCAGCCGGCGGCGGCGGTGGCCGGGAAGCGGCCGTAGTAGGCGGGGCCGCCCTCCCAGTCGACGGGCTTGAGCGCGGGCGCGGCAGGCGCCGGGCCGGTCGGCGGCGGGTTCTCGGCGCCGGGCCCGGCCGGGCGCAGGTTGAGCACGGCCCAGACCACGGCCGCCGCGACGAGCACGGCAGCCAGGGCGAGGAGCGGGCGGGGGACCCGCATCAGCGCTCCCCCTCGGCCAGCGCCATGAGCTCGCGGGCCCGCGTGGACCAGGACGCGTCCAGCACGGACGCGCGCAGCTCCCCGGCCGTCGCCGGGCCGCCCGTGTCGAGCGTGAGCTTCACGGCCTCGACGAACGCGGCGTGGCCGGCGGCGACCCTGACCCGGCCGGTGTAGGCGGCCAGCTCGGCGAAGTCCGTGCTGACGACGGGCAGGCCGAGCGCCAGGTACTCCTTGAGCTTGATCGGGTTGGCGTGCCGGATCCAGGCGTTGTCCTGCCACGGCATGATGGCCACGTCGAAGCCCGACCCGTATTCGGGTATCCGCTCGTACGGGCGGAAACCGAGCCAGTGGACGTTGGGATACTTCGTCAGCCGCTCCATCGGCGCGGTGGCGTCGCCGATGAGCACCAGCGACGCGTGCGGCAGCTCGACGGCGACGCGTTCGAGCAGGTCGAAGTCCACGACGAAGTCGTCCAGCGCGCCGAAGAAGCCGATCCGCGGCCCGGGGACGGCGGCCAGGTCGGGCGGGAGCGCGGCGGTGCGGGTGAAGTGGCCGAGGTCCACGCCGTGGTCGAGGAAGTGCGCCCGGTCGCCGGTGAGGGGGCGCTCGTCCGCCATGAGGGCCCGGCTGGCGTAGACGACGCGGTCGGCGCGGGCCAGCAGCGCGCGCTCCAGCGCGCCGATGGTGGCGGCGTCGGCCTCGGGGAACGCCGAGTGCCTGTCGGAGCGGTTGAACACCAGCGACCTCCTGGCCATGGGGCGCACCACGTCCCACGCCGTGGGGATGGTGACCACGACGACCGGGCGGCGCATGCCGAGCGCCCGGCACACCGCCGTCACCTGGGCCCGGACCAGCACCGCGTTCAGGCGGCGCAGCAGGGGCGAGCCGTAGAAGGGCAGCGGCAGCGGCGACATCACATGGAAGCCGGGCAGCGGCTCGCGCACGAGCTTGGCGACGCTGCGCAGCTTGCGGGTGATCCGCCGGAGGACCTGGGTGGACCTGCCGGGGGTGGGCATGCGCATGCCGATGCTGTTGACGATCAGCACCTCGCGGTGGGCGGCGATCGAGCGCATGAGCTGGAAGTCGGAGTGCGCCTGGTTGTGGTACCACCAGTCCTGGGCGGAGAAGCAGACGTAGCCGGGCGGCTCGGGCGTCTCCCGGGGCCAGCGCGGCATGCGCCACAGGGCGCGCAGGGCGGCCCGGTGGCGTGCCCCGCCGCTCGCGCCCCGGGTGGCGGCGCGCAGCGCCTCGTTGAGCGCGACGGCCAGGCGCATGAGCAGGGCGCGCGGCCGGCCGTGACGCTGACGGTGGAGCCTGACCCGGTTCGCCGCGGACAACGCCCACAGCCGGCTGGAGGTGGACTGCTCGCCGCCCAGGTGGACCGCGCGGGCGGCCGGCACGTACCGGACGGCGAAGCCGCGGTCCCCGGCGCGCAGCATGTACTCGGTCTCCTCCGAGTACAGGAAGTAGCGCTCGTCGAGGGGGCCGGTCGCGTCGAGGCAGCGCCGGGAGACCAGCCAGGCCGCGCCGGTCGCCCAGTCGGCGGTGCCCGGCCGCTCGTACGCCTGCTCGGCCACGACCAGCTCGCCCAGCGCGGGGACGCGGCCCGCCCGGTGGCCGCCCAGCAGCGCCTCGCCGAACGCCCGCAGCACGGTGGGGCGGCGCCGCAGCGAGAGGTGCGGGTGGCCGGAGTCGTCGGTGAGGCGCGGGACCGTGATGCCGGTGCCCGGCTCGGCCAGTGCCTCCCGCAGGGCCGTGATCGCGCCGGGGTCGAGCCGGATGTCGGGGTTGAGCACGAGCACGTCGCAGCCGGGGGCGGCGGCGATCCCGGCGTTCACGGCGGCGCCGAAGCCGGCGTTGCGGCCCGTGGAGACGACCTCGACGGCGGGCAGCGCCTCCCGCGCCCGCGCGAGGGTCGCGTCGGCCGAGTCGTTGTCCACCACGATCACCCGGGCGTCGCCCGCTCCGGCGGCGGCCAGGGAGCGCAGGCAGTCGCCGACGACCCGCTCACTGAAGTAGGTGACGATCACTATCGCGAGCATGCGGGCGTGGCCTCTCAGGAGCGTCGGGTCGAGCTTGTCGGGTCAAGGGCGTCGGAAGCGGCCGAGGAGGGCGCCGGCGAGCAGCGCGACGGCGAAGGGGGCGTCCTCCCGCAGGTAGCGGCGGGCCAGGCGGCGTGGCTCCAGGGCGAGCCGGTGCAGCCACTCGCCGCCCACGCTCTGCAGGGCGCGCGGGGCCCGGCTGAACCGGCCGGCGGCCATCGGGATGGCCGCGCCGCACCCGAGGAACCAGGTGGCGGGCAGCGCGGCCCGCAGGCCCTCGATGACCCGCTCCTGCTTGGGGAAGCCCAGACCGACCAGCACGAGGTCGGGGCGGGCCGCGAGCACCCGCTTCGCCACCTCGCGCCGCCCCTCGGCGTCGGTGTCGAACCCGTACGGCGGCGAGTGGGTGCCCGCGATCCGCAGCGCGGGGCTGCGCGCCACGAGCGCCGCCGCGGCGGCCTCGGGCACGCCGGGGTCGCCGCCCAGCAGGTAGACGGAGCGGCCGTCCGCCGCGGCCCGCTCGGACAGGGTGTGGACGAGCGAGGCGCCGGTCACCCGCTCCGGGATCGCGGCCCCGGCCAGGCGGCCCGCCCACACGACCGGCATGCCGTCGGCGACGACCAGCTCGGCTCGGGCGACCAGCGCGGCCAGGGCGGGGTCGCGGGTGGCGGCTCTGACGATGTCCACGTTCGCGGTGACGATCGCGCCGCCCCGGCCGTCCGCCCAGGACCGGGAGACGTGCTCGGCGACCGCCGTCTCGGTGAGGGCCAGGATGTGGACCGCTCCGACGCGCACGCGCGCCGGTGGGGTCGTGAGGAAGGGATCCGCCGGAATGGTGTCGCTCCTTCGCGCAGCCGACCTAACATCACGACCTTTCACGAAATAATCGGCATAAGAGACAAAGCCGTTACCTAAGGCGGTCGAGGCTCGCTCGACCTGCGATTCCGGCGCGCCGGTCGAGGATCGCTCGACCAGGTCGGGCGAGGGCTTCCGGTGCGGCGGGCGGGCGGCGATCATGGGCGCATGAGAGTGGAGCGAGGCGCGTTCGACGGGGTCCTGATCTTCGTTCCGACCCCCCACCACGACGACAGGGGCTTCTTCACCCGCACGTTCGACACGGCCATGGCCGCCGAGCACGGGCTCGACCCGGCCGCGTTCGTCCAGGACAGCCAGTCCCGCTCGCGGCTCGGCACCCTGCGCGGGATGCACTGCCGGCTCGGGCGGGGCGAGGCCAAGCTGGTCAGGTGCGCCCGCGGGGCGATCCACGACGTGCTGGTGGACGCGCGACCCGGCTCGCCCACGTTCGGCGAGAGCTGGAGCGTGGTGCTCGACGACAAGGAGTTCGCCCACCTGTACGTGCCGCCGGGCCTCTTCCACGGCTACCAGGCGCTGACCGAGCAGGCCGACGTGTGCTACCGGATCGACAGGGAGCACGACCCGGCCGAGGACCTGACGGTGCGCTACGACGACCCGGACCTCGCCATCGGCTGGCCGCTCCCGGTCACTGCCATCAGCGCGCGGGATCTCGCGGCGGGCTCGTGGAAGGAGGCGCGGGAGCGCCTGCTCGGCTGAGTCCGCCCTGCGCGGCGGGGGTCGCCGCCCGCGCGGCGCGGGCCTCGCGCAGGAGGGCTCCCGCCGCCCCCACCAGCAGGAACGACAGCCCGGTGATCACCGCGTACGCGCGCAGGTCGAAGGTGGCCGAGCCGATCAGCGGCACCACCAGGCAGGCCGCCAGCGTCAGGCCGAGGTCGCGGCCCGCCGGGTCGGCCAGCAGGCGCCTGGCGCGCAGCGCCGACCAGATGCCCGCCGCGAACAGCCCCGCGAAGGCCAGCACGCCGATGATCCCGGTCTCGACGGTCGTGAGGATGTACTGGTTGTCGAAGACCAGGTACTTCGGGGCGTACCAGGTGCCCAGCCCGCGGCCCAGCCAGGGGTGCCGGCCGATCTCGGTGGCGGCGGTGGCGTAGTCCATGGTCCGCCAGCGCAGGCTTGAGTCGTTGGAGATGTTGGTGAACAGCGCGACGATGGCCCCCAGCACGCCCGGCACCACGAGCTTCACCCCGGCGAGGAAGAGCAGCGCGGCCCCGGCCGCGAGCAGTCGCCGCACCTTCGGCCAGCCGATGAGGAGCACCACGGCGGCGCCCGCCAGCCCGACGAAGGCCGAGCGCGACACCGAGAACACCATCCCGGCCGCGATCAGCGCCGCGCACACCCACCACCGCAGCGACGGCCGGCCCCGCTCGCGCGCCTGGAACGCGAAGTGCAGGGCGATCGGCAGGATCATCGCGCACATGACCGCGAACTCGATGGGGTGCCCGGTGGTCGCCGCCACCCTGCTCAGCCCGTTGCGCTCCAGGATGAACAGCTCCTGCTGGGTGAAGCGCAGGCCGGGCAGCACCATGTACTTCGTCGGGTCGAAGGCGAACAGGAACTGCACCGCCCCCACCACCCCGAGGACGGCGCCCATCACGGCGACCGTCTTCAGCACCAGGTCGAGCCGGTCCCGGCCGCGCACCCCGTCCACGACGAGCAGCACGACACCGATCATGGCGAACGCGGTGATCAGCATGTGGTCGGCCAGCTCCACCTCGTCCCGGGGCAGCGCGCCGGCCGTCGCGTAGGCGTACGAGGCCAGCAGGGCGGCGGCGTACACGAACACGGCGGAGCGGACGAGCGTGCGGCCCTTGGCGGCGCCGAGCGTGCCGGTGAAGTGCGCGCACAGCCACCACACCAGCGCGAACAGGCCGACGGACTCGGCCGGGGTGATCGCGAAGGACAGGCCCCGGTACACCAGCCGGGCCGGGACGATCATGAGGATGACGGCGAACACGACGCCGAGCGTGGCGCCGTCGGCCCGGTGCGGCCCCGGCGGCGCGGACGCCTCCGGCGGAGTCCGGGTCCCGGCCGGGGCGGCGGTGGTCGAGGCGGCCGAGGTGGTCATGCCGGCCGCCGCCGGTCCAGCGCCGCGGCGACGCTCTCCGCGGCGAAGCCGGCGGTGAGGCCCGCGAACAGGCCGAGCGCCAGCACGGCCGCCGCCGTCCGGCTCTTGCCGCCGCGCTGCTCCAGCGGGCTGGTCGGCGTCACCATCTCGGTGAGCTTGATGTACGTGCTCGGCGGCGCCTGGAGCACCTGCTGACGGGCGACCATCTCGGTCTTGGCCTGCTGCACCAGCTTGACGACGAGGGCGTGCGCGACCTGCGCCGACGGGCTCTTGGCCTCGATGATCACGAAGGGGCCGTTGGCCAGCAGCTCGGGGTTGGCGCTGCCGTTGTGGACCACGTACGTGGTGTCGCCGCCCGGCGGCGCGCCGAGTTTCGCCGCGGTCTCGGGGGCGCTGAGCGCCTGGAGCAGGATCGAGGCGGAGACGTTGAGCGCGCCGTCGTAGTTGAGCAGCGGGTTGACGCGGGGGTTCGGGTAGTCGGGGTTGGCTGGAACGCTCCCGCCCGTGACGGGCACGGTCAGGACCAGCACCGCGCTCGACTGGTAGACGGCCGGGACCGTCCGGTAGACGGCGAACGCCACCCCGAGGGAGAGCAGGAACGCGGGCAGCGTGACGTACCACCGCCGGAACACGACCAGGACCGTCCCCCAGAAGTCCAAGGCGCTTCCTCCCCCGTGCCGGAAAACCCATGTTCTCCCACCAAGTCATCGTTTAATCCGGCATGCGGCGTTACCGGGGAATTTGTAACGAGACAACGGTGCAGCGCGATGTCACTGCCGGGGCATTTCGCGTCCATTCAGGGGTGGGGAGCACCGATGCAGCATGTGCAGAGCTTTACCTTCCGCCGCGACGAACTCCTTCCGCTCGCCGACGGCCTTCGGGAAAGCTTTCTCAAGGCCAGCCCGTTCCGGCATGTCGTCATCGACGACTTCCTGCCCGCCGAGGTCCTGGAGCCGGTGCTCGCCGAGTTCCCCGAGCCCCGCGACCCCGAGTGGCAGCGCTTCGACAACGCCAGGGAGATCAAGCTCGCGCTCGCCGACACCGAGCGCATGGGCCCCGCCACCCGCCACCTGCTGGCCGAGTTCAACGGCCAGGTGTTCGTCGACTTCCTGGAGCGGCTCACCGGCATCGAGCACCTCGTGTCCGACCCCCACTACGACGGCGGCGGGCTGCACCAGATCCGGCCCGGCGGGTTCCTGAAGGTGCACGTCGACTTCAACCGGCACCGCAGGCTCGACCTCGACCGCCGGCTGAACGGGCTGCTCTACCTCAACAAGGACTGGGAGGAGTCGTACGGCGGCCACCTCCAGCTCTGGGACAAGGACATGACCACCTGCGAGCACCGGATCCTGCCGGTGTTCAATCGGTTCGTCCTGTTCGCCACCACGGACGACGCCAACCACGGCCACCCGGAGCCGCTGACCTGCCCGGACGACCGGGCGCGCCGCTCGATGGCGCTGTACTACTACACCAACGGCCGCCCGGACGAGGAGAGGCTGGACGAGCACGACACCAAGTTCAAGCAGCGGCCGGGCGAGGAGTGGAAGAGCAGCCTCCGGCAGACGGCCAGGCGGTGGGTGCCGCCCGCGCTGGCGGACCTGGCCGGCCGCCGCAAGTAGCCGCGGTCCCGCACGGGGTCAGCGGCCGTTGAGGCGCACGACGTCGATGGGGCCCGTCTCGTCCGGATCGCCGGACGGGGCGGGCCCCGGCCCGTCACCGGCCGGCTCCGGCGCCAGGTCCTCCGGCGGCGCCCCCTCGGGCTCGCTCTCCTCGGAGGGGACCGGGGTGCGCGGGAACAGCCTCCGGCGCACGACCGCGTACGCCGCCCCGAAGCCGGCCACCAGCCCGAGCAGCAGCCCGCCGACGGCGCCCTGGAGCCTGGCCGAGCCGTCCGCCTCCGGCGGGAGCCGTACGACGTCCTCGGCCTGCACGAAGGTGATCGGGTGCGCCTTCAGCTCGTTCTGCCGGTCCTCCAGCTCCTGCCGCAGCCGCTCCTGCGTCGCCGCCAGGACCTTGGCGGCCGTGGCGGGCGAGTCGCTCTCGACCTGGACGTAGATGAACGGGCCGGTGGTGCCCACGCCCAGCAGCGTGGGGTTGCTGCGGCCGTCGTCGACGGTCAGCTCGGTCGGCCCGTCCTCGGTGACGCCGACGGACGCGAACACGTCAGAGGTGTTCATGGCCAGGATGAGGATGCTGGCGGTGGTCCGCAGGTCGTCGGTGAACTGGAGCAGGGGGTTGGTCTGCGCGACGGGCTTGGTGCCGTCGATGGAGCCGCCGCCCGACGGGGTGACGAGCACCATGGAGGCACTGGTCATGTACCGCTCGGGGATCACCAGATATCCGGTGAACGCCAGGGCGACGGCGAGGACGGCGATCGGGATGGCGATGAACTTCTGCCGGGCGAGGCCGAGAATGGTCGTCCAGAATTCCATTTATCCCCTGCCCGATACGCGCGGCAACGGGGGCGCCATAAACCCCCCGAAAGACCGTTCCAATGCGAACATCGCAATTTCCCGTACGCCCGTTACATCCGCTTTGTTACGCCGGCCTGTTCTGACGCGATGAACTCCACGGTGGCCGGAAACCGGCCGGTGCGGGGGTGGGCATGACGTCGGGGGAGACTGCGCCGTCCGAGCAGCCCGGAAGGCTGAGCGGGCTGGACGGCATCCGTGGCCTGGCCGCGCTGTTCGTGGTGCTGCACCACTGCCGGCTCCTCTCCTTCCCCGGCTTCCCCGCCGACACGGGCCCCGCCTGGGCGAGCTGGCTGCTCTACGGTCACTTCGCCGTCGTCGTCTTCATCACGCTGTCCGGCTTCTCGCTGGCCGTCTCCCCCGCCCGGTCCGGCTGGCGGCTCGGCGGGCTGGGCCGGTTCGCGCGCCGCCGCGCGTGGCGCATCCTGCCGCCGTACTGGGCGGCGCTGGTGTTCAGCCTCGCGGTCGCGTGGGCGCTGGTGCCGCAGCCGGGCCAGGGAGCGCCCACGGCCAAGAGCGTGGTCTTCCACGGGCTGCTCGTGCAGGACCTGTTCGGCTCGCCGAGCCCCAACGGGGCGTTCTGGTCGATCGCGATCGAGGCGCAGCTCTACTTCGCCCTCCCGCTCCTGCTGCTGGTGGTGCGGCGGCTCGGCGCGGCGGCGATGGTGGCGGCCGTCACCGTCGTCGTGGTGGCGGTGGGCCTGCTCGCGGGCGGGGTGCCCGCGGTGGGGATGCTCATGCGGCTGACGCCGCAGTTCGCCGTGCTGTTCGCGGCCGGGGTGCTGGCGGCCGGGGTGCTGCGCGCGCCGGTACGGGGACCGGTCCGGGCGGCGCTGCCCTGGGCGGCGCTCGGCGCGGTCGTCCCCGTGGTCGCCCTCGTCGCCGTCCAGGGCCCGGTCTGGACGGTCGCGCACTTCTTCTGGGTGGACCTGGCGCTCGCGCCCGCGGCCGGGCTGCTGCTGGCGGCCGTGGCGGGCGGGCGGCCGAGGCCGCTGGTGCGGCTGCTCGACAGCCGCCCGATCCGCTCGCTCGGCTCGTTCTCCTACAGCCTGTACCTGGTGCACGCGCCGGTGGTGGTCGTGCTGCACCACTTCGTCGTCGCGCCGCGCTTCGAGCCGGGCGTGACCGGGTTCCTGGTGCTGCTGGCGCTGGCCGTGCCGGTCTCGGTGGTGTTCGCCCGGGGGTTCGCCGCGCTGTTCGAGCTGCCGTTCCAGCGCCACCGGGGGGCGGCGGCGCTGCGGGCGGCCGTACGGGAGCGGCTCTCGCGGGCGCGGCCCGTCCCCGAGGCGCCCGGGGAGTGACCGGGGCTACCGGCCGACCAGCGCGGCGCCCAGGCCGGCGAGCCGGCGGCCCCGGCGGACGGCGGCCGTGCCGTGCCTGCGCACGTACATGCGGGCCACGATCGCCCGGCCCCTGCGGCGCTGGGCGGGGCTCAGCCCGACCTCGCCGAGCGCCCGCAGCAGCTCCCTGCACTGGAGCAGCGTGGAGACGCGCACGTGCCAGGCCGGGGCGCCGAGCTTGCGGGCGATGTCGGCCATGCGCTGCGCCTCCCAGTCACGGCCGGCGAGGATCTCGGGCACGTGCCCCCACGGGCCGGCCAGCGCCATCCGGGCGGCGAAGATCTCGTCCTCGCGCAGCAGGACGGGGCCCCGGTTGACGGCCATGACGCGGGTGCGGCGCATCAGCGCGTACAGCGGGTCCATGGCGAACGGGTCCTCGTTGAGCATCCGCAGCGACTCGGCGAACCGGTCCACGGGGTCGTCGGACAGGTAGCCGGTCCCCGTGTACGGCGCGGTCCGCGTCGTGCCGTCCGGGCCGGTGTACGCCTGCTGGGTGGTCACCAGGAGCAGCCGCTCGTCCCGGGCGAAGACCTCCAGGCAGCGGGAGACGTAGTCCGGCGCCAGCCAGTTGTCGTCGCCGGCCCACCGGTAGAACTCCCCCCGGGAGCGGCGGATCGCGTCGCTGAAGTTGCGCAGCTGCCCGATGTTCTCCGGCTGCCGGTGGTAGACGATCCGCGGGTCGGTCGCGGCCCAGTCGCGGCACACCTCCTCGGTGCGGTCGGTCGAGGCGTTGTCGCAGATGACCAGCTCGATCGCGCGATGGTCCTGCGCCAGGACCGAGGTGATCGCCTTCTCCACGCGGTCGGCGCCGTTGTAGACGGGCAGCCCCACGGAGACCAGCGTGTCGTCGAATGCCATCAGGCGCTCCTTCTGACGAGCTTGTGCAGCGCGGCGCCGGGCACCACGACCAGGACGAAGAGCAGCAGCCCGGCGCCGCCGGCGACGGCGAGCCGCACGAGCGCGGGCCCGCCGGAGGTCAGCGAGTCCAGGACGAGCATCAGCGCGCCCGCGGCGACCGCCCCCACCGCGGGCCGGGCAAGGGCGGGCAGCGCGGGCGTGACCCGCACGCCGACGCGGCGCAGGAGGAGCAGGGCGACGGGGAACGCGACGACCACGGCCACCAGCGCGTGCGCGACGGCCGCGCCCCTGATGCCGCCCAGGTGCGCCCCGGCCACCAGCGCGGGCAGCAGCGCGGCGGCCCACACGAGGTTGAGCCACACGGTGGTCCTGGTGGCGCCCAGCCCGGTCAGGATGTCCACGGCCAGGAACGAGATCAGCATCCGCACCACCATGAGCACGGCCAGCCAGCGCAGCACGCCCGCGGAGAAGTCCCACCGCTCGCCGTACAGAAAGGTGACCAGGGGGTGCGCGAGGACGCCCATGACCAGCGCGGGCGGCAGCACGAAGGCCACCATCACCGGCACGGACCTGCGCACCCCCTCCGCCAGCGCCGCCGGGTCCTCCGCCAGGCGGGAGAAGCTCGGCAGGGAGACGTAGCGCAGGGCGGTGCCGATGATGCCCGGCACCCAGCTCGACACGTTGAACGCCAGCAGGTAGTAGCCGAGCTGCTCGGACCCGAGCACGTCCCCGACCACGACGTAGTCGGCGTTCATCAGCACCGCTTCGAGCCCGAACCCGAGGGCCGACGGGATGCCGAAGCGCAGCAGCCTGCCCGCGACCTCCCGGTCCAGCGCGATCCTGACCGGCACCCAGCCCCAGACGAAGATCAGCACCCCGGTTACCACCGACGCGGCGACCTGCCCCCACGCGAAGCTGTAGGCGCCCGCGCCGCCGAACGCCAGCGTGATCGCCACGGCGGCGTTCGCCACGAACCCGACCATGATGGCGAGCGTCAGCTTGTCCTGGTCGAAGCGGCGCAGCAGGGCGGCGCTGCGGACCGCGGTGAACGCCTCGATGAGGATGATCGAGGTGAGCAGCCTGACGACGCCCGTGGCCTCCCCGTCACCGGCCATCCGGGCGAAGACCGGGGCGAACGCCCAGAAGATCCCGTACAGCCCGGTGGCGAACAGGAAGCTCAGCACCGTGGCCGTGGGCGCGATCTCCTCCAGGCGGCCCCGCCACTGCACGGTCGCCGCCTGGATGCCCACGTCCTTGATGTGCATGACGAGCTGCGTCGCCGCCAGCGCCACCGCGTACGTGCCGAAGTCCTCGGGCGCGAGCACGCGCGCCAGCACCAGCCCCATCGCGAACGAGCCGGCCCTCGTGACGAGGTTGCCGAGAATGCTCCAGCGCAGCCCTCGGCCCGCCCGGGCGCCGATCTCCTCGACGCGCTCCGTCTCGTCCATCCGTGCCTTTCCCGGCCGTGCCTGCTAGGGGGTGACCCGTTCGAGCCAGATCTCGCGCCAGAACGGCACGAACTCGCGCGGGCAGTTGAGGCTGTGCACCCCCTGGCACACCACGCTCTCCAACGTGATGCAGGGGGACTTCATCGTGAGCAGGCGGCCGGAGCGCTCGTCGATGCACCGCTCGACGCGGGCCTGGACGCGGACCACCTTGCCGCAGTAGCGCGCCATCTCCTCCTCGAAGCCGAGGCCGCGGTTGAGCATGTCCTGGTTGAGCGTGGCCAGGATCTCCGCCTGCGGCTTGACCCGGACCAGCTCGCCCGGTTTCAGGTCCAGCGAGCCGGTGGGCGTCCGGCCGCGCAGCCCCGGGCGCAGGAACCCCCAGCGCAGCCCCTCCCTGAACCACAGCCTCTTCGGCAGGACCCGCCTGCTGACCGCCTGGAGCCGGTTGAAGACCCCGATGAGCAGCGCGTGGACCGTGCGGACCGGCCCGACGTTGCCGGAGCGCACGTCGGTGACGTACTGGCCGACGCTGCGGACCGGCAGGCAGACCGGGGCCGCGCGCAGCAGCTCCGTCGCCTGGCAGGAGTAGCGCTCCTCGCCGTCCGCCCCGGGCGGCTTGCGGGTGTTGACCTCCAGCAACGGCAGAAGCCGCCCCTCGGGCACGGCCGGGGACGCCTCGCCGCCGTCCCCCGCCCGCTTCAGCCACGCCTCCTTCCAGTACAGGGAGCAGGCCGTCTGGCAGCCGCCGTGCGCCGAGCCGTCGCAGCGCGCCCCGGTCAGGTGCACCGCGCGCTCCATCCGGCGCAGTCCGCTGCGGGTCTGCGTGTCGCACAGCTTGTGCGCGACCTTGTGGACGGTCATCCGGCGACCGCAGAACGCCAGCATCTCCGGCATGAACGGCAGCCCGTCGAGCTCGCCACGCTCGTCCAGCGTGGCGAGGATCTCGGCTTCGCCGCGTACCTCCACCACGTCTCCGACCCTGAGGTTCAAGCGATCTCCTTCAGCAGTCCGGCGGCGGCCAGCGCCCGCGCGGCGTCCTCGACCGCCTCGAAGGGCAGTCCCGAGCGTTCGGCGACGTCAAGCAGGCTGTGGTCCCCGTCGGACAGGTTCAACACCCATAACATCGCCATCTGCGCCTGTTTCGTGTCACTTCTCCCGCCGAGAGATCCGTAGAGGCCGCGCCGCCCCAGCTGCGGCTCGCCGTACGGGCTGAGGTTGAGGTAGGTGCGCTCCCCCTCCAGCACCCCGACGACCCGCCACAGCGCGTCCAGGGTGTCGGCCATGGCCTCCGGCGTGACGAATCCGGGGTCGTCGGCCGAGGTGTGGTACTCCGGGTAGCCCGCGTACGGCGTCCTGGTGAGGCCGCCGAACGGCAGGTCGAAGCCGGGCGAGCAGAACTGCCGCTCGTCGTAGCCGTACGGCGAGAAGTCGAGCACCGTGTGCGGCCGGTCCCTGAGCACGTGCGTGACGGCCCGGTCGATGCCGGCGTCGCCGCGCCTGCTGCGCTTGTAGGTGAGCTGCCCCCGGTCGCCCGCGCAGGCCAGGGTGAGCCCGTGCCGGACGAGTCCGACGCGGTCCCGGTTGAGCGCCAGCCAGGTGATCGCGCCGATGGTGCCCGGCATGAACAGGAACCGGTACGTGTACCGCCGCCCCGGCATCGCGGCCAGCCGGGTCGCCAGGGCCGTGGCGACCGCGATCCCGGCGAGGTTGTCGTTGGCCAGCGACGGGTGGCACACGTGGCAGGAGACGACGACCTCGTCCGGCAGCTCGCCCGGCAGCACGTGCTCGGCGATGGTCAGCGACCCGTCGGCGAGGGTCGAGTCGACCAGCACCTCGTACGGCCCCTCGCCGAGCCCGTCCAGGACGTCCTGGCTGAGACAGAACCCCCATGTCTCGGCGTAGTAGCCGGTCCGGTAGGGGACCAGGGACGGCTGCTCCGGCAGCGTGTGCAGGCGCGGGCGCAGCTCCTCCAGCGTGAAGACGCCGGAGACGGGCACGCTGTAGCCGACGACGTGCAGGTTCGAGGCGCGGAAGTCGACGACCCGCCGGCCCGAGGGGTCCTTGACGTAGGCGTCGCGGATGTTCCATTCCTTCGGCACCGTCCAGTCGAGCACCTGCGTGCCCGTCGGCACCTCGGTCACGGTGAGCGGCAGCCGCTCGCCGATCACGTCGAGGGTGCGGCGGACCCCGTCGCCGGTGATGCTCCGGCAGATCGGGTACAGCCGCTCGACCAGGGCGTGCATCTCGTCAGGCGTCATGGCCGCAGCTCGGCGGTGATCTCGCCCGCGGCGCGCCGGTCCGACAGCCTGGCCAGGCGCGTGTAACGGCGCTCGAAGTCGTGCCTTGTCAGCCCGTACGCGCGGTAGGCGTCCACCAGCTCCGCCGCGCCCTCCTTGACCGTCCAGCGGGCCTCGTAGCCGGGCAGCGCCTGCCGCACGCGGGAGAAGTCCACCCGGTACGAGCGCGGGTCGCTGCCCGTCTCGCCGGTGATGACCAGCGTGGAGCCGGGCACGGCCTCGGCGACCTCGGCGGCGATCTCGGCGACCGTCACGTTGTTGCGCTCCGTGCCCACGTTGAAGGCCCGGCCGTGGACGGCCTCGCGGGACGCGGTGAGGGCGCGCAGGAACGCCTCGGCGATGTCCCGGGCGTGCACCAGCGGACGCCACGGGGTGCCGTCGGACAGCACCCGGACCTCGCCGGTCAGGTGGGCGTGCCCCACCAGGTTGTTCAGCACGATGTCGGCACGCAGCCGGGGGGAGAAGCCGAACGCGGTGGCGTTGCGCAGGAACACCGGCGAGAAGTCGGCGTCGGCCAGCTCCGCCAGGTCGTCCTCCACGCGCACCTTCGACTCCGCGTACGGCGTGACGGGCCGCAGCGGCGCGTCCTCGTCCACCAGGCCGTCGCCGCCGGAGGCGCCGTAGACCGAGCAGGTGGAGGCGTACAGGAAGCGGCTCACCCCGGCGTCCCTGGCCAGGCGGGCCAGCCGTACGGAGGCGTGGTGGTTGATGGCGTGGGTCAGCTCGGGCGCCAGCGACCCGAGCGGGTCGTTCGACAGCGCCGCCAGGTGGACGACGGCGTCCACGCCGTCGAGCACGGCGGGGGTCACGTCCCGCAGGTCCGTCGCGTGGGCGGGCGGGTCGTCGGGCACGGGCCCGAGCACGCAGTCGGCGAACAGCCCCGAGTCGAGGCCGACCACCTGGTGGCCCGCGTCTCTCAGCACGGGGGCCATCACGGTGCCCAGGTAGCCCTGGTGCCCGGTCAGAAGGATCCGCACGTTCAGTCTCCAGCCAGGTCGATGGTGAGCTTGCGGGTGTAGAACGCCTCGGCGTAGCGGGCGCCGCACTCGACGCCGCGGACGCGGGCCAGCCCCAGGAACGCCTCCCGGTCGTACCAGGACCGCCCTTGCTGCGACGGGTAGTGGCGCTCCAGCAGGCCGGCCTTGGCCTCGGCCGTGCCGGGGGTCAGCGGCTGGTAGACCGAGGGGCGGCCGAGGTCGCCGTCCCACTTGACGATCTCGTAGCCGAGTGTGAGGTGGTCGCGGAAGACGGTGGGGACCAGCTCGGCCAGGCCGCGGTGGTCCTGGTGCGCGTCGCCGTGCCAGGGGGCGAGGACGAGGTCGGGGCTGGTCTCGGCGCGCAGGTCCTCCAGCGCGTCCTTGGCCTGCTCCCAGTGGGACGGCAGCCGCCCGTCGGGCAGCTTCAGCACCGTGACGGCCAGGTCGGCGCCGGGGCAGAAGGCGGCCAGCGCGGCCCGCTCCTCGTCCTCCCGCCCGGTGCCGCCGCCCGACAGCACGAGCGCGTCCACCCGCACGCCGGGCCGCCCCGCGCAGAGCGTCAGCAGGGTGCCGCCGGCGCCGATGGGGATGTCGTCGCAGTGCGCGCCCAGCGCGACGACCCGGGTCAGCGCGCCTGGCCGGAGTCCCCTCACCGTCATGCCTCCCACAGGGCCCACGGCCGGTCGCCGCGCTCCCAGGAGCGGTCCAGCTCCAGCCGCTGGTTGACGGTGTCGCTGGGCCGCCAGTAGCCGCGGTGCCGGTAGGCGAGCAGCCGGCCGCGCTTGGCCAGCTCGGCGCAGCCGTCGGCCACGAGGTCGCCGTTCTCCGGGATGTGGTCGAAGATCTCCTGGCGCAGCACGAAGAAACCGCCGTTGACCCAGAGCGGCATCGCGCTGACCGGGGTGATGCCGCCGACGACGTTCGCCTCGCTGACGTCCACCACGTGGAAGGTGTTGGTGGGCGGCACCACCATCATGGACGCGCCCGCGTCGGTGGCCGTGAAGCGGCGGATCATGTCGGTCAGCGGCGCGTCGGTCAGCACGTCGGCGTAGTTGGCCAGGAACATCTCCTCGCCGTCGAGGTGGTCGCGCACCCGGCGCAGGCGCTCCCCGATGGGCGAGTCCACGCCGGTGTCCACCAGGGAGACCGACCAGCCGGAGATGTCGCTGGACAGCAGCTCCACGCGCCCGTCGCGGAGCACGAAGTCGTTCGAGACCGTCTCGCGGTAGCCGAGGAAGAAGTCCTTGATGTGCTGCGCCCCATAGCCGAGGCAGAGGACGAACTCCTTGTGCCCGAAGTGCGCGTAGTACCGCATCACATGCCAGAGCAGGGGGCGCGGCCCGACGAACTGCATGGGCTTGGGCAGGTCCCCGCCCGGCATCTCGCTGCGCATCCGGGTGCCCCGCCCGCCGCAGAACAGGACGACCTTCACGACACCACCTCCAGCTCGGGGATCGGGAAGACCAGCCGGCCGCCCCACTCGCGGACGTAGGAGAGCTGCTCGACCAGCTCGTCACGCAGGTTCCACGGCAGCACCAGCACGTAGTCCGGCCGGTCGGCGGCGATCCGCTCCGGCGGCAGCACGGGGATGCGCGAGCCGGGCGTGAACCGGCCGTGCTTGTACGGGTTGCGGTCCACGGTGTACGGCAGCAGGTCGGGGCGGATGCCGCAGTAGTTGAGCAGCGTGTTGCCCTTGCCCGGGGCGCCGTAGCCGGCGACCGTGCGGCCCGCGTCCGCCGCGTCGATGAGGAAGCGCAGCAGGTCGCGCCGGACCTTCGCCACCCGCGCCGCGAAGTCGTGGTAGCCGGACAGCTCGTGCAGCCCCGCCGCCTTCTCCATGGCCAGCACGTCGGCCACCCGGTAGGAGGGCGAGGCCGTCGGGTCCGGCACCGCCCACAGCCGGATCGAGCCGCCGTGCGTGGGCAGCAGCTCCACGTCCACCAGCCTCAGGCCGCCGCTCGCCAGCGCCCGCCGCGCCGAGGCCACCGTGTAGTACTGGAAGTGCTCGTGGTAGATCGTGTCCCACTGGTTGAGCTCCATGAGCGTCAGCAGGTGCTGCACCTCGATGGAGACCCGCCCGTCGTCGGCCACCAGGGCGCGCAGCCCGCGGGTGAAGCCGGTGACGTCGGGGATGTGCGCGTACACGTTGTTGGCGACGACCAGGTCGGCCGGCCCGTGCTCCTCGCGGACGAGGCGGGCGGTCTCCGGGGTGAGGAACGCGGTGAGCGTCGGCACGCCGCGGTCCCGGGCGGCCTGGCCGACGTTGGCCGACGGCTCGATGCCGAGGCAGCGCACGCCGCGCTCCACCACGTGCTGGAGCAGATAGCCGTCGTTGCTGGCCACCTCCACCACGAACGCGCCGGGCGAGAGGTCCTGCTCCTCGACGAAGCGCCGCGCGTGCTCCACCCACGACGTCGAGTACGAGGAGAAGTAGGCGTACTCGGTGAACGTCTGCTCGGGGGTGATGAGCGGCGGCAGCTGGGCCAGCCAGCACTCCGTGCAGACGCGCAGGTGCAGCGGGTAGGTCGTCTCGGGCTCGTCGAGCCGGTCCGCGGGGAGGAACGACTCGCATGGCGGCGTCGCGCCGAGATCCACCACCCCGGCCAGGCCGGTGGAGCCGCACAGCCGACAGGCGGCGGCCACGTCAGCGCACCCCGGCCGGCGCCAGGGCCTCGGCCTCGGCCTCGTAGGCCGCCGCGAGCTCCTCGGGCATCGGCGCGAGGTCGCGGCACCGGACGAAGTCGCGCAGCGTGGTGCCCGTGCAGCGGGCGTCGACGTTGGGCGCGCCCCTGCGCTCGCGCACGTCGGCGAGGTGCACGGTCCGGAAGTCGATGCTGAAGCGGGTCCGGCCGGAGGTGTTGGGCACCGTCGAGTGCAGGTGGGCCCCGGAGAACATCAGCACCCCGCCCGGCTCGGGCACGACCCGGATCTGCGGGTCGAGGTCGATCTCCTCCTCCGGCCTCGGCTGGGACCGGGTGTCGCCGTGGACGTGCCGGGCGGCGGTCCGCCTGCTCGTCCGGTTCCACTCCGCGTAGTCGTAGCCGGCGCTGCCGTTGCGCACCGGCGTGTCGAAGTAGCCGGGATGGAAGGCCATCACGTTCTCCGGCACCACCTCGAAGACCGGGACCCACCAGTTGACCTGGTTGAAGGGGGCCGAGTACCAGCAGTCGCGGTGCGGGTGGAAGGCGTACGAGATGCCCGAGACCAGGTAGTCGTGCGAGGTGGAGGTGCGTAAGCGGGGCACGTCGAAGTAGGTCAGCGACGGGTCGCAGCCGCGCTCCTCGATGAGCGCCGGCACCAGCTCCTTGCACCTCGGATGGTGGATGAAGCGTGGCTTCAGCTCGGCCAGCAGCCGGGCGAAGTCCTCCACGGGCATGTCGTGCTGCGCGGTCTCCGGGTCGCGCGCGCCGAACGCGTCGGCGACCAGCTCCCGGGCGAAGCGCACCAGCTCCGTGGCCGCCGGCGAGGCGGAGTGGACGAACAGGTCACCCCGGAACAGCATGTCGCGCCGCCGGTCGTCGGTCACCGTGCTGTTGGAGAGGACGGCCGTCATGTGGAAGATCCCTTTCTCGAGGTATAGGTGCGGGGTTCGGACCGTGGCATCCTGCGATCATGGATCCCCTCTCGGTCGAAGGGGCGTGGCTGCACACGCCACGTGTCCACGCCGACCTCCGCGGCTCGTTCTTCGAGGCTTTCCGTACGGCCGGGCTGCCGCACCCCATGGAGGCCGCGCAGGTCAACTGCTCGGTCTCGCACCGGGGCGTGGTCCGTGGCGTGCACTTCGCGGCCGTGCCGCCGGGCCAGGCCAAGTACGTGATGTGCGTGGCGGGCGCCGTGCTGGACGTGGTGGTGGACCTGCGGGTCGGCTCGCCCGGGTTCGGCCGCTGGGACGCGGTGCGGATGGACGACGAGACGCCGCGGGCCATGCTCATCGCCGAGGGGCTCGGCCACGCGTTCATGGCGCTGAGCGAGCGGGCCACGGTCGTCTACCTGTGCTCGCAGCCGTACAACCCGGGCGGCGAGCACGGCGTCCACCCGTTCGACCCCGCGCTGGGGATCGCCTGGCCGGAGGGCGTGGAGCCGGTGCTGTCGGACAAGGACGCGGCGGCGCCCACCCTCGGCGAGGCGCGCGCGGCGGGACTGCTGCCCGGCTACGAGGAGTGCGTGAAGTTCTACGCCGCGCCGCACTGAGGCCCCGCCTCCCCCACCCTGGCCGGGAGCCGCGGCGGCTCCCCGGCCAGCGCGGGCCACGCCGCGCGCAGCGCCTCCCGCCACGGGCGGATCGGCGCGCACCTGGTGTGGGCGAGCACGCTGTTGCCCGGCCGCGCCGCCGGACGCCGGTACGCGCTGCTCGGGACGGGGCGCACCAGACCGGGATCGGCCCCGCACAGGGCGTAGACCTCACGGGCCAGGCCCCACCAGGTGGTCTCGCCCGCGCTGGTGCCGTGGTAGACGCCCGGAGGCAGGCCGGACCGGACGAGCCGCAGCACGAAGGCGGCCAGGTCGGCGGCCCACGTGGGCTGGCCGCGCTGGTCGTCCACCACGTCGGCGGCCGTGCCCGCGCGGGCCAGCCGGGTCATGGTGCGCACGAAGTTGGGGCCGGCGGCGCCGTACAGCCAGGCGGTGCGCACGACGTGGTGGCCGTGCTCCAGCGCGGCCAGCTCCCCGGCGAGCTTCGTGCGGCCGTAGGCGTTCAGCGGGCGCGTCGGGGCGTCCTCCCGGTACGGCTCGCGGCTGGTGCCGTCGAAGACGTAGTCGGTGGAGATCTGCACCAGCCGCGCCCCGGCCGCCGAGCACGCCTCGGCGAGCGTGGCCACCGCGTGGCCGTTGACCGCCAGCGCCTCGGCCTCGTGCGTCTCGGCGTCGTCCACGGCGGTCCACCCCGCGCAGTTGACCACCACGCCGGGGCGGCGGGCCGCCACCGTGTCCCGCACCGCGCGCCGGTCGGTCACGTCCAGCTCGGAGCGGCCCAGCAGCAGCGCCGGCTCGCCCGACGCCACGACGGCGCGCAGCACGTCGGCGGCCAGCATGCCGCCGCCCGTGATCAGCCACCTCACGCGCTCTCCCCCCGCAGGATCGGCTCCCACCAGTCGCGGTGGGCGGCGTACCACGCGACGGTGTCCTTGAGCCCCTGGTCGAACGGGACGCGCGGGCGGTAGCCGAGGGCCCGCAGCCGCGTGTCGTCCAGGGAATAGCGGCGGTCGTGGCCCTTGCGGTCCTCGACGTGCTCGACCAGGTCCCAGCCGGCGCCGCACGCCTCCAGCAGGCGCCCGGTCAGCTCCCGGTTGGTCAGCTCGGCGGTGCCCGCGATGTGGTAGACCTCGCCCGGCTCGCCCTTCGCGGCCACGACGTCGATGCCGGCGCAGTGGTCGTCGGCGTGGATCCAGTCGCGGACGTTCAGGCCGTCGCCGTAGAGCGGGACCTTCCGGCCGCGCAGCAGGTTCGTGACGAACAGCGGGATGATCTTCTCGGGGTACTGCCGGGGGCCGTAGTTGTTGCCGCACCGGGTGATCGACACGTGCAAACCGTGGGTGACCGCGTACGAGCGGGCGATCAGGTCGCCGCCCGCCTTGGACGCCGCGTACGGGGAGCGCGGCTGGAGCGGCGCGGACTCGTCCCAGGAGCCGCTGTCGATGGTGCCGTACACCTCGTCGGTCGAGACCTGCACGACCCGGGGGACTCCGGCGTCGAGGCACGCCTGCATGAGCGTCTGCGTGCCGAGCACGTTGGTGCGGACGAACTCGGCGGCGCCCTCGATCGAGCGGTCCACGTGCGACTCGGCGGCGAAGTTCACCACCAGGTCGTGGCCCGGCACCACCTCGGCGAGCAGCCCCGCGTCGCACACGTCGCCGTGGACGAACGTGTGCCGGACGCCGTCGAGGTTGGCGCGGCGGCCCGCGTAGGTGAGCTTGTCCAGCACGGTCACGTCGTCCCGGTCGTGCGACCGGACGAAGTGCGAGCCGATGAAACCGGCGCCGCCGGTGACGAGGATTCTCATTGGCTGATCTGCACCTTGCTGTGATCGCCCAGCACGAGGCGGTGGGCTCGGGGAGAGGCGGACGCCGGTGTCACCTCGACGTCGTGGCCGATGAGCGACGACTCGATGCGGCTGACGCCCCGGATGGAGCTGCGGGGCAGCACGATCGAGTACTCGATCTCGGCGCGCGCGATCACGCAGTCCGCCCCGATGGAGGTGAACGGGCCGACGTAGCCGTCCTCGACGCGGGCGCCCGGTCCGATGACGGCCGGGCCCACGACGCGGGAGCGTGTCACCACGGCGCCCGGCTCGACGACGACCCGGCCGATCAGCTCGCTGGCCTCGTCCACCGAGCCGCTCACCCGGGGCTCCAGCGACTCCAGGACCAGGCGGTTGACCTCCAGCATGTCCACGACGTTGCCGGTGTCCTTCCAGTAGCCGGAGATCACCGTGGACTCCACCGGCAGGCCGGCCTCGATCAGCCACTGGATCGCGTCGGTGATCTCCAGCTCGCCCCGCCAGGACGGCTTGAGCTCCGCCACCGCCTCGTGGACGGCCGGGGTGAACAGGTAGACGCCGACCAGCGCGAGGTCGCTCTTGGGCCGGACGGGCTTCTCCTCCAGCCCCACGACGCGGCCCCGCTCGTCCAGCTCTGCGACGCCGAACTGGCGCGGGTCGCTGACCTTGGTGAGCATGATCTGGGCGGCGGGCCGCTCGCGGGCGAACCGGCGCACGATGCCGTCGATGCCGCCGACGATGAAGTTGTCGCCGAGGTACATGACGAAGTCGTCGTCGCCCAGGTAGTCGCGGGCGACGAGCACGCCGTGGGCCAGGCCGAGCGGCGCCTCCTGGCGCAGGTAGGTCACCTCCAGCCCGAACGCCGAGCCGTCGCCGACGGCCGCCTCGATCTCCGCCTGGGTGTCGCCGACGACCAGGCCCACCTCCCGGATGCCGGTGTCCGCGATCGCCTCCAGGCCGTAGAAGAGCACGGGCTTGTTGGCGACGGGGACGAGCTGCTTGGCGGAGGTGTGGGTGATGGGCCTGAGCCGGGTGCCCGCCCCTCCGGCGAGCACGAGTGCTTTCACCTCTAGTAAGCCCCTTCTCCGCGGGTGACGACGGACCATGTCTTCCACAGGATCTGCAGGTCGAGGACGAGTGACCAGTTCTCCACGTAGCGCAGATCGAGGCGGACGGATTCCTCCCAGGTCAGGTCGGAACGTCCGCTGACCTGCCAGAGCCCGGTCATGCCGGGCTTGACGACGAGGCGGCGGCGCACGTCCGCGCCGTACTGCGCGACCTCCTCGGGCAGCGGCGGGCGCGGGCCGACGAGGGACATCTCGCCGCGGACCACGTTGACCAGTTGCGGGAGCTCGTCGATGGAGTATCGGCGCAGGAAGGCGCCCACGCGGGTGATCCTTGGATCGTTCCGCATCTTGAACAGCACGCCGTCCAGCTCGTTGTCCTGGATGAGGGTGTCCTTGAGCCGCTCCGCATCCACCACCATTGTCCGAAATTTCACGACCTGGAACTCTTGGCCGCCTCTGCCGACGCGGGTCTGGTAGAACAGCGCCGGCCCGGGGCTCGTGAGGCGGACCAGCAGCACGACGGCCCACAGCGGCACCGCCATGAGCAGCAGCGCCAGCCCCGCCACGCACCGGTCGAACACGCTCTTGACCACCTGCTTGGCGCCGTCGAACTCGGGGTGCTCCACGTGCAGCAGCGGCATCCCGGCCACGGGCCTGATGCTGATGCGCGGCCCGGCCACGTCCATCAGCGCCGGCGCCACGAACAGGTCGGTGCGCTCGGTCTCCAGGCTCCACGCCAGCCTGCGGAGCGCCACGCCGTCCATCTCGGGGCACGCCAGCACCGCCACCGCGTCGGCCCGCACCCGCGCCGCGACCTCCGACACCTCGCCGAAGGACCCCAGCACGGGAATCCCTTCGAGGTCGTCGTCCATGCGATCGAGCGGTAGGCACGCTCCAACGACCCGCATGCCATGGTACGGCTGGCCCCTGAACTGCATCACCAGGTCGAGAATCGCTTCACGGTGACCGACCGCGACGACCTGGCGCAGGTATTCGCCGACCGCGCGACGACGGTGCAAACGTTTGCGCATTCTGTAGCGGAAGTAAAGCGTGGACAGCAGCGCGAGCGGCAGCATCGCCATGACGAAACTCCGCGCGACCACCGTTTGCGTGGCGTAGGCCCCGATGGCCACGGACGCCATCAAAGTGGCTCCGCCGTTGAATACCGCCCTGAACTCCTCCATTCCCTCGCCGTGCGCGCGCTCCCGGTACGCGCCGCCCATCAGCAGCACGACCGGCCAGACCACGACCAGCCCGGCGCCGAGCGCGTACTCGGCGACCGGGACGAACGCGCCGTACAGCAGCCGGACACCCAGCACGCAGACGCACGCGACCAGCGCGCACGCGGCGTCACCACCCCACAGGACCCGCAGGTACGCCCGCGTCCAGATGCTCGACGCGTGGTGTGGAACGGCCTCGAGGAGCGCGACATCGGACTCCCCAACCCCCACCCTCATAACACCACCCTGGCAACTCTGTGCACCGCATTTGCCTGAACGTTCTCCGAACGCTTCCTGATGACATGTCTCGTTGGACAGATCAAAGGGCGGCGACCCCCACTAAAGAGTAAAGATCAATTCCTTAGCGGGGAATAACGACATATGTCCACAAGTGGACGCCGGTCGAGGTGTTCGAGGGGTTGACGGAGCGATCAGTCCGTGTTCGTGCGTCGTACGTGAATTACGCCGGTCAGCGGTTTAAAACGGCAATGACGATGGAATTACGGGCCGGGCAGAGATGGGTGGTCTGGGCGGAGACCGGCACATCCGCGAACTTCGCGGCGATGTTGCACATCCAAGCTCCTGTGACTCTTGTTGCGGGTGACCCGCCGCGGATCGGGGACTACTGGCTGGCCGGGCGACTGGGCGCGGGCGGCCAGGGCGTGGTCTACGAGGCATACGACAGCGCCGGACTCCGGGTGGCCATCAAGATGCTGCACGGCTCCGACGTGGGTCTCCTGCAGCGCGAGGCCACCGCCGCCCAGCGGATCTCCTCCTTCTGCACGGCACGCCTGATCGACGCTGACCTCACCGGGCCCCGGCCGTACCTGGTCAGCGAGTACGTGGAAGGGCCCAGCCTGGGCGCGGCCGTACGCGGGGGCAGGGTGTTCACCCCGGGCGACCTGCACCGGCTCGCGACCGGCGTCGCCACCGCGCTGACCGCCATCCACGACGCGGGCGTGATCCATCGCGACATGAAGCCGGACAACGTGCTGCTCGGCCCCGACGGGCCCCGGGTGATCGACTTCGGGCTCGCGCGCACGCTGGAGATGTCGCTGACCGCGACCGGGCTGATCTCCGGGACTCCCACCTACATGGCGCCCGAGGTGTTCACGGGCGAGCGGGCGGGGGCTCCCGCGGACGTGTTCGCGTGGGGCGGGATCATGCTGTTCGCCGCGACCGGCAAGGACCCGTTCAAGGCGGAGACGCTCGGCGCGGTCATGCACCAGGTCATGTCGGTCGAGCCCGACCTCACCTGCCTGCCGGAGCAGCTCCGCCCGCTGGTCCACGCCGCGCTGCGCAAGGACCCCCTGCAGAGGCCGACGGCCCGCGCCCTGCTGCTGGCGCTGATCCGCGGCGACGGGCGGCTCGACACGGCCCGGCTGCTCGCGGAGGGCGGCCGGGCGTCGCATCTCGCCACGCAGGCGCACGACCCGGGCCTCGGCCCGCTCGCCGAGGAGGCCTACGGCCTGCTCAGCCCCGCCGATCGGGAGCTGGCCGCGCAGGTGTTCCTGCGCCTGGTCACGGTGGACGAGGACGGCGAGCTGTCCCTGCGGCGGGCCCGCCTGAGCGAGTTCCCGGAGGCGCGGGGCGTGCTGCGGGTGTTCGCCTACCTCCTGGAGGTCGACGGCGACGAGGTGCGGCTGACCCGGCCGGCCCTGCCGCACGCCTGGCCCCGGCTGCGCGACTGGATCGAGGCCAACCGGGACGGCCTCGCCGTCCACCGCGACATCCTGAGCGCCGCCCGGCGGTGGGACGACGGCGGCCGGCGGGACGGCGACCTGCTCGCCGGGCGCTCGCTGGAGAACGCGCTGCAGTGGGCGGCCACCGGCCGGCGGGACATCACGCTGATCCGCTTCGAGCGCGACTTCCTGGACGCGGGGGCCGCGCTGGGCCGCCGCAGGGCCCGCCGGACCCGGATGGTGTCGCTGGCCATGGCCGTGCTCCTGGTGGTCTCGCTGGCCGCGACGGGAGTGGCGGTCTGGCAGAGCCGGGTGGCCAACGACCGGTTCCGCATGTCCGAGGCGGCCAGGATCGCGGCCGCCGCCGGGACCATCCGCGCCACCGACCCGCGCCTCGGCGACCTGCTCAGCGTCGCCGCCTGGCGGCTCGACCCGACCCCGCAGACCCGCAAGGCCATGAACGACTCCCTCGCCAAGCGCGAGACCGCCATGTTCCAGGACCCGGTGACCGGCCCGGACACGCTCCGCACGCTCAGCGCCGACAGCAGGATCCTGGTCAGCGTCGGCGACGGCGAGGCCCGGCTGTGGGACGTGGTCCGCCGCGCCCAGGTCAAGAAACTGAAGCTGGACGTCACGGGCACGCCGATCGACGTGGCGCTGAGCCCGTCCGGCGCGGTGCTCGCGATCCTGACCGGCAAGGGCGCGTACGCCTGGGACGTGAAGACCGGCAAGGCGAGGGGCGCCTGGCGGTTCGACAAGCCCATCGGCGGCGACGATTCTGACGGGGCGGCCATCAGGTTCGGCACGGTCGACCGCTATGTCATGGTGCGCGGGGCGAGCGCCGACGACACCCTCTGGGACCTGAAGACCGGCCGGGACGCGAAGATCCCCGGTGTCTGGGGCGGCGCGATGACGCCCGACGGGTCGGCGATCTTCATGCAGTACCGCGACACCAAGACGATCGGCAGATTCGCGCTGCCCGGTATGAAGCTCACCGGTACGAGACCGGCGCAGGAACCGTGCAAGTACTGCCCCGGTCCGCTCGCGGTCACCAAGAAGGGCTGGCTGCTGGAGGTGCTGCCGGGCTGGCGACTCGGCGCGGCCGATCTGGCGGACCAGGAGAACTTCACCACCACCGCAGTGATCGACATCGGCCCCACCGCCTGGAACCGGGGACGCGTGGTCCTCAGCCACGACGACAAGCTGCTCGCCTCGGCGACGGAGAAGCAGATCCAGCTCTGGGGCGGCGGAACGCTCCTGACCACGCTCACCGTCGGCTCCGCGTCCGACGTCACCGAGTGGGCGGCCGAGGCGATGTCGCCGCAGCCGAGATTCGACCCCGGCGGGAAGGTGCTGCGCTACCTCAGTGAGGACCGCGTGTTCTCCCTCGACATCTCGGCGCTGACCGGACCGGCCGACGCCGAGGCCACCACGATGGCGATCAGCCCGGACGGCACGCTGAGCGTGGAGAACCGCGGCGGCGAACGGGGCTACAACGCCTACGTGCGCGGTGCCAAGGGGCGCGACCTGCTGCTGCGCGGCGGTCTCGACGGTCAGTTCAACCTCACCGGTGCCGCCTTCAGCCCGGACGGCAAGATGATCGCCCTGAGCAGTTTCGAGATCTCCGAAGAGGGGGCCGACGACGTCACGAACACGACCCGCCTGCGGATCCACGACACCGCCACCCGGAAGGAGATCAAACGACTCACCCTGAGCGACGTCGGCGAAGGGTTCCTGCTGGGCTTCAGCCCCGACGGCAGCAAGGTCGCGGTACAGCTCTCCCTGTCTGACGACTCGACGAAGTCCACGCTCCAGCTGTGGGACTGGAAGGCGGGCCGCGCCCTGTGGTCGGCCAAGCTGACCAGGCTGACGAACGTCGCCTTCAGCCCCGACGGATCCCGGCTCGCCGTGCTGGCGCAGGAGCCCCGCCTGCTGGACACCGCCACCGGGAAGCCCGCCGGCGCCGGCCTGCGCGCCGGCGGTCGCACGACCAGCCTGGCCTACGCCGCGTTCACCCGGGCCGGAGACCTCGTCACGGCGGACAACCACGGGCGCCTCACGGTCTGGAACGGGGACGGCTCGCCCCGGACGGTCATCAGAGGCACGGCCGGCAGGCCTGGGGCGCAGCTCGCCGTGTCGCCGAAGGAGGATCTGGCCGCCGTGGTGGGCGCCGACGGCAAGGCGCGCCTCTACGACCTGGCTCGCGGCCAGTCCGTCGGCGCGCTGCTGGACGACGATCGAGGGAGTGTCCAGCAGGTGGCCTTCACCCCCGACGGCACCCGTCTGATCACCTTCGACCAGGACGGCCTCCGGCACGAGTATCCCGTCGCGCCCTTGGCCGTGGCGGAGGCACTGTGCGCCCGCTTCGACCGGACGCTCACCGAGCAGGAGTGGACGGCCAGCCTTCCGGACGTCGCACCGGTGCAGGTCTGCGGGGCGCGTTAGTCGTACTCCAGGTCCGGCAGTGTGGACGGCGGGTCGGGGCTGCGCCAGACGACCACGGCCCCGTCCCGCGCCGACTCGCCGGCGTGCTGGAGCCGCTCAAGGTCGAAGTCCGGCAGGTAACGCAGGCGGGCGAGGAACGTCGCGTCGGTGGCCGACCTCGGCACCACACAGCCCTCGCCGTCGCGGGCGAGCAGGATGTACAGGACCTCGGTGTCCGTCTCGGCGGCGACGCGGACCTCGACGACGTCCTCCCAGGCGAGAGCTTCGACGCTTCCGTCGGCGTAGTGACGGGTCACGCCCTCCTCCGTGACGTACACGTAGGAGTCCGGCATCGCGTTGCCGTGCATGGCCGCGATTCTCGCGAGTCGGAGGGGCGTACCGCAAGGGCTCGCGCCCGGCCTCAGCTTCGGGACGGTCCTCGTTCGGCGGGATCGACGCCCCACGTGTGCCCGAGATGGGCGGCCACCGCGGCCCGTGCCGCCTCCACCGGGCCGTCCGCGATCGTGTCCAGCAGCTCCCGGTGCTCGCGCACGAGCACCTCGCGGTCCTCGTAGACCTCGCGCAGCCGGACCAGCCCCAGCCTGGTCTCCGCGGCCAGCGCGCCGTACAGGCGCTCCAGGCGCGGGCTGCCCACCGCCACGATCAGCGCCCCGTGCAACGCCATGTGCTCGGCCACGGTGTCGGACCAGGGCGCCTCGGCGGGCAGCGCCTCCAGGCGGGCCAGCGCCGCGTCGGCCTCCGGGACCCGCCGCCCGGCCACGGCCGTGGCCATCAGGTCCTCCAGCGGGCGGCGCACGTACATGAGGTCGTCGAGGTCGGCCGGCGTCACCTCGGGGACGTACGCGCTGCGGTTGCGCTCGCGGCGCAGCAGGCCCTCGTGGACGAGCGTGGCCAGCGCCTCGCGGACCGTGGGCCTGGCCACGCCGTAGGTGGCGGCGATCTCCTGCTCGGGCAGGGGCGTGCCCGGCGCGACCTCACCGGACAGCACCCGGCGGCGCAGCTCGCCGGCCAGGGCGTCGACGGCGGACACGGGTCTGAGGGGCGATGTCACGGCTGAGACTCTAACGCCCCGCCCTCTCGGGGACGGCCCGCTCGGCCGGGCCGGGCGCGGCAGACCGCTCCGGAACGGCCACGACGGCCAGGCTGACCGCCAGCAGGGCGAGCCCCGCCACCGACACCGGGGCCAGCCGCTCGTGCAGCACCACGAGGCCGAGCAGGGCGGCGACCGCGGGCTCGGCCAGGGCCAGCGTGGCGGCCGTGGCCACCGGCGTGCTCCGCAGGCCCCTGCCGTACAGGAAGTAGGACAGCGCCGTGGAGGCGAGCCCCAGGTAGAGGGCGGCGAGCAGGGCGCGCGGCTCGGCCAGCCACTCCACGCCGCGCCAGAGCAGCACCGGCAGCATGATCACGGCCGCGCCGCCGAAGAGCACGCCCATCACCGCCCCGGACGGCGCGCCCCGGGAGATGGCGCGGGCGGCGGTGACGGCGTAGAAGGCGTAGATGAGGCCGCCCAGCAGCGCGATCAGGACCCCGGACACCATCTGGCCGCCGTGCCCGCCGGCTTCCGCGCCGCCGCCGACGATCAGCGCGGCGCACCCGGCGATCGCCGCCGCCGTGGCCACCGCCCAGCGCCCGCTCGGCCGTTCGCGGTGCAGCGCCCACGACAGCAGCCCGGTGAAGACCGGCCCGCTGCCGATCGCCACCACCGTGCCGACGGCCACGCCCGTGCGGCCGACCGCCGCGAAGAAGCAGAGCTGGTACGCGGCCACCGCGGCGGCGGCGAGCAGCGTGCCGGGGCTCACCGCCCGCCGCAGGCCCTTGCCCGCGAAGAGGGCGAGGACGGCGCCGCCGATGACCAGGCGGGCCGCGGCCAGGGCGACCGAGTCGGCGGAGACGAGCAGGCCCGCGGTGCCGGCCGTGCCCCAGAGCACGGAGGCGCCCACGACTGCCAGAGGTCCGTTCTTCATGGACGTCATTGTCTGACAATCAGACAATCTCGTCCAGTTGGATCAGCCGGGCGTCACACGAGCTCGTCCAGGAGCCGGTCGATGAGCCGGGCGGCGCAGGAGACCAGCTCGGCCGCGTAGTCGTCCAGGACGGCGACGCCGTCGCCGATGCTCTCGGCCGTACGGGGCGGCAGGGTGAGCAGCGCCTCGCCCTCGACCGAGGCGGCGCCGTCCACCCGGAACGCCCCGTCGTCGGCGGCGATGGAGACCGTGAAGCTCACCTCGCGGCCGTCGGGCAGGGTGAACGCGGTGCCCGCGCGGGCGCCGGCGGGCGGGAAGAAGTAGGAGAAGGGCACGCTGCGGACGAAGGGGTGATGTAAGTCGGCGAGGCTCACCGCCGCCCGGCTCATGGCCGCCAGCAGACCGGCCGCCGCCAGGCTCTCGCTGTCCACACCCCGAGGGTAGATCACCCTCACGACCACCCGCCAGCCGCCTTCCGCCGCACCTGTCCCGGCTGTCTCAGCCGCTGTCCCAGTCGGTGTCTCAGTCGGTGTCTCAGCCGCTGTCTCAGTCGGTGTCTCAGTCGGTGGCCAGGCGCGCGTGGCGCTCGACGTCGTAGCGGACCCCGTCGTAGCGCAGCTTGCCCCGCTCGATCCCCTCGGCGAGGAAGCCGGCCTTGGTCGCCACCCGGCACGAGGCGGGGTTGTCGACGCGATGCCCCAGCTCCAGCCGGAAGAGCCCCCGCTCCCGGAACGCCCACCGCGCCAGCTCCTCCACCGCCGCCGACGCGACGCCCCGGCCGCGCGCCTCGCGCACCGTCCAGTAGGAGACCCAGCCGTTGGCGTGGTCGTCGATGCGGGCGACGGCCACGTTGCCGACGACGCGCCCGTCGAGCGTCACCGCGAACGCGTGCCCCACCCCGTCCCACGCCGCGATCCACCCGAGCGCGTCCCGCACCGTGACGACCGGCCAGGGCGCCTGCCGGGACAGCTCGGGGTCCTGGAAGGCGGCCAGCACGGCCGGGGCGTCGTCCGCACGCCACTCGCGCAGCCGGATGTTCGTTATCAGCATTGATGCCAGATTATCGCCCGATCTGGTGGGCGTCCTCGAAGGCCGTCACGAGCTGCTTGGGAGCGGTCAGGCACCACGCCTCGGCGACCAGCTCGAACAGCTCGTCGTAGTCGATCCGGTCCAGCCGGATCACCACCCACCCGAACCGCCCGGCGGTGAACTGCGGCTCGAACACCTCGGGCCGCTCGGTCACCAGCGCGATCTGCTCCTCGACGGTCGCCTTGACGCCCACGGTCTCGGTCTCCTCCCACAGGTAGCCGAAGCCCTTGCCCCGGACCTTGAGGCTGACCCAGGTGGCCATGCGGTCCATGCGGACCTCGGGCAGACCCTCCACCAGCTTGAGGAACTCTTCGACGCTCACACCCATGGCCCCTGTGTACCAGCCGCCACCGACAGAACGGGTGTCCGGTTCATGACGAGATCACATCGGACAGGTGATCCACTCTCTGGTCCGCTTTTCCCCAGGTCGGCAGGGTAGAGGGCATGACGAACCCCTTCACCCGCCGTCCGGGCGGGACGCCGGGCGCCCACGTGCCGCTCGCCCTCTGCGCCGCCGCCATGGCCGTCCTGGCGCTGGCCGCCGCCACCGGACTGGCCGTCGACGGGCGGACCGTGCTGGGCGAGCCCGTCTGGCTCAAGCCGTTCAAGTTCGCGCTGTCGTTCGCCCTGTACGCCGGGACGCTGTCCTGGATGATCGGCCAGGCCCGGCGGTGGCGGCGGACCCTGTGGTGGCTCGGCACGGTGGCCGCCGCCGGGTTCGTGCTGCCCGAGATCTCGGCCATCACGTTCCAGGCGGGGCGGGGGATGCGCAGCCACTTCAACTTCGAGACGGGGCTCGACTCGACCGTCTTCGCCGTCATGGGCGGGGCGGCGTACCTGGGCTGGCTGATGACGTTCGCCATGGGCGTGTTCCTGCTGTGGCAGAAGCGGACCCTGGAGCGGCCGATGGCCTGGGCGGTGCCGCTCGGGATCGCCGTGTCCCTGGCCGGCATGTCCGTCGGCTACCTCATGACCGCCCCGACCCCGGAGCAGGCCCAGGCCCTGGACGCCGGCCTCAAGCTGGCCACGATCGGCGCGCACAGCGTGGGCGCCCCCGACGCGGGCGCCGGGATGCCGCTGACCGGCTGGGAGACGGGCGCCGGCGACCTGCGGGTGGGCCACTTCGTCGGCCTGCACGCCCTCCAGGCGCTGCCGCTGGTCGCGGTGGGCCTGCGCCTGCTCGCCCGCCGGGTGACCGTCCTGCGCGACCTCACCGTACGGACGGCGCTGGTCGTCGTGGCGGCCATCGGGTACGGCGGGCTCACCTGGCTGCTGGTCTGGCAGGCGCAGCGCGGCCAGGCTCTGACCAGCCCGGACGCGACGACGCTGACCGCTGCCGCGACCCTGCTCGGGGCGGTGGCGCTGGCCGCCGCCGGTGTCCTCCTCGCCGCGTCGCGCCGCGCGCCGGCCCGTACACCGGTCGCCGCCACCCGATGACGTGGGCGGCCTGCGCGTCACGGCAGCAGCAGCCCCCAGTACAGCCCCCACGGAACGAGCACCAGGCCACCGGCCAGCAGCACCGCCAGCCGTACCCGCTCGCCTCCCGCGACGTCCCCGCGCCCCCGCCACCACGCCAGCCCGGTGACGGCGGCGGCCACCACGCAGGCCACCGCGAGTGCCTGGAGCGCCAGCCACGCCACCGGCCGGCCCGCCAGGAGCGGCCCCGGGCTCGCCAGCTTGGCCCCCGTCATCACCGCGTACATCAGGTACCCGAACGACCCGAGCACCACGGTCAGCCCGCCCGCACTGAGCACCCGCGCCGCCGCGCTCACCGGTGCGCCGGTTCGTCCCCGGACCCGCCGGACCAGCGCCACCACCGGATACCCGGCGAACGCCACCAGCATCACCACCAGCGCCGCGAGCTGCACGTCGGCCGACTCCCACCAGTCCACCGGCGGGACCGGCACGGTCGGCACGGCCTGCACCGGCGCCGGACCCGACGTGCTCGTGGCGGGCGCCCGGCCGGAGGTCGCGTCGGCCACCCAGGCTCCGACCAGGTCCGCGTAGCCGGGGGCCAGCTCGGGCAGCCGGGTGACGCCGCGGTCGGGGGTCCGGTGGGCGGCGTGGTCGGCGTCGGCGAAGTACCGGACCGTGACGTGGTCGTTGCCGCCGCGCCGCAGCGCCTCGGCGAAGCCCCGCGCGCTCTCCCGGGCCGGGGTCAGCAGGTCGTGGACGCCCCAGACGGCGAGCACCGGCCGGCGCACCGCGGCGATGGTCGGAGCCGGGTCGTAGTACGGCTCGGGGAACAGGTCACCGTCGGCCAGCACCCGGTACAGATCGGGCTCCGTGCGGTCCACCAGCCGTCCCGACATCCCGGCGGCCCTCATGCCCGCGTGCACCGCCCACGTCTGCTGGACCAGCGGCTGCTGGCTGTTGCCGCCGACGACCACGACGAACGCGACGGCCCGGGAGCGGGCGGCGGCCATCGGCGCCACCCAGCCGCCCTCGCTGAGGCCCCAGACACCCACCTTCGCCGGATCGACGCCCGGCTGCCGGCGCAGCTCCGCCACGCCCCCCAGCGCGTCCCGGGCGAGCTGCGCGTACGAGCGCTCGAACAGCGAGTAGCCCACGGACCGCTTGTCGTAGACCAGCACCGACAGCCCCCTGCGGGCGAACTCGACGGCCTCGCCCATGAGCTTGGTCCGCGGCGTCCCCGTGCCGGCTCCGTGAATCAGCACGATGCCCGGCCGCCCGTCGCCGCCCTGGGCGGGTGACAGGACGGTGCCGTGCATGACCAGCCCCCCGTCACCGCGGAAGCTCACGTCCACCGCCTTCAGGTCCCCGGGCACGGCCGGCGC
The DNA here is from genome assembly GCF_031570565.1 of Nonomuraea sp. 3-1Str. Taxonomy (NCBI): domain Bacteria; kingdom Bacillati; phylum Actinomycetota; class Actinomycetes; order Streptosporangiales; family Streptosporangiaceae; genus Nonomuraea; species Nonomuraea sp. 3-1Str. The sequence continues at coordinate 363,096 of NZ_JALHBK010000001.1, forward strand.
GGGCTCGTCGTCGCGTACGGCCGCCGCCCACGCACCGGGAGCGGCGAGCAGACACCACAGGAGGGCGGCCAGCCCGGCCACCAGAACTCGTCTCATGTCCGCCGACCATACTCTGCAGAGAGTTCTCGGCAAACAGACCTCGGCAGAAATCCCTCTGCAGGACTAGACTCGTCCTCATGACGGATGAGGCCGCCACCCCCGAGTCCTTCCTCCTCGACGACCCGGCTCGGCTCAAGGCCCTGGCCCACCCCATGCGCCGCCTCATGCTGCGCCACCTCGGCGTCCACGGGCCGGCCACCTCGACCACGCTCGGCGAGCTGCTCGGCGCCAAGACCGGCACGACCAGCTACCACCTGCGCCAGCTGGAGAAGTACGGCTTCATCGAGGAGATCCCGGAGCGCTCGACCGGCAGGGAGCGCTGGTGGCGCAAGGCCCCGGCGCCGCGCGACATGCGCCTGCCCACGCCCGACCGGCTGGCGCCGGAGGACCGCCCGATCCTGGCCGAGTTCCACCGCCTCGGCCTGGAGGAGGACCTGCGCCTCCTGGAGGGTCTCCCCCACCTGTACGAGCGCGACCCGGAGCACGTGAAGTCGTCACGAGGGCTGGGCTGGATGACGGACGAGGAGTTCGAGGCGTTCTTCGAGGCGTACATGCGGCTCCTGCTCCAGCACAGCCGCCCCCGGACCGAGGCCCCACCCGGCGCCCGCCCCATGTACCTCCGCCTCTACGCCTTCCCCGCCGACGACCCCGAGTAGATCCTGCTGCGCCGCGCGTACGATCCGAACGTCGAGCCGGCGGGGTCACCGCCGACATCGCTCAAAGCTCGGGCTCCGTGTCGTCACGCGCGGGCAGGTCCGCCGGCTCGATCTGGCCGCGCATCAGCTCGACGGCGCGCGAGACCGTGATGCCGCCCTTGAGATAGGCCTGGACCACCGCGTGCGCGTACGCGGGAGGAACGCGGACCCTCTCCAGGTCCGGCTGCGGCGCCCACCCGACCGCCTCCATCAACTCGGCACGCGTGGGATTGCGCTGGCGCAACTCCTTGGCCGTCGCCTTGTCGATGACACCGGCCGCGACCGCCTGCCTCAGCGTGAGCGACCAGGAGGTCCGGTAATGGGCGGCCAGTACGACCAGCCGCTCCCGGGGCGCTCCCTCCCGTGCCTCGAAACGCGCCAGCAACACCTGGGCCGGAAGCAACAGCTCCGCCGCGAACGCCTCGACCACGATCTCCCTGTCGCCACGGGAGGTGTGGACGCTCACGTCACTGGAGTACTCGTCACCCACGACGAGGTGTCCGAGCTCGTGCGCGGCCGTGGCGCGACGGCGCCCGGGATCTCCCTGGTCGCTGACGACCGCCACAGCGATCTCGTCCTCGACCAGCGAGGCGCCCTCGCCCGGCACCTCCACGACCGCCACGAGCTGTCCGAGCGCTTCGCACACGCTCATCAGGGAACTGATCGGCTCAGCACCCAGATCGATCTTTTGCCGGGCCCACAAGGCCGCCTTGCGCGCGTCTGCGATATCGGTGATCCGGCCCGGAAATCGCGCTATCGGAGGCGGTGTGAATTCTCCGCTCTCCATGAGCTGGCGGACATCGGCGAGCCAGGTCGTGAGCGCGAACTCCATTCGATACGACTGCCGCGTGCCGTCGGCGGCGCCGTCCTCGGCCAGTTCGGCACGGCGGGACACCACGGCGGGAGCAGGGGTCAGGAAATGGCTCAACGGGACTTTGAGCACCGTGGACAGTTTGGCCAATTCCAGCGCGTCGACGCGGCGCACACCCAGCTCGATCTTGGCGATCATGGTGCGGTCCAGGCGAAGCGCCGATGCCAGCTGTTCCTGTGACATATCGGCCGCGATGCGACATTCGCGCACGCGTTCCCCTATCTCGGCCCAGCCTCCCGGATCCTTCATGGTGCGATATTCGCACATCCGTAGCGGCCAAGGGAGACCCCCGGCGCATCCGGAAGTAATCGTTACCTCTCAGGAAAGCGCCTTTACCGGATGTCGCCGTGCTGTCCCGCCATGACGCATTGCCCCTGATACCCAAGAGATAGGGGGATGCTTTGTGGCGTTTGTCCAGTTATGGTGACCGCAGTACAGGCGGCGTCAGGCGGGAGGACAAGCGTGCCCATCTTCCTGGCCCGCCTGCTGGCCCGGCTCGGCATGCTCGGGACCTGGTGGACCCCGGTGCTCGTCTTCGCGGCGGTGTTCCTGACGAGCTGGCCGCTGATGGCGCTCGCGGAGCCGGCGGGCAGCGAGATCGTGGCGCCGGCCAACTACTGGTGGTACTTCGTCGTCACCGCCTCGACCGTGGGCTACGGCGACCTGTACCCGGAGACGGCCGGCGGCCACGCGGTGGGCGTGTACGTCATCGCCGGCGGCATCGCGACCTTGACGACCGTCTTCACCAGGTTCGCGGCGGCTCTGGAACGGGCCAAGGGACGAAGGATGCGAGGTGCCGTCACCGTGGACATGTCCGGCCACATCGTGCTGCTCGGCTACACCCCCGGCCGTACCGAGCAGATGGTGGACGAGCTGACGGCCGACGGTTCGAGCCGCATCGTGCTGTGCGCGTGGGACGACGTCCCGACGCATCCGATGCCGGACCGCGAGGTGACGTTCGTGCGCGGCGACCTGACCGACGACGGCGTGCTGCGCCGGGCCGGCGTCGACCGGGCGTACAGCGTGCTCGTGGACGCGCGTGACGACAACGAGGCGCTGGCGATCGCGATCACCGCCGACCACGTCGCGCACGGGGCGCACCTCGTCGTCGCGCTGCGGGACGTCGGCAGGGTCAGGCAGCTGCGGTACGTCCGGGAGACGCTGCGCTGCGTCCAGTGGCACAGCCCGTACATGATCACCGAGGAGCTGCGCGACCCGGGCCTCAGCGAGGTCTACACCCAGCTCATGACCCACGGCGACGCCGAGACGTACTCCGTGCGGCTGCCCGAGTCCCTCGGGCCGGTGCTGGTGGACCGCTGCCAGATCGCGCTCGGCCGCCGGTGCGGCGCCACGCTGCTCGCCGCCCGGAGCGGTGACGAGCTGCTGGTGAACCCCGGCTGGCAGACCCAGCTGCCGGCGGGCTCCGTGCTGTACTACGTGGGCTCCCACCGCCTCACCCGCGAGGAGCTCACCGCCGCCCTGCACGCGGAGGATTCACGTACGGACAGATGAGTATGATCGGCCCGATCTGCACCTTTTCAGGTAACCCCCCGGCGGAGGATACGTGGCCATCGACGACCCATCCGGCAAGCACGGCGGCCCGGACGCTCACGAGGCGGCTCCGCCCGCGGGCCTGACGCACGAGCGCGTGGGGATGTTCACCGACGCGGTCTTCGCCATCGCCATGACGCTGCTCGCCATCGAGCTCCCCCGCCCCGAGGGCGAGGCCGCGGAGCCCCACGGGGACCGGCTGGCCATGGCCGCCGAGCTCTGGCAGTACCTCAGCCAGCATTCCGGGACGTTCCTGGCGTTCTTCATCGCGTTCATGATGTTGTGGACGGCCTGGCGGCAGCACCACCGGCTGTTCGACCGGATCACGTACCTGTCGCGCGGCATGATGCTGCTCCACCTGCCGATGCTGATCTTCGTGGCCCTGCTGCCGTACCCGACCGCGCTCATCGGCGACAACTCCGCCAACCCGCTGTCCGTCACCCTCTTCGCCGGCTCCGAGGCGGTCCTGCTGCTGTGCCAGGCCGCCCTGATCACCTCGGCGCTGCGCGGCCCCATCAAGGCCGGCACGGACATACGGCGGCTCCGCGTCCTCGCCGTCTCCCTGTGGGCGGTCGGCGGATTCTGGCTGCTCACGGCGGCTCTGACGTGGGTGATGGAGAACGTGCCGCTGCTCTGGCTGCTGACACCGGTGGTGGCGGTGGCCGCCGTCCGCGTCGGCCGCCGCCTCGTCCCGGAGCCCGCCGGTACGGCCTGACACCCTGCCGATCGGAGCGACATGATCCACCACGTCCAGCTCGCCTGCCCGCCCGGAAGCGAGCAGGCGCTGCGCGACTTCTACGAGGGTGTCCTCGGCCTGACCGAGATCCCCAAGCCCCCGGTCCTGGCGGCACGCGGCGGCTGCTGGTTCCGCGGCCACGGCATCGAGCTGCACCTCGGCGTCGAGACCGACTTCCGGCCGGCCCGCAAGGCCCACCCCGGCCTGCTCGTCTCAGGCCTCGACGAGTGGGCCGGCCGCCTACGCCGGGCCGGGTACCCGGTCACGTTCGACGACGACTTCCCCGGCATGCGGCGCTTCTACAGCGAGGACCCGCACGGCAACCGCCTGGAGTTTCTGGAGCCCCTCGGCCCGTGACGCGCCCGAATCCCGCCGGCCAGGAGCCGGCGCCCCTGTGAGCATGGCGCCCATGACGCTTTCGGTGAACGATGTGACCAAAGACGACGCCTGGGCGGTGATGGAGCGCTTCTACGCCGCGGAGACCGCGTACGTGGCGGCCGGCGGGTACGGCAAGGCCCGCTACGACGAGGTCGCCGCCCACCTGGACCCCGAGGTCGTCCTGCACCAGGCGCCCGGTCTGCCCTTCACGGGGACGGGGACGTGGCGCGGCCATGACGGCATGGAGCGCTTCCTGGCGGCCTTCAGCGACGTCTGGGAGTCGATGGAGTTCCTGGAGCAGGAGCACTGGGGCGACGGGGACACGGTCGTGGTGCGCAACCGGGTGCGGTTCCGTGCCCGCGCCACCGGCCAGGACGTGGAGACGGAGATCCTGCAGCTCATCCGGGTACGGGACGGGCGCATGCTCGAATGCCGTCCCTTCTACTGGGACCCGTCGGCCGTCACCCGGGCGTGCACTCCGCCTTCGTCCACCTCGGCCTAGGAGCTCGGCCCAGGCGTTCCGCGCCCTGTGGGACGAGCACCACGTGGCCGTCGCGACGCACCGCGACTACGTCCTGGACCATCCGATCGTGGGTGAGCTGCGGCTGTCGGCCGAGCTCGTCGCCCTGCACGGCGACCCGGAACTGCAGGGCATGGACATGTTCGCCGCCGAGGCGGGCTCTGAGTCGGGGGCCAAACTCCGCCACCTGACCGCCACCGCCACCCGCACCCCGTCCACCCCCGCCGCACGCCCCTGACCGAGGGCCTTGTCGCGTTTCCTCCAGAGCTTGCCCGCCGCCAGGTCGAGATAGTAGACACGCCCGTTCAAGGAGTCGCGGACCAGGAAGGGGCCCTGCTTCGACCAGCCGACGCCGAGGAAGTCGTCGTCGGGGAACTCGGGACTGACGCTCGACATGCGTTCGCCGGTCTCTGGGTCGAAGGTCTCGACGCGCTCCTCGCGGCCTCGGACGACCACGAACCGCCGTCCGTCCGGCCGCAGATGGTACGTGTCCTCGACGGAAGAGACCGGGAGTTTCCCGAGGGGGAGGCTCATCCGCGTCTTCCCCCGGTGGTCGAGAACGAGAACCCGCGATGCCGTCGTGACCACGATCCCGCTCTCGTTGATGTCATGAACCTTCTCGGCCCCGGCGACCGGCAGGGTGGTCCAGGTCCGGGTGTCGATGATCTGCGCGCCGTCCCTGGCCAGGGCCACGTACCTGCTCTGGCGGATGAAGGTCGGCGTGGGCACGGCGGTGTCCGCCAGAGGGCCGGTGAGGGGGTGGACGCCCCGGGCGTCCTGGTACAGCATGCGGCGATCGTGCCTGCCGAGATAGACGACGGCCTTCTTGTCGGCGCTGCGCACGAACGGGGCCTGCTCGGGTGCTCTGCCATTTCTGACGATGTACGGCGCGGCCTGCGGAAACGGCTGTCCGTTCACCTGCCACGACCGGCAGGGGACGTCCATCAGGTCGTTCCACGGACAGGTGGGCCGCTTGTATTTCTCCACGGTCGCGAAATCGACCGTCTGCTCGGGAAAGGTGCTGGGCATCGTGTACTCGGGCAGTGCGCGCCGTGGTGATTGGCCGGGGGTGAGCAAGGCGCCGGACAGCACGATCGCCGTTCCCGCCAGGTAGAGGTTCCGTGCCGACCAACGACCGATGGCGGACTCGGCCGAGGCCGCCTCCTCCGCTCTTTCGGAATCCGGCCCCGCATCCGCTTTCCGGACGGCCCAAATCACGACAAGCATGACGACGGCATGGGCCAGAAATGCTGAGGTGACGCCCCGATCCATCAGCAGATAACCACCCGCCACCACGGCGCCACCCAAAGAGAGCAGCCATGCCGCCCGATGGATTCGCACCTCTTCATCGGCAGGGAACGCCCGGGCCGGCTGCCGTACACCGTGGAAGACCGAAATAGCACACCAGCCCAGGACCACATAGAACAGGTCATCGGTGAAGCAGGTCAGCGGAGCGGCGATGACCAGGGCGATCAGCCGCTGTCGACGCAGAGCGGCGAAATGGTCGATGACCCGGCGGGCGTTGAGCGTGGTGACGGAAAGTCCGGCCAGTGCGGCGAACCTGGTCAGCCGGTCCTGGGTTACCGGCACGGCCGCCACCAGCACGGTCAGCACGGCGACCACCCAAGAGATCAGCTGAGGCATCGTCACGAGGTGACACCATATATGGTCCTATATCGTGAGCCCGGATGACATATGGCGGCAATTTGGCATCACCACGTCGCATATCCAGCGCAAGCGAGTAAAGATGGTGGTGTCCGGCTGTCTGTCGCTGGCACTTCTCGCGGCAGCCATGTCGTGGTCGGGAGCGATAACACCGCACATCAGCTGGAGCCTCTCGGGATTCTTCGTCCACGCCGACGTGGACGAAAATGGCGTCCTGTCCAGCACTCTGGATATCGACATCGAGAACGGGGGACTGACCCCTTTCACCCTCACCGACCTCACCTGGGAAATGCCGGGCCTTCGCCTGCTGCCCGCCGACGAGGAGATCACCATGGCGATCGGCGACTTCCAGACCGTGCGGAGGCGCGTGGTCATCACCGACTGCGCCGCGGTGCCGTACGAACCGCAACCGGTTCGCTTCACCTACACGACCTTGGTCGGATCAGGCTCGGCGGAGGTGACATGGGGCTCATGGCAGCTGACAGGCCCCGAGGGGCAGGTCCCGGTCGCCTGGCAGCGAGCCGTCGCAGTCAAGGTCTGCAATGAGGCGATGAGCCCGGAATGGAGTTGACAGCCGGCTCGTCCCTCCCCCTCACGAAGATCGCCACGGGCTTCGTCTTCGCCTTCGGGGCCTTGCGTTTCAACGGGTTCGACCTGCTGTTCGACCCCGTCGGATGGGGACTGTGCGCGTCGGGACTGACCCAGCTGCTGCATTCCGCCGGCGACCCCTTCGACCGGGCCAGGTCCTTCGCCGTGGCCATGGTCTCCGTCTCGCTCGTCGCCGTGTTCGCATCCGGGGTGCCCCACCCGAGCGACGAGCCGGCGTCCTTCTCCCTCTCCCAGGTGATCGGACTCGTCGACACGGCCGGCGCCTTGATCGCCGTCTGGCTGACCGTCGACGCGATCATCCGGCGCATCCGGCCCCATGGAGAGATCTCCACCGCCGCCCGCCTCGACGTGCTCCGCTGGGCCGTGGTCAGCCTGGGAGTCCTCGGCATCCTGTCCGGCTTCGGCCACGCCGACCTGGGCTTTGTCACGCCCATCGCCTGGTTCGTCGCCGTCGTGGCCCTGATCGTGGTGCTCTACCGCGCGGCCGGACTGCCGTGGCTGTTCCCGACGGAGGAACGCGCCACGGGTTGAAGCCGTCAGGCGGGCCAGGACGGTGAGCGGCCGAGGATGGCGAGGATCCGGTCCAGGGGTTCGGCGTCGTCCTTCACCGGCAGGCCCGGCCGGAACGCCGCCCCCGGCGCCAGCCGGTTGGCCCCGTCGGGGACCGCGCGGGCGACGCGCAGCGCCGGCTCGGCCAGCTCCGCCTCCAGCTCGTACGGCCGGCCCAGCGACCGGGCCACGTCCCAACCGTGCACGACGTAGTCGATGAGATGAAAGCCGATGGCCGACGCGCCGGGGAACGCCGCGCCGGGGCCGAACTCGGGAAGGGCGAACTCCCGCTCCAGCACGCCCTCCTCGGCGAAAGCGGCGAGGACGTCGCGTGCGGCCTCGGCGTACTCGGCCGCCGGGTCGCCGTCGGCGGTGAGGGGGCGGACCTCCCACACCGCGAGGTCCGCACCGTGACCTCGGGCCGCGGCCGCGAAGCCGCGATGCTGGGCCGTCATGTGGGCGAGCAGGTCGCCCAGCGTCCACTCGGCGCAGGGCGTGGGCCGGTCGAGGTCGGCCACGGTCACCCGGGACACCACCTCGACGCTGATCTCGACCGCGCGCCTGTTCAGGGCAGTGATACCGGTGACATCGGAAGTCGTCATGGCACAATCATAAGCACGTGCCTACTATAAGTCCATGCACATATTAAACGACGGCATATCGTTGGGGCATGGCGGAGAGCAGGGCCCCTGAGCAGACGGCGGCCGGACGTCCCGACCTCGCGGCGATGATGGCGCCCCTGAGCCGCGCCCTGGTCGCGGCCGAGCTGCCGGTCCTGCGGGCGCACGGCCTGTCCATGTGGGCGTACGTGGTCCTGCTCGCGCTGGGCAGGCAGCCGGTACGGAGTCAGAGCGCGCTCGCCCAGGCCATCCGGGCGGACAAGACCCGCATCATCGGCGTGCTCGACGGCCTGCAGGAGCGCGGGCTCATCGAGCGGCGGGCCGACCCGGCCGACCGGCGCACACACCTGCTGTCGCTCACCGCCGAAGGCCGGCGCGTACGGGACGCCGCCCAGGCGGGCATCCAGCAGCAGGAGGACCGGCTCCTGGCGCGTCTGCCCGCCGAGGACCGGGACGCCTTCCTGCGCGCGCTCCAGACGCTTTCCGCAGTGCCGCGCGAGGAGATCGTCGGGAACGGCGCCCGCCGCCCCCGAACATCCCGGTAGTCAGGACTGCGGGATGCCGGACTCAGCGCGGTCGGCGTCGATGAGGCCGGTGAGCAGGGCGACGACGGCGGCGGCGAGGTCCCGCAGGGCGCCGTCCGGGGTGGCCGGCTCGCGCTCGAACGCCTGCCGGACGGTACGCGCCAGCAGGTCCGCCCGCCGCTCCAGGCCCTCGGCCGGGGCACTCGCCTCCGCCCGCAGGAAGCCCTCGAACGTCGCTTGGTAGGCGTAGCCCACCTCGTCGGCGTCCATGTCGGCGCGCAGCAGGCCGCGCTCCGACAGCAGCTCGAAGTAGCCGCGGGCCATGGCGGCGTGCCGGTCGTCGCGGGCGGCGTCACGCGAGTCCGCCAGCTTGCCGAGCAGGTCGGCGTCGCCGAGAAGGAACCCGCGCAGCAGCGGCCGGTTCGCGATGGCCACGAAGTACGTGCGCGCGAAGCGGTGCAGCAGGCACACCTGCGGATCGCGCCCCAGCGCCTGCCGGAGCTCGTCGATCGCGTACAGCACCTCACGCCCGAAGACCGCGCCGAACAGTTGCTCGCGGGTCTTCCAGTGCAGATAGACCGTGCCCTTGCCGATGCCGGCCTCGGCGGCGACGTCGTCGATGGTGACCCGCCGGTAGCCGTGGCGGGCCAGCAGGTCCGCGGCCGCGTCGAGGATCCGGGTGGCCCGTTCGGTCCGCTGCTGCGGGTCCCGCAGTCGTTCGGCGCTGGCACTCATGACGCCATCATATGACCAGATAAGAGTTTTGGTCAAACCCATATCAATCACTTGACTAATTTTCGCTTTTAGTCATAAGTTGATGGCACATCGACGGATCGACAGGAGCGCGACATGACCACCCCCTCAGTGCTGATCTCCGGAGCCGGAGTCGGCGGCCCCACGCTGGCCTACTGGCTGGCCGAGCGTGGATTCCGTACCACCGTCGTCGAACGGGCAGCGGGCCTGCGCACCAGCGGCAACCCCGTGGACGTCCGGGGCCCGGCCGTGGAGGTGGCCGAGCGGATGGGGGTGATGGAGCGGCTGCGCGAGGCCGCCACGGACGTGACGGCGATGAGCTTCGTCAACGGCTCCGGCCGTCAGGTCGGCCGCGTCAACATGCGCGCCCTGCAACGGGCGACAGGCAGCCGGGAGGTGGAGGTGACGCGCACCGACCTGGCCAGGATCCTGTACGAGGCCGGTCGGGACTCCGCCGAGTTCCTGTTCGACGACACCATCACGTCGCTGAGCCAGGACGGCGGCGGGGTGGAAGTCACCTTCGAGAAGGCCGCGCCGCGCCGGTTCGATCTGGTCATCGGCGCCGACGGGCTGCACTCGACCACCCGCCGGATCGCCTTCGGCCCCGAGGAGGACTTCGTCCGCCACATGGGACTGTACGTCGCCACGATGCAGCTGAACGGCCCGGCCGAGCACGGGAAGGACGTCGTCCTGCACAACGCCCCCGGCCGGATGGCCTCCGTCCACCCCGTGCGCGGTCGCGCCCTGGCCGCCTTCATCTTCCGCAGCCCGGCGGTGCAGGGCTTCGACCACCGCGACATCGAGCAGCACAAGCGGATCGTGACCGACACCTACGCCGGCGACGGCTGGCGCGTGCCCGAACTCCTGGACCGCGTGCGCGCCGCCGACGACCTGTGGCTCGACTCCGTCAGCCAGGTACGGCTCGACCGCTGGAGCAAAGGCCGCGTCGCGCTGCTCGGGGACGCCGCCTCGTCGGTGTCGCTGTTCGGCGACGGCTCCACCCTGGCCATGGCCGGCGCGTACACACTCGCCGAGGAGCTGGCCGCCAGCCCCGCCGACCCCCGCTCAGCCTTCGCCCGCTACGAGGCCCGGCACCGCACCCTGGTGGACCCCAAGCAGAACAACGTCGCGATGGCCGCCTCCCTGATGGTCCCTTCGACCCGTACCGGAATCGCGGCCCGGAACCTGGCGACCCACCTCTGGCCCGCCGCCGCCACCGCCGGCCGGCTCCGCAATCTGCTCACCTCGCGCCGCGATCCCGCGCCGGCGGCCGCCTGACCCGGGCCGGGCGGTCCTCCTCAGGCTGGTCAGGCCGCGTTCGCCCGAGCTGTTGTGGCGCCCGGCATCACTCCTGCTACCTTGAGGCCCTTTGGTCCCGTAGTGGTTAGAGGTACGGAAAGTGCGAAGGTACGGCTGGACGATCAGTGGCGTCATGGCAGGGTGTCTGCTCACAGCATGCTCCGCCCTCCCGGGCATGGGCGGAAAGGCGAATCCCCCGGCCGGCACCCCGGGCGCACCGCGTGCGAGCAGTGCCCCGACGCCCGCTCGCGCCATCTCGGGCCAGGAGGCCGCCTCGGTCCTCGCCGACTACGTGAAGCGCAACAACGCCGCCAACAAGGCCCGCAGCGCCAAGCTCCTGGCCGGGTACGAAGGCGGCTCCAGCTACACCATCGACAAGGCGAGCTACGCCTCCAGCCGCATCCTGCACAAGACCATCACGTACAAGCCGTTCGGCTACACGAAGCCCGTCTTCCAGGCGCCGGCCGCCGGGCAGAAGCCCTGGTTCCTCGCCACGGTGCACTGGCAGCGCAAGCCGACGACCGCGAAGGAGCCGACGTACCTGCTCTTCGCCCGGCAGGGGGACGGCTGGCGGCAGGTGTACGCCCCGGACGCCTTCGACGGCACCACCGCCAAGGAGCTGCCCGAGATCTCCGTCGACGCCGCGGGCCTGGCCAAGGAGGTCGGCCCGGCTGACGGCACCGGCCTGATGATGTCACCGGCCGATTTCGCGGAGAAGTACGCCTCCCACCTGGCCGGCAAGGGCAGTGCCGCCGACAAGAGCCTCTTCGCCGCCGACAACCTCACCACGAGTGCCGCGAAGACCCGCGTGCGGATGAACCCGTACGCGAGCACCACCACGAAGGCCCGCCCGGCCACCCGCTACCCGTCGTACACGCTGCGGACCGCCGACGGCGGGGCACTGACCTTCACCACGATCGAGCGCACCATCCGCTACGACGTACGGCCGAGCCCGCAGCGCAACTACGTCCTCCAGAAGGACAGCGGCTTCCTGCGCGGCAAGTACTACACGTACATGGAGGTCACCGACCTGTTCCAGGTGGCGGCCCGCATCCCTCCGAAGAAGGCCGAGCCGGACCAGGTCGAGGTGGTCGCCTCGTACTCCGGTCTCGTGGCGAGCAGTGGCCGCTGACCCCCGCTCATGCACAAGGTCCAGGCCGGTCCCGTACGGGGCCGGCCTGGACCTTGATCAGACGAGTCAGACCAGGTCGAACCGGTCCAGGTTCATGACCTTGTCCCACGCCGCGACGAAGTCGTTCACGAACTTCTCCTTCGCGTCGTCGCTCGCGTAGACCTCGGCGAGCGCGCGCAGCTCGGAGTTCGACCCGAAGACCAGGTCGGCGCGGCTGCCGGTCCACTTGACCTCGCCCGTGGCGGTGTCGCGACCCTCGAACGTGTTCTGGTCCTCGGAGGTCGCCTTCCACGTCGTGCCCAGGTCGAGCAGGTTGACGAAGAAGTCGTTCGTCAGAGCGCCGGGGGTCGTGGTCAGGACGCCGAGCGACGACTGCTGGTAGTTCGCGCCCAGGACGCGGAGGCCGCCGAGGAGGACGGTCATCTCGGGGGCGCTCAGGGTCAGCAGGTTCGCCCGGTCGAGCAGCAGGTACTCGGCCGGCAGCCGGTTGCCCTTGCCGAGGTAGTTGCGGAACCCGTCGGCGGTCGGCTCCAGGGCGGCGAACGACTCCACGTCGGTCTGCTCCTGCGAGGCGTCCACGCGGCCCGGCGTGAACGGCACCCGGACGTCGAAGCCGGCGTCCTTGGCGGCCTGCTCGACGCCCGCGGTACCGGCCAGCACGATCAGGTCGGCGAGCGAGACCTTCTTGCCGCCGGTCTGCGCGGCGTCGAAGGCGTCCTTGATCCCTTCCAGGGTGCGCAGCACCGTCGCCAGCCGGTCGGGGTCGTTGACCTCCCACGCGCTCTGCGGCTGGAGGCGGATGCGGGCGCCGTTGGCGCCGCCGCGCTTGTCGCTACCGCGGAAGGAGGAGGCGGACGCCCACGCGGTGGACACCAGCTGGGACACCGTCAGGCCCGAGGCGAGGACCTGACCCTTGAGGTAGGCGACGTCCTGGGCGTCGATGAGCTGGTGCGTCACCGCGGGGAGCGGGTCCTGCCACAGCAGCGTCTCGGCCGGGACCTCCGGGCCGAGGTAGCGCGCGACCGGCCCCATGTCGCGGTGGGTCAGCTTGAACCACGCCCGCGCGAACGCGTCCGCGAACTCGTCGGGGTTCTCCAGGAAGCGCCGCGAGATCTGCTCGTAGATCGGGTCGACGCGGAGCGAGAGGTCGGTCGTCAGCATCGTCGGGGCGTGGCTCTTCGACGGGTCGTGGGCGTCGGGAACGGTGCCGGCCCCGGCGCCGTTCTTGGGCCTCCACTGGTTGGCGCCGGCGGGGCTCTTGAACAGCTCCCACTCGTAGCCGAAGAGGATCTCGAAGAAGCTGTTGTCCCAGGTGATCGGGGTGTTCGTCCAGATACCCTCGAGACCGCTGGTGATCGTGTCGCCGCCCTTGCCGGTGCCGAAGGTGTTCCTCCAGCCCAGGCCCTGCTCCTCGATCGAGGCGGCCTCGGGGTCGGCGCCGACGTGGTCCGCCGGGCCGGCGCCGTGGGTCTTGCCGAAGGTGTGACCGCCCGCGATCAGGGCGACCGTCTCCTCGTCGTTCATCGCCATGCGGCGGAACGTCTCACGGATGTCGCGGGCCGCGGCCAGCGGGTCCGGGTTGCCGTTCGGGCCCTCCGGGTTGACGTAGATGAGGCCCATCTGCACCGCGCCGAGCGGGTTCTCGAGCTCCCGGTCACCGCTGTAGCGCTCGTCGCCGAGCCAGGTGGTCTCGGGACCCCAGTAGACGTCCTCGTCGGGCTCCCACACGTCCGCGCGACCGCCGGCGTAGCCGAACGTCTTGAAGCCCATCGACTCCAGCGCCACGTTGCCGGCGAGGATCAGCAGGTCGGCCCACGAGAGGTTCCGGCCGTACTTCTTCTTGACCGGCCACAGCAGGCGGCGGGCCTTGTCGAGGTTGCCGTTGTCGGGCCAGCTGTTGAGGGGCGCGAAGCGCTGCTGGCCGGCCCCGGCTCCGCCGCGGCCGTCGCTGATCCGGTACGTGCCCGCGCTGTGCCACGCCATCCGGACCATGAACGGGCCGTAGTGGCCGAAGTCGGCCGGCCACCAGTCCTGCGAGGTGGTCAGCACCTCGGCGATGTCCCGCTTCACGGCCGGGAGGTCGAGGCTCTTGAACGCCTCGGCGTAGTCGAAGTCGTCGCCGAGGGGGTTGGCCACGGCCGGGTTCTTGGCGAGGATCTTCAGGTTGAGCCGCTCAGGCCACCACTGGCGGTTGCCGCCGCCCTGGGTCGGGTGCAGGGCGCGCCCGTGCGGGACCGGGCAGCCGCCTCCGCCCTCCGTCTTCGGGTCGGTGACGATTGCATCATGGTTCTCGGACATGGGAATCCTTCCGGGCTACGCGGATCAGGGTGCTCAGGAACTGCTGGCAGTGGAACAGCGGGGGCACAGGCCCCAGTAGATGACCTCGGCCTCCTCGATCGAGAAGCCGTGGTCGTCGGACGCGGTCAGACAGGGCGCATGGCCGACCGCACAGTCGACGTCGCCGACGGCGCCGCACGACCGGCACACCACGTGGTGGTGGTTGTCGCCGACGCGTCGCTCGAACCGGGCAGGGCTGCCGGCCGGCTCGATGCGGCGAACGAGTCCCGCCGCGGTGAGCGCGTTGAGGGCCTCGTACACGGCTTGGAGGGAGATGTGGCCTACGCGATCGCGCACCCCGGAGGCGATCGCCTCGACGTCGAGGTGATCGCCGTCCCGAACGGTGTCGAGCAGCGCGACTCGGGCGGCCGTCACCCGCAGGCCTGCACCGCGCAGCTCCTCGGCGGTGGTCGGTGTCCTGGGTGCGGTCATGGCGCCCAACATACCGTCATAAACACGAATGATACAAGGTAACGAACACTTCAAGTCTGGCGCCGCGCACGTGGAACCGCCGTACGGCTACGGGTTCCGCTAGCCGGAAGGGCGTGTCGTGGCCATGGGCAAAGACCCGGCAAACGTCAGGCGACGCTTCAGGGCAGGGCGGCGGCGATCCGCTGCCGGAGCAGCGCTTCACGGTCGGGGTCGGTGCACAGCGTCACGGTCAGCCCGGCGTCGGCGGCGTCACCCAGGACGGCCAGCAGGACGGCGAACTGTTCGGGCGGCTCGCCGCCGAGCAGCTCCTCGGCGTGCTCCACGATCAGGACTCGGGCCGTGTCGCGCAGGCAGTCGGTGAGGGCGTCCCAGTTACGGCCGAAGTAGCCGGGCAGGCGCAGAGCCCGCGCCGCCTCCTCGAAGAAGGCGGCGCGGGTCCGGCACGCGCGTCCGTCGACGACCGCGGGCGCCGGGCTCGTGGACACCGTCAGCCAGGGCGGCAGCGGACCTGCGACGGATCTCATCGGAACCCCTGGAGCCGGTAGAAGTCGGTGTAGTGGTTCGGCGAGAACCAGGTCACGCCGGTGCCGCGGTTGACGACGATCCGGTACGCGTCACGCGCGGCGCCCCGTGCCCGGGAGTACACGTCGTACTCGTAGTAGGTGGCCCCGCTCGGGAGCCGGCCCTCCCGGTTGTAGAAGCGCCCGCCGGTGTAGTTGTACTTCCCGTCCGGCCAGGAGTACCAGCCGCCGCTGGTCGGATAGCCCTTGCCCGCCCACGTCGCGTCGGCCGAGCGCGCGTCGGCGCACCGGGAGACGGTGCAGGAGTCGTGGACCGACGCGTCGGCGGGGGCGACGCCGGCCACGCCGGTCAGGGAGGTGATGGCGACGAGGATGGCGGCGATCCGTGCCGGCCAGAAACGCCGGGAGGGTTGCGGGGTGCGCACGAAGCCTCCTTGCGGGGAATGCGAGGGGACCGACACCGTCAGAATCCCCGCCGTGCCGGATCGAACAACGGCAAGAACCACCAAAAGTACGGTGAACTCTTCGCGCGGATCAGCGTGCGATCACGAACGGCGCTGTCGCCGCGCAGGTGCCGATCCCGCTGGGTAGATTCGGGGCCCCTGGAGAAGGGCTGGTGACACGATGGCCGACACCGATGAGCGGGACCTCCGGTTGCGGACGTACTGGGACCGCCAGGCCGTGACCTACGACCGGCAGATGGCGTTCGCCGAGCGCCGTTTCTTCGGCGACACCCGCGAATGGCTCTGCCGGCAGGCCTCCGGCGAGGTGCTGGAGGTCGCGATCGGCACCGGCCTGAACCTCGGGCACTACCCGGACGGTGTACGGCTGACCGGCGTGGAGTGGAGCGAGGCGATGCTCGCGGTGGCCAGACGCCGCGCCGGGTCGCTCGGCGTGCCGGCGGAGTTCCGGCAGGCCGACGCGCAGGCGCTGCCGTTCCCCGACGCGTTCTTCGACACGGTCGTCTGCACGTTCGCGCTGTGCGCGATCCCCGACGAGTCGCGGGCGCTCGCCGAGATGCACCGGGTGCTGCGGCCGGGCGGCCTGCTGCTGCTGGCCGACCACGTCGCCTCGTCCTCCTGGCCGATCCGGGTGCTGCAGGCGGCGGCCGACCTGGTGAGCGTTCCGTTGCAGGGCGAGCACTTCCGCCGCCGCCCGCTGCCCCTGGTCCGCGCCATGGGGCTGACCGTGGAACGGCACGACCGGTTCAAACTCGGCATGATCGAGCGCTTCGCCGCCCGCAGACCCGCGGCCTGAGTCGAACTGCCGGTCCGGGCCCATCGCCCCTCACAGCGTGCCGGCGATCTGGGTGACGAGGAAGTCGAGCCGCTCCGTCTGGAAGTTCGGGGGGATGCGGCCGCTGTCCGACAGGGCGGCCATGCCGTGCAACGCGCTCCAGGTGACTTCGGCGAACAGTTCGCGTCGCGGGTTGTCCGAGCGGAAGCAGCTCACGAACTCGTCGAAAGCGGCGCGCAGCGGGGGCGGCGTCTCGGCGTGCGCGAACTTCACATCGGTCGGCAGGACGAACATGGCCTGGTAGAGGGCGGGCTGCTCGGTCGCGAACTCCAGGTAGGCGCGGCAGACGGCGTGCAGCGCCTGCGCCGGCTCGGGGGCGGCCAGCCGGACACCGCGCAGGCGCGCCGCGAGTTCACCGAAGCCTTCGATGGCGACGGCGCGCAGGATGGCGTCCTTCCCGTTGAAATGGCTGTAGAGCACGGGCTGGCTGTACTCGACGCGCTCGGCCAGCCTTCGCGTTGTCACCGCCTCCCACCCTTCGGCCTCGGCCAGCTCGCGGGCGGCCGTGATGATCAGCTGATGGCGTTGGGCGCGTTCACGTTCGCGGCGTTCGGTGATGGCGGACATGGCAGTAGCATAGCAATGCTAGAGATCATGTCCACGATAGGAAAAATGTCGCTGGTGGAGTTTCTATGATCGGTCCTGAACT
The DNA here is from genome assembly GCF_031570565.1 of Nonomuraea sp. 3-1Str. Lineage (NCBI taxonomy): Bacteria > Bacillati > Actinomycetota > Actinomycetes > Streptosporangiales > Streptosporangiaceae > Nonomuraea > Nonomuraea sp. 3-1Str. The sequence goes on from NZ_JALHBK010000001.1 coordinate 380,332, forward strand.
CGCATCGCCGGCACGACGGCCGAGTGATGGCCGCAGGTGTCAGGATGCGGCACCGAGTCCGGACCGCAGAAAGTAGCCGATGTATGCGTGGACACGTACCCGACGAGCTGCTGGAGATAGCTGACGCGCTCCTCCCGGGAGCTCCCCTCGACGCGGCGCGGCTGGCCAGGGGTGGCATTCACGACGTCGTCCTGCTTCCCGGTGTCGCGGCCGTGCGCGTCAGCCGGCGCCCCGCGGGGGCCGAGGCTCTGCCGCGCTGTACGCAGGCGCTGCGTTTGATCGCCGCCGCCGGGCTGCCGTTCGCCGTCCCGGAGCCGCTGACGCCGGTGAGGATGTTCGGGGATCGAGCGGCTGTCGCCGTGTCGTGGATCGACGGCGCCGGACTGCGGGAGGGCGAGGGCGATCCGGGCAGGATCGGCGAGCTGCTGCGGGCCGTGCGCGAGTTGCCCGTCACCCCGGAGCTGCGCGCCGTCCTGCCCGCACCACGCGAGCACCACGGCAGCGACAACTGGGCGTCGATCCTGGCCGAGGAGGTCATCCCCCTTTTCCCGGCGAAGTGGCGCGGCGAGGGCCGGAGACGCCTGGAGGAGGCACTGGCCCTCGAACCGGTCCCCGACTCCCTCGTCCACGGCGATCTGGTCGGGTCCAACGTCCATTGGAGCGAGAACGGCAAGCTGATCGGCGTCCTGGACTGGGATCGGGCCCACCTGTTCGATCCCGCGATCGACGCCGCCTTCATGGCGTGGCACGGCTGGGACAACCTCCGTCATGCCGTCGACGGCCAGACCTACCACCGTGCCCGGGTCTGGGACAGGACCTTCGGCGTCGACCACCTGGTGGCGGTTCTCGAACTCGCCGGCAGGCCGCTGGCGCACACCGAGAGCTACGTACGGCACATCGTCGCCTGGCTGGAGCAACACGCCGGCTGATCGGATGCGCAGGCCGGCACACCGTGTTCGCGGCGCCGTCAGGGTGTCGTGACCTCCAGGTCGCCGGAGTCGCTGGACAGCGCGATCGTGCGCGGGGCCGAGGGGGCGCTCGCGGCCTTGATGTTCTTGCGGCCGGAGTCCGTCCTGGCCACGATGTTGTACGGCCCCGATGGCACATGGATCACGGTCGTACCCGAATCCGTGGCGGTCGTGACCTGGTCGGGCCGTCCGGCGAAGGTCAGGCTCACATCACCCGAGTCGGTCGTCGTGACGACCCGCCTGCCCGTCAGCTCGCCGGCCTCGATCGCCCCGGAGTCGGTGCTGGCTTCCACCTCGCCCGACAGGCTCCTCAGCGTCAGGTTCCCCGAGTCGGAGCCCACCTTGACACGGAGTCCCGCAGGCACCTCGACCTGGTAGTTCACGTCGCAGGACGCGCCCCAGGCGCCCCACCCCCACGTGGTGGGACAGGTGAACGTCAGCTTCAGCGTGTCACCTCGAACCTCGTGGACGGTCTCCGGCTTGTTCTTGAGCCAGCTCAGCCGCTCCGTCACTCGGATGCCCCGGCGATCCGACCCGACCACTTCGACGGTCCCGGAATCGGCTTCGACGTGCAACGCCGCCACCGTGTCGGTGACGTCGTACGACACGGTGTCCTCAGCCGGCGCACCGCTGGCGCCGCACCCGCCCAACATCGCCCCGAGCCCGAGAAGGCCCGCGACCATCGCTGTTCTCTGCATCTTCATGATGGTCGATTCTGGATGATCCGGACGGATCACGCCCGGTTCCCCGTGCGGCCGGTGACCACCGGAGGCAGGGCCCCAAGAACGGCCTGATGGTGATCCACGTCCCCGGCGTCGGTGAGGGTCTGCCTTCGCGGCCGCACCGAAGCGGGATCGTTTCGCGAGGGTGTTTCACAGGTGGCCACCCATGAAACACCCTCACGGTCCACGACCATCCCGGCTGCCCCCGCGGGTACGCCGGCCTCGCACAGCCGCTGGTCAGCCGAGCTGCGTCGGGTCCTGCACCGGGACGCACGGCTTGACAGCGCCCTGGATCACCGATGCCTTGAGCTGCGACTTGACCGGCCCCTTCGGGTTCTCGGTGAACTCCAGCGCCACCGTCTGACCCTTCCCGACATAGCGGGGATCGATGACGAAACCCTTCGGCCCCGGCCTGGCGACCTTGTAGTGCGCGGACTTGCGCCACTCCTCCGGGGTGTCGTATCGGCCGCCGACGAGCGTGCCCCGGTCGTTCTGGCACTTCGTGTAGGGCTTGAGGTACGTGACGTCGGCGGTCACGCCCAGATCCTTGAGATCCTGCTCCAGCTGGTCGGCGTCCCTGAACTCCTTGAGCTCCACCGTGATGGTGCCGTTGGTGTTCTTGCTCACCGCGTACGCCGGCTCAGACCCGGTCAGCAGCGGCAACGCCACCGCCGGTCCCCGGCCGGATTCCCAGCGCTACCGCCGCCTCCGACGGCGTGAGCTGCCCCAGGACCACCAGTTCCAGGACAGCGCGCTCCCCGTCGGGTAATCCGGCCATGGCCTCGAAGGCCGCCCTAACGGGCCGTTCCGCGTCTATCTGCTCTTCCAACCGGGACACGTCGTCGCCGTCCAGCGGACGCCGCCCGCTCACACGATGTGTGAGCTGGGACTCCCGCAGCGCCCGCCGCCGCTCGGCCGACAGCGTGTTGCGCGCGACGCCGTACAGCCAGGCGATCTCGCTGCCCTTGCCCGGGCGGTACGTGTGCGCCGAGTCGAACACCGCGAGGAACACGTCGGCCGCCAGGTCGGCGACCGTGTGCGGGTCGTCGACCCGGCGTGCCAGGAAACGCGTGACAGCGTCGATGTGCCTCCGGTAGAAGGCTTCGAACGCCACGGGGTCGGTGGCGAGCTTTCCCCGTATGAGACGCACCGGCCTTGCTCCCTTCGTCGATCTACACCCGTACTTGGTGAGAACCGACCGAAGGCTTACAAATCAACGGGCGGTCGTACGGACCCGAGTGGAGCGTCGTCGTTGGCGTAGCGGACGCGTGACTCGCTAGCCTGAGGCACGATGAACCATTTGAGCACGTCGAGAGGCGAATTCCGTCTCACCCGTTTCCCCGAGGACCCCCGTGATCAGCTACGCGCGTGGGACGCCGCCGACGAGTACCTGCTGCGGCATCTCGAGGGAACCGACGGCGGACCCACCTGCCTGTCGGGCACCGTGGTCGTGCTGGGGGACCGCTGGGGCGCGTTGGTCACCGCACTCGCCGATCATCGTCCCGTGCAGATCACCGACTCCTACCTCACTCAGCAGGCGACCCGGGCGAACCTGGTTCGCAACGAGGTCCCCCCGGACGCGGTACGGCTCTGTACGACCATGGACGAGCCGCCGCCCCGGATCGATGTGCTGCTGATCCGGGTGCCCAAGGGGCTCTCGCTCCTTGAGGATCAGCTGCACCGTCTCGCGCCGCACGTGCACGCGGACACCGTCGTCGTCGGCGCGGGAATGGTCACCGAGATCCACACCTCGACGCTCCAGCTGTTCGAACGCATTCTCGGGCCGACCAGGACGTCGCTGGCGGCGAAGAAGGCGCGCCTCATCTTCTGCTCACCCGACCCCCGGCTGCCCCGTGGCGCCAGCCCGTGGCCGCGCAGCTACGCGCTGCCCACCGGCATCGGAACGGTCTCAGGGCTCACCGTCACCAACCACGCGGGCACCTTCTGCGCCGACCGCCTCGACATCGGCACCCGGTTCTTCCTGCAGAACCTGCCACCGCTCGGGGGCCATGAGCATGTCGTGGACCTCGGCTGCGGCAACGGGGTGATCGGACTCGCCGCGTCACTGGCCGGCAGCAGAGCCAAGGTGACGTTCATCGACGAGTCCTACCAGGCGCTGGCTTCGGCGGAGGCGACGTTCCGGGCGAACGCGGATGTGGACGGCGGCGCGACGTTCCTGGCGGCCGACGGCATGTCCGGTGTGCCGACGGGCACGGTGGATCTGGTCCTGACCAACCCGCCGTTCCACACGCACCGCGCGAGGACCGACGCGACGGCTTGGCGCATGTTCAACGGGTCACGCACGGCACTACGGCGCGGTGGCGAACTCTGGGTGGTCGCCAACCGGCACCTCGGCTATCACGTGAAGCTGCGCCGGCTGTTCGGCAACTGCGAGGTCGCCGCGAGCGACCCCAAGTTCGTCGTCCTGCGCGCCGTCAAGCGCTGACTGTCGACGGATCGGCTCGACGACTCCTCCCGAGGTTGCCGCCCAGACCGCAGCAGCCGCTCGGGTTCCTGTACTGCTGGTGGCGGCGCTCCGCTCCCGGCACCAAGTCCTCAGGACTGGAAATCGTTGGAGAGGTTGATCCGGATCTCCGTGTTCCGGTATCCGGCGCGCAGGAACGCGGCCGCCATCGGCGCGTTGCCCACGTCGGTGGTGGCGGTGATGCGCGACTCTCCGTTGGCCGCGTGCATGCGGGTGATCTCGGCGAGAATCTCGTCCACGTATCCGCGCCCCCGGAACTCCGGGACCACCCCGAGATACCCCACGTTCACGCTGTACGGCGTCGCCGAGGGGATCGCCATGCCCGCCACCTCGCCCTCGTGCGTACAGGCGATCCGCCACCACTCCCGCTTGCCCGGCGCTCCGAGATAGAAGTCCATCTCCTCGCGCGCGGCCGCGTCCACGCCCTTGGCCGCCACGCTCGTCCGGGTATGGAAGTCCAGGCTGCCCTCGGCGATTCGCGTGAACACCGCCAGGAACTCCTCGTCGGACGCCTCGGCGAACCGCAGCGCCCCGGCCGCCGGGGGCACTCCGTCGGCCGGGGCCCACTCGAACTGCAGCCGCTCCACCTCCCCGGTGAGACCGGCCGCGTGTGCTGCCGCCCGCCGCCATTCCACGGCCGCCGAGGTGGCCGGATCGTCACGCCAGCCGCCGGCCGCCTTGATCGCGTACTGCACCGGCCGCGGGAACACTGCCAGCGCGGCCCTGATCAGTTCGGCGGCGACCTCGGTGCGCTCACCCACCGCGGGATCCACGTCGAGGCAGTCGAGCGCGACCGGGTACGCGCTGTCCCTCGGCCCCCACCACAGCGCCCGTCCGACGACCCGGTCACCGACCTCGGCGATCCACGTCCACTCCGGCCGGTACATGTTCTCGGCCAGTTCTGCGAGGTAACGGTCGGCGGCGATCCAGCCGACGGGCTCGGTCACGACCCACTCGGTCACCCGGTCGAGCTCCGCGGGGACGATCGCACGGTAGGAAATCACCTGAAGAGGTTAGCGGACCTTTTGTCGCACCCAAGGCTGAATGTCCGATGCCAACTACTGGTCCTCGTGACGTGAATCACCGTCACCGGTGCCTCATCGCTGTCACAGAAGCCGGCCCGATTCCGTCATATGAGTAGGCAAGGTTAGGGGGCCATCATGCGTTCGTTGTCAGCCAGACGCCGCTCGTTCCAGTTCTCCCACTGGTCTTTCATGTTCGCGGAGATCGCCGTCTGGTCGTTCGTCGTTCTGGTGGTGACCGGGGCTGTGCTGATGGTGTTCTACGACCCCGGCATGTCCCAGGTGACCTATGACGGTTCGTACGGCCCGCTGCGGGGGCTCTTCGTCAGCAAGGCCTTCGACTCCACCATGCATGTGAGCCTGGAGGTGCGCGGCGGCCTGCTCATCCGCCAGGTCCACCACTGGGCGGCGCTCGTCTTCGTGGCGGCCGTCGTGTTGCAGCTGCTGCGCATGTTCCTCACCGGCGCCTTCCGCCGTCCGCGCACCGGGCAGTGGCTGATCTGGGTGACGCTGCTGGCGCTCGGCATGGCCGCGGGCGAGACCGGCAACGCTCTGCCTGACGACATGCTGTCGGGTGGGAGCCTGTGGCTGATCGTGTCGGTGGTGCAGTCCATCCCCGTGGTGGGGACCTGGGTGCTGTCGCTGCTGTTCGGCCCGGACTTTCCCGGCGACAGGGTCATCCCGGTCATGTACGCCGGGCACCTGCTGATCCCGATCGTCATGGCCGCGCTGCTGATCGCCCGGGAACGGCTGGTGCGGCGGCACGGCCACTCCCGGTTCGCCGCCTCGCTCCCCACGCGGCGGAGCGCACGCCCGACGATGGCGGTCGCGACGACGGGCATGCTGATCATTCTCGGGTTCGGGTTCCAGATCGCCCCTGTCTGGCTGTACGGCCCTGCCAGGCCCACACAGATCTCGGCGGGCTCGGTGCCGGACTGGTACATGGGGTTCCTCGACGGCGCCCTCCGCATCATGCCCGGGTGGGAACTCACCATCGGGAACCACACACTCAGCCTCGCGGTCCTCGTCCCCACCCTGGTGATACCCGGCCTCTTCTTCACCGCCCTGGCGGCCTACCCGACGGCCGAGCGCTTCCTCGCCTCCCGACGCGGCCGCCGCGACACGCTGGGCCGCCCCAGGACCAGGAGCCGTACAGCTCACGAGACGCCCGCGCATGACGTGCTCGACCGGCCACATGAGACGCCGGTGAAGACGGCCGTCGCCGTCGCGGGCATCACGTTCTACGGCCTGCTGTGGGCAGCCGCGGCCAACGACCAGATCGCCCACCAGTTCGACCTCACCGTCGACGCCGTGACGATCCTCTTCAGGTACGCCGTGGTCATCGGCCCCGTCATCGCCTTCGTGGTCACCCGGTGGATCTGCCTCGCGCTCCAGGAGACAGATCACGACGTGGCCGAGCACGGAGTGGAGACGGGGATCATCACGCGGTCCCCGGACGGCGGATTCCACGAACGGCTGGTGCCGGCGCGGCAGGAGCGGCGAGAGCCGGCCATCACCTCAGGGAGATGACGGTGGGGCGAGACGCTGCCGGGTGTGCGGTTGGTGCTGGGCACGGTCACCAGGGCTTTCTGGCGCCGGTAGAAGTCCCCGGACGACCTCTCCCCGGCTCAGGATCAGGAGGTCTCGCAGTCGGCTGCCCGCCAGGCGTCTGGGGCGCGGTAGTGGTTGCGGTGCCCTGCTTGAAGGACCGCGCGTAACCGGGCGAGCCCCTCGATGCCCGGCGGGAGATCCAGTCGCTGCAAGAGAGCACGGGCCGCATGGGGCTCAAGGTCGCCATGGAAGTCGTGGTAGCTGCTGAGCAGGCCTTGGAACAGAGCGGGATGGAGGGCCGGTACTTCCACGACTGCCTGGTAGACGGGGTGTTTGAGCGGCCAGGGCACGGGACCGGAGATCTCCAGAACTCGTTGGGCACGCCGAAACAGTGGATCTTGAGTCAACGCGTGCAGCCGATCCTCGGTCCGCAACTCCTCGATGTCGTTGCCCAGCACTTCGGCGAAGGCGACCTCCACTGTGCCGCGGTCCTCGAACCAGTCGACCCACAGCGAATAGGTGACCGGCTCGGGCGACTCCGAAGCCTCCAACCGCCGACGGTAGGCGTCCCACAGGAGTTCAGCTCGCAGATCTTGCGCAGCGACTACGGCGAAGCGAATCTCGCACGTCACCCAGTAGTCGTCGAGAAGGTCCAGGAGGCCGAGGGCGAGTCGTAGCCGGCCGGTCGCGTCGAGGTCAGGGTCCTCCAGCGCCACGCTTGTCCACGTGTGGGCCACGTCGTTGGCCGTGAGCGGTTCTTCCCCCGATGTTTCGTCGCTCGCCCATACGCCTTCCCGGACCTGGGTGACGCCTACTTCTGCCAGCCAACACCGCGCGTCCTCTGCCGCCTCGTCATCCACAGTCCAGAGTGTCGGCCATCCGGAATGACGGGTGCGTACGAGGGTGGGGAGGCGTGCCGCCTACCTTGCGCATGCCCTCTCTCGTAATGAAGCGCCTTCAAAGCCCGACAATCTTGACGGTTTTCCCGCAGAGCTTGCTCATGTCGTCTTCGTCAGAGGTGAGGATGAGAACCGGTTTCATCGCACGGAGCGCCGTAGCGGCCACGACAGCGTCGATGGCGTACTTATGGCCGTGAAGCCGACTGCCGCGCAGCAACTCAATCGCACGCGAACAGATCTCCTCGGTCACCGGCTCGACCCTCAGCCGTGACAGGTACCACTTGAGGCGTTCAGTTTTCACACGTACGTCTTGAGCCTCGATCGGCGTCATCGCACTGACGACGACCCGAAAGTCGTTGTCCTGCGCCTCCCGTACGATCGCGGTCACCCGCCGGTCGGCCTCACACCACTTGACGAGCCCCTCGCAGTCCAGGACGACGGTGCCCGCACTCAGCTTTCTTCGTGCGCGCGCCACCCGTCCTCCTCCAGCAGCTCGGGTGCGGACTTCACACTGCGGAACAGCTCAGCCGCCTCATCGCGAAACGCCTGCGGGATCGGCCCCGAGGCTGCCTCGTTCGCCTGCAGTGCCTCCTCCAGCAGATCACGCTCAATCTGACGTTCCACGGCCGCATCCACGTACGCGGAGAATCCGCGCGCTCCAACACGCTCCCTGACCGCCCGGATGTTCCCCGAGCGCAGGGAGACGCTTACCTTGGCCGCCGGACCATCCCCCGGCCCGAAGTCCCGCTCAGGCATGCTCATACGCCTAGTTTACTACTCGAAGTAGCAATCCATTCTGATGTTGAGCCTACTCCTCTGCAATCGTCAGCCCGATCGCACAGAACCACTCGGACGGGTCACCCAGCTTGACGTCGGTGCCGCCGATCCCGCAGTAGCCGTCCGGGCTTCGGAGACGCCACGCCGCAAGCGCCTCCGGCTGGTTGTTCAGGAAATCCCATCTCTCCGCCTGCAACGGAGTCAGGATTTTTCCGAACGCCGAGGGACTGGGGAGCACCATGGAGGCCAGGTGGCTCTGCGGGCCGGCGAACTCCCCAACGGCACGGCAGTACAGGGGCTGTGATCTTCGCCGAAGACCGCCTCGCCCGGCGTCCTGGGACTACGAGCGCTTCGTCGAAGCGATCACGTACCAGGACGGCCGAGTGTTCGCCGACGCGCGCGGCGCGACGGACCTCTACAGCGACGAGTCCAGACGCCGGACGTTCTCGACCCTCAAGATAGTGCGGTTCCCGCCGCTACGCGGCGGGCTTGACCCTGTAGGAAGATTGTCGCCGTGACTACTCTCCGCGCCCGGAAGGGCGGTGGCCAGGACGGCTCCAGCTCTGCCGACTGAGCCACTGCTCGTAGTCAGCACGAATCATGTCCCGCCCAGCTGGCCGGCCGTCACGATCGTCCAAGAACCCTTCAAGCGTGTCGAAGAGAGTCCTCACAACGACTGTGTTCCGCTCGTCGTCCATCCGATCGCGGCAAAAGCGCAAGCTCTCGCCGGGCAACGCCAGCATGAACACCAGCGCCTCCCAGACGAGGTTGTCACCGCCGTCCACGCGCACGACCAACCATTCCCTGAAGCCGTCGAGGAAGGTGTGACCGCTGCCCGCGTGGAAGCCGGCAATGTACGTCGTGAACAACCGATACGAGCCGTCCAGCCCGTACGCCCCAGGCCGCCTGCGCACGTCCTCCAAGTGCTCCCGGGGCGTCCGTAAGAGCACTGCTCAGGCCTCGCCAGAGGTCAGGCCGACCGGACAGGAGACGCCCGTTCCGCCGATCCCGCAGTAGCCGTTCGGGTTTTTGAAAAAGTACTGCTGGTGGTAGCGCTTCGCTTCAGGTCGCAAGTCAGAGCGCTTCCGGAAGAAGGAGCAGCGCGCTGGTGTGGTTCGGCCGGACCACCGTGAAGTGACGGCGGTCAAGTGTGGCCACCTCTGAGATCTTGAGCCGTTCGGTAACCGCGATCACGGACGCGTCCACTGCGCCCAGGGGAAGGCTCGCGTACATCTCGACCAAGGCGCTCATGCGATCCAGATCTGACGCGATGAGATCCACAAGCGTCAGTCCCGCCCCGAAACTCCGCAAGAAAGCCGCTTCCGCCTTACCGCCCTGTCGCCTTTCGACCAACTGGCAGACTTCTACGACGACAGAGGACGGGACCAGCAATGGACCAGGGTGCGTCCTCAGCAAGCGTCCGCATACGTCGTGGTGCTTGTCTTCGTGGTTGAGCGCCGCAACCAGTGGGCCTGTGTCAAGGACGATCACAGGCAGTGATTGTCCTCCGACTTCAAGATCTCTTCGCTGCGTTCGGCAAAATCCGGCTCAGCCGCCAGCATGCCAATGAATGGCAGGTCGCGGACGGCCGGCGGCTCATCGAGCTGATCTTTGACCAAGCGCAGCAGAGGCGCGACCTTCTCGTCGGGGAGCCGGTCCACCAGGTGATGAAGTTCCTCGCGCATCACGCTCATGACATCAGTGTATAGACAAGGCTTCCCAGGAGCCCGGGACACCTTGTCAACATCTCAGCGATGTGCTCAAGCCTCGCCGGAGGTCAGACCCACCGGGCAGGAGACCCCGGTGCCGCCGATCCCGCAGTAGCCTCCGGGGTTCTTGAAGAGGTACTGCTGGTGATACTCCTCCGCGAGGAAGAACGGGCCCGCCTCGGCCAGCTCCGTCGTGATGTCCCCGTACCCCGCCTCCGACAGCACCTTCTGGTACGACTCCCGCGACCCCTCCGCCGCCTTCCGCTGCTCCGGCGAGTGGTAGTAGATGGCCGAGCGGTACTGCGTCCCGACGTCGTTGCCCTGGCGCATGCCCTGGGTCGGGTCGTGGGCCTCCCAGAAGACCTTCAGGAGGTCCTCGTACGACACCTTCGACGGGTCGTACACGACCCTGACGGCCTCCGTGTGGCCCGTGCGGCCGCTGCAGACCTCCTCATACGTCGGGTTGGGCGTGTAGCCGCCCTGGTAGCCGACGGCCGTGGTGATGACGCCGGGCGTCTGCCAGAACGTGCGCTCCGCGCCCCAGAAGCAGCCCAGGCCGAAGTCGGCGACCTGCGCGCCCTCCGGGTACGGCGGGGCGATCGGGGCGTCGAGGACCGCGTGCCGGGCCGGGGCCGGCGTCTCCTCCGGGCGCCCCGGCAGGGCGTCCTCCGGCCGGACCATGCTCGTCTTGTTGCCGCCGAACAACCAACCCATGGTGCACCTCCGCAGACTCTGCCTACGATACAGAACGCCTAACGCTTAAGGGTCGCTACATAGTCCCGCATAGCGATACACATTTGTGTTTAAAGGTGGTAAGGCGCGACTATGGGGGACATGCCTGACGTTCGCCGCGGTGTGCTGTTCGGAGTCGCCGCCTACACGATGTGGGGGCTCTTCCCCCTGTACTGGCCTCTCCTCAGGCCCTCCGGAGCCGTCGAGATCCTCGCCCACCGCATGGTCTGGTCGCTGGTCGCGGTCGTGGCGGTGCTCGCGGTGCGCCGTCACTGGTCGTGGATCAGGACGATGGCCCGCCAGCCGCGCAAGCTCGGCCTCCTCGCCCTCGCCGCCGCGATCGTCACGGTCAACTGGGGCGTCTACATCTACGCCGTCAACGCCGGCCACGTCGTCGAGAGCGCCCTCGGCTACTTCATCAACCCCCTGGTCAGCGTGCTGTTCGGGGTGGTGCTGCTGCGTGAGCGGCTGCGGCCGCTGCAGTGGGCGGCCGTGGGGTTCGGCGCGCTGGCCGTCCTCGTGCTGACCATCGACTACGGCCGGCTGCCCTGGATCGCGCTCACGCTCGCCGTCTCGTTCGGCGTGTACGGGCTGATCAAGAAGCAGGCGAACGTGGGCGCGGCCGAGAGCCTGACCATCGAGACCCTGGTCCTGCTCCTGCCGGCCTTCGGCTACCTCGTGTACCTGGAGACGGCCGGGCAGGCGACGTTCGGCCACACCGGGACCGGGCACGCGGCGCTGCTCGCGGGCGCCGGCATCATCACCGCCGTGCCGCTGCTGTGCTTCACGGCCGCCGCCATCCGGGTGCCGCTGAGCACGCTCGGCCTGCTCCAGTACATCGCGCCGGTCCTGCAGTTCCTGTGCGGGGTGCTGGTCGCGAAGGAGACGATGCCGGCCAGCCGCTGGATCGGCTTCTCGATCGTGTGGCTGGCCCTGGCCGTCTTCACCTACGACAGCATCCGTACGGCCCGCGCCACCCACCTCCGCAACCGGGAGGCGCGGCCCGTCACGGCTCAGCCGGAGCGCTCCGCCACGTAGTCGCACAGCGCCATGAACGCGGCCTTGGCCGGGATGTCCGGCAGGGCGGAGATGTCGTCGCGGGCCCGGTCCACCCAGGCCACCAGCTCGTCCCGGGCCCGCACCATCGCCGGATGCTCCCGCAGCAGCGTCAGCGCCTCCTCCACGTCCGCCTCGGCCACCGGGCCGGACAGCAGCTCCATCAGCCGCGACGGCGTGCCGGAGGCGAGCGCGTACAGGGACGGCAGCGTGTGGACGCCCTCGCGCAGGTCGGTGCCGGGCGTCTTGCCGGACTCGGTGGAGGTGGAGGCCACGTCCAGCAGGTCGTCGCCGAGCTGCCAGGCCACGCCGATCGCCTCGCAGGCCCGGCTGAGCCGCTCCTCCACGTCGGCGGGCGCGCCCGACAGCAGGGCGCCGAAGCGGCCCGAGGCGGCGATCAGCGATCCGGTCTTGTCGGCCAGGACGCTGATGTAGTGCGCGACGGGGTCGTCGTCGCCGCGCGGCCCGATCGTCTCGCGGATCTGTCCCTGCACCAGCCGCGAGAACGTCTGCGCCTGGATGCGGATCAGCTCCGGTCCGAGGTCGGCCAGGATGTCGGACGCCTGGGCGAACAGGTAGTCGCCCGTGAGGATGGCCACGGTGTTGTCCCACCGGGCGTTGGCCGACGGGGAGCCCCGGCGGACCGGGGCCTCGTCCATGACGTCGTCGTGGTAGAGCGACCCGAGGTGGGTCAGCTCGATGACCACGGCGCCGGGCACGACGCCCGGCGCCGACGGGTCGCCGAACTGGGCCGCCAGCAGCAGCATCAGCGTGCGGAAGCGCTTGCCGCCCGCCTCGATGAGGTGCTTGGACGCCTCCGTGACGAAGGCGTCCTCGCTCTCCACCGACGAGCGCAGGAGCTTCTCCACGGCGGCCAGGCCGGTGGCCACGTCCTGCGCCAGCCGCTCGTCCTCAATGGGAAGGTCAACAACGGGAGGCGCGGACATGGCATATCCCCTTATCGGATGAACAGGTTGGCCGCGGCCTCGTTGGCCACGTCCAGCATGGGCTGCGGGAAGATCCCCACTCCTACCGTAACGAGCACCGCCACGGCGATGACGGCCACGGTGCCCATACTCGGCTGGGCGATCGACGGGCCGTCGGCCGCCGGCTCGCTGAAGAACATCAGCACGATGACGCGGACGTAGAAGAACGCGGCCACCGCCGAGGCGACGACGCCCAGCACGACCAGCCCGGTCATCCAGCCGCCCATGGAGTCGCCCCGCTCGGAGCCGCTGGCCAGGGCCGCCGCGAACACCGCGTACTTCCCGAAGAAGCCGCTCGTCAGCGGGATGCCGGCGAAGGCGAGCAGGAAGAAGGCGAAGATGCCCGCCAGCAGCGGCGACCGCTTGCCCAGGCCCGCCCAGCGCGACAGGTGGCCCGCCTCGCCTCCGGGGTCCCGGATCATCGTGACGACCGCGAACGCGCCGACCGTCGTGAAGCTGTAGACCAGCAGGTAGAACAGGATGGCCGACAGCGAGCCGGAGTTCTGCTGGCTCTTGTCGAACGTGGCCATGACGCCGATGAGCAGGAACCCGGCGTGCGCGATCGAGGAGTAGGCCAGCATCCGCTTGATGTCGGTCTGCGTGATCGCCAGCACCGCACCCACGATCATGGTGAGGGCCGCGACGGCCCACATGACCGGGCGCCAGTTCCAGTCGAGGTTGCCCAGGCCGACCCAGAACACCCGCAGCACGGCGCCCATGGCCGCGACCAGCGTGCCCGAGGCCATGAGGGCGGTGATCGGGGTCGGTGCGCCCTGGTAGACGTCGGGCTTCCACGCCTGGAACGGCGCCGCGCCGATCTTGAACAGCAGGCCGACGCCCAGCATCGCGAACCCGATCAGCAGCAGCGGGTCGAGCAGCGAGCCGCCGGCCAGCGCCTTGTTGATGCCCGGCAGCGACACGGTGCCGGCGTAGCCGTAGAGCATGGCCGTGCCGTACAGGAAGAACGCCGAGGAGAACGCGCCCAGCAGGAAGTACTTCATCGACGCCTCCTGCGACAGCAGGCGGCGCCGGCGGGCCAGGCCGCACAGCAGGTACAGCGGCAGCGACATGACCTCGAGGCCGACGAACATGGTCAGCAGGTCGTGGGCGGCGGGGAACAGCATCATGCCGCCCACCGCGAACAGCAGCAGCGGGTAGACCTCGGTGTGGCCGCCGCCGCTGGCCTCGGCCTCCTCCTCGTCGGAGCTGCCGGGCACCGCCGCCGCCGAGGCGACGAAGTGACCCTCGTCGTTGACGAGCAGCACGCACACGAACGACAGGACCAGGATGATGCCCCAGATGAACAGCGAAGGCCCGTCGACGGCGACCGCGCCCATGGCCACCGCCGCGCTGGGCGTGCCACGCATGATCACCTGGACGAGCACCAGGGCGAACGCGCCGCCCAGGGAGATCAGCGTGAGCGGTACCTGCATCACCTTGCGCAGGTAGCGGGGCGCGAACGCCTCCACGAGCACGCCGAGCACCGCCGCGCCGAAGACCAGCAGCATCGGCGCCAGCGTGCCGTACTCGATCGTCGGCGCCTGCATGATGTCACTCACTGACCGGCCCCCTTCTCAGCGATAGCCGGGTTGTCCACCTTGACGTTGACCAGCGTCTGGGTCACCGCCGGGTTGATCACGTCGAGCAGCGGCTTGGGGAAGAAGCCGAAGCCGATGATCAGCGCGACCAGCGGCGCGAGCACGACGATCTCGCGCACGTTCAGGTCCTTGAACGCCTTGACCGGCTCGGCGGTGGGCCCGTTGAGCGTCCGCTGCACCATCCACAGGATGTAGACGGCCGCCAGGATGACCGCCACCGCGGACACGACGGCCGCGACGGTCAGCGCCCCGGACCCGTGGGCCGAGCTGGAGTACGTACCGGTCATGACCATGAACTCGCTGACGAAGGACGACAGTCCCGGCAGCGAGAGCCCGGCCAGACCGGCGATCAGGAAGAAGCCGGCGAGCAGCGGAGCCACCTTCTGCACCCCGCCGTAGTCGGCGATGTGCGGCGAGCCGCGCCGGGCGATGAGGAACCCGGCGGCCAGGAACAGCGCGCCGGTCGCGAAGCCGTGGTTGACCATGTACAGCGTGGCGCCCGACTGGGCGACCTGCGACATGGCGAACACGCCCATCACGATGAAGCCGAAGTGCGAGATCGACGTGTAGGCGATGAGCCGCTTCATGTCGGTCTGCCCGATCGCCACGATCGCGCCGTAGATGATGCTGATGACCGCGAGCACCACGATCGGCATCGTGAACGCCTTGGCCGCGTCGGGGAACAGCTCCAGGCAGAAGCGGAGCATCCCGAACGTGCCCACCTTGTCCAGCACGCCCACGAGCAGGACGGCCGCGCCGGCCGGGGCCTGGGCGGCGGCGTCGGGCAGCCAGGTGTGGACCGGCCACAGCGGCGCCTTGATGGCGAAGGCGATGAAGAAGCCGGCGAACAGCCACTTCTGCGTCGCCGGGTCCTGGATGGCGCCGACGAGCTCGGGGAACATGAAGGTGCTCTTGCCCGCGACCACGTACAGCCCGATGACCGCGACCAGCATGAGCAGGCCGCCGAACAGCGAGTAGAGCAGGAACTTGACGGCCGCGTACGACCGCTGCGCCCCGCCGTACGACCCGATCATGAAGTACATCGGGATGAGCATGGCCTCGAAGAACACGTAGAACAGGAAGATGTCGGTCGCCGCGAAGACGCCGATCATCATCGCCTCGAGGACGAGCAGCAGCGAGAAGTACGTCTTGACCGACCGCTTCGGCGTGATCAGCGTGCCGTCGGCGGAGCGGACACCGTCGGCGTCGTGCCACGAGGCCAGCACCACGATCGGCACCAGCACCGCGGACAGCACGATGAGCACCAGCGCGATGCCGTCGACGCCGACCCCGAAGTGGACGCCGAAGCTCGGGATCCAGTCGTAGACCGCGGCGAACTTGAACCGCTCGCCCTTGGCCGACGGGAACTGGAACGCCATGACCAGCGTCAGCACCAGCACGACCAGCGAGACCGCCAGCGTGACCTGCTTGGCGACCTGGTCGGCGCCCTTGGGCAGCAGGGCCACCACGACGGCCCCCAGCACGGGCACCGCCAGGAGTATGGGGAGCCAGAGTGACGACATCAGATGTTCCCAACGAGGAGCAGGGCGCCGGTCAGCAGGGCGGCACCGATCAGGATGGACAACGCGTAGGTTCTGGCGAAGCCCGTCTGGATCCGCCGCAGGCGGCCCGAGGTCCCGCCGATGCCCGCGGCCAGCCCGTTGACGACTCCGTCGATGCCGCGGTTGTCGAAGAACACCGCGATCCGGGTGAGCCACTGACCGGGCCGCATGAACAGCGACTCGTTCAACGCGTCACCGTACAGGTCGCGCCGGGCGAACGTGGTGAGGAACGAGCCGCGCGGCTGGACGGCGGGCACCTCGGCCCGGCCGTACCGCACCCAGGCGAACGCGGCGCCGACCGCCACCAGCGCCAGCGTGGCGAGGCCGGGAACACTGGCGAAGTGGAACGTGGGCAGCTCTTCGGGACGCCCGACCGCGGGCGCGAGCCACAGCATCAGCCTGTTGCTCAGGATGAGGTAGCCACCGAGGAAGATCGAGCCGATCGACAGGATGATCAGCGGCCACGTCATGACGGCCGGCGACTCGTGCGGGTGCGCGTCCTCCGCCCACCGCTTCTCACCGAAGAACGTCATGAAGATCATCCGGGACATGTAGAAGCCCGTGATGCCCGCACCCGCGACGGCCAGCCAGCCGAGCACCTGGTTGTGCTCCACGGCCGTCTCGATGATGCCGTCCTTGGTGAAGTAGCCGGACAGCAGCGGGAACCCGATGATCGCCAGGTAGCCGATGATGAACGTGACGAAGGTGACGGGCATGTACTTGCGCAGCCCGCCGTACTTCCGCATGTCCACCTCGTCGTTCATGCCGTGCATGACCGAGCCGGCGCCGAGGAACATGTCGGCCTTGAAGAAGCCGTGCGTGATCAGGTGGCCGATGGCGAAGGCGTAGCCCGCCGGGCCGAGGCCCGCGCCGAGCATCATGTAGCCGATCTGCGACATCGTCGAGCCGGCCAGGCCCTTCTTGATGTCGTCCTTCGCGCAACCGATGATCGCACCGGCGAGCAGCGTGGCCGCGCCGACGATCGCGACGGCCAGCGCCTGCGCCGACCCCTCGGGGAAGAAGAACGCGCCCGAGCGGACGACCAGGTAGACGCCGGCGGTGACCATGGTGGCGGCGTGGATGAGGGCCGAGACCGGGGTCGGGCCCTCCATCGCGTCGAGCAGCCAGGACTGCAGCGGGAGCTGCGCCGACTTGCCGCACGCGCCGAGGAGCAGCAGCAGGCCGACCGCGGTGAGCGTGCCCTGCGACATGCTCCCGACCTTCTCGGTCAGGTCGCCGAAGGCGAACGTGCCGGTCGCGGTCCAGATGATGAACATGCCGACGAGCAGCCCGAAGTCACCGACGCGGTTGACGACGAACGCCTTCTTGGCGGCGACCGCGGCCGACGGCTTGAACTGCCAGAAGCCGATCAGCAGGTACGAGGCCAGGCCCACGCCCTCCCAGCCGATGAACAGGCCGACGTAGTTGTCGGCCAGCACCAGCAGGAGCATCGCGGAGACGAACAGGTTCAGGTACGCGAAGAACCTGCGCCGGTCGGGGTCGTGCGACATGTAGCCGATCGAGTAGATGTGGATCAGCGATCCGACACCCGTGATCAGCAGCGCGAAGCTGATCGACAGCGGGTCGACGAGCAGCCCCATGTCGACCATGCCGGGGATGAACTCGTACAGGCGCACGGCCTGACGCCGTTGCTCGGCGGGCAGGCCGATCATGTCGAAGAACGCCAGCACCGCCACGACGAACGAGGCGAGGGACATGGCCACGCCCAGCAGATGGCCCCACCGGTCGGTCTTGCGCCCGAGGATCAGCAGGATCGCCGCGCCCAGGAGCGGGAAGGCGATCATGAGCCACGAGACGCCGATCACGCCGCCGGTGGTGTGCTGGACGATCTCAGCGGGAGATTCCACCAGTCACCTCTTAGTACTTCAGCAGGTTGGCGTCGTCTACGGACGCGGACCTGCGGGTTCGGAAGATCGTCACGATGATTGCCAGGCCGACGACGACCTCGGCCGCGGCCACCACCATCACGAAGAACGCGATGATCTGGCCTTCGAGGTTGCCGTTCTGGCGGGCGAAGGTGACGAACGCGAGGTTGCAGGCGTTGAGCATGAGCTCGACGCACATGAACACCACGATCGCGTTGCGCCGGATGAGCACGCCCATCGCACCGATGGCGAACAGCAGGCCCGAGAGGACCAGGTAGTGCGTGGTCACTTGGAGTCCTCCTCGGCCTTGTGCTGGGTGGCCTCGGCCAGGCGCGGGTCGTCGGGGAGGTGGCCCTCCTCGACGTCGTAGCGCGCGATGTAGCGGTTGACCGAGTCCCCCGCGACGGTCCCGTCGGGCAGCAGCGCCGGCATGTCGATGGCGTTGTTGCGCGCGTACGTGCCGGGGCCGGGCAGCGGGGACGGCCGGTCGCCGCGGAAGCGGGCCCGGGACAGGTCCTTCTGCGTGGCCTTCTCGGTGAGCCGCTCGCGGTGCGCCAGCACCATCGCGCCGAGCGCGGCGGTGATCAGCAGCGCCGAGGTGATCTCGAACGCGAACACGTACTTGGTGAACAGCAACAGCGCCAGCGACCGGATGTAGCCGGCCGTGCCGACCGCGCCCTCCAGGCCCGCCTGCGGCGCGAAGACCGCGTTGCCGAAGGCCAGGATCACCAGCACGGCGAACCCGATGGCCGCGATCGCCGCCCAGAACCGCTGGCCCTTGATCGTCTCGACCAGCGAGTCGGACGAGTCGACGCCGACCAGCATGAGCACGAACAGGAACAGCATCATGACGGCGCCGGTGTAAACGATGATCTGCACCGCCGCCAGGAACGGCGCGTCCTGCACCGCGTACAGGACGGCCAGGCAGAGCATCACGGTGCCGAGCATCAGCGCCGAGTAGACGGCCTTCCGGTTGAAGACCATGCCGAGCGCCGCGCCGACGGATACGACGGCGAGCACCCAGAACGTGACGGTCTCACCCATTGGTCCGTCCCAGCCGGTAGTAGTCCTCTTCGGTCTCGCCGAGCCGCATGGGGTGCGGAGGCTGCTCCATGCCCTGGGTGAGCGGCGCGAGGAGCATCTCCTTGGTGTAGATGAGGCTCTCGCGGCTGGTGTCGGCCAGCTCGTACTCGTTGGTCATCGTGAGCGCCCGCGTGGGGCACGCCTCGATGCAGAGACCGCACAGGATGCACCGCAGGTAGTTGATCTGGTACGTGCGCCCGTAACGCTCGCCCGGGGAGAAGCGCTCCTCCTCGGTGTTGTCCGCGCCTTCGACGAAGATGGCGTCGGCCGGACACGCCCAGGCGCACAGCTCGCAGCCGACGCACTTCTCCAGGCCGTCGGGCCACCGGTTGAGCTGGTGACGGCCGTGGAAGCGCGGAGCCGTCGGCCGCTTCACCTCCGGGTAGTTGACCGTGACAGGCTTCTTGAACATCGTGTGGAAGGTGACCCCGAAGCCCTTGACGGGGTTCAGCCAATCAGTTAGTCCCACTGGGAATCTCCTTGTGCTGCACCCCGTGGTAGTGCGGCAGATCGAGCGGCGGCACCGGGAAGCCACCTGCCGCCGGTTCGCTGGTCAGCTCCTCGAACTCGGCCTCCACCTGGGCCTTCTTCGCTTCCCTGCGCCGCTGGTTGACGGTGTCGAACCGGAGCCAGATGGCGATGGCCCCGATGACGATGACCACGCCGAGCCCGATGGACGGCATCGAGGTGTCCTTGTTGACCACCACGTTGCGGACCGCCGCGACGATGAGGATCCAGGCCAGGTTGACCGGGATCAGCACCTTCCAGCCCAGGGACATGAGCTGGTCGTAGCGCACGCGCGGCAGGGAGGCCCGTACCCACACGATGAAGCAGAACGTGAGCACGAACTTGATGAAGAACCACAGGACCGGCCACCAGCCCTGGTTGGCCCCCTCCCAAAGGGAGATGGGCCAGGGCGCCCGCCAGCCGCCGAGGAACAGCGTCACCGCGATGCCGGAGGCGGTGAACGTGTGAAGGTACTCGCCCATCATGATCAGGGCGAACTTCAGGGAGGAGGAGTACTCGGTCTGGAAGCCGCCGACCAGCTCGCCCTCGCCCTCGGGCAGGTCGAACGGGATGCGGGCGGCCTCGCCGAACATGCAGACCACGTACACGAGGAACGACGGGATCAGCAGGACCGCGTACCAGGTCTGCTCCTGCGCCTTGACGATCTCCGAGGTGGACAGCGTCCCGGCGAACAGGAAGACGCCCACGAAGGACAGCCCCATCGCGATCTCGTACGAGACCACCTGCGCCGCCGACCGCAGACCACCGAGCAGCGCGTACGGCGAGCGGGACGACCAGCCGGCGAGCACCACGCCGTAGACCGAGATGGCGCCCATGGCCAGCATGAACAGCACGGCCACCGGCAGGTCCACGAGCTGCAGCGGCGTCTGCACGCCGAACAGGTTGACCACCGGCCCGATGGGCACGATCGAGAAGGCCAGGAACGCCGGGACCACCATGATGACCGGGGCGAGCAGGTAGAGCACCTTGTCCACGGTCCGCGGGAAGAGGTCCTCCTTCAGGCCCATCTTCAGGCCGTCGGCCACGGACTGGAGCAGACCGAACTTGCCGGCCCGGTTGGGGCCGTAGCGGTTCTGCATCCGCGAGATGAGCTTGCGCTCGAACCAGACGCCGAACAGGACGCCCAGCATCAGGAAGACGAAGAGCAGCACGGCCTTGATGATGGTGATCCAGAGCGGGTCCTTGCCGAAGTCGGCGAGGGTCGGATCGGCCGCGAGAACGTGGTTCATGAGGCGCTCCCGATGGTGACGATGTCGCCGGCCACCGCGCGCAGGTCGCGGGTGACCGAGCAGCCGCCGGAGTTCGCCGGCACCCAGATCACGCGGTCGGGCAGGTCCGCGACGCGGACCGGCAGCGTGACCGGGTTCGGGCCGGGGCCGCCGACGACGAGCTTGTCGCCGTCCACGACGCCGATCTCCGCCGCCGTGCTCTCCGAGACCAGCGCCTCGGCGGCGCGGGCGGTGCCCGCGAGGTAGGGCTCGCCGTCCTGCAGCCGGCCTTCGTCCAGCAGCAGGTGCCAGGTCGCCAGCACCGCCTGGCCGGCCGCCGGGGCGGCCTGCGAGCGGGTGGAGACTCCGGGGGCGGCGACGCGGGTGCCGCGCCAGGCGCCGATGGCGCTCAGCTCGCGCCGGACGGTCTTGGCGTCCGGCAGGCCGAGGTGCACATCCATGCGGTCGGCGAGGTTGCCGAGGACGACCAGCTCGCTCTGCAGGCCGGGCACCTTGAGCGGCGCCTCGAACGAGCGTCCGCGGCCCTCCCAGTTGACGAACGTGCCGCCCTTCTCCTGCACGGCGGCGACCGGCAGGACGACGTCGGCCCGGTCGGTGACCGCGCTGGCACGGATCTCCAGGCTGACGATGAACGGCGTGCGCTCCAGGGCGTCCAGCGCGGCGGCCGGGTCGGCCAGGTCGTAGGGGTCGACCCCGGCGACGACGAGCGCGTCGAGGTCGCCCTGCGCGGCGGCGGCCAGGATGCCGGCCGTGTCGCGGCCGGGGACGGCGGGCAGCGAGGCGACGTTCCACGCCCGGGCGATCTCCGCCCTGGCGCTCTCGTCCTCGACCGGCCGGCCGATCGGCAGCAGGTTGGGCAGCGCGCCCGCCTCGACCGCGCCGCGCTCACCGGCCCGGCGCGGCACCCAGGCCAGCCGGGCGCCGGAGGCGGCGCTGAGCCGGAGGAGGGCGGACAGGGCGCCCGGGACGGTGGCGAGCCGCTCACCGGCGAGCACGACCGTGCCCTCGGGGAGGCTGCCGACCAGGTCGCCGATCGCGTCGGCCTCGCCGCCCGGCGCGGTGCGGATGAGCGTGCCGCCCATCTTGGCCAGGCCCGGGGTGGCGAACGGCGCGATGGCGGTGACCTTGAGGCCGCGCTTCGTCCACGCCTTGCGCAGGCGCAGGAAGACGATCGGCGACTCCTCCTCGGGCTCGAACCCGACGAGCAGCACGCCGGGCGCGCTCTCCAGGTCGGCGTAGGAGATCTCGATGCCCCGACCGGCGACCGCGTGGGCCAGGAACGCCGCCTCCTCGGCGGAGTGCGGCCGGGCGCGGAAGTCGACGTCGTTGGTGCCGAGGGCGACGCGGGCGAACTTGGAGTAGCCGTACGCCTCCTCGACCGTCACGCGCCCGCCGACGAGGACGCCGGCCCTGCCGCGGGCGGCGGCCAGGCCCTGGGCGGCGACACTCAGCGCCTCCGGCCACGAGGCGGGCACGAGCACGCCCTCCTCGTTGCGGACCAACGGGGTCTTGAGGCGGTCGGGCTGCGTGGCGTAGGTGAACGCCCAGCGGCCCTTGTCGCAGTTCCACTCCTCGTTGACCTGCGGGTCGTTGCCGGCGAGGCGGCGGGTGACCCGGCCGCGCCGGTGGTCGGTGCGCAGCGAGCAGCCGGACGCGCAGTGCTCGCACGCGCTCGGCGTGGAGACCAGGTCGAACGGCCGCGCCCGGAACCGGTAGGCGGCGCCGGTCAGCGCGCCGACCGGGCAGATCTGCACGGTGTTGCCGGAGAAGTAGGACTGGAACGGCGCGCCGTCGGCGACGCCCACCTGCTCCTTGGCGCCGCGCTCGAAGAACTCGATGAACGGGTCGCCGGCGATCTGGTCGGAGAAGCGGATGCAGCGGGCGCACTGGACGCACCGCTCACGGTCGAGCAGCACCTGCGTGGACAGCGGGAGCGGCTTGGGGAAGGTCCGCTTGTGCTCGTGGAAGCGGGACTCGCCCTGGCCGTTGGACATGGCCTGGTTCTGCAGGGGGCACTCGCCGCCCTTGTCGCAGACCGGGCAGTCCAGCGGGTGGTTGAGCAGCAGGAACTCCATCGCCGCGCGCTGCGCCTTCTCGGCGACCGGCGAGGTGAGCTGGGTCTGCACCACCATGCCCTCGGCGACCTCGATCGCGCACGACGGCTGCGGCTTGGGGAAGCCGCGACCGTTGCCCGCGTCGGGGATGTCCACGAGGCACTGGCGGCAGTTGGCCGCGGGGTCGAGCAGCGGGTGGTCGCAGAAGCGCGGGATCTGGATGCCCAGCAGCTCGGCCGCCCTGATGATCAGGGTGCCCTTGGGGACGCTGACCTGGAACCCGTCGATCGACAGGGTCACCAGGGTGGTCTCTACGGCGGTTGTTGTCACTGGTCACCCCAGAGAGTGGACTTCTTCGCGTCGAACGGGCAGCCGCCGACCTCGAAGTGCTTGAGGTACTCGTCGCGGAAGTACTTCACCGAGGAGTGAATCGGGCTGGTCGCGCCGTCGCCGAGGGCGCAGAAGGAGCGGCCCAGGATGTTGTCGGCGATGTCGGTGATGGTGACCAGGTCGTCCTCGGTGCCCTGTCCGGCTTCGAGCCGCTTGAGCACCTGCTTGAGCCAGTAGGTGCCCTCGCGGCACGGCGTGCACTTGCCGCACGACTCGTGGGCGTAGAACTCGGTCCAGCGCAGCACGGTGCGGACCACGCAGGTGGTCTCGTCGAAGATCTGCAGCGCGCGGGTGCCGAGCATGGATCCCTTGGCGCCGACCGCCTCGAAGTCGAGCGGCACGTCCAGGTGCTCGTCGGTGAAGATCGGCGTGGAGGAGCCGCCGGGGGTCCAGAACTTGATCTGGTGCCCCTCGCGGATGCCGCCCGCCATGTCGAGCAGCTCCCGCAGGGTGATGCCCAGCGGCGCCTCGTACTGGCCGGGCCGGGTGACGTGGCCGCTCAGCGAGAAGATGCCGAAGCCCTTGGACTTCTCGGTGCCCATCCCGGCGAACCAGTCGGCCCCGTTGGCGATGATCGAGGGAACACTCGCCACGGACTCCACGTTGTTCACGACAGTAGGCGAGGCGTACAGGCCCGCCACGGCCGGGAACGGAGGCTTGAGTCGAGGTTGGCCCCGGAAGCCTTCGAGCGAGTCGAGCAGCGCCGTCTCCTCGCCGCAGATGTACGCCCCGGCGCCGCTGTGCACGACGAGCTCCAGGTCGTAGCCGGAGCCGAAGATGTCGGTGCCCAGGTAGCCCTTCTCGTACGCCTCGCGCACGGCCGCGTGCAGCCGGCGGATGACGTGCAGCACCTCGCCGCGCACGTAGATGAAGGCGTGGTTGGCGCGGATGGCGTAGGCCGTGATGATGACGCCCTCGACCAGCGAGTGCGGGTTGGCCATCATGAGCGGGATGTCCTTGCAGGTGCCCGGCTCCGACTCGTCGGCGTTGACGACGAGGTAGTGCGGCTTGCCGTCGCCCTGCGGGATGAAGCCCCACTTCATGCCGGTCGGGAAGCCCGCGCCGCCGCGGCCGCGCAGGCCGGAGTCCTTGACGGCCTGGATGACCGCGTCGGGGTCCATGCCGAGCGCCTTCTTGGCCGCCTCGTACGGGCCGTAGCCGTCGAGGGTGAAGGAGTCGGGACGGTCCCAGTTGGCGGTCAGGACGGGAGTCAGGGTGACGCTCATGCCTCTGGGGCCTTCCATCCGTTGGCCTTGGCGACCTTCAGGCCCTCCAGCGAGGCGCCGGCGGCCGACGGGCCCTCGCCCGCGAGGTCGTCGGGCAGGCCGGCGAGCACGCGCGAGGCCTCCTTGAAGGTGCACAGCTTCTTCGGGCCCCGGGTCGGCCGCACGTCCTTGCCGTCACGCAGGTCGTCCACGAGCTGCTTGGCGGAGTCGGGCGTCTGGTTGTCGAAGAACTCCCAGTTGACCATCATGACCGGGGCGAAGTCGCAGGCGGCGTTGCACTCCAGGCGCTCCAGCGAGACCTTGCCGTCGGAGGTGGTCTCCTCGTGACCGACGCCGACGTGCTCGCTCAGCTCCTCCCAGATCTGGTCGCCGCCCATGACCGCGCACAGCGAGTTGATGCACACGCCGACGTGGTAGTCGCCGGCGGGCCTGCGCTTGTACATGGTGTAGAAGGTGGAGACGCCGACGACCTCGGCCTTGCTGAGGCCCAGCATCTCCGCGCAGAACTCCTGGCCGGCGTCGGAGACGTAGCCGTCCTCCGACTGCACCAGGTGGAGCAGCGGCAGCAGGGCGGAGCGCGCCTTGGGGTAGCGGCCGATGATCTCCTTGGCGTCCCGCTCGAGACGCTCACGGACTTCCGGTGAATAAGTCACCGGTCCACACCTCCCATGACGGGGTCGATAGAAGCCACCGCGGCGATGACGTCGGCGATCTGGCCGCCCTCCGCCATCGCGGGGAAGCCCTGCAGGTTGCAGAAGGACGGCTCGCGGAAGTGCACGCGGTAGGGGCGGGTGCCCCCGTCGCTGATCACGTGGGCGCCGAGTTCGCCCTTCGGCGACTCGATCGAGGCGTACGCCTGCCCGGCCGGCACCCGGAAGCCCTCGGTCACCAGCTTGAAGTGGTGGATGAGGGCCTCCATGGAGCTGCCCATGATGTGCGCGATGTGATCGGGCGAGTTGCCGAAGCCGTCGGGGCCGAGCGCGAGCTGCGCGGGCCAGCCGATCTTCTTGTCCTCGATCATCACGGGGTCGCCCTTGAGCGGGCCGGCGATGCGGTCGAGGGCCTGCTCGACGATCTTGAGCGACTCCTCCATCTCGCGCATGCGCACGAGATAGCGGGAGTACACGTCGGCGCCGCGCTCGGTGGCCACCTCGAACTCGTAGGTCTCGTACCCGCAGTAGGGCTGCGACTTGCGCAGGTCCCACGGCAGGCCGGCGGCGCGCAGGATCGGCCCGGTGATGCCGAGGGCCATGCAGCCGGTCAGGTCGAGGTAGGCGACGTCGCGGGTGCGGCTGAGGTAGACCGGGTTGGCGTCGAGGAGCTTGCGGATGTCCTTGATCCGCTTGGGCATCTCCTTGAGGAACTCGCCGACCTTGTCGACCGCGCCCGCGGGCAGGTCCACGCTCACGCCGCCGGGGCGGATGTAGGCGTGGTTCATCCGCAGACCGGTGATGTACTCGAAGAGATCCATGATCATCTCACGGTCGCGGTAGCCGAAGAGGAACGGCGTGGTCGCGCCCAGCTCCATGCCGAACGTGCCCATCGCGACCAGGTGCGAGGAGATGCGGTTGAGCTCCATCATCATGACCCGGATGGCCTGGGCCCGGTCCGGGATGCGGTCCTCGATGCCGAGGAGCTTCTCCACGCCCAGGCAGTACGCCGTCTCGTTGAAGATCGGCGACAGGTAGTCCATGCGGGTGACGAACGTGGTGCCCTGGGTCCACGTCCGGTATTCCATGTTCTTCTCGATGCCGGTGTGGAGGTAGCCGATGACGCCGCGCGCCTCGGTGACCGTCTCACCGTCGAGGGTCAGGACCAGGCGGAGCACGCCGTGCGTGGACGGGTGCTGCGGGCCCATGTTGACGACCAGGCGCTCGGTGTCGGAGTCGCGCACCCCGGCGGTGACGATCTCGTCCCAGTCGGCGCCGGAGACCGAGTAGACCTTGCCCTCGGTCGCCTCGTCGTAGCCAGTGGTCACGAGTATGCCCTCCTGTGGTCCGGCGAAGGCACCGTGGCGCCGCGGTACTCGACCGGGATGCCGCCGAGCGGGTAGTCCTTGCGCTGCGGGTGGCCGTCCCAGTCGTCCGGCATCATGATCCGGGTCAGCGCGGGGTGGCCGTCGAAGACGATGCCGAAGAAGTCGTACGTCTCACGCTCGTGCCAGTCGTGGCCCGGGTAGACGCCGACCGTCGAGGGGATGTGCGGGTCGGAGTCGGGGCAGCTCACCTCGACCCGGACGCGCCGGTTGTGCGTGATCGAGCACAGGTGCAGGACGGCGTGCAGCTCCTCGCCCGCCAGGTGCGGGTAGTGGACGCCGGACACGCCGAGCGACAGCTCGAAGCGCAGGGCCGGGTCGTCGCGCAGCTTCTGGCAGACCTCGACGAGGCGCTCGCGCTTGACGTGCAGGGTCAGCTCGCCCCGGTCGACCACCACGCGCTCGATCGCGTCGTCGAGGGCCAGGGTGTCGACGATCTCGTCGAAGTAGCTCCCGTACGGGCGGGGCGTGGACAGCTGCGGCGCCCGCCGCACCACCAGGCCGCCGTAGCCGGAGGTGTCACCCGAGTCGGACGTGCCGAACATGCCGCGCCGGACGACCGGCGCCTCGGGCACCTCCGGAGCCGCCGGGACCTCGGCCCCGGGGACCTCGGGGAGGTTGTCTGGGGAGGTCACTTGGCAGCCCCCTGGTCGATCAGCGGAAGCTGGCGCAGGGCCCGCAGTTCGAGCTCGTCGATCTGCTTGGCCCGGTGCGCGCCGAACTTCATGTTCTGGATCTTGTCGTGTAGCTTGACGATCGCGTCGATCAGCATCTCCGGCCGGGGCGGGCAGCCCGGCAGGTAGATGTCGACCGGCACGACGTGGTCGACGCCCTGCACGATCGCGTAGTTGTTGAACATGCCGCCGCTGGAGGCGCACACGCCCATCGCGATGACCCACTTCGGCTCGGCCATCTGGTCGTAGATCTGCCGCAGCACCGGGGCCATCTTCTGCGACACGCGACCCGCGACGATCATCAGGTCGGCCTGGCGGGGAGACGCCGAAGCGCGCTCCATGCCGAAGCGCGCCAGGTCGTAGTGGGGGCCACCGGTGGCCATCAGCTCGATGGCGCAGCAGGCGAGGCCGAAGGTGGCCGGCCACACGGAGTTCTTGCGCGCCCATCCCGCGGCCTGCTCGACCGTGCTGAGGATGAAGCCGCTGGGGAGTTTCTCTTCAAGTCCCATTTTCAGTCCCAGTCCAGACCCTTGCGGCGCCACACGTACGCGTAGGCCGCGAGCACGGTGACGATGAACAGCAGCATCTCGACCAGCGCGAAGATGCCGAGGCCCGAGGCGAGCACACGGCCGTCGTCGCCGTGCAGCGGGGCGAACGACACGGCCCACGGGTAGAGGAAGATGATCTCGATGTCGAACACGATGAAGAGCATCGCGGTCACCATGTACTTGAGCGGGAACCGTCCGCCACCGACCGGCTGGGGCGTCGGCTCGATGCCGCATTCGTAGGCGTCAAGCTTGGCGCGGTTCCAGCGCTTGGGTCCGGTGAAGGGGGCGATGGCGACCGAGAAGATCGCGAAGCCCCCCGCGAGAACGGCGAGCACCAGGATGGGCACGTAAAGGTCCATCGCTACGCCTCCTCTGGAGTCGCCGCGCGCGCGGGCGCGCAGCCTGGTCTATGGATGTGCCGGGTGTGTGCGGGATTCATGCTGGCGGCGCGACCTTCGAGAGTGCGTTGATGATCTTGTCTGACGCATTGCCCCGCCGGTCGGTGAGATTACCAAGGAGTTTGAGCGCGAAGCGCATCAGCCTCGGGTGCGGCAGACCATGGCGGGTGCCGAAGCTCATGACGCCGGGTTTGCCGATGGCCTCGACGAACCACCGGCCAAGGGTGAAGTACCCGCCGTAGGCGTCCTTCAGCACGTCAGGATAGGCGCGCAGGGTGCGCTCGCGCTGGGCGGGCGTCGTGTCCCTGCGCAGGGCCCGCTCGATGACCTCGGCCGCGATCTCGCCGGTCTCCATGGCGTACGCGATGCCCTCGCCGTTGAACGGGTTGATCGCGCCGCCGGAGTCGCCGACCAGGACGAGGCCGCGCGTGTAGTGGGGCTGCCGGTTGAAGGCCATGGGGAGCGCGGCGCCGCGGATGGGGGCCGTCATGTTCTCCTCGGTGAAGCCCCACTCGGCGGGCATCGCCCTGCACCACCGCTTGAGCAGGTCGCGGTAGTCGATGTTCTTGAACTGGGCGCTGGTGTTGAGCAGCCCGAGGCCGACGTTGGCGGTGCCGTCGCCGACGCCGAACACCCAGCCGTAGCCGGGCAGCAGCGTCTCGTCGTCCCAGAGCTCCAGCCAGGTCTCCAGGTAGTCGTCGTCGTGGCGGGGGCTGGTGAAGTAGGTGCGCACGGCCACGCCCATCGGGCGGTCCTCGCGCTTGTGCAGCCCCATGCCGAGGGCCAGCCGGGTGCTGTTGCCGTCGGCGGCCACCACGATCCGGGACCGGTAGGTGGCGCCGTCCTTGGTCGTCACCCCGACCACGTGGCCGCTGCGGTCGTCGAGGACCGGGCCGCTGACGTTGACGCCCTCCATCAGCCGCGCCCCGGCCTTGACGGCGTTGGCGGCGACGATCTGGTCGAAGTCCTGCCGGGTGCGCACGAGGCCGAAGTCGGGGAAGCGCTCCAGCTGGGGCCAGTCGAGCTCGAAACGCAGGCCGCCGCCGACGACCCGCAGGCCCTTGTTGCGCACCCAGCCGGGGGCGTCGATGTCGATGCCCATGTTCATCAGCTGCTTGACCGCGCGGGGCGTCAGCCCGTCGCCGCAGACCTTCTCCCGGGGGAAGGTGGTCTTCTCCAGAAGCAGCACGTCGAGCCCGGCCCGGGCGAGGTGGAAAGCGGTGGCGGAACCGGCGGGACCGGCGCCGACGACGATGACGTCGGCATCGTCGTCAGGCTTTCTGGCTGTGGGCACGGTCACTGGACTGTTCCTGTCCTACACGCTCGAAGGCCTCGGGGTGTCTGGCGCCTTCGTTCCTTTGTGAACCCCTTCACAAACTTGTCGGCCCGCAGTCTAACGCTTTTCCGGTACATAGTGGCAGTCGGGGCCTGCCGCTTTGACCAAACCGTCGCCGGAAGCGAATTTCGCTCAACCCCGTCCCGGCGTGTCCCGCATCGTGGACCCGGCTCAGGCCGGTTTGAACCCCCGGTGGATGGCCACGATCCCCAGGTCCAGGTTGCGCCAGGCCACCCGCCCCCAGCCGGCCCCCTGCATCGTGCGGGCCAGGGTCGCCTGGTCGGGCCAGTCCCTGATCGACTCGGCGAGGTAGTCGTAGGAGGCGCCGTTGGAGCCGAAGACGCGGGCCACCACGGGAAGAAGCCGCATCAGGTACTGGCGGTAGACGAGATCGAAGGCCGGCACCGTCACGCGGGAGAACTCCAGCACCACGAGGCGCCCGCCCGGCCTGGTGACCCGCAGCATCTCGCGCAGCGCCTGGGCGGTGTCGTGGACGTTGCGCAGCGCCACCGAGATGGTCACCGCGTCGAAGGAGTCGTCGGCGAAGGGCAGCCGCATCGCGTCGCCCGCGACGAACGGCACGCCCGGCCCGCTCAGCGCGTTGCCCCCGCGCCTGCGCACACCGGTGTGGAGCATGCCCAGCGAGAAGTCGCAGGCGATCGCGCGCGCTCCCAGCGTGGTGAAGGTGTCGGTCGAGGTGCCCGTGCCGGCGCCGAGGTCGAGGACCAGCTCGCCGGGTCCCGCGTCGACAGCGTGGGCGACGGCCTTGCGCCACAGGCGCACCTGGCCCAGCGTGAGCACATCGTTGACGAGGTCGTAGCGCCGGGCGGTGCGATCGAACATCGCGGCGACCTGGTCCGGCTGCTTGTCCAACTGAGCACGCGTCATGGGACCAAGCCTATGGCCACGGCGACAAGCAACGGAAAGTAAGCGTATGACCACGAAGAGTCTGCTAAAACTTGGCGAATGTTTTCCCGAGTCACACTCGCGGCGCTCCTCGCGACCGCCCCCGTCGCGCACGCCCGGGTGGTGTCGGCCGACCCGGTCGACACCACGCCGCACGTCCTCGACGGCATCGTGAACGCGATCGCGCTGGTCGGCGGCACCGTGGTGGTGGGGGGCTCGTTCACCGAGGTCTCCGGCGCCGACCGGTCCGGCACGGTGGCGCGCGACAACCTGTTCGCCTACGACCTGGCCACCGGGCGGATCCTGCCCGGCTTCGCGCCGGAGGTCGACGGCCCCGTCCACGCCCTGGCCGCCGGCGACGACGGCACGGTCTACGTGGGCGGCGACTTCCCCGAGGTCGACGGCGCCCCCCTGGGGCCGCTGGCGCGGCTCAGGCTGGCCGACGGCTCGGCGGTGCCGGGCTTCGCGCCGCGGGTCACGGGCGGCATGGTCACCACGCTGGCCCGGCGCGGCTCCCAGGTGTACGCCGGAGGCGACTTCACCGGGCCCCGCACGGCGCTGGCGCGGCTGGACGCCGTCACCGGGGCGGCCGACCCGCGCTTCGCGATCACACCGGGGGCTCCGCTGACGCCCAAGGTGAAGGTCACCGCGCTGGCCGCGTCGGCCGACCGGCTGGTGGTCGACGGCAGCTTCACCACCCTGGGCGGGCGCTCACGGCCCCAGCTCGGGCTGATCGACGTCGCCGGCGCCACGGCCCGGGTCGCACCCTGGCGGACCACCGCGTACGCGCCCGCGTGCATGCGTGCGTTCCCCTCGTACGTGCGGGGGCTCGACGTCTCACCGGACGGCCGCTACTTCGTGGTCGTCACCACGGGAGGACCGCGCAGCGGCCGGCTGTGCGACTCGGCCGCCAGGTTCGAGACGTACGCGACGGCCTCCGAGGTGCGGCCCACCTGGGTCAACAGCACCGGCGGCGACTCGCTCTACGCGGTGTCGGTCACCGGGGCGGCCGTCTACGTGGGCGGCCACCAGCGCTGGATGAACAATCCCGGCGGCCACGACTCGGCCGGACCGGGCGCGGTGCCCCGTGAGGGGATCGCGGCCATTCATCCGATGACAGGTAAGGCGCTCAGTTGGAATCCCGGGCGGGAGCGCGGCATCGGGGTGAAGGCGTTTCTGGCCCACCCCGGCGGACTACTGGTTGGTAGCGACACGACGAGACTCGGACGGGAGTACCATGCCCGGATTGGCATGTTCCCCCTGCCCTAGTCGTCGTGCGGCTTCGGCCGGTTGATCTTGTTGGACAGGCGCGTGCTCATGGCGTCTCGCTGCTTGGACAGCACCACCAGGCTTGCGAAGCCGCTGACGAAGAAAGACGCCAGCAGCAGCAAGAAGATGTTTTGCAGGCCGAGCAGGTACAGCAGACCCATGGTCACGATAAACAGACCGATCCGCGACGCGGTGTAAACGAGAACGGGACGCACACGTCGAGGTTACTCGCCGGCTAGTGCGGTCGCTCTTCGCATCCGGCGCGAGCGCTGCTACTGTTCCCAGTCAGGGAGTTTCGTAAAGAAACACCCACGAGAGCCCCAAAGAGGCTCTATCATATAACAATCGGGCAGTCAGCTGATAACAACCCGTGATCTTTGTCGAAAACCACGGATAAATCAGGCTTCGCTCGACACACTTGTTACCTGTCCGCCCGCTGGCAGGAAGCGGGATGCGAGGGGGAGAGATTGGTGGAGAGTAGCAGCGAGCGTCTGCTGACCCCAGGAGAGGTTGCCGCCCTCTTCCGGGTAGACCCAAAGACGGTTACGCGCTGGGCTGCGGCAGGCCGCATCAGCAGTATCCGCACCCCCGGAGGGCACCGGCGCTTCCGCGAGTCGGAAGTGCACGCCCTTCTGCGAGGCGAGGACGTCCTTACGGCCGATCGGCCGGCAGGCGAGTCCCCGCGCGTCTGACGTTCCGTCTTCGGTGATCCTGCGCGCCAGGATCACCGCGGCGGGATGCCGTTCTGGATAGGTACGGCACGCCGGGCGCCAACCGCTGACCGTGGCTGGCGCCTGTCCAGGACCGTCCTCCCCGGCCACCGGCCGCGCGGCTAGGTCTCCTCCTGCTCCATCCTGGCCCGCCCCGCGTTCTCCGCCCCGACTTGCTCCGCCCGGCCCGCGTTCTCGGCCCCCAGCTGCTCCGCCCGGGTCCGCCCCGCGTTCTCCGCCCCCAGCTGCTCCGCCCGGTACGCCAGGAACTCCCGCTCCAGCTCGTCGTTGCCCGCCTGCCACCTGCCGCGCCGCTCGGCCAGCTCGTCCTCGGTCAGCGACTCCGGCAGCCACCGGTCGTAGTCGGGGTCGCCGGGTTCGAGGTCCACGTACGCGTTCGCGATGAGGCGCCCGTCTTCGCTGGTCAGGGTCCGCGGCACGCGCAGGGTCCCGTCAGCGAGCCGGATGACGTACATGGCTGATCACCTAGATTCCGTAGCGCCGGTTGAAGAACAGCATGACGTCGAGCGCCATCCGCGTGTCGCCGTTCAGCATGTCGACGAGCGCCGGGCGCTGCCGCGAGGCGATCGCGGCGAAGGCGTCGGCGAAGAACTCCTTGCGGCCGAGGCCGCCTCCCTGCCGGTGGAAGGCCGAGGCCAGCAGCGGCGTGGCCTGCTCGTACAGGGCCACGAACTCCGCCGAGTCGGACACCCAGTCACCGTACGTCGAGTCGATGTCGTCGATGGCGTGACCCACCTCGTGCATCATCACGTCCGGCGTCGGCGACGGCCGGTCCCCCACCACGATCTTCCGGTCGCCGTACGCGCCGGCGCAGATGTCCCAGGTGGCGCGGCCCGAGGGCAGTGGGGCGCCGCGCAGGTAGCCCATGTCGTCGAGGTCCGGGACGCCGCCGTGGCCGACGTAGATGCCCTCCAGGCCGTCGGCCAGCAGGTCCTTGAGCCGTTCCGGGAGCCTGGCGAGGCTCTCCACGGCCCGGATCACCTCCGGCGTCGGCGGGCCGAGCCGGGCGTCCCACTGGCGGTGCAGGACCGCCTCCAGCCTGCCGCAGTGACGCAGCCCGTCGCCCAGGGACGGGGCGTCAGGCCGATTCGGCTGGGCCCTGGGCGGCAGGTCGTCGAGCTCGAAGTCGTACCAGGTGTACTGGGGGCGCTCCACCACGGCGGCGGGCAACCGCTCGGGCGCCTCCCACCTGCGCCGCCGCTCCCACAGGCGGGACGTCTCGCCCTGCCCCGGCGGCGCCCGGTGCGCCTCGCGAGCCGCCCTGTCACGCTCCAGACGGTCCCGCTCCAGCCGGTCACGTAAGGAGCGGCTCTCGGGCCCGCGGGAGGACTCGCGTGGCGACTCCTGTACCGGGCGGTCCGGGCGGCGGAGGGACGGGGCGCCGTAGGCCCAGAAGGAGCGGTCGGCGTCCGGGGGCGCCTCGCTGCGCCGGGAGAAGAGGTACGAGCCACGCCGCCACCAACGACCCCGCCGATGGCGGCCCTTGTCGTTAGAAAAGGCCATCGCACCTCTCCACGCGCACCTCTCCACGCCGTGGCGCCCGCGCGAGCCGCCGGACGGCCGTGGGGCGCCGCCCGGCGAGGGGCTCCGCCGAATCTGTTCCACGGTACGACGCGGATCATCGCGAGTCACCCGAAATGGTGCATGTGGCTGACACGATCACGTCGCAGATGGCTTACAGTTCGGGCATGGCAGGTGTCGTAATCGGCCTGGCGCTGCTGGCCTTCTGGCTCTACTCGCTGTTCGACCTCATCACCACCCCCGAGGAGGAGGTCAGGAACGTCCCCAAGACCCTCTGGCTGCTGATCGTCGTGCTGGTGCCCTTCGCGGGCGGGCTGTTCTGGATGCTGCTCGGCCGCCCCCAGAGCGCGCGTACGGCGGAGCGGGCGCCCCGGCGGCGGCCCGACGCGGCTCCCGCCCCCATCCCCAAGGGCCCCGACGACGACCCCGATTTCCTGCGCGAGCTCGACCGCCGCATGCGCGGCGACGACTGACCGCCTGACGGCTGACCGGCTCAGTGATCGGCCGGCTCAGTGATCGGCCGGCTGATTCATCGGCCGGCCGGCTGACGGGCCGGTCGGCGCCCCCGCGAAGCGAAGGCACCCCCCTCCCGCCCGCCCCTCCGGCTCACGAACTCACGTCGGCGTAGCTGTGCAGCCCGCTGATGAAGATGTTCACGCCGATGAGGTTGAACAGCAGGCAGGCGAACGCGATGAGCTGCACGATCGTCGCCGCCCGGCCGCGCCAGCCCGCCGTGACCCGCGCGTGCAGGTAGGCAGCGTAGGCGACCCAGGTGATGAACGCCCAGACCTCCTTGGGGTCCCAGCCCCAGTAGCGGCCCCACGCCTTGTCGGCCCACAGCGCGCCGGCGATGACGGCGAACGTCCACACCGGGAACGCCAGGACGATCACCCGGTGCGCCACCCGCTCCAGGTCGGCCCGCGACGGCAGCCGTGACAGGCCGTCGCCGCGCACCAGGTAGAGGATGCCCGCGACGCCCGCGAGGATGAACAGGCCGCTCGCCAGGATCGCCGCCGTGACGTGGATGGCCACCCAGTACGAGTTGAGCGCCGGCACCACCGGGCCCGCGGCCGTGTAGAGGACCTTGACCGCGAAGCCGAGCCCCAGCGTCGCCGTCACCATGACGAACGCGCCGAGGAAGCGCGCGTTCTGCCGGAACTGGATGGCGAGGAACGTGGTCACCGCGGCGAAGCAGATCGCCACCACGAACTCGTACATGTTGCCCCACGGCCACCGGCCCACGGACAGGCCGCGGGTGACGATGGCGGCGAGGTTGGCCGCCCAGCCCAGCCAGCCCAGCCCGAGCGCGGCGACGCCCGCCTTGGGCGCCCAGCTCGGCGGCTCCACCCCGGCGGGTACGGCCGCGTCCGCGTCGCCGGTGTCGCCGCCGCCCACGGTGACGGGCACCTTGGCGCGGGCGGCCGGAGCGTCGGCCCGGGCCCGCCCGAAGGCCAGCTCCAGCGCGAAGCCGACCATGGAGAACAGGTAGAGCAGCACCGCGGCGACGACGAAGAGGTCGCTCACCTCGGCCAGTCGGTCAGCGGACATCCTTGTCTCCAGCAGATAGAACCTTCACGATGTCGTCGAACTCCTCGGCGAAGCCCGCGGCGGAGCCCTCGGTGCGGGTCAGGCCGCCCACCTCGACCGCGCCCTTCTCGCCGGAACCGTCCGTGCCGCCGATCCGCACCCACACCCTGCGGCGGCGCATCGTCAGCGACGCCGCGATGGACACCGTCGCGAGGGCGGCGGCCAGCAGCGCGGGCACCCGGCCGGGGTCGTAGGCGACCTGGAGGGTGATCCATTCCTTGACCCCGGTGAACTGCAGCTTGCCGGCGCCGTTCGGCAGGTCGAGCGACTGGCCCACGGGCAGCGGCTTCGGCACGGAGGTGCCCATGACGAGCGGCTTGAGCTTCTTCATGAGGTCCTGCGGCGCCAGCTGGTACACCGACTGGGGGCGGCCGGAGCGCACGCCGAAGTCGCCGGTGAACGCGCCGAGCACCTGCACCTCGGGCTGGAGCTCGCCGGGGAAGGCGGAGGCGTAGGTGCCGTCGGTCAGCGGCACGCTCGTCGGCAGGAACCTCAGCAGGAAGCCGAGCTGCCCGGGCCGGGCGTCGGGCGCCTTGACCACGCAGCCCGAGGTGAGGGTGGGCTTGTGCTCGATGAGGCACGGCACCGGCCCGTCGAAGGCGACCTGCCCCTGGCCGTCGGTGACCTTGAAGACGGGCGCGTAGCCGTGCCCGATGAGGTACGTCTGCGTGCCGTTGATCTCCAGCGGCTCGTTGACCTTCAGCTCGTAGTCGCGCGCCGGCGCCGTCGGCGAGTCGTTGACCCGCAGGTACGCCGAGTAGTCGAGCTCCTGGCCGCGCTTGTCGCCCTGGACCTGGTAGGTCGCCCTGAAATCTTTCAGCTCGAACGAGAACGGCTCCAGCGACTCGGCCGACACCTCGCGGCCCGGGATGAACCGGTCGTAGTTGGCGACGGTGTTGGCGAAGCCGTCGCCCTCGACGACGAGCACGTTGCCCCGGTAGCCGTACAGGGAGCCCATGCCGACCGCGACGAGCAGGCCGAGCAGCGAGATGTGGAAGAGCAGGTTGCCCGTCTCCCGCAGGTAGCCCTTCTCGGCGGCCACCCACCCGTCGCCGGTCTCGACCCGGAAGCGGCGGGCGCGCAGCCGCCGGGCCGCCTCCTCGACCGTCAGGTCGCCGGCGAAGGCGGCGTGGTGCGGCAGCCGCGCCAGGTTGCGCGGCGCGGCGGGCGGCCGGCGGCGCACCTCACGGAAGTAGGTGGCGGTGCGCGGAATGATGCAGCCCACCAGCGAGGTGAACAGCAGCAGGTAGATCGCGGCGAACCAGACCGAGGTGAAGACGTCGAAGAGCTGGAAGCGGTCGTACCACTCGGCGAGGGCCGGGTTCTGCTGGAAGAGCCGCGCGACCTTGTCGGGCTCGACGCCGCGCTGCGGCACCAGCGAGCCGGGCACCGAGGCGAGCGCGAACAGGAACAGCAGGATGAGGGCCGTCTTCATGGAGGTGAGCGTGCGCCAGGCCCAGCGCGCCCAGCCCAGCGCGCCGAAGCCGGCGGGCCGCGGCGCCTGCTCCTTCTCCAGCTCCTTGACCGCCATCAGATCACCGGCCTGAACCCGCCGACGAGCCCCTGCATGCTTGCGATCATCTCTCCCCACAGGCCGGTCACGAGCAGCAGCCCGACGGCGACCATCATGCCGCCGCCGATCCGGGTGATCAGCCGGCTGTGCCGGCGGACGGCGCGGAACGTGCGCAGCGCCTTGCTGTAGGCCAGGGCGGCGGCCACGAACGGCAGCCCCAGCCCCAGCGCGTACGCCACGGCGAGCAGGGCGCCCCGGGACGCGCTGCCCTCGTTGAGCCCGAGCGCCAGCACCACGGCCAGCGTCGGGCCGATGCACGGCGTCCAGCCCAGCCCGAACACCACCCCGAGCAGCGGCGCGCCGGCCAGCCCCGCGGCCGGCAGCCGGTGGATGCGCACATCGCGCATGAGCCCGGGCAGCACGCCCAGGAAAGCCAGCCCGAGCAGGATCGTGACGACGCCGAGCACCCGCGTGATGACGTCAGCGTTGACCATCATCATCGAGCCGAGCCCGCCGAACAGCGCCCCCCCGGCGACGAACACCACCGCGAACCCGGCCACGAACAGCGCCGTGCCCAGCACGAGCCGCCCCCGCTTCGGGTCGGCGCTCATGCCGGTCACGTACGACAGGTAGCCCGGCACCAGCGGCAGCACGCACGGCGACAGGAACGACACGACCCCCGCGAGGACCGCGATCGGCACGGCCAGCAGCAGCGAGCCGGAGGCGACGACGTCACTCATCGCGCACCTTGGTCACGGTGTCCATCAGGTCCTGGTAGCGCACGGCGCCGAGCGCGCGGGCGGCGATGCGGCCCTGCTCGTCGATCACCAGCGTGGACGGGATGGCGGCGGGCGGGACCGTGCCCTGGAAGGCCAGCGCCACCTTGCCCGGCTGGTCGAAGATGCTCGGGTAGCCGGTCTGCTCGGTGCGCTCGAAGGCCAGCGCGTCGGCCTGGCGGTCCTTGAAGTCGATGCCGACGAACTCGACGCCCGAGCCCTTGGTCTTGGCGGCGACGTCCTTGAGCACCGGCGCCTCGGCCCGGCAGGGCCCGCACCAGGACGCCCAGAAGTTGAGCACCACGACCTTGCCCTTGTGCGCGGCGAGGGAGGCGGTGCCGCCGTCGAGCGTCTGCCCCTGGATCGCGGGCGCGGCCTTGCGCTCGGCGGCGGCGAACACCTGCATCGTGCCGTCGCCGGCGACGAAGCGCGTGTCGCCCGCCTGGGGCTGCCCGTTCTGGCTGCCGGCGCAGCCCGTGGCCGTTACGGCCAGGACGGCCACGAGGGCGAGCGGGCCGGCGGAACCGATGGAGACGGACTTCGCGCGCACGGGGAAGATCTCCTTGCACTACAAGCGGTAGAGCTTGCAACTCTACCGGCGGGGCCGGCCGCCCAGGACGCTGGGGCGCCGCGAGAGGATCAGGCCCCCGGGATCGTCGGCCCCTTGACGAGCGAGCCGGCCGGCTCGCTGTAGCCGACGCTGACCAGGCGGTTGCCCTCGAACGTGAATGTGGTGAGGCTGGCCAGCGCGCACTGCCTGCGCCGCGGGTCGTGCCAGAGTCTGCGGCGCCCCTCGGCCGCCATCCGGATCGCCCAGATGGGGAGCTGGTGGCTCACCAGGACCGCCTCGTGGCCGCGGGCCGCGTCCCTGGCCTCCTCCACGATCGAGCGCATCCGCTTGATGATCACGGGGTACGGCTCGCCCCAGGACGGGCGCATGGGGTTCCAGAAGTAGCGGTAGTTGCGCGGGTTGCGGAGGATCGTCAGCCCCTGCCCGACCATGCGGCCTTCGAGCAGGTTGGCGGCCTCGATCAGCCGCTCGTCGGTCGTGACCTCCAGGCCGAGCGTCGCCGCCAGGGGTGCCACGGTCTCCTGGGCGCGCTCCAGCGGGGAGCAGTAGAGGGCGACGATGTCACGTGAGGCCACCGCCTTGGCGACGGTCTCGGCCATCAGCCGTCCGGTGTCGGACAGGTGGTATCCGGGGAGCCGGCCGTAGAGGATGCCGTTGGGGTTGTGCACCTCGCCGTGACGCATCAGGTGGACGACGGTGGTTTCAGCCATGATGAGCCACAGCCTATCCGCTCCGCCCTTGACGCCGGCAGCGTGGTTCCCGGCGTTTCAGACGGTGGCCCAGGCGTTCTCGTGGGTGCGGCTGGCGTGGGTCAGGGCGTCCACCGCGGCCCTGATGGCGGGGCGGCGGGCCGCGTCCGTGCGCCAGATCGCGTAGATCCGCCGCGACTGCCGGGGCAGCAGCGGCACGACGGTGGCCCCTTCGGGCACGAGGTCCCGGCCCAGCCTGGGGATGATCGCGCACCCGAGGCCGGCCGCGACGAGGGCCATCTGCGTCGGGTACTCGTCGGCCATGCAGGAGATGTCCGGCTCCAGGTCGGCGCTGCGCAGCGTGAAGACGAGCCAGTCGTGGCAGACCGTGCCGGGCGAGGAGCTGATCCACTGCTCTCCGCTCAGCGCGGCCAGCTCGATCTCCCTGCTGCCCGCGAGCGGGTGGCCGCTGGGCAGCACCACGTCGGCGATGTCGTCGAGCAGCGTCGCCTTGGACAGCCCGTCGGGGATGGCCATCGGGCGGTTCATCCAGTCCTGGATGACGCCGAGGTCCAGCTCGCCCCGCGCCACCTCGCGCACCACGCGCTCGGGCTCGCGCTCGTTGAGCACGACCTGGAGGTCGGGGTGGCGGGCGCGCAGTCCCGTGAGCGCGCCGGGCATGAGCCCGCGGGTCGCCGTGGGGAAGGCTCCCATCTGCAGGCGGCCCACGACCGCGCCGCGCAGCGCCTCGAAGTCGGCCTCGGCGGTCTCCACGAGGGCGAGGATGCGCTCGGCGTGCTCGGCCAGCAGGCCCGCGGCGTCGGTGAGCCGCACCCCCCGGCCGTTGCGCTCCACCAGGCGGGCGCCGGTCTCGCGTTCGAGCTTGGCGATCTGCTGGGACACCGCCGAGGGCGTGACCATGAGGGCGTCGGCCGCCGCGCCCACCGATCCGTAGACGTGGACGGCGTGCAGAGCCTTGAGCCGGTTCAGGTCCAACATGTAAGCCAGCCTAAAGGGTTTAGCGTAGAAAGTCTCGCTTGTCCTTCACTCTGTAGCGTTGGAAAATATATGCATGCGAATCCTTAAGCAGAAGAAGCAGTCCGCCCCCTCGTTCTCCTACCTCCAGACCCTGGCCGAGCAGGCCAAGGAGCAGCGCGTCCGCTACCGGAAGCCGCGCGCTGCGTGACCCCGCGTCACCTGGCGCTCGCCATCGGCCTCGCGGCCGTATGGGGCGTCAACTTCGTGGTGATGCAGGTGGGCCTGCGGCACTTCCCGCCGCTGCTGTACGCCGGGCTCAGGTTCGCCCTCGCCGGGTACCCCGCCCTGCTCCTCGTGGGGCGGCCCCAGGTGCCGTGGCGCTGGGTCGCCGGCGTCGCCGCGGCCATCGGGGTCGGGCAGTTCGGCCTGCTGCTTATGGGCATGCGGGCCGGGATGCCCGCCGGGTTGACCTCCCTGGTCCTTCAGGCCCAGGTGGTCTTCACCGTGATCTTCGCGGTGCTGCTGCTGGGCGAGCGGCTCACCGCGCGGCGCGCGACCGGCCTGGCCGTGGCCTTCGCCGGGCTCGCCCTGGTCGCCTTCGACTTCGGCCTCTCGGGGCCCGCCGGCGCCTTCGCCCTGTGCGTGGCGGCCGCGGCGGCCTGGGGCCTCGGCAACGTCATCCAGCGCAAGGCCGCGCCGCCCGACTCGCTGCGGTTCATGGTGTGGGTGAGCGCCCTGTCGGCGCCCCCACTGCTCGCGCTGTCCCTCCTCGTGGAGGGCCCGCCGCGCCTCGCCGTCCCGGCGGAGGGCTGGCTGTCCCTGGCGTACGTGGCCTTCGTGTCCACGCTGGGCGGATTCGGCGTGTGGGGCTACCTGCTGCGCCGCTACGACGCCTCGACCGTCGCGCCGTACACACTGCTCGTGCCCGTCTTCGGCCTGTCGTCCGCGGCCCTGCTGACGGGCGAGCCGCTGTCGTGGCCCAAGCTGGCCGCCGGGGCGCTGATCGTGGCGGGCGTCCTGTACGCCGGGAGCCGCCCCCGTTCCCGGGGGCACGCCTCCCTGTCGCCGGCGCCCTCCGCGCTGCGGACGCCGGCGCCACGCCCCTGACCCCCGCTCGGCCGAGCCGG
The DNA here is from genome assembly GCF_031570565.1 of Nonomuraea sp. 3-1Str. NCBI lineage: Bacteria > Bacillati > Actinomycetota > Actinomycetes > Streptosporangiales > Streptosporangiaceae > Nonomuraea > Nonomuraea sp. 3-1Str. The sequence continues at coordinate 421,454 of NZ_JALHBK010000001.1, forward strand.
CCGGGGTCCCGCGGCGGGGTCATGCCGTACGGGCACGGTCCCAGGTCTCGCTGGTCCTGAAGTACGTGTCGTAGAGCTCCTGGACCTCCAGCAGGCTCTCCGGCGGCACCTTGCCGTACGCGATGCGCTCCAGGTGGCGGAAGTACTCGAACCGCTCGACGCCCGGCGTGATGACGATGAGCAGGTCCGCGTCCTCGCCCGGCGCGGCGGCGAAGGCGTGCGCGACGTTCGGCGGCACGACGACCAGGTCACCGCGCTCGGCCGTCACGACCTGCTCGCCGGACAGGAGCTGGGCGGTGCCGTCCAGCACGTAGAACAGCTCGGCCGATCCGGCGTGGTGGTGCGGCTTGGCGCCGTCGGCGCCGTCGGCCAGCGTGACGCGCTGGGTGGACAGCGCGCCGCCGGTGGAGCCGCTGTCGGCCAGCAGGCGGATGGTGGTCGGGGCCCGGCCGATCACCTCGGCCTCGGCGGAGCGGACGATCACGGACTCGCTGAAGCTGGGGACGACGAGAGACATCTGGGGACTCCTTGCGTGGCGTAGGGGGGTTGCGACTCAGACGAGGAAGAGCAGGACGGCGCTGACGAGCACGGCCACGGCGGTGGCGAAGTGGATGCCGAAGGCCACCGCCTTGGTGCCGCCGTGACGCAGGACGATGACGGTGTCCACCAGCGGCAGGAGCGCGACCACGAGCATGAACCACGCCTCGGCGCGGACTCCCACGAAGAACAGCAGGGCCAGACCCACGAGGCCGTAGGTGGCGTCACGCATGCCCTTGATCGTCAGGTAGGCGGAGTCGCCGTCCTTGGCCGGGACGCCGTAACCCGCGGCGGCGGCCTGGGGCTGCGTGAGGAAGCGGATGCCGATGAAGAGGATGAGCAGGTCGAGGACGACAGCGAGCCCGTAGGCGATGGGGGTGAGCACGGCGATCTCCGTTCGATACGCTTTCTAGCGGCGCTAGCAACGAGATCGACACTATCAGAGCGTAGACAGAAACGCTAGCGGCGCTAGAGTCGAGGTATGTCGATTCGGACGCGCCGAGAGCGCGAGCGTGCGGAACGCGAGCGGCTGATCATCGAAGCGGCCCGGGAGATCGTCGAGACCGAGGGATGGGCGGCGGTGACCACGCGCCGCCTCGCCGAGCGCGTCGAGTACAGCCAGCCGGTGCTCTACAGCCACTTCAAGGGCAAGGACGCCATCATGGCCGCGGTCGCCGTGGAGGGGTTCGCCGACCTGGCCGCGGCGTTGCGCGCGGCCCGCGCCACGGCCCGCGAGCCCACGCGGGCCCTCGCCGCCGTCGCCTCCGCCTACTCCGCGTTCGCCGAGCAGCGGCCCGCGCTGTACGACGCCATGTTCAGCCAGGCCGTGGACCTGCCGTTCGCCACGCTTGAGGCGCCGGCCGCCCTGCACGCCACCTTCGACGAGCTGCTCGAAGCCGTCCGGCCCGTGGCGGGCGACGACGACCCGGGCCTGCTGGTGGAGACGCTGTGGAGCGGCCTGCACGGGCTGGCGACGCTCACGCGGGGCGGCAGGCTGCCCTGCGAGCAGCATCCCCAGCGGGTCGCCCTCTTCCTGCGCCGCTTCACCCGCTGAGACCCCGCGCGGGCGCGGTCGGCAACAAATGCCCTTTACGGGTTAGGCGGCCATTCATTCGCCGACAGCGGCCTTCGCGAATATGGTCGGCAATCAAGGTCATCTGAGCCTAAGATGCCCTTCATGCGTTTAACCCCCCTTGTTGTGGCATGCACGCTTTTCTCCCTTCTGCTGTCCGGAACGGCTCAGGCATCCGTTTACCCCATCAGGGACCCGGACCTCACCAAGAACAAGCTGTACGCCACCGGCGACCTCGAACCGAGCCGATGCCGCGAGCGGGACGTCAAGCGCAACGACGTCCCCTCCGCCAAGCGGTACCTCACGACCGTGCTGAACTGCCTCAACGCCTCCTGGGAGGCTCATTTCGAGCGCGCCGGCCTGCCGTTCAGGAAAGCCCGGATCGGATTCATCACCAAGCCGCGGCGATACTGCGGGCACGCCTGGGGCAAGTACACCGCGGCGACATACTGCGGCGCCGAGCGGCGCTTCGTCGTCCTCCTCGATGACGACACCCTCGACGATCCCTGGGACCTGTTCCTGTTCCAGGTGGCCGCGCATGAATACGGCCACCATATTCAGAACATCACCGGTATGGACGCGGCGTTCGACCGCTACCCGTACAAGGGGAAGAAAGAGCTGAACGAGCAGATCCGGCGCTACGAGCTCCAGGCCGAGTGCCTGGGCGGCGCGTTCGTCGGCAGCGTCTGGGCGTCCCTGGACCGCACGGAGGACGACTGGAAGGACCTCCTGTACGTGACCCGGCAGAGCGGCGACGAGTGGACCAAGGCCGCCGACCACGGCAAGGGCCGCAACATGGCCGCCTGGCTCGACAAGGGCTTCCGCGCCGCCTCGCCGCAGGCGTGCAACACCTGGACGGCACCGAGTTCCAAGGTCTCCTGACCGGCCGCCCCCGATGATCGCCTGCGACGCTCCGTCGGCGGGCGCCGAGAAGAGCCCCACCCGCGGGTCGCGACGCAGGTTGCGGGCCCTTCGGTAGCCGGACCGGGCGAGGGCTACCGGGTGGCGGCGGCGGCCTTGGCGGCGACGGGCAGGGCCTCGGCCACCCGGCCCACGGCCTCCTCGTCGTGCGACGCCGACAGGAACCACGCCTCGTACGCCGACGGCGGCAGGTAGACCCCCTGGTCCAGCATCGCGTGGAAGAAGGCGCGGTAGGCGGCGACGTCCTGGGTGCGGGCCTGGTCGAAGTCCGTCACGTCGGCGTCGGTGAAGAAGATCGAGAACAGGTTGCCGGCCCGCTGCAGCCGGTGCGGCACGCCCTCGGCGGCCAGCGCCTCCGAGGCCGCCCGGCCGACCTCCAGGGCCGCGGCGTCGACCCTGGCGTAGACGGCCTCGTCGAGGAGGCGCAGCGTGGCCAGGCCGGCGGCGACGGCCAGCGGGTTGCCCGACAGCGTGCCCGCCTGGTAGACGGGCCCCTCCGGCGCGAGGTGGGCCATGACGTCGGCCCGGCCGCCGAAGGCCGCCGCCGGCAGCCCGCCGCCCATGACCTTCCCGAAGGTCATCAGGTCGGCCTCGACCGGGTCCAGGCCGTACCAGCCGGCGGGTGAGACGCGGAAGCCGGTGAGGACCTCGTCGACGATGAGCAGCGCCCCGTGGGCGGTGCACAGCTCGCGCAGCCGCGCGTTGAAGCCGTCGCGCGGCGGGACGACGCCCATGTTGGCGGGGCACGCCTCGGTGATGACGCAGGCGATCTCGGCCGCCGCGAACGCCGCCTCCACCGCCTCGATGTCGTTGTACGGCAGCACGATGGTGTCGGCGGCCGACGCCCCCGTGACGCCCGGCGTGTCCGGCAGCCCGAACGTCACGACGCCCGAGCCGGCCGCGGCGAGCAGCGCGTCGACGTGCCCGTGGTAGCAGCCCGCGAACTTGATGATCTTGGAGCGGCCGGTGAAACCGCGGGCCAGGCGCACGGCGCTCATCGTCGCCTCCGTGCCGGAGCTGACCAGGCGGACGCGCTCGACCGGGCCGACCCGGCCGACGATCTCCTCGGCCAGCTCGACCTCGCCCTCGGTGGCCGTGCCGTACCCGAAGCCGTGCGAGACCGCCTCCGACACCGCCTCCACGACGGCCGGATGGCGGTGGCCGAGGATCATCGGCCCCCAGGAGCAGACGAGGTCCACGTAGCGGTTGCCGTCGACGTCGGTGACGTAGGGGCCCTCGCCGGACGCCATGAATCGCGGGGTCCCGCCGACCGCGCCGAACGCGCGGACCGGCGAGTTGACGCCTCCCGGCACGAGGGCGCGGGCGCGGTTGAACAGGTCCTCGGACTTCTGTGTACGGCTCACGCGCTCCAGGTTAGCCGTGGGGGGCGGTGGTGCCAGCCCCGGCAGGCCCGTCTCCTCGTACCCCGAAATATGTAGACGTGATCGGCCGGTGAGAGGAGGACACCAGCGCAGCGCGTCCGCGACGATCGGCACCGTGACCACGCCCGCATCCCGCCTCTCACCCACCGGCCTGTTCACCGGCCTGGCCCTGGCTGCCTTCGCCGCGGCGTACGCCGGGCTGATCGCGACCGGCCACACCGGCGTGACCCCCTCCGCGGACCCCGGCGCGTCCCGGCTCTCCCTGTGGGGCGCCGCGCTGCCGCCGCTCGCGGCGATGGCGCTGGCCCGCCTGGTGCCGCCGAGAAGGGAGCCGCCGGCGCCGCTGGCCGAGCTGCGCAGGGACCGGCTGCTCAAGGAGGCGTGGGCGCTCGTGGCCGCGGCCGTGCTCTTCGCGTGCGTGGCCCCGATCGCGCGCGGCGGCCTGGACCTGCTGTATCCGCCGGTCAAGGTCCTGCTGCTGCTCGTCGTCCCGCTGGTCGTCTTCCGGGTGTTCCGCGGGGACGGCCCGAAGGCCAGGGCGATCCCCGCGCCGGTCACCTGGCTCGCGCCGCTGCCCGCGATCGTCGCGTGGTTCCTGCTGGCGCAGGTCAGCCCGCTCGCCGTGCCCCTGAGCCAGAACCTGCCCGACCCGGTCACCCTCGCCGTGGCCTCGCTCGTCACGCTGCTCACCGCGAGCGTGCTGGAGGAGATCTTCTACCGGGGCTGGCTGCAGACCCGACTGGAGGCGCTGTACGGCCGGTGGCCGGCCGTCATGGCGTCGTCCCTGCTGTTCGCGTCCCTGCACACCAGCCACATCCCGCCCGCGGCGCCCGCGCTCGGCGTGGCGACCATCGTGGCCTTCCAGGGCGTGTTCGGGCTCATGCAGGGCTACCTGTGGGCGCGCTACCGCAACATCTGGGCGGTCATCCTGATCCACACGCTGGTCAATCTGGTGTACGTGCCGATCCTGCTGGGCCGCTGACCCGCTCGCGGCGTTGCCGACGCTACGTTCAACGGAATAACGTCCCCTCATGCCCAGAGGAACCTCGGAAGTCAGCGAGCCGATGTACTTCGTGCTCGCCGCGCTGCGCGGCGGCCCGCTGCACGGACACGCCATCAGCAAGTCGATCAAGGATCTGTCGGGGGGCCGGGTCCAGCCCTCGGTCGGCACCCTCTACGGCATCCTGGAGCGGCTCAACGAGCGCGGCGTCATCACCGTGGACCGCGAGGAGACGGTCAACGGCCGCAACCGGCGCTATTTCAGGATCACCGACGAGGGTCAGGCGCTGGTGGAGGCCGAGGCCAGGCGGATGCAGGCGGCCGCCTCCCTCGTGCTGCGGCCGTCCGGCGCATGACGGCGTTGGAGCGGCGTTACCGCAGGCTGCTGCTCGCCTATCCCAGGAAGTACCGCGCGGCGCACGGTGACGAGCTGCTGGACGTCCTGCTGGAGTCCGCCGGGCCCGGCCGCTCGTACCCGGAGCTCCGGGAGACGTGGGGCCTGCTCGTGGGCGGCGTCCGCAGCCGGATCGTCCACCAGGCGACGGGCAGCGCGTGGGCGGACGGACTGCATCTGGGCGTCACGGCCGTGGCCGCGACGAACCTGGCGGCGCTGCTGCCGTACGTGGGCTCGCTGCCGGCGTGGACGCTGCTGTCGGCGCTGGCGCTGCTGGCGACCCTGCGCGGACGGGTGCGCGCGGCGATCCCGCTCACCGCTGTCGTCGCCGTCAAGGCGGTCGCGATCGCGGGCGGCCGGGCGATGCTCGACCTCACCCTGCTGCCGGTCTCCCCGTCATGGCTCGCCGACCGGGGCCTGTTCGCGTCGAGCAGCCCGTTCGTGGTGGGAGCGGGATACGCGGTCGCGCTGTCCGGCCTGGTGGTGCTCGCCTGGCGCGGGCAACCGCTGAGGGCCAGGTCATGGTGGTGGTGGGCCGCGGTCGTGGCCGTCGCCTGGGCCGGGCCGCAGTGGCTTCCTGAGGACAACACGGTCCCGCTCAGCCTGAGCCGGGTGGCGGTGGAGCTGGCGGCGCTCGGGCTGGCCGCGACGGGCGCGTACCTGGCCCGCGACCTGCGCTGGGCACTGGCCTCGGGCGTCTACCTGCCGGTCGCCTCCGGCGAGCTGATCCTGCACGTGAACGGGCTGACCAGGCAGCACATCGCGTACTGGGGCCTGCTGGTCCTGCTGACCCTGGTCTCCGCCCTCGCCCCGTACCGGCAGCGGAGGCATTGCCTGGATTGACCATACTCCGTTTAACGGAGTATGGTCCTCGCCATGCTCACACGATCCCGTCCGGCTCTCGCCGTGCTCGGCGTGGCCGCGCTGGCGGTCCTCGGCGGCTGCGGGAGCGCCGCCGAGAGCGCCCGCCCCGCCCCGTCGAGCACGCCAGGCGCCGCGTCTCCCATGGACAAGCGACACCAGCTCGAAGCGGCCAAGGCCGACTGCATGAAGCAGCAGGGCTTCAAGTACGTCCCACACGTGACGTCGCAGGGGCCGGACACCGAGGAGTCGCGCAAGCGCACCTCCGGCGACTACCAGGCGCTGCGGAAATACCGCGAAAAATACGGTTTTGGGGTGTTCGCCATGCACGTCTACCCCAAGGAGATGGGCAACCCGCAGGTCAAGCCCGACGACGCCGAGATCGACCCCAACATGAAGATCCAGTCCGGGCTCTCCGAGGCGCAGACGAAGGCTTACCGGAAGGCCAAGGACACCTGCATGACCACGGCGGTCGGCCAGGTGCTCGGCCTGAAGGTGAAGTCCGAGATGGATCTGTACAACGCCCAGAACCGGGCCATGAACCGAGCGCTCAAGGGCGCGATCAACGGTGACCCCGACATGGTGGAGCTGGCCGCCGCCATGGCCACGTGCCTGAAGGGCAAGGGCTACACCGTCGGCGACACCTCGCCGGTCGCCATGAACGAAAGCGGCCAGAAGGCGTTCCTCGCCCAGGAGGACAGGCTGGGGCGCGAGCAGCTCGACGACGTGCCCGACGTCGCTCCTCCGGCGAAGGACGGTGAGCTGCCGATGACGTACGCGCCGACGCTCACCCCCGAGCAGGCCAGGCCGTACCTCGCCAAGGAGATCAAAGCGGCCCTCGACGACCTGGAGTGCGGCAAGGACTTCTACCGGGCGTACATGCCGAAGCAGGCCGCGATCGTCCAGCGGATCAGCGACCAGTACGGCACGTGACGCGCCCGTGAAGTCCCCCCGCAAGCTCCTCGCCGGCGTCCTCACCGGCGTCGTGGTCGTCGCCGGCGCCGGTTGGGCGGTCAGCACCCGGCTGCGCTCCCCCGCCGACGAGGCGGCCCGCCGCGCCGCGCCGAACCCCTCGCTCGTCACCGCCGCCGTCGAGCGCCGCAAGCTCGTCAGCACCGTCGTGGTCAGCGGCACCCTGGAGTACGGCTCGCCGCTGCCGATCAGCCTCGCCGGAGTGGTCGGCGGCACCGCCGAGCTGCAGCGGGTCACCCGGGCTCCCCGGCAGGGCCGGCTGGCCGAGGGCGCGGTGCTGATGGAGGTCAACGGCCGGCCGGTGTTCGCGCTGCGCGGGTCCGTGCCCATGCACCGCACGATGGCGCCCGGCACGAAGGGCGACGACGTCGAGCAGTTGCAGCGGGCGCTGCGCAGGCTCGGGTACGGCGCGCGGGTCTCGGGCGTCTTCGACCGGGCGACCGCCGCCGCGGTGACCAGGATGTACGCCAGGAAGGGGTACGAGGCCCAGCGGCCCACGCTCGCCGACCGGCAGGCGTACGACACGCTGCGCCGCGCCGTGCAGACGGCGGAGGAGACGCTCGCGACCGAGAAGCAGGCGCTCGACCAGGGACGTGACGTCCTGCCGCTGAAGCTCAAGGTCCGCAACGCCGAGGCGGACCTGACGTCGGCGCAGAGCGCGCTGAAGGCGGCCACGGGGCGGCGGCTGACGCCCGAGGACGACGCCAGGCTGGCGGCGGCCGACGCGGCCGTGCGCGCCGCGGAGGAGAAGCTGCTGGAGGCCCGGCAGGCGCTCGCCGCGGCCAGGAGCCGGCCCACCGGAGCCCCGACCGGCGCCCCGTCGGGCACCCCGACCGGCACTCCCGCGGCCACGCCGCAGCCCACCACCGCACTCACCCAGCCCCCCGCCGACACGTCGCTGCCGGAGCTGAGGGTGGCCAACGCCGAAGCCGATCTGGCGGCGGCCCGCGAGGCCCATGGCCGGATCCTGGAGGAGGCCGGGCTGACCCGCGAGACGAAGGCGGAGGAGCTGCGCAAGGCCGTGCGCGTCGCGAAGGAGACGCTGGCCACGGCCCGGCAGGCGCTGCGCCAGGCCAGGCAGCTCTCCCCCACCAGGCTCAAGGTGTCCAACGCCCGGAAGGACGTGGCGGCGGCCCGGGGGATGCTGGCCGAGTTCGCCCGCACGTACGGCACCTCCGTCCCGCCCGGCGAGGTGGTGTTCCTGCCGAGGCTGCCCGCCCAGGTGCGGAAGACGTCGGTGAAGGCCGGGCAGCAGATCGAGAAGGAGGTCGCCACGGTGACGGGCTCGACCTTCACGGTGACGGGCTCGGTCGAGGCCGCCGAGTCCGGCCTGCTGCGCGCGGGCATGGAGGCGGCCGTCGAGCTCGACACGGGCAGGACGTACCCGGCGACGCTCACCGCGGTCGGCGAGGAGGCGAAGCAGCCCGGCAAGGAGGCGCCGGCGGACGGCGCGCAGCCGGTGCTGCTGACGCCGGCCTCGGCGAAGGGGCTCAAGGGCCTGTCGGGCACCGCGGTCACGGCCAGGGTGACGGTCGGCGCGACCGGCGAGCCGGTGCTGGTCGTGCCGGTGGCCGCCGTGACCACGTCGGCCGACGGCAGGGCCCGCGTACGGGTCGAGTACGCGACCGACCGGACCAGGGACGTGGAGGTGCGCACGGGCCTGACCGCCGACGGCGACGTCGAGGTCACCGGCGCGCTCAAGGAGGGCGACCGGGTGGTGGTGGGCGTTGCCTGAGCAGGTCAGCGAGCAGCCGGGCAGCAAGCAGCCGGCCATCGAGCAGCCGGTCATCGAGCTGGCGGGCGTGTGCCGGGACTTCCCGGCGCAGCCGCCGGTCCGCGCCCTGTCGGACGTCTCGCTCCGGGTCGGCCGGGGCGACCACCTGGCGATCATCGGCGCCTCCGGGTCGGGCAAGTCCACGCTGCTCAACGTGCTGGGCCTGCTCGACCGGCCCACCTCGGGCAGCTACCGGCTGGACGGCACGGAGACCACGACGCTGCGGGAGGCGGCCAGGACCAGGCTGCGCGGCGAGCGCCTCGGCTTCGTCTTCCAGGCGTTCCATCTGCTCGCCCACCGCAGCGTCCTGGAGAACGTCATGCTCGCCGAGATCTACACCAGGCGGCCGCGCGAAGGCCGGCGAGACCGGGCCCTGGCGGCGCTGGAGCGTGTCGGCCTCGGGCACCGGGTGGACTTCCCGCCCGGCCGCGTGTCCGGGGGCGAGCGCCAGCGCACGGCCATCGCCAGGGCCCTCATGGCCGAGCCGTCGCTGCTGCTGTGCGACGAGCCGACGGGCAACCTCGACAGCCGCAACACCGAGGCCGTGCTGGACCTGTTCGACGAGCTGCGGGCGGAGGGCCTGACGATCGTGGTCATCACGCACGAGCAGGAGGTCAGCGAGCGGGCCGGGCGCCGGGTCCGGATCACCGACGGCATCCTCGTGGAGGAGTGATGGACGTCCGCGACCTGATCGGCGAGGCCGTCGCCGGCCTGCTCGCCAGGCCCGTGCGCTCGGCGCTCACCACGCTCGGCACCGTGCTGGGCATCACCACGCTGGTCGTCACGCTCGGCGTGGCCGCCACCGCGGGCAACCAGATCGTCGGCCGCTTCGACGAGCTGGTGGCCACGGCCATCACGGTCGAGGTGCCGGCGGCCGGGCACGTGCCCCTGGTGGAGTGGGACGCGATCGACCGGCTGACCAGGCTGCGCGGCGTGGTCTCCGCCGCCGCGCTGGCCGAGGACAGGGACGGCGCCAACCGGTCCGTACGCTCCAACGACCTCGTGGACCCGGCCAGGGTCACCACGCAGAGCCTGACGGTGCTGGCCGCGTCCCCCGGGCTGCCGGAGGCGGTGCGCGGCCGGATGGTGCGGGGCAGGTTCTACGACGCCGGGCACGTCGCGCGCGGCGACAGGGTCGCGGTGATCGGCGACCAGGCGGCCAGGATGCTCGGCGTCACCCGGCTCGACCGCGCTCCCGCGATCTTCATCGACGGGCACGCCTACACGGTCGTCGGCGTCCTCGGCGACCTGCGCCGCGAGCGGAACCTGAGCACCTCGGTGATCGTGCCGCCGACGGCGGGCCGGCGCTTCGGGCTGGGCGACGTCTCCCGGGTGCTGGTCAACACCGAGCTGGGCGCCGCGGGGCTCATCGCCCGGCAGGCCCCGGCCGCGCTCAGCCCCGGCAACGGCGCCATGCTGCAGGTGGTCGCGCCGCCCAGTCCGACGAGGGCCAGGGACAAGGCGCAGGAGGACGTGAACGCGCTCTTCCTCATCCTCGGCCTGGTCTCGCTGCTCGTCGGCGCGGTCGGCATCGCCAACGTCACGCTCGTCACCGTCATGGAGCGGGTCGCCGAGATCGGCCTGCGCCGCTCGCTCGGCGCGGCCAGGCGGCACATCGCGGCCCAGTTCCTGCTGGAGTCGACGCTGACCGGGCTGACCGGCGGCGTCATCGGGGCGAGCGCGGGCATGGTCGCCGTCGTGGCCGTCTCGGCGGCCAAGGAGTGGACGCCGCTCCTGGACGTACGGCTGGCGGTCGCGGCGCCGGTGGCGGGCGCTCTGGTGGGCCTGCTGGCCGGGCTGCACCCCGCGCTGCGGGCGGCCCGGATGGAGCCGGTGGACGCGCTCAGGTAGCGGCCGGCCGGGTCAGTCGGCCAGCCACTCCAGCACGCGCAGCGGGTCGGGCAGCGGGCGGCCGTCGGGCGGGCGCAGCCAGGAGACGGACCGGCCGTCCGGCAGCGAGGACGGCGGGGCCAGGACGTAGCTGTCGCGGCAGTGCCAGCGCAGGCCCGGCGTGTCGTCGATGGTGGCCGGGTCGCAGTCGAGGTGGCAGGACCACCACTCGTCCTCGTCGTCCGGGTTGCCGCGGGTGGCCACATAGAACAGGACCCGGTCGCCGTTCGCGGCGACCGGGCCCGAGTGCGCTTGCGCGTCGTCGATGCGGGACAGGGCCGTGAGGCCCGTCGTGAGGGGTACGTCGAAGACGTCGAACACGCGTCCGGTGGGCAGGATCACGTTGGCCTCGGGCTCGTGCTGCCACCAGCGGGTGAGCTGGGCGGTGTCCGTCGTGGCCTGGAGGTGCCAGGCGGGCGAGAGCGGATGCGCCCCGGGGTCGGGACAGCCGACCCGGTCGCACGAACACGCCCGGGCGCCCTCCCGCAGGGGGTAGGCGCCCGGCACGCTCGGCCACCCCAGGGCCGCGTAGCCCAGGACCGAGTCGATCCGAGCCGGCATCGACCGTTTTCTGGTACGCCGAGTCAGCGGTGCCCCCACCATGGTGTCTCCCGTCGCGTCGTGCCTGAAGGGATCCCGGCTCCTGGCCCGGCTTCTCGACAAGGGCTCACGCGGGACACACCAGCACTAGTCGTCACAGTTTATCGCACTGACCACAGGACACGACGGAAAACCCCACGTTAGAGACGGCGCGCCACCTCGGTCGCCCAGTAGGTCAGGATCAGGTCGGCCCCGGCGCGCTTGATCGACACCAGCGATTCCATGATCATCCGGTCGCGGTCGATCCAGCCGTTGGCCGCGGCGGCCTCGACCATCGCGTACTCGCCGCTCACCTGGTAGGCGGCCACGGGCACGTCCACCTCGTCGCGGACGCGCCTGATGACGTCCAGGTAGGCCAGGGCGGGCTTGACCATGACGGCGTCGGCCCCCTCGGCCAGGTCGAGGCGCACCTCGCGCAGCGCCTCCTCCAGCGGCCCCGCCGGGTCCTGCTGGTGGGTGCTGCGGTCGCCGAACTGCGGCGCGCACTCGGCGGCGTCACGGAACGGCCCGAAGAACGACGAGGCGTACTTCGCGGAGTAGGCCAGGATCGGCAGGCCGGAGAACCCGTCGGCGTCGAGCGCCGCGCGGATGGCGGCCACCTGGCCGTCCATCATGCCGCTCGGCGCGACCATCTGGGACCCGGCGCGGGCCTGGGCGACGGCGATGGAGGCGTAGCGCTCCAGCGTCGCGTCGTTGTCGACATCGCCGGAGTCGGTGAGGACGCCGCAGTGACCGTGGTCGGTGAACTCGTCGAGGCACGTGTCGGCCATCACCACCAGGGCGTCGCCCAGATCGGCCGTGACATCGCGCAGCGCCACCTGAAGGATGCCGTCGGGGTCGTCGGCGGCGGAGCCGCGCGCGTCCTTGACGGCCGGGATGCCGAACAGTATGACGCCGCCCACTCCGGCCTCGGCCGCCTCGTGGACGGCCTTGCGCAGCGAGTCGCGGGTGTGCTGGAACACGCCCGGCATCGACGCCACCGGCACCGGCTCCTCGATGCCCTCCTTGACGAACAGCGGCAGGATCAGATCGGCAGGGTGCAACCTGGTGCCGGCCACCATCCGCCGCAGGGCGGGGGTGCGCCGCAGCCTGCGGGGGCGGGCTGTCGGGTACTCGGCACTCACTTCGCTCTCCTCCTGGCTCCTCTGCGGTTCTGGGACGGCCGCCGGGGCGCCTCACCGGCGCCCAGGGCGGCCTGACGCTGCTTGGCTCCGTACTCGGCCAGGGCGGCCGCCAGGGCCGACGCCGAGGGCTTGTCGGCCATCACGTCGACGCGCAGCCCGAACTCCTCGGCGGTGCTCGCGGTCTGCGGCCCGATGACCGCGATGACCGTGACGTTGTGCGGCTTGCCGGCGATGCCGACGAGGTTGCGCACCGTGGACGACGACGTGAACAGCACGGCGTCGAACCCGCCGCCCTTGATCGCCTCGCGGATCGGCGCGGGCGGCGGCGCGGCCCGGACGGTCCGGTACGCGGTCACGTCGTCGCACTCCCAGCCCAGCTCGGTGAGCCCGGCCACGAGCGTGTCGGTGGAGATGTCGGCGCGCGGCAGCAGCACCCGGTTGATCGGGTCGAGCATGGAGTCGTACGGCGGCCACTCGGCCACGAGGCCCTCCGACGACTGCTCGCCCGAGGGCAGCAGGTCCGGCTTGACCCCGAACTCGACCAGCGACCGCGCGGTGGCGTCGCCCACGGCGGCCACCTTGAGCCCGGCGAAGGCACGCGCGTCGAGCCCGTACTCCTCGAACTTCTCGCGCACCGCCTTGACGGCGTTGGCGCTGGTGAAGGCCACCCACTCGTAGCGGCCGGTGACCAGGCCCTTGATGGCGCGGTCCATCTGCTGCGGTGTGCGGGGCGGCTCGACCGAGATGGTCGGCACCTCCTCGGGCACCGCGCCGTAGGAGACGAGCTGCTCCGACAGGCTCCTGGACTGCTCCTTGGTACGCGGCACGAGCACCCGCCAGCCGAACAGCGGCTTGGTCTCGAACCACGACAGCTTGTCGCGCAGCCCGACGGCGTCGCCCACGACGATGAGCGCGGGCTCGGTGAAGCCGGCGTGCTTGAGGTCGGGTTGGAGCCGGCCCAGCGTGGAGACCACGGTGTACTGCTCCGTGGTGGTGCCGGCGCTGCTGACCGCCACGGGCGTGGAGTCGGGCTTGCCGCCGGCGATCAGTGCCTTGGCGATGGGCACGGCCTCGCCGATGCCGTTGTAGATCACCAGGGTGCCGGGGCAGGACGCGTGGGAGGACCAGTCCTGGTCCTCGGCGGCGTCCACGATCCGGAACTCCGGCACCGAGGCCGCCGGCGGGATGCCCGCGTAGGTGAGCACGGCGGTCGCGGGCGGGACGCCGGGGACGATCTCGAAGTCCACCTCCGCCGCGGAGCACGCGGCGACCTCCTCGGCGACCGAGGAGAACAGCATCGGATCGCCCTCGCACAAGCGCACGACGAACCGGCCCGCCTTGGCGTGCGTGACGAGGTCGCCCGAGGCCACCTCGACGCCTTCGCGGCAGTGGCGCAGCAACGGGCCGAACTGGTCTTCGTCGAGCACGACCAGGTCGGCCTTGCCGAGCAGCTCTGCGCCGCGGAGCGTGAGCAGGTTGGGATCGCCGGGGCCCGCGCCGACGAAGGCGACGAAGCCGGAGGCTGGACTATCGGGGCTCAATGGGAATGCTCCCCCATCAATCTGTCGGCCCCCTCGGAGATCATCTCGTCCGCCAGATTGCGGGCGAGACACACGGCCTCCGAGGGAGAGCCGGCGGTGGACTTGCGGACCGCCCGGCGGCCGTCGATGGCGACGACCGAAGCGGTCAGGTTGAGAGTCTGCCCGTCATCGCGGGCGAAAGCACCCACGGGGGCCGAACAGCCCGCCTCCAGGGCGGCCAGCACCTCCCGCTCGGCCGTCACGGCGGAGCGGGTGCGCGGGTCGTCGAGGACGGCGAGGAAGTCGATCAGGTCGGCCCGGTCGGACAGGCACTCCACGGCGAGGGCGCCCTGGCCGGGGGCCGGCATCAGCTCCTCGACCTCGAAGATCTGGGAGATCTCGGAGGTCCTGCGGATCCTGGTCAGACCGGCCGCGGCGAGCACGACGGCGTCGAGCTCGCCGGAGGTGACCTTGCCGATCCGGGTGTCGGCGTTGCCGCGGATCGGGACGTAGTCGAGGTCGGGGCGCATGGCGCGCAGCATGGCGACGCGGCGCGGCGATCCGGTGCCGACCTTGGCGCCGGGCGCCAGGTCGGCGAAGCGGACCCGGCCGACCAGCGCGTCGCGGTGGTCGTGCCGGGCGGGGATCGCGGCCAGCGTCACCGCCGGGTCCTGCTTGGTGGGCAGGTCCTTCAGCGAGTGGACGGCGAAGTCGATCTCGCCTTCCATGAGCTTGTCGCGCAGCGCGCTGACGAACACGCCCGTGCCGCCGAGCTGCGCGAGGTGCGCCTTGCTGACGTCGCCGAACGTGGTGACGCCCACGAGCTCGACGGGCCTGCCCGTGCGCTCGGTGTAGGAGTCGGCCACCATCTGCGACTGCGTGGTCGCCATCAGGCTGCGCCGGGTTCCCAGTCGCAACGTCACAGGTCCACCTCCCTCACGGCCTCGGGCATCTTGGGATCGAGATCGAACAGCTCCCGGAGAGCTTCCGCATAATGATCGCCTCCTGGCGAGGTGGCGAGCTGCTTGACACGCACGGTCGGCTCGTGGAGGAGCTTGTCGACGACGCGCTGCACGGTCAGGGCGACCTCGTCGCGGGTCTTGTCGTCGAGCCCGGGGATGCGCATCATGAGGCGGCCCAGCTCGGCCTCGACCACGTTCGCGGCCTTGCCGCGCAGCGCCACCACGGTCGGGGTGACCTTGGCGGCACGCTCCGCGTCGAGGTAGGCGGTGAGCTCTTGGGAGACGAGCTCACGTACCGACCGCACCGCGTCGCCCTCGCGGGACCCGATGCCGGACTCCTGGATGGTCTCCAGGTCGACCAGCGTGACGCCGGGCACGGAGCGCACGGCGGGGTCGATGTCGTGCGGCAGCGCCAGGTCGAGCAGGAACGCGCCACGGGTCAGCATGCCGGGCGTGATCACGTGGTGGCCGGCGCCGATGCAGGTGATGACGATGTCGGCCTCCGGCAGCTCTCGGGGAACCGCGGAGAACTCCACCGCCCTGCCGCCGACCGACTCGGCCAGCCGCCGGCCGCGCTCGAACGTGCGGTTGGCGACGACGATGTCGGTGACGCCGGCGCGGGCCAGCGTGGTGGCGGCCAGCGAGCTCATCGAGCCCGCGCCCACCACCAGGGCCCGCCGGCCGGGCAGCTCGCCGGCCAGCGCCAGGCCCGCGCTCACCAGGGAGGCGCCGGCCTTGTCGATGCCGGTGTCGGTGTGCGCGCGCTTGCCGACCCGCAGCGCGTGCTGGGTCAGCTCGTTGAGTACGGCGCCGACTGTGCCCTGCTTCTGGGCCAGCTTGAGCGCCTGGCGGACCTGGCCGAGGATCTGGCCCTCGCCCACCACCATCGAGTCGAGGCCGCACACCACCGAGAAGAGGTGCTCGACGGCACGCTCCTCGTAGTGGACGTACAGGTGCGGCGTGAGCTCCTCCGAGGCGACGCCCGTGTGGACGCTCAGCAGGTCGCACACCGAGGTGACGGCGGCGTGGAAGCGGTCGACCGTGGTGTAGACCTCGACCCTGTTGCAGGTCGAGACCACCATGGCCTCCGCCACCGATGTGTCCTGCTGCACGTCGTGCAGGAGCTTGACGAGCGCGTCGCCTGTGAGCGAGACGCGCTCCAGCATGGCCACCGGCGCGGTCCGGTGGCTGAGTCCGATCGCCAGAACACTCACTGGCTGTCCACGGCCATCAGCGGCCCCCCAGCTTTGCGTTGCTCATGGAACGCAAGGATCTGCAATTCAATTGATAGGTCGACTTTACGGACATCGACGCCATCCGGCACTGACAGGACGACGGGAGCGAAGTTGAGAATGCTGGTCACCCCCACCGCCACGACACGGTCGCACACTTCCTGAGCTGCCGCAGCCGGTGTCGCCAGAACCACGATCGAGACTCCACGCCTCTTGATGACGGCTTCCAGCTCGTCGATGTGCTCAACATTCAACCCCGCGATGTCGTCGCCCACCACCTCGGGGTCGGCGTCGATCAGGGCCGCGACGCGGAAACCCCTGGAGACGAAGCCGCCGTAGTTGGCGAGCGCACGGCCGAGGTTACCTACTCCGACGATGGCCACGGCCCAGTCCTGCGTCAGGCCGAGCTCCCGGGAGATCTGGTAGACGAGGTACTCGACGTCGTAGCCCACGCCGCGCGTGCCGTACGAGCCGAGGTGGGACAGGTCCTTGCGGAGCTTGGCCGAGTTCACCCCGGCGGCCACGGCGAGGTCCTCGGAGCTCACGGTCGCGATCGCCCGCTCCGCCATCCCGTGCAGCGCCCGCAGGTACAACGGAAGCCGGGCCACCGTGGCGTCGGGGATGCCGCGGTCACGGGGTTGGGACGGGCTCTTCACGTGCCAGAGCTCCAGGGAACGGGCGGCGTGGGCCGCGTGAGTGGAACGAACCGCCTTTCAGGTTAATCCCTTTGTGAACCGATGCACAAAGTCGGACGGTCTGTGACGCTACGGTGGGGCCATGCATCGCATCACGTTGCTCGGCAGGCCCGGATGTCATCTCTGCGACGACGCCCGCGAGGTCGTCGCGCGAGTGGCGGCGGAGCTGGGCGTGCCGTGGGAGGAGGTCGACATCGACTCCTCGCCCGAGCTCAGGGAGAAATACGGCGAGATGATTCCCGTCACACTCGTCGACGGGACGCAGCACGACTTCTGGCGCGTCTCGGAGGAGCGGCTGCGCGCCGCCCTCTCCTGACCCGGCTCAGAGCCGTCAGAACATGGCCGTGGGGAGCGGCACCACCTTGGCGGCGTTGACGTTGAGCTCGATGACGTTCGTGGCCAGCACCATGGCCTGGCGGTCGTTGACGAACCGCTCCACGTGCGGCTGGCGCTGGTGGTCGCGGTAGGCGACCTCGTCGCGGTACAGCTCGTAGACGATGCGCTGCAGCGGGGCCGACTTGACGGCGTGGCAGGCGTAGACGAGCGTGTCGGGCTCGCCGCGGCGCACGGCCTCGACGGTCTGGTCGGCGAGCCGGTCGAACGCCTCCCCCGAGCCGTCCATGAGCGTGAAGACGGTCAGGAGGCCGTAGATGCTCGGGGAGGGCTTGCCCGAGCCGGGCTGCGCCTGGGGCTGGGGTTGGGGCTGTGCGTGGCGCTGGGGGCCCTGGGCGGCGTGTGAGCCGCCGCCGAACAGCTCGGCGCCGGAGTACAGCGCGCCGGTCTCGGGGCCGGACGGCGGCAAGCCGAGGTCGCCGCCGAAATCACCGCCGAAGTCGCCACCGAAGTCGGCGCGCGGGTCCCTGCGGTCGCCGCGCGGGTCCCTGAGGTCGTCACGGGGACGCCCGAACTCGTCGGGACGGCCCCCGAAGCCGGGGTCCTGAGGGCCGCCGAAGCCCGTGTCCTGGGGGCCGTGCCGGCCGTTCATGATGTAGCCGGTCGAGGGGCCCTGCTCGGGCGGCGGACCCATGCGGGCCGCGTAGTCGGGGTCGCGGTCGCCCGCGCGGTACTCGGCGACCAGGTCGCCCAGGCCCGCCGGTCGCCGGGCCGGCTGGGTGGGCGGCGCCTCGGCGCCGGAGACCGCCATGGCGCCCGTGGCCGCCCCGGCCATCCCCGAGCCCAGGGGCTCGGGCCGCACGCCGGGCGGAGCGTCCAGGCCCGGCTCGCCACCGTGGCGGGAGGCCGCCCGGCGGCCGCCCGCGCGACCGCCCTCGGCCCGGCCGGAGTCCAGGTCGCGCTCACCGGCGCCCCGGCCGCGGTCGTCGCGGCCCCCCGTGGCGTCGTCGAAGTCGTCCTCGTCGTCGTCCTCGTACGGGGCCAGCGGACGCAGCACGCAGTACCAGATGCCGGCGGCGGCCACCACGAGCAGCGCCGCCGTGAAGAACCCCGGCACGGCGAAGCGCATCGCCCCCAGGACGGCCAGCGCGGAAGGCACGACGACCAGCACCGCGTGGAGGTTGTCGGTGTCGTACTCGTCGCCGTTGCGCCAGCGCAGCGCGGCCACCACCAGCGCGCCCAGGAGGAGCGCCGCCACGACGGCGTGCGCGCCGAGGAGCAGCCCGTTGGGGATGAGTCCCCAGTGCGCGCCGCCCGCGGGCAGCACCTTGGTCATCTCGTCGCCGATGATCGGGTCGACGAGGAGGATGACGCCCGCCACGATCGTGAACGCGGTGCCGAACAGCCAGGCGGCGAACTTCGGCGGCACCTTCTCGGCCAGCAGCTGGACCAGGCCGACGGCGAGCCAGAGCGGCGCCAGCAGGGACCCGGTGAGCTGGTAGAGCTTGAAGGTGACGGTGCCGAAGCCCGTCAGGTAGCCGACGCCGATCCCGGCGAGTGAGAGGCAGAGCGCGACCGCCGCGACGGTCCAGGCGATCAGCCAGCCCTCGGTCTCCTCACGCAACCGGCGGACGAGGGCGCCCGTGGCGATCGCGGCGAGGAGCGCACCGGCGAAGGCTATGACAGCAACAAGGATCTCCATGGTGACTCCCATGCTGCCGGACTATGCCTCCCAGCCGGTAGCCGAAGAGGGAACGGGTCGGTCCACACGGTATCCGCCGATTACGGCAAGTCATGCCTGCTGCACCTGGATTGTGGATTTTGCAGTTGATTTCTAGAGTGTTCGAGCACGCCGCACCCCTTACCCGTAGGGATACCGGATGCCTGACTCGTGGCCGTTCGCCGAGCTGCTCTCACCAGCGGTCTCCGGCGCCGCCCGGACGTCCGAGCTCGCCGTACGCGAGGAGCTCCCCGACGACCTACGCCTGCTGGTGCTGCGCGCCAAGACTGGTGACACGGATGCTTTTGGCACGCTCTATGACCGTTACGTAGAGCTGGTCTACCGTTACATCTACTTCCGGGTGGGCTCCCACCCGCTCGCCGAGGACCTGACCAGCGAGACCTTCCTGCGCGCGTTACGCCGCATCGCCGACTACACCTGGCAGGGACGCGATTTCGGCGCCTGGCTCGTGACGATCGCCCGCAACCTGGTGACCGACCACTTCAAGTCGGGCCGCTACCGGCTGGAGATACCGACGGGAGAGGTGATCGACGTCCCGCTCGACGGGGCGCACATCCCGGAGAACGCCGTGGTCACCGCCATCGTCAACGACCGGGTGCTGCGCGCGGTGCGCGACCTGGGGCCGGAGCAGCAGGAGTGCGTGGTGCTGCGGTTCCTGCACGGTCTGTCACTGGCGGAGACGGCGTTGATCATGGGGAAGAAGAGCGGAGCGATCAAAGCCCTGCAGTTCCGGGCGATCAAGGCTCTGGCGCGGGCCCTCCGTCATGACCTTGCGTAACCTCCCATTGCGTCACTTCGTTAGGCATTTGTCACGACTGAAGGTTTTTCGGGGGAGGTCAGGGAGCTGTCATGGGTAGGTCGCGCAGATCGCGCGAGCGCGTGGTGGGTCACCTCACCGAGCTGCGGGAGCTCCAGCTCGGCGGTGGGCCGAGCGACGCGTTCCGCCACAGGCTGCGCGACGAGCTCCTCGCCGCCCGCGCCTCCACTCCCGCCACGGGTGCCCCTGCCGGCGCCAACTCCCCGCGACACGCCCAGGGCTCCCGCTCCGGCTCCGCCCGGCGGCGCGGGCGGGCGCGGCCGTGGCTGTCGCAGCTGGCCACGCTGAGCCTGGCGGCCGGCCTGATGCTGTCCGCCTTCTCGACGTACCGGTCGGTGCCCGGCGACACCCTCTACCCGCTCAAGCGCGCCGCCGAGAGCACGCTCGTGCGGCTCAGCGGCGACGACGTCGAGCGCGCCGAGCGCGAGCTCGACTCGGCCAAGGCCAGGGCGGAGGAGGTGTCCGAGCTGCTCGGCTCCTCCGCCGACGACGCCCTGGTCACCAGGACGCTCAGGGACATGGAGGAGTCCACCCGCTCCGGCATCAGCAGGCTCGAACGCGTCCGCCCCCGCTCACCGAAGATCAGGACGTTCGCCGAGAACCAGCGCGACATGGTGCAGCCCATGCTGGAGCGCATGGCCGACGACGATCACGACAAGGCCACCGGGTACCTCGACTACATCGAAGGTCTCGTGGCTCCGCCTGGGTAAGCTGAACGGCATGAGGCGGCTTATCCGACGACGGCACGAGGTGGAACCGGAGCTCGCCGGAGAGGCCGCGGCGGCGGCCGCCGTGACGACTCCCCCGGCCGATCCCGACCTGGAGGCGGCGGCCTTCTTCGACGTCGACAACACGATGATGCGCGGCGCCTCGATCTACCACTTCGCCCGGGGACTCGCGACGCGCGGAATGTTCACGACGTCCGACCTGTTCAAGTTCGCCGTCGGCCAGGCGGTGTTCCGCCTGCGCGGCAACGAGAACCCCGAGCACATCGCCGTGGCCCGCGAGACCGCCCTCGCCTTCGTCGCGGGGGCCAAGGTCGACGACGTCGTACGCCTCGGCGAGGAGATCTACGACGAGGTGATGGCCGACCGCATCTGGGGCGGCACCCGCGCGCTGGCGCAGAGCCACCTCGACGCCGGCCAGCGCGTCTGGCTGGTGACGGCCACCCCCGTCGAGCTGGCCAGGGTGATCGCCCAGCGACTCGGCCTGACCGGCGCGCTCGGCACCGTCGCCGAGACCGCCGACGGCGTCTACACCGGGCGGCTGGTCGGCGACCTGCTCCACGGCCCGGCCAAGGCCGAGGCGGTGCGGGCGCTGGCCCGCCGCGAGGGCCTCGACCTCACCCGGTGCACCGCCTACAGCGACTCGGCCAACGACCTGCCCATGCTGTCGCTGGTCGGCCGGGCGGTGGCCATCAACCCCGACACGGAGCTGCGCGAGCACGCCAAGAAGGTCGGCTGGCAGGTCAAGGACTTCCGCACCGGCCGCAAGGCGACGCTGACCGCGCTGCCCATCGCCGCGGGCGTGGGGGCGGTGGCGGGCGGCGTGGCCGCCGGCATCGCGCTGCGCCGGCACTACCGCCACCACCTGTAGGACACCGCCTGTAGGGCACGGTTACCTGAACGTCTCGAAGAGCTGCTTCGCCTCCGGCTGCTTCCAGACGACCCGGTTGGGGTCCTTCGGGTCGGGCTTCCAGGGCACGGAGACGAGCATCGGCCGGCTCTTCTCCACGCTCCGTGCGATGTCCACCATGGTCTCCAGGCCCAGCCCCTCGTCCGTCTTGATCGACTTGGTGCTGACGGCCAGGAAGGCGCGGACCTTCGCGGGATCGGTCAGCGTCCTGCGGGCCTTGGCCAGCATCGCGATGAGCATCACCTGCTGCCGCTTGATCCGCTGGATGTCGGAGCCGTCGCCGTAGCGGCGCAGCCGGACGTAGCCCAGGGCCTGCTCGCCGTTCAGGAGGCTCTTCCCGGCGGGCAGCTTCAGCTTGGACGCCTTGTCGTCCACCGGCCGCGGCAGCGTGACCTCGACCCCGCCGAGGGCGTCCACGACGTCCTTGAACGCGTCGAAGTTCACTTCGGCCATGTGGTCGATCCGCACGTTCGTCAGCGTCTCCACGGCCTTCACCGTGCACGTCAGCCCGCCCTTGTAGAAGGCGGAGTTGATCATGTCTCGCCGGGCCGGCTGGGAGCCGCACGCCGGGAGCCGGACCATGGAGTCCCGCGGGATGCTGACAGCGGTGATCTTCTTGCGGTCGGCCGGCAGGTGCAGCAGGATGATCGTGTCGCTGCGCGCCCCCTTCTCCGCCCGGAATCGCGCGGAGCCGGCCCTGTCGTCGGTGCCGACGACCAGCACGTTGAGCGCGCCGGTCACCTTCGCCGGCCGGACGCCGGCCGGCGGGGGCACAGTCTGGTGGCCGCGCAGCACCACCGTGGGCACGGCGACCGCGGCGGCGGTGGCGACGGCGGCCAGGCCGGTCAGCAGCAGGCCGGTCCGGCGCCGTCGTGGCCTGGCCTGGGTCAGGCGGTTGCGCTGGCGCGCCAGCGTCGCGGGCGGCTCGTGCTCCAGCGCCGCGCCGAGGTCGCGGAGCAGCTTCAGGTCGTCCATCGTCACGCCTCCTCGTCGAGCAGCGGGTTCGTGTCGCCCAGCGCGGCGCGTACCTTCCGCCTGCCCCTGTTGAGGCGGGAGCGCACGGTGCCGATCGGGGTGCCGAGGGCCTGAGCGGGCTCCTCGTACGAGAGATCGCCCCAGGCGATGAGCAGCAGCACGTCACGGTCCTTCGCGGGCAGCGCCGCCAGCGCGCTGGCCAGCTCGGGCCGCGACGCCTGCGCGGTGACGCCGGCCGCGACCCGGTCGGCGGGCGAGTCCACGCGGTCCTCGACGGGCGCCCGCAGCAGGGCCCGGTATCGGGCCGCCTCACTGCGGTGATGGCGGGAGATGAGCTTGGTGAGAATGCCGAAGAGCCACGGCCTGGCGTCGGCGTAGGCCAGGTCGTAGCTCTTCCTGCGGGAGAAGGCGACCAGGAACGTCTCGCCGACGAGGTCCTCGGCGGGCTCAGGGCCGAGGCGTTTGGAGACGTACCGGTAGAGCATGCCGGAGTAGCGGTCGAACAGCTCGGCGAACGCCTCCGGTTGTGTCCAGGAGGCGCTGACGAGGTCGGCGTCAGGCCCCCTGGTGGCGGGTTGCGTGATCATCTCCGCCCTTCTGCGGGGAAGTAGGTCGCAGATGTCTCGCCACAACCCGCCTTACGGGTTCACGACTTACGGGTTCACGACGCCGGGAGCCGGGTCACAGCTCCTTGAGGAATCCGCCGTCCACCGCGATCTGGGCGCCCGTCGTGCTGCCCGAGCGCGGCGACACGAGCAGTGCCACCGCGTCGGCGATCTCCTGCGGGTCGACCAGGCGGCCGGTGACCATCCTCATCATCTGGGGGGCCACGGTGGAGATGACGCTGTCCTTGTCGGCGCCGGCCATCCCGGCGATGACGTCGGCCGCGCCGCCCTCCTTGGTCCACCAGTCGGTGAGCACGGCGCCGGGCAGCACCGTGTTGACCCGGATGCCCTGCGGGCCGTACTCCTCGGACAGGGCCTTGCTCACGTGGTCGAGCGCCGCCTTGGCGGCGCCGTAGTCGACGTTCATCGCCGACGGCTGCTTGCCCATGGTGGAGGAGACGTTGACGATCGCGCCGCCGCCGCGCTCCAGCATGACCGGCACCGCCGCGCGGATCATCCGGACCGCCGCGTACAGGTTCAACTCGAACATCTCCCGCCAGGCGGCGTCGTCGGCCGCCAGGAAGCCGACGCGGGGCAGCGTGACGCCGGGCGGCGGGCCGCCGGCGTTGTTGACGAGGATGTCCACGCCGCCGAACTCCTCGACGGCGGCGGCCACGACCCGGGCGGGCGCCTGCGGGTCCATCAGGTCGGCGGCCACGTGGACCACCTTGTCGGGCAGGTCGCCGGTACGGGTCCGGGAGACGGCCACGACGTGCGCGCCCTCCTCGTGCAGGGTGCGGGCGACGGCCAGGCCGATGCCCTTGGACGCTCCGGTGACGACGGCCACGCGGCCGGAAAGCTGCAGATCCACGATGTTCCCTCGGGGTTCGGTGTTACTTACCTCCGGAGAACACCGGCCGGACCGGAGCGGTTGCGGTCGGTCAGAGGAACGGCGGGAAGGCGTGGCCGCGGCGCAGCCTCAGCTCGTTGAGCATCTGCTGGATGACCTCGCGCACGTGGTCGGTCAGCTCGAAGACCACCATGGGGTCGTCGGCGGCCGACGGGTCGTACTCGTCGGTGCGGATCGGCTCGCCGAACTCGATCATCCACTTCGACGGCAGCGGCACCAGCCCGAGCGGGCCCAGCAGCGGGAAGAACGGCGTGATCGGCAGGTAGGGCAGCCCGAGCAGCCGCGCCAGCGTGGGCAGGTCGCCGATCTTCGGGTAGATCTCCTCGGCCCCCACGATGGCGGTGGGCACGATCGGCACGCCCGCCCGGATGGCGGAGGCCACGAAGCCGCCCCTGCCGAACCGCTGCAGCTTGTAGCGGTCGGAGTAGGGCTTGCCCACGCCCTTGAACCCCTCGGGGAACACCCCGACGAGCTCGCCCTTGCGCAGCAGTCGGTCGGCGTCCTCGGGGCAGGCCAGGGTGTGGCCGGTCTTGCGCGACAGGTGCCCGAGCACGGGGAGCTGGTAGACCAGGTCGGCGCCGAGCAGGCGCAACGGCCGGCCCGCCTCGTCGTGCAGCGCCACCTGCATCATGAGCGCGTCGAGCGGCAGCGTGCCGGAGTGGTTGGCGGCGACGAGCGCGCCGCCCTCGGCGGGCACGTTCTTCAGCTCGACGGTCTCGACCCGGAACCAGTGGCGGTACAGGGGCCTGATCAGCTCCAGCATCACCTTGTCGGTGAGCTCGGGGTCGTAGCCGAACTCGTCCACCTCGTACTCGCCGGTGATGCGGCGGCGCAGGAAGGCCAGCGCCTGCGCGAGCGGCTCGGCCCGGTCCGACTGGTCGTAGGAGGGAGCCGAGGTGATCGGGATCACCCTCGCGTCCTCGTGGTCCGAAACGCTCACCTGCGGACACCTCCGAGCGGACGAAGCCCTCGCGACCGCAGATAGTCGTCGAACGCCGCGCCGGTCGTGAACTTGGGCTTCCAGCCGAGCTCCGCCTCCAGCCGGGAGCAGTCGACCACGCGGCCATGACTCATCAGGCGCACCTGCTCGGGCGAGTAGTCGACCAGCCCGGCCCGGCGGGCCGCGTCGCCCAGCATGCGGAAGGCCGGCGCGAGCAGCGGCATCGACGCCCGGCCCGCGCGGCGCGCGCACTGCGACAGCAGCAGCACGCCTGCCCCGGCCACGTTGAACGTGCCGGGGTGGTCCTCCGTCGCCATCCGGCGCAGCACCTCGACCGCGTCGTCCTCGTGGACGAACTGCAGCCGCGGGTCGAAGCCGAACACCGTCGGCAACACCGGCTGGGTGAAGTAGCGGGTCAGCGGCGAGTCGACGCCCGGACCCATGAAGTTGGCGAAACGCAGCAGCGACACCGTGATGTCGGGGCGACGGCGCGCGAATCCGCGCACGTAGCCCTCGACCTCGGCGGCGTCCTTGGCGTAGCCGTGGACCGGGCCGTCGTGGGGTTCCAGGTCCTCGGTGAAGACCGCGGGATCCCGGGGCGACGACCCGTAGACGGCCGTGGTGGAGCGCACCACGACACGCCGCACGGTGGCGGACCGCTGGCACGCGCCGAGCAGTTGCATGGCGCCGATGACGTTGTGCTCCTTCATCAGCGCCCGGCCGGTGGTGCGCGAGGGAGCGCTCACCAGGCTCATGTGCACGACGGTGTCGATGTCAGCGGCCGCGATCACCTGGGCGATGTCGGGGCTGCGCAGATCCACCCGGACGAACTCCGTCCGGCCGAGGGAGATGCCGCCGTCCCGCGTGAGGGAGGGGGGCGGCACGGTGTCGACTCCGATGACACGGCTGATGTCCGGGTCTGCCGCCAGGACGCTCGCCACCCGGGCGCCGATATGGCGCGAGACCCCGGTGACGAGCACGGTGTGGGTCATCAGCGCCTCGCAGCTGCGTGTGTCTTACTTCTTGTTACGCCGCTGGATGCGCGTCTTCTTGAGCAGCTTGCGGTGCTTCTTCTTGGCCATCCGCTTGCGGCGCTTCTTGATCACAGAGCCCACGGGACCCCCAGTGCTGGTAGCAAGTCTGAACGGTGTGCGAGCGCACACCGGCTCATACACTACCGGCGATCCACGGTAGATCGCCCCAGGGGGGGTAGAAGCCCGGCCGCGTGGCGCCGGCCAGGCCTCTCCCGCGTCGGCATTCGCGGTGTGATCACGGCGTGCCCCACACCGCTACTCCAGCATCAGCCTGCCTCGATGTAGGCCTCCCGCAGATAGTCGTGGACCGCCTGCTCGGGCACTCTGAAGGACCGGCCTACTCGGATGGCCGGCAGCTCGCCGGAGTGCACCAGGCGGTACACGGTCATCTTGGACACCCGCATGACCGTGGCCACTTCCGCCACGGTCAGGAACTTCACCTCGCTGAGAGGTCTTTCGCTGCCTGCACCCATCGGACGCCTCTTCCGCACGTGTTTCCGGGTTATCCCCACTGGTGCCATTGCTCACGCACGTGTACTGCTGTCAGCGTAAGTCGCGACTCCGAGTCGGCAAACCCCCTAGTTTCTCAGTTCGCGGAGCCACATGTCAGCCAGACCAGCGAAATCGCTGGCCAGCACCGTTGCCGAGCACCTCGCCTGGACCTTGGAACCGTCCAACTTGTCACACATAGAGTCGCCCAGGGTGTGCCAAAAGTTGGCAAAGGGACAGCGAGCCTCTTGGAATGCAGGCGCGAAAAGACCGTATCGGGAGGGCCGAATTGAACTCAGAGGGCGCGTGAGACCAGAGTGACGAGCCGCTCGGTCAGCGGCGCGTAATAGCGCGGCAGCACGTTGTCATCGAGCGGGACCACCACGTCGATCTTGCCCTCGGCCTCGCCGACGAACAGGCCGGGGTCGTTGCTGTCCGCGAAGGCCACCGTCGGCACGCCCGCCTGCCCGGCGGCGCCGGCCCAGCCGTGGTCGGCGATGACGAGGTCCGGCGGGTTGTCGCCCAGCTCGGCGAGCATCCACTCCATCGGGGCCGCGTCGTGGGTGTGGACGAAGCCGCCCTTGTCGTCGAGCATCGCCACGTCGTCGAGGTAGCGCAGGCGGCGCGGCCGGCCGAAGCCCGACCCGGAGTACGTCCAGCCCTCGGCGGGCGTCAGCAGCGTCGCGCCGCGCTCGGCGGCGAAGCGGGCCAGCGGCAGGTGGACGGCCAGCAGGCCCGTGGGGTGGCCGGTGGCGAACAGCAGCCGCGGGCTCCCGTGCGACAGCGCCGTCGCGATGCGCTCGGCCATGGCGTCGAGCGCGTCGATCGTGAGCTCGGGGTCGATCGTGTCCTGTCCCCAGCGGTGCCCCGGGTCGGCGACCACGCCCGCGGACTTGGCCATCAGCTCCAGGACGTCCCTGAACGCCCAGGGCTGGTCACTGGTCAGGCCCAGCATGTAGTACGGGTCGCCGTTGGCCAGCGAGCTGTAGTGGTCGAGGTTGTTCTCGCGGGGGGTCGCGACATCGCCGGCGATGCGGGTGCGCACCAGATGCTCGCGGAGTTCGTCGCGGCTCAGCACTGCTCTTCCTCGTCAGGACAGGGGGCTCAGGGCATCGGATCGAGGCCGTGCAACGGGAAGACCGCTTTGCGGGTCGCCATGATGGCACGGTCTATGGGGTCTCCTGGGTCATAACCACCGGATAGGGGACGAAATTCCGGATTGCGACCGTCTGTCATGGTAAGCGGCGGGGTCTCACCCGTGCGCTCCCGCGCCAGGCGCCGCCACTCCTCGCCGGTCGGCGTGGCGGGGTCGAGCGGGTGCCCCGCGACCTCGGCGATCAGGTGCGTCCACGCCCGCGGCACCACCTGGACCAGCTCGTACCCGCCGCCGCCGGTGACGATCCACCGGCCGCCCGCCGTCTCGTGGGCCAGGCGGTGCAGCGCGGCGTAGGCCGTGCGCTGCCCGTCGATGCTGAGCATGAGGTTGGCCAGCGGGTCGAGGGCGTGGCTGTCGCAGCCGTGCTGGGTGACGAGGATCTCCGGCCGGAACTCGCGCAGCAGCGGCGGCACGACCGCGTCGAACGCCCGCAGCCAGCCGGTGTCGCCGCAGCCCGCCGGGAGCGCCACGTTGACGGCCGTGCCCTCGGCGCCGGTCTCCTCGGCGAAGCCCGTGCCGGGGAAGAGGGTGCGCGGGCTCTCGTGCAGGCTGATCGTCAGCACGCGGGGGTCGTCGTAGAAGGCCGCCTGGACGCCGTCGCCGTGGTGGACGTCGACGTCCACGTACGCGACGCGGGTGGCGCCCTGCCTCAGCAGCCAGGCGATGGCCAGCGCCGGGTCGTTGTAGACGCAGAAGCCGCTGGCCGTGGCGGCCATCGCGTGGTGCAGGCCGCCCGCCACGTTGACCGCGTGCTCGGCCGTGCCCTCCCAGACCGCGCGGGCGGCTGCCAGCGAGGCGCCGGCGATGAGCGCGGACGCCTCGTGGACGCCCACGAAGGCGGGGTTGTCAGCCGTGCCGAGCCCCGCCGACAGGTCGGGCGCGCCGGTGGCCGACACCCGCTTGACCGCCTCGATGTAGCCGCGGTCGTGGACCATGGCCAGCTCGTCGTCACCGGCGGGCTCGCACCCGGCCACCTCCACCTTGTCGAGCACGCCGAGCTCGCGGGCCAGCGCCATCGTCAGCTCGACCCGGACGGGCGCGAGCGGATGGCTCGGCCCGAAGTTGTATGAGGTGAGAGCGTCGTCCCAGATGACCCGTGCTGTCCGACTCATAGCTCTCCCGTTTCCTCGCCTTGGGGCGACGTTACCGCAGCGTCAACGGGGGCCGTCCACGCGGTGGCCTCCGTTGATCAAGGTGAAACACAGCACGTCGGACACGAGTCCGCATACCCATGCATATGCCGCAATAAGGTCAGGTCATGGCTCTCCCCCGGCCGACGGCCCGGCGCGCCGCGGCCGTGTGGCGCTTCCTCAGGCGGCCGCCCGTCCTCGACGCCGCTTTGGTGCTCGCGCTCGTCGCCGCGGCCTGTCTGGGCCTGGTGGCGGTGCTCCTGCAGGGTGATCGCGAGGCGGCCGCGGGCGCCGCGCACTTCATGATCACCACGGTCCCCCTCCTCGTACGGCGCCGCCACCCGGTCGCCGCCGCCGCCCTGGTCGCCGCGCTCGACCTGATGGGCCTGGCGACCGGCGTCATCGAAGGCGCGAACGCGTCCGTGGTGATCGCCCTTTACAGCGTCGGCCGCTACACCGGGGGCAGGCCGGCCGTCCTCGTCACCACCGCGGCCACGATCGTCTACAACGTCGCCGACGCGATCGCCGTGGACGGGCCCAGCACCGTGCTGCCCACCGCTTTCCTGTTCTTCGCGTCCATGGGGGTGGGGCAGTTCGTCCGCGTCCGCGCCCAGCTCAGGGAGCGCGATCAGACGGAGGCGGCCGAGGCCGCGGTCCGCGCCGAGCGGCGGCGCATCGCCCGCGAGCTGCACGACGTCGTCGCACACCATCTCAGCGTCATCAACGCCCTGGTCGGCGGCGCCCGCGCGACGCTACCGCCGGGCCACGACGTCACCCGCGACGCCCTGTCGAGCGCCGAGGGCACCGCCCGGCAGGCGCTCGCCGAGATGCGCCAGCTCCTGTACGTGCTGCGGGCCGACGGCGACGGCTCCGACGCCGCCACGGGCGTCGGAGCGGACCGCCTCCCCGCGCTCGTCGAGGAGGCCCGCATCGCCGGGCTCCCCGCCGAGCTGACCGTGATCGGCACAGCCGTGCCCCTGCCGGCGGCCGTGGACCACGCCGTCTACCGCATCGTCCAGGAGGCGCTGACCAACACCCGCAAGCACGCGCCGGGCGCGCGGGCCCGGGCGCTGCTCGCGTACGAGCCGGACGCGGTCGAGGTGGAGGTCCTCGACGACGGCGCCGCCGGCGCGCAGACGGACCGGCCGCCGGGATTCGGGCTCGGCGGCATGGCCGAGCGCGTGGCGCTGTGCGGCGGCGAGTTGCGCGCGGGCCACCGGCCGGAAGGCGGCTTCCGGGTGCACGCGCGCATCCCCCTGGAGATCCCCGTGGAGCAGGCATGATCACGGTGTTGCTGGCGGACGACCACGCGCTGGTGCGCAAGGGCTTCCGGCTCATGCTCGACGCCCAGCCGGACATGACCGTCGTCGGCGAGGCGGCCGACGGCGAGGAGGCGGTCGAGCGGAGCAGGCGGCTTCGCCCCGACGTGGTGCTGATGGACCTGCACATGCCGGGCCTCGACGGGGTGCGCGCCACCGAGCTCATCACGGCGGAGCTGCCCGGCGTGCGGGTGCTCGCGCTCAGCACGTTCGACCTCGACGAGAACGTGCTGGCCGCGTTGCGGGCCGGCGCCAACGGGTTCCTGCCCAAGGACGTCTCACCGGAGGAGCTGGTGGAGGGCGTGCGCGTGGTCCACCGGGGCGAGTCGGCTGTGGCGCCGAGACTGCTGACCCGCCTCATCGGCACGTTCGTCCGGGCCGCGCGCCCCCGCCGCCCGGGCCGGCGCTCCACCCTGACCGGGCTGACCGAGCGGGAGCGCGAGATCCTCGTGCTGATCGGCCGGGGCCGCTCCAACGGCGAGATCGCCGCCGAGCTGGGCGTCTCCCCCTCGACCGTGAAGAACCACGTGACGAGCCTGTTCGGCAAGCTCGGCGTCAGGGACCGGGCCCAGGCGGTGATCGTGGCCTACGAGTCAGGGGCGATCACCCCAGGAGAGTAGGACCGCGCTCCCAGAGGCCCCGCCCGCGAACGGTCCTCCGGCAGGAGGTCCGCCCGCCGCCGCGCGGCCAGGCTGGACACATGACCGCGATAACCGCGACGAACCTGACCAAGAGCTACGGCCGGACCGTCGCCGTGGCCGGCCTCTCCTTCGACGTCAGACCCGGCCACGTGACCGGCTTCCTCGGGCCGAACGGCGCCGGCAAGTCCACGACCATGCGCATGATCCTCGGCCTCGACCGCCCCACCGGCGGCTCGGTGCTCG
The DNA here is from genome assembly GCF_031570565.1 of Nonomuraea sp. 3-1Str. Lineage (NCBI taxonomy): Bacteria > Bacillati > Actinomycetota > Actinomycetes > Streptosporangiales > Streptosporangiaceae > Nonomuraea > Nonomuraea sp. 3-1Str. The sequence continues at coordinate 452,357 of NZ_JALHBK010000001.1, forward strand.
TCGACGGCACGCCGTACCGGGAGCTGCGGCACCCGCTGCGCAAGGTGGGCGCGCTGCTCGACGCCAAGGCCGTGCACGGCGGGCGCAGCGCGCGCGACCACCTGCTGGCCATCGCGCAGGCCAACGCGATCCCCGCGAGCAGGGTCGGCGAGGTGCTGGAGACCGTCGGCCTGCGCGAGGTCGCCAGGAGGCGCGTCGGCGGCTTCTCCCTCGGGATGTCGCAGCGGCTCGGCATCGCCGCCGCGCTCCTCGGCGACCCCGAGATCCTCATCTTCGACGAGCCGGTCAACGGGCTCGACCCCGACGGGATCCTGTGGATCCGCACGTTCATGCGCGACCTGGCCGCCGAGGGGCGCACGGTGTTCGTCTCCAGCCACCTCATGAGCGAGATGGCGCAGACCGCCGACCACCTCGTCGTGATCGGCAGGGGCCGGCTGATCGCCGCCACGAGCATGACGGAGTTCATCGGCCGCAGCTCCCAGGCGTACGTGCGGGTGCGCTCGCCGCGCCTGGCCGAGGTGGCCGAACTGGTCAAGGTCGGCAGCCTGTACGCCGACCACCTGCGCGTGACGGCGATGTCGCCGCTGGAGATCGGCGCCCTCACCGCCCGGGCCGGCCTGCCGCTGGAGGAGCTGACCCACGTGCAGCCCTCGCTGGAGGCGGCGTACATGGAGCTCACCAAGGACAGCCTGGAGTACTCGTCATGATCGACATCATCCGCTCCGAATGGACCAAGATCCGATCGGTCCGCTCGACGGTGTGGACCCTGGCCGTCACCGCCGTACTGATGCTGGGCCTGTCCGCCCTCTTGAGCGCCTCGGCCAGGAACGCGGCCGACGGGCCGATCGCGGGCGAGGAGGCGATCATGCTGAGCCTGACCGGCCTCATGCTGGCGTCGCTGTCCATGGCCACCCTGGGTGTGCTGGTGATCTCCAGCGAGTACCGCACCGGGGGCATCCGCACCTCGTTCATGGCCGTGCCCCGGCGCATGAGCCTGCTGACCGGCAAGATCACGACGTTCGTCGCGATCTCGCTGGTCGTCTGCACCGTCGCCTCGGCCGGCGCGATCGGCGTCGGCGTGGCCATCTCCCAGCCGCCGTCGATCGAGATGGGCGACGTGGCGCGGTCCGCGCTCGGGTCCGGTCTCTACCTGACCGCCTGCGGGCTGTTCGGGCTGGGACTGGGCACGCTGGTCAGGCACACGCCGGGCGCGATCGTGTCGGCCATCGCGCTGATCCTGGTGCTGCCCTCGCTGGCGAACCAGCTTCCTGGCGAGTGGGGGCGGACCGTGGCCGAGCACTTCACCACGAACGCCGGCCTGCTCGTCGTGTCCGGCGCGGGCAACGGCTCCCTGAGCTCGTGGAGCGGGTTCGCCGTCTACCTCGGCTGGATCGCCGTCACGCTGGCCGTCGCGGCCGTCCTGATGCACCGCCGCGACGCCTGACCCACCGGGCGGCCTCCTCGGCGTACCCGGCCTCGGCCGGTGGGTGCCTGGAGGCCGGGTCGCGGCGGCGTCAGCCGGAGGCCAGCTCGCGGCCGCGGTCGCGGGCGGCCTCGATGGCGGCCAGGAACGCGGCCCGCACGCTGTGCCGTTCGAGCTCGGCGATCGCGGCGATGGTGGTGCCGCCCGGCGAGGTCACGGCCTCGCGCAGGATCACCGGGTGCTCGCCCGAGTCGCGCAGCATCACGGCCGCGCCCACGATGGACTGGGTCACCATGTCGAGCGCGGCGGCCCGCGGCATGCCGAGCAGGATGCCCGCGTCGACCATGGCCTCGACCAGGTAGAAGAAGTAGGCGGGCCCGGAGCCCGACAGGGCGGTCGCGGCGTCCTGCTGCGCCTCGGGGATGCGCAGCACCTTGCCGACCGGCTTGAGCAGGTCCTCGGTGTGCCGCAGGTGCTCCTCGCCCGCGTGGGCGCCGGCCGAGATGACGCTCATCGCCTCGTCGAAGCGGATCGGCGTGTTGGACATGACGCGCACCACCGGCACCTCGACGTCGAGCCGCTGCTCGACGAACGCGGTGGTGATGCCGGCCGCCGCGGTGATCACCAGCCGGTCGGCCGGGACGTGCGGGGCGATCTCGGCCAGCAGCGTGGCCATGTCCTGCGGCTTGACGGCCAGGACCAGCGTCTCGGCGACCTTGGCCGCCTCGGAGTTGGACAGCGTCCGCACGCCGTACGTCTCGCGCAGCACGCGCGCCCGCTCGGGCCTGCGCGTGGTGGCGACGATGTCGTCCGGCTGGCGCCCCGCCCGCAACAGCCCGGACAGCAGGGCCTCGCCCATCTTGCCGGTGCCCAGAATCGCGATCACGTCGCACCTCCCGCGAGCAGCCTACCCGGCGCCCCGCCGGCCGCCCGCACGCCAGGTCTCCGCCCGGCGGCGACCCGGCGGGAACCGCTCAGCGGCGGCCGAGCAGGGAGCGCAGGAAGAAGGCGAGGTTGCGGGGACGCTCGGCCAGGCGGCGCATCAGGTACGGGTACCAGTCGAAGCCGTACGGCACGTAGACGCGCATCTGGGCGCCGAGCCGGGCCAGCCGGTCCTGCTCGCGGGGCCGCACGCCGTACAGCATCTGGAACTCGAACCCGGAGTGGTCGCGGCCGTGCAGCACGGCGAGCGCCGAGGCGATCTCCACCAGCCGGGGGTCGTGCGTGGCGACCATGGGGTAGCCGGCGCCGGCCATGAGCACCTTGAGGCATCGCACGTACGCGCGGTCGATGTCGGCCGGCGCGGTGAGGGCTCCCGGCGCGCTGTAGGCGCCTTTGCACAGCCGCACCCGGACGCCCTCGGACTCGGCGAGCCTGGCGCAGCGCTCCACGGCGCCGGGAAGGTACGACTGGACGACCACGCCGACCGTGGGCTGCTCCTTGAGCAGGGTGGCGTGCACCGAGTGGAGCTTGCCGATCGTGTCGTGCTCCTCGGCGTCGAGGGTGACCGTGATGCCGCGGGCGGCGGCGTGCTCGCAGATCGTGGCGGCGTTGTCGAGCGCGAGCTGCTCCGACAGGCGCAGGCCCAGCGCGGTGAGCTTGACCGACACGTCGGCGCCCTCGGGCAGCTGGGTGAGCAGGGCCAGGTAGGCCCGCACCTCGCGCTCGGCCTGGGCCGGGTCGGCGACCTCCTCGCCCAGGTGGTCGGCGCTGACGAGCAGACCCTCGCGGGTGAGCCGGGAGACGACGTCCCGCACGTCGCCGGCGACGTAGCGGCTGACCACGTCCCTGGTCAGCGGCGAGGTGGACACGACCCGCTCGACGCGGTCGCTCCTGGAAGCTGCGAGCAGCACCTGACGAAGCACGTCCCCAACCCTAGCCCGATGCCCCCGCCCCGCGGCGGATCGCCGTCCGCCCCGGTGCGCGATCCGTTCACGCCGCTTGAACCGGGCGGGCGTGCCGTCCGTCGTAGGGGTATGCGGACCTTGAAAGCGACTCTTCTGGCCGGATCTGTCGTGCTCGCGATGGGATGCGGCACGGTGACGCCCGCCGGGCAGGCCGGACCGCCCTCCCGAGGGCAGGCCGCCTCTCCCGCTCCACACATCCCCGTCTCCGTCCCCGCGGCGACCACCCCGCCCAAGGGCCCCCAGCCGGTCAAGCCCACGGGCGACGCGGTGAACGTGCGCAAGGTGCCCTGGCAGACGGCCCGGGCCGTCAACAAGAGCCGCACGATCCGGCTCGTGTGGTCGTCCGGCGTGGAGCCCTGCACGGTGCTGGACCGGGTCAAGGTCAAGGAGACCGCGAAGACCGTGACCGTCACCCTGTACGAGGGCGCCTCCCCCAAGGCGAAGAACGTGGCCTGCATCATGATCGCCATCGAGAAGACCACGACCGTCAAGCTCAAGGCCCCGCTCGGCAAGCGCAAGCTCGTGGACGGCGCCAAGCACTGACCCCAGCGGCCCCGCGACCCCTGACAGGCCCCGCCCCGGTACGGACATCCGTGCCGGGGCACTTTCTTGGAGGAATGTGCGTTCTGTCGGAATGCCGGGCGAGTCATCTAGGTTGAGTCCAGTAGGCTCAAGTCGTTTGACAAAGCCTCCCGGCATTCGTAGCTTGAGTCTGACCGACTCAACTTTGACCACAAGGACGTACTCATGGCACGTGCGGTAGGTATCGACCTTGGGACGACCAACTCCGTCGTCTCGATCCTCGAGGGCGGTGAGCCCACCGTCATCGCCAACGCGCAGGGCTCGCGGACCACGCCGTCCGTGGTCGCCTTCGCGAAGAACGGCGAAGTCCTGGTCGGCGAGGTCGCCAAGCGCCAGGCCGTCACCAACGTGGACCGCACCATCCGCTCCGTCAAGCGCGAGATGGGCACCAACTGGTCCCAGGAGATCGACGGCAAGAAGTTCTCCCCGCAGCAGATCAGCGCCTTCGTCCTGCAGAAGCTCAAGCAGGACGCCGAGGCGTACCTGGGCGAGAAGATCACCGACGCGGTGGTCACCGTCCCCGCGTACTTCAACGACGCCCAGCGGCAGGCCACCAAGGAGGCCGGCACCGTCGCGGGCCTCAACGTGCTGCGCATCATCAACGAGCCCACCGCCGCGGCCCTCGCGTACGGGCTCGACAAGGAGCAGGACCAGACGATCCTGGTCTTCGACCTCGGCGGCGGCACCTTCGACGTGTCCCTGCTCGACGTCGGCCAGGAGGACGGCCACGGCTTCGTCGAGGTGAAGGCCACCTCCGGTGACAACCACCTCGGTGGCGACGACTGGGACCAGCGCGTCGTCGACGAGCTCGTCAAGCGCTTCCAGAACGCCCACGGCGTCGATCTGTCCAAGGACAAGATGGCTCTGCAGCGCCTGCGCGAGGCCGCGGAGAAGGCGAAGATCGAGCTGTCCAGCCAGTCCGAGACCAGCATCAACCTGCCCTACATCACGGCCTCCTCCGAGGGCCCGCTGCACCTCGACGAGAAGCTGACCCGCGCCGAGTTCCAGCGGCTGACCGCCGACCTGCTCGAGCGGACCAAGGGCCCGTTCCACCAGGTCATCAAGGACGCCGGCATCAAGGTCTCCGACATCGCCCACGTGGTGCTCGTCGGCGGCTCGACCCGCATGCCCGCGGTCACCGAGCTGGTCAGGGAGCTGACCGGCGGCAAGGAGCCCAACAAGGGCGTCAACCCGGACGAGGTCGTCGCCATCGGCGCCGCCCTGCAGGCCGGCGTGCTCAAGGGCGAGGTCAAGGACGTCCTGCTGCTCGACGTGACCCCGCTGTCGCTGGGCATCGAGACCAAGGGCGGCATCTTCACCAAGATCATCGAGCGCAACACCACGATCCCGACCAAGCGCTCCGAGGTCTTCACCACGGCCGAGGACAACCAGCCGTCGGTGCAGATCCAGGTGTTCCAGGGTGAGCGCGAGATCGCCTCGTACAACAAGAAGCTCGCCACGTTCGAGCTGACCGGCATCGCCCCGGCGCCGCGCGGCATCCCGCAGATCGAGGTCACCTTCGACATCGACGCCAACGGCATCGTCAACGTCTCCGCCAAGGACCTGGGCACGGGCAAGGAGCAGTCGATGACGATCACCGGCGGCTCCGCGCTGCCGAAGGACGACATCGAGCGGATGATGCGCGAGGCCGAGTCGTACGCCGAGGAGGACAAGAAGCGCCGCGAGGAGGCAGAGGTCCGCAACAACGCGGACGGGCTCGCCTACCAGACGGAGAAGTTCCTCCGCGAGAACGACGACAAGGTCCCGGGCGACATCAAGACCGAGGTCAACGACGCGCTCGGCGAGCTGAAGAAGGCCCTGGAGGGCACGGACACCGACACGATCCGCACCTCCGCCGAGAAGCTCGCCACCGTCAGCCAGAAGATGGGCTCGGCGATCTACGCCCAGAGCCAGCAGCAGGCCGGCGGCGAGGGCGCCCCGCAGGGGGCCGCGCCCGGCGACGGCCAGCAGCAGCAGAAGGCCGACGACGACGTGGTCGAGGCCGAGATCGTTGACGACGACCAGCCGAAGAAGGACCAGTGATGCCGCCGCGTGACAACGGGCACGAGCACGGTGAGCCGGTGATCCGCGACAACCGCAAGATCGACCCGGAGACGGGGCTGCCACGCGTCAGCTCGGAGGGCGGGGCCGAGGCCCGTTCCGAGCAGGCGCCGGCCCCCGACCAGGCCGGGACGACGACCGACGGCGAGCTGGAGGCCCAGCTCGCCGAGCGGACCGCCGACCTCCAGCGGCTCCAGGCCGAGTACACCAACTACCGCAGGCGCGTCGAGCGTGACCGCGTCGCGGTGCGCGAGCAGGCCGTCGCGGGGGCGCTCATGGAGCTGCTGCCCGTGCTCGACGACATCGGCCGGGCCCGCGACCACGGCGAGCTGACGGGTGGCTTCGCGAAGGTGGCGGAGTCCCTGGAGGCGGCGGTCACCAAGCTCGGGCTGAGCGCGTTCGGCCAGAAGGGCGAGCCGTTCGACCCGATGGTCCACGAGGCGCTGATGCACAGCTACTCGCCGGACGTGACCGAGCCGACCGCGGTCGAGGTCCTGCAGTCCGGCTACCGGATGGGCGAGCGGGTGCTGCGCCCGGCCCGGGTGGCTGTGGCCGAGCCCGAGGACGCCCCCCCGGCGTCCGGCGACATCGCCGACTGACTCCGGCGACGACAACTCCACGAACATGGACGAAGGGCTGTAGATGAGCACCAAGGACTACCTGGAGAAGGACTACTACGCCGTCCTTGGTGTGCCCAAGTCCGCCACCGCCGATGAGATCAAGAAGGCGTACCGGAAGCTGGCCAGGCAGTACCATCCCGACACCAACCAGGGCGACACCGCCAAGGAGACCAAGTTCAAGGAGGTCTCCGAGGCGTACGACGTCCTGTCCGACGGCAAGCGCCGCAAGGAGTACGACGAGGCGCGGACGCTGTTCGGCTCCGGTGTCGGCGGCCAGCGGCCCGGCGGCGGTGGCGGGTTCCCGTTCGACTTCGGCGACCTCTTCGGCGGCACGGCCGGCCCCCAGGGCGGCCACGGCGCCGGAGAGCGGCTCGGTGACCTGTTCGGCGGGCTGTTCAACCGCACGGGGGGTGGTGGTGCGACCCGCACCACCAGCACCACCAGGCCCCGCCGCGGACAGGACATCGAGTCCGAGGTCACGCTCACGTTCACGGAGGCGGTCGAGGGCACCACGGTGTCCCTCCGGCTCACCAGCTCGGCCGCCTGCGCCGCGTGCAGCGGCACGGGAGCCAAGGCGGGCACCACCCCGCGGGTCTGCCCCACCTGCGAGGGCACCGGCGCGGCCAGCCGCAACCTGGGCAACTTCGCCTTCTCCGAGCCGTGCCGCGACTGCAAGGGCCGCGGCCTGCTCGTGGACGACCCGTGCCCCGTGTGCGACGGCAGCGGCCGGGCCAGGAGCACGCGCACCATCCAGGCGCGCATTCCCGCGGGGGTGGCCGACGGCCAGCGGGTCCGGCTCAAGGGCAAGGGCGCGCCGGGCGAGAACGCGGGACCCGCGGGCGACCTGTACATCCTCACCCACGTCAAGCCGCACGCGGTCTTCGGCCGCTCGGGCGACAACCTGACGATCACCGTGCCGGTGACGTTCACGGAGGCCGCGCTGGGCGCCGAGATCAAGGTGCCCATCCTCAAGGGGATGCCGGTCACGCTGCGCATCCCGCCGGGGACCCCGAACGGCCGCACCTTCCGCGTCCGCGGCCGGGGCGCCGCCCGCAAGGACGGCACGAAGGGCGATCTGCTCGCCACGGTGGAGGTGGTCGTCCCGCAGAGCCTCGACGACAAGTCGCGCGAGCTCCTGACGGAGTTCGGCACCGCGACGGCGGGTGACGACCCGCGAGCTGATCTCATTCAGAGAGCCAGAAGCGAGTAGCCGATGGACGCCAACTATTTCGATCTCTCAGACGACACGCCCGTCTACGTGATCTCGGTGGCCGCGCAACTCTCGGGGCTGCACCCGCAGACGCTGCGGCAGTACGACCGGCTGGGGCTGGTCAGCCCCGGACGTACGGCGGGGCGCGGCCGCCTCTACTCGACGCGCGACATCCTCCAGCTCCGCGAGGTGCAGCGGCTCTCCCAGGAGGAGGGCATCAACCTCGCCGGCATCAAACGGATCCTGGAGCTGGAGAACGAGGCGTTGCGGCTGCGCGAGGAGGTCCACCGCCTGCGCGCCGAGATGCAGATGGTCAAGGCGCTTATCCGCTACGAGCTGCCACCGGGGGCCTAGAACAAGATGGACTACAAGCTCACTCAGAAGAGCCAGGAGGCTCTCTCGGGGGCCATGCGGCGCGCCGCCGCCGAGGGTCACCCGGAGATCTCCCCGGCGCACCTGCTGACCACGCTGCTCGGCCAGACGGGCGGCACCGCGGTCCCGCTGCTGGAGGCCGTGGGCGCCGACTGGAAGGCCGTGCGCGCCAGGGCGGAGGAGCAGCTGGCGGCGCTGCCGAAGGCGCAGGGCTCCACCGTGAGCGCGCCGACGAGCTCGCGCCAGCTTCTCACCGTCATCAACACCGCGGCGCAGCGCGCCAAGCGACTGGAGGACGAGTACGTCTCCACCGAGCACCTGCTCGTGGGCCTGGCCACCGACGGCGGCCAGGTGGCGGAGCTGCTCAAGGGGCAGGGGGCCACGCCGCAGGCGCTGCTGGACGCGTTCGAGAAGGTGCGCGGCCACGCCCGCGTCACCAGCGAGACGCCCGAGGACACCTACCAGGCGCTGGAGAAGTACGGCGTCGACCTGACCGAGCGCGCCCGCGCGGGCCGGCTCGACCCGGTCATCGGCCGTGACTCCGAGATCCGCCGCGTGGTGCAGGTGCTGTCCCGGCGCACCAAGAACAACCCGGTGCTGATCGGCGAGCCCGGCGTCGGCAAGACCGCCGTCGTCGAGGGCCTGGCCCAGCGGATCGTGGCGGGCGACGTGCCCGAGTCGCTGCGCAACAAGCGGCTCATCTCGCTCGACCTGGGCGCGATGGTGGCGGGCGCGAAGTACCGCGGCGAGTTCGAGGAGCGGCTGAAGGCCGTGCTGTCCGAGATCAAGGAGAGCAACGGCCAGATCGTCACCTTCATCGACGAGCTGCACACGGTCGTCGGCGCGGGCGCCGCCGAGGGCGCGATGGACGCGGGCAACATGCTCAAGCCCATGCTGGCCCGCGGCGAGCTGCGCATGATCGGCGCGACGACGCTCGACGAGTACCGCGAGCGCATCGAGAAGGACCCGGCGCTGGAGCGCCGCTTCCAGCAGGTGTACGTCGGCGAGCCGACGGTCGAGGACACCATCGCGATCCTGCGCGGGCTGAAGGGCCGCTACGAGGCCCACCACCAGGTGCAGATCGCCGACAGCGCGCTGGTGGCCGCCGCCGCCCTGTCCGACCGCTACATCACCAGCCGGTTCCTGCCCGACAAGGCCATCGACCTGGTCGACGAGTCCGCCTCGCGGCTGCGCATGGAGATCGACTCCCGGCCCGTGGAGATCGACCAGCTCCAGCGCAACGTCGACCGCATGAAGATGGAGGAGCTGGCCCTCTCCAAGGAGACCGACGACGCCTCGCTCCACCGGCTGGAGCGGCTGCGCAAGGAGCTGGCCGACCGCCAGGAGGAGCTGAGCGCCCTCGTCGGCCGCTGGGAGCGGGAGAAGGCCGGCCTCAACAAGGTCGGTGAGCTGAAGAAGCAGCTCGACGAGGCGCGCGGCTCGGCGGAGCGGGCGCAGCGCGACGGCGACTTCGAGGCGGCGTCCCGGCTCATGTACGCCGAGGTGCCGAGGCTGGAGCAGGCGCTGCGGGAGGCGTCCGAGGCCGCCCAGCCCGACGACGCCATGGTCAAGGAGGAGGTCGGCCCCGACGACATCGCCGAGGTCATCTCGTCCTGGACGGGCATCCCGGCCGGCCGCCTGATGGAGGCCGAGACGACCAAGCTGCTGCGCATGGAGGACGAGCTGGGCAGGCGCCTGGTCGGCCAGCAGCAGGCCGTCCGCGCCGTGTCCGACGCCGTCCGGCGCAGCCGGGCCGGCATCGCCGACCCCGACCGGCCGACCGGCTCGTTCGTGTTCCTCGGCCCGACGGGCGTGGGCAAGACCGAGCTGGCCAAGGCGCTGGCGGAGTTCCTGTTCGACGACGAGCGGGCGATGACCCGCATCGACATGAGCGAGTACTCCGAGAAGCACAGCGTCGCCCGGCTCGTCGGCGCCCCTCCCGGCTACGTCGGCTACGAGGAGGGCGGCCAGCTCACCGAGGCCGTGCGGCGCAGGCCGTACACCGTGGTGCTGCTGGACGAGGTGGAGAAGGCCCACCCCGAGGTCTTCGACATCCTGCTCCAGGTGCTGGACGACGGTCGGCTCACCGACGGGCAGGGCCGCACGGTCGACTTCCGCAACACGATCCTGATCCTCACCTCCAACCTGGGCTCCCAGTTCCTGGTGGACCCGACGCTGGAGGGCGACGCCAAGCGCGAGGCCGTGATGGGCGCGGTCCGCGGCGCCTTCAAGCCGGAGTTCCTGAACCGGCTCGACGACGTGATCCTGTTCGACGCGCTCGGCTCGGAGGAGCTGGCCCAGATCGTCGACCTCCAGGTCGACCGGCTGGCGAGGCGGCTGGCGGACCGCAGGCTGACCCTGGACGTCACTCCGGCGGCCCGCGAGTGGCTGTCGCTCACCGGCTACGACCCGCTGTACGGCGCCCGTCCGCTGCGCCGCCTGGTGCAGTCGGCGATCGGCGACAAGCTGGCCAAGGCGGTGCTGTCGGGCGAGATCGTGGACGGCGACAAGGTGCTGGTCGACCTCGGCGACGACGAGCTGACCGTCAAGCGCGCCTGACGCGCGACGTACCGACGACAAGGCCCCGGGGCCGGTCTTTCCGGCCGGCTTCCCGGGGCTTTCGCGGGCCCGGGTCCGTGTCGCGGCCCGCTCGCCGGTAAGGGCTGGTCCACCGTTCGGCCAAGCCCGCCCCGGCGCACCGCTTCCCTGGCTAGCTTCGGCCTTCGTCCGAGATCCGCCCGGCGTCCGCCCGGGCAGCCGTACCGACGAGGGGGACGTCCAGTGTCAGTGTCATCCCGGTCCTATCCCAGGTCATCCCGGTCCTGTCCCGGCTTTCGGGCCGTCGCGGCGGCCACGCTGAGCGCCGGGGTCATCTGGATCATCGCGGCGCCGCCTCCCGTCCTCGCCCTCACCCATGCCCTCACCCCCGTCCCGGCCGGGGACGAGGGCGGGGCGGCCGGCGAGGAGAGCGCCGCCGCGGTCGCGGCGCGGACGGCGGAGCGCCTCGGCCTGACCGGCCCCCGCGGCGCCGGCTCCCCGATGGTCGCCCCCGACCTGACGGCCACGGCCGCGGGTGTGCCCGTCCTTCCTCCCGGCGCGCGCAATCCCTCGGGCCTGTCCGACGTGTCCACGATGGCCGCCGCGCCCGACCTGCCCGGTCTGCCGGCGGCTCCGGCCCGGCCCGTCCGGACGTTCGACGGGGTGCCCGTCTCGGGGGCCCCGGAGCCGGCCGTCCGCCGTCAGCACGCGCACGAGGCGCCGGACCGCGCACCGAGCCGCCGGGACGCCGCCACCCACGCGGAGGGGCCGCGCACCGGGGCCTCCCGCGTCGCGGAGCCCGGCGTCACCTCGCTCGGCGACGTCGGCACCCTCCTCCCGAGCCTGCCGCTGGGATGATCCCTGTTACGGTGGACCGTGACGCGGGGTGCCCGGAGGGCCGGGCTGAGATCACACCCGTCGAACCTGATCTAGTTCGTACTGGCGAAGGGACGTCGACGTTGTCGTTCTGCGACGAGGTCTGGGCGAGCACCGCCACGCTGCTCGACGCCATCCATCGGCACCCGTTCAACACCGCCCTCGGCGGCGGCACCCTGAGCCGCGACCGGTTCACCTTCTACCTGGTGCAGGACGCCCGCTACCTGGCGGCGTACGCGAAGGTGCTGGCGACGGCGTCGGCGCGCGCCACCGAGCCCGCGGACGCCATGTTCTTCGCCCAGAGCGCGCACACGGCGCTGGCCGTCGAGCGCGCCCTGCACACCGGCTACCTCGACGGGTTCGGGCTGAGCCCCGAGCACGTGGCCGGCATCCGCACCTCACCGACCTGCCTGGCCTACGCGTCGTACCTCCAGGCGACGGCTCTCAGCGCGCCCCTCCCCGTGCTGGTCGCCGCGGTGCTGCCGTGCTTCTGGGTCTACCAGGACGTCGGAACGGCCCTGCTGGAGCGCACGGCCGGCCGGTCCGGCCACCCGTACCAGGCGTGGATCTCCACCTACTCCGACCCGTCGTTCGCCGCCTCGGTGACACAGGTGCGCGCCATCGCCGACCGGCTGGCCGGGACCGCCGACCCCGCCACCCGCCGGGCCATGGCCGAGGCGTTCTGCCGGGCGACGGAGTACGAGTGGATGTTCTGGGACAGCGCGTGGCGGCTGGAGACGTGGCCCACCGGCCAGTGGCTGGCGACCGGCGCGGAGGCCACGGCCGCCCTCTGACCCCGGATCACCCGTACGGCCTGATCGCGGGCATGCCGACGGCAGCGAGCGCCCCTCGGGGCGCACCCCGGGCCGGACAGGACGCCCGGCCCCGGAGAGCCCGGCTCAGGACACCAGGGCGTCGAGCTCGTCCTCGGGCAGGCCCAGATCGACCCGGATGCGGTAGCGCGTGCGCAGCAGCGCCACATGCTCCGGGTCGTCCTCGTCACTTGCCAGCACGGCCTGGGTCACCCATTCGAGCCCGGCCGGCAGATCGCCGTACGCGACGAGCGTCTCGGCGATCGTGTGGGAGGTCGCCGTGGTGATCCCGCCCTCCGCGCGGATCGCCTCGATGACCTCCCTCGCCTCAGCGGGACGGTCGAGCTCGAAGAGCGTGTCGGCGATGCCGGCGCGTGGGTCGATGAGCGACTCACCGCCGTCCTCCACCGCGCGCTGGAAGCACTCCAGGGCCCGGGCGGGCTGCCCGGCGGAGCGCCATTCCTCGGCCGCGAGGACCAGGATGGACGCCCTGGAGACGTCGCCCGAGGAATAGCCGAGCGCGACGTCGTACAGCCGCCTGGCAAGGGAGCTGTGGTCGTCGGCCAGCAGAGCCTGCTCGAGCAGGCGATCAAGGTGCTCACGGGTCACATGCGCCACACCGCGAGACTACCGAGCCAGGTGCCGGTTTGCCCCGGCAATGCACATCGCCGATCCGGCACGACTTTGGCAAGGTCATGTCAAAGGATGCCCGCTTCCGGCGTGTCTTCGCAGGCCGTAGGGCATATAGCGGTCGCGCGCACCGGCGAGGGGGAGGGGCTGCGATGGGCATCTCCAAGCAGACGACCTTCACACTCTCCTGTGCCGTGGCGCTTTCGGTCCTGGTTCCGGGTGCGGCCGGATACCTTTCCGGACGGCTCGCCGCCGTGGAATCGGCCGAGCGCGAACTCCACGCGATCGAGACCCGGCTGGACGCCCGGGAGGCGCGAGAGGACCGCCAGGCGTGGCCGGTGGCGCTCCCGGCGCCCTGCGACGGTGCCCCGACGGCCAAGGACCGCGAGGGGCGCGCCCCCGCGCCCCGGCAACGCGTGACGCCCTCGCAGGCGCCCCAGGCCGGCGAGGCACGCCCGCCGGCCCCCGACACGCGCCCGCCGGCCCCCAAGGTCCAGCAGCCGCACCCGGCGCTCGGCTGGCTCCCCGAGCTCATCCAGCGCCTGCGCCTGAACGACTGACCACTCGGGGAGTCAGGCCGTCTGCGGCGTCCAGGAGCGGAGCTGGCGGGACAGGAAGCCGCGGATGAGCTGCTTGGCCGCCGCGATGATCTCCGGCTCGCCGTTCGGGTCGCGGCGGAAGGCGAGCTTGAGCACCGCGTCCCCGGCCTCGACCGCCACCAGGACCGCCACGTCCAGCTCATGGCTGTCGGCCAGGCCGAACTCCTGGAGCAGCAGCCCGCGCAGCCGTCCGGCGATCACCGTGTTGTTGTCGGAGTCGGAGTCGAGGAGGTTGAGGTCGACCACGTCGCCGAAGTGCAGGCTTCTGAAGCCCCGGACGGTCCGGTGCATGTCGACGTACTCGTCGATGATCGCGTCGACGGCCTCCCACCAGCCGACGTAGTCCTCCTCCAGGAACCTGCGGCCGACCCTGGAGACGAACTGCTCGACGTTGCGCCGGGTCAGCTCCTGGGTGATGGCCCGCTTGTCGGGGAAGAACTGGTAGACCGACCCGATCGCGACCCCGGCCCGGTCGGCGATGCGGGTGGTGGAGAGCGACTCGTAGCCGATCTCGTCGAGCAGCTCGGCGCAGGCGTCGAGCATCCGCTCGACCCGGCGCGCGCTGCGGCGCTGCGCCGGCCGTCGCCGTAACGGCTGGGGTCGCACGCATTCGTCCATCTGGGGTGACAGCACGAGTTCCATCTTTCCCCCAAGGACACGATCGTTATCTGGCAATCAGTGGATTTCTCACGGCTCCAGGTGAGCCGTATGAGAGTTCGGCCGGTGGCCGAGGCGGCGGGCCGTGCCGGAGAGCCGGGCCAGCACCCGGGCGGCGCCGGGCGAGAGGCGTGACAGGGCGTACCCGAGCTTGCCCTCGGCGTTGACCAGGACGACGGCCTCGTTCCGGTGGACGGCCCGCAGGATGTGCGCGGCGACGCGCTCCGGCGGGTAGCCGCGCCGCTCCAGCGCCGTCACCGAGATGTCGCGGAGGTCGGTGCCGACGTACGTGGCGTGACGGGCGATGTTCGTGGAGACGAAACCGGGACAGATCGCGCTGACCCCGATGCCCTGCCCGGCCAGCTCGGCCCGCAGGCAGTCGCTGAGCGTCTTCACCGCCGCCTTGACCGTCGAGTACGCGGGCAGCAGCATCGTGGGCGCGAACGCGGCCAGCGAGGCGACGTTGACGATGTTGCCGCCTTCGCCGCGTTCGACCATCTGCGCCGCGAACAGGCGACAACCGTGGACCACGCCCCACAGGTTGACGTCGATCATGCGCCGCCAGTCCTCCACGGAGTGGTCGAGGAAGGCGCCGGCGACGAGGATGCCGGCGTTGTTGACCACGATGTCCGGGACGCCGTACTCGGCGCGGACCTGCTGGGCGAAGCTCTCCATCCGGGCGGCGTCGGCGACGTCGACCTGCTGGGCGTGGGCCGTGCTGCCGAAGTCCTTGGCGATGCCGGCGGCCGTGCGGGCCGCCGCCGCCTCGTCCACGTCGGCGCAGACCACCTCGGCCCCGTGGGCGGCGAAGGCTCGGGCGGTGGCGCGGCCGATCCCGCTGCCCGCGCCGGTGACGACCGCCAGCCGCCCCGCGAACGCCTTCTCCCTCCCCGGGGAGGACTCCTGCCGGGCGCGGCGCAGCCCCGGCGGGGCCTCGGCGCCGTCCACGTGCGCGGCGAACTCGGCGATCATCCTGGCCACCACGTCCGGCCGGCCGCGCTGCGCCCAGTGTCCCGCCACGATCCTGCGATGCCAGAACCTCGGCGCCCACCGCCCGAGCGAGGCCAGCAGCGCCGGCGAGACGAACGGGTCACGGGTGGTCTCGATGAGCTGCACCGGCACGTCCACCACCGGATCGCCGTGCGACGCGGTGTGGCGGGGCCGCAGCCCGGGGCCCATGTTGCGGCGGTACATCCACAGCCCGTTGGCCGCGTCCCTCGACAGCGTGTCCGCGGGGTGCCCGGCGCGCGGCTCGACGCCGTCGCGGACCCGCATGCTCCGCTCCAGCACCGCCGGCATGAACGTCCGCCATGCCGTCTCCGGCAGCGCCGGGGTCTGGAACACGCCGATGTACCAGGACCGTGCGAGCTGCGAGGCGACCTCCGCGGGGCTGCCCTCCCGCATGAACCGGCCGGCCTGGGCCAGCCCCGGCCCGCCGAAGCTGGTGAACGACGCCACCCGCTCCCGGATGCCGGGCCTGCTCACCGCGTCCCAGCCCTGGAGCGAGCCCCAGTCATGGCCGACGAGGTGGACTGCGGGCTTGCCGATCGCGTCGAGCACCGCCGCGAGGTCGCCCGCGAGGTGGTCGAAGGTGTAGTCCGCGTCGTCGGCCGGCGCGGTGGAGCGGCCCGCGCCGCGCACGTCGTAGCGCACCACGTGGAAGCGGTCGCGCAGCCGCTCCGCGACCTCGTCCCAGACGCGCTGGGTGTCGGGATAGCCGTGAACGAGCAGGATCGTCGGGTGGGCCGGGTCGCCCTCCTCGACCACCCACAGCCGTACGTCACCGGACTCCACCCACCGCATGGCGGCCTCCTCCACGTCGCCGGCCCGTCCAGGAGACATGACCGGCCACGCCGCCCGCAAACGCCGGTCAGGGGCGGGTGGACAGGCCCGTGCAGGAGCGCAGCGCCTTCCAGTCGGCCACCGCCTGCGTCCTGGCGGCGCCGGTCATCGGCACCGGGATGCCGCCCTGGATGGTGGCCGGGGTCCACTGGTCCTTGAGCACCTTGCGCCCGTTGATCGTGAGCGTCAGCACCCCGGTCCGTCCGGTCGTGCCCGGAGTGGAGTTGTAGAAGACGAAGTTGCCCAGGCCGTAGCTGATGTAGGAGCTGCCCAGGTAGCCGGCGCCGAGCAGGATGTGCGCGTGGCCGCCGACCACCACGTCCGCGCCGGCCTTGACCAGCTTGGGGGCCAGGGAGAGCTGCGCCGGGTTCGGGCACTTCTGCATCTCGGTGCCCCAGTGCAGGTGGACGATCACGGTGTCGGAGTTCTTGCGGGCCTGCCGGACGGCCCGGAGCAGGCGGTCCTCGTTCTTGGCCGAGGCGAGCCCGCCCTTGCCGGGCGTCGCCGTCCAGGCGTTGACGAACTCGGCGTCGAGCACCTGCGTGGCCCCGATGACCGACACGCGGTTGCCGTTGACGACCTTGCGGAACGGCCGGTACGCCTCGGTGTCGTTCGCGCCGATCCCCACCACGGGGAACCTGGACTTCTTGATGGCCGCGAGCGAGTCGGACAGGCCGGTCTCCATGTAGTCCATGCCGTGGTTGTTGGCCATGGACACCACGTCCACCCCGGCGGCCTTGAGCGCGGTGAAGGCGCTGGCGGGCGCCCGGAAGGTGAACTGCTTGCCCGGCGCGGGCGTGCCTCCGGTGGTGATGGCCGTCTCCAGGTTGACCATGGCAAGGTCGGCGCGGCGCAGGACGGACGCGATCGGCCCGAGGGTGGTACGCGGGTTGTTCAGGCGGGGACGCAGCACGCCCTCGAAGTGCACGTCACCGCCGAAGGAGATCGTGAACGGCCGGCGCTCCGGCGACGGCGTGGAGTCCGCCACGGCGGGCTTGTCGAGGGCCTGCTTGCTCTGGGCACTGGGCTGGGGGTCCGGCTCGTCCGCGGCGCACGCGGTGGAGGCGGTGAGGGCTGCGGCGACGGCCACGGCCGCGGCGGCACGACGGGGGAGTCTCATTTGTCGCCACTTCTGCTCGTTCCTGACATTCAGCCAACGAGCATGCCATGGGTGGCGACGCGGCGTGCCCCAACTTCCGGACGGTCAGCGGGACATGAGCCAGGTGACGGCCTCGCGGCTGGCGTCGTCCACCGGGGTGTAGACGACCATCCGCGTCTCGGGCGCCGCCGAGGAGTTGAAGCTCACCGTGCTGAAGCGGAGCCTGCCCACCTCGGCGTGCTTGAAGATCTTCTCGCGTGGCCCCGGCTCGGCCACGTCCTGGCGCGCCCACAGGCGAGCGAACTCCGGGCTCTCCCGGGTGAGCCGGCGGACGAAGTCCTGCCAGCACGGGTCGTCGGCGTGACGGCTGTAGGCGCCGCGGAAGACGGCCACCGCGCGGGCCAGCTCCTTGTCGCGGTTGACCAGCACGCAGGCCAGCGGCCCCACACAGCTCTGCCAGAGGGTGTTGCGCTCGCCGTCGGGCGCGCCGACGACCTCGGGGAACAGCACGGCGTAGGCGGGGTTCCAGGCGAGCACGTCGCAGCGGCTGTTGGACAGGCAGGCGGGCATCGGGCCGAGCTGGTCGAGGATGGCCTGGACCTGCGGGGTGACGCGCGTGGTGTCGTCGTTGGGCACGCCCGTGGTGTGTCCGGCCAGCCGGTAGAGGTGCTGCCACTCGGCGTTGTCGAGCCGGAGCGTGCGCGCGATCGCGTCGAGCACCTGGGTGCTGGCGTTGATGGGACGACCCTGCTCCAGCCACGTGTACCACGTGACGCCCACGCCGGCGAGCTGCGCGACCTCCTCGCGTCGCAGGCCGGGCGTGCGCCTGCGCGGCCCCGGGGCCAGGCGTACCATCTCGGGGGTGATCCGCTCGCGCCTCGTGCGCAGGAACGCCGCCAGGTCGGTCCGCTTGGTCTCCGCCATCGTCATGTCTCCACTATGGTCCGCCGGGCAACGATGATCCAGGTGGTGCCAGTACCAGTATAAAGAGGCTCTCGTTACTGGTATCGAAATGCCCTCATCCTAGGAGCATGACCCAAACAGCCGTTTCCCCCTCTCTGGCCGGACAGCCGGAAAGGACCCGGGCCGGCGGGCTGCTCCTCACAGTCATCCTGGTGGGGCAGTTCCTGGCCATCCTCAACGTCAACATCGTCAACGTGGCCACCCCCACCATCCGGGCCGACCTGCACTCCTCCGGCGCGGGCCTGCAGATGATCGTGGCCGGTTACACCATTGTCTATGCCGTCCTGTTGATCACCGGTGCCAGGCTGGGCGACCTGTTCGGCTACCGCAACGCCTTCCTCGGCGGCCTGGCCGCGTTCGGCGTCACCACGCTCGGCGCGGGGCTGGCCCCCTCGACGGGCTGGCTGGTCGCCTTCCGCCTGGCCCAGGGCGCCGGCGCGGCGATGATGATGCCTCAGGTGATGACGCTCATCCAGCGCAACTACCAGGGTGCGGCCCGGGGACGGGCACTCGGCCTGTGGTCGGCGGTGATCAGCGGCGGCATCGTCGTCGGCCAGGCGATGGGCGGCATCCTGCTGGGGCTCGGTGCGGGCTGGCGGATCGTGTTCCTGGTGCTGGTGCCGATCGCGGTGTTGCTGCTGGCCGCGGGTGTGAAGGTGCTGCCCGCCGACGACGGCGGCGGAGGGCGGGCCGGGCTCGACCCGCTGGGCCTGGTCACGTTGTCGGCGGCCGTACTGCTGATGATCGTGCCGATGGTGCTGGGCAGGGACCTGGGCTGGCCGGTGTGGGGCTGGATTTCCATGGCGTTCAGCGTCGTGATGTTCGGGGTGTTCGTCCAGGTCGAGCGCTGGGTGACCGCGCGGGGCGGCCGGCCGTTGGTGGACGCGGCGGTGCTGCGGGCGCCGGGCATGCGGCCCGGGCTGGGCGTGCTGCTGTTCGGGCCGGCGACCTGGGGCGCGTTCCTGTTCACCTCCGCCCTGCACCTCCAGGGCGAGCTGCACCTGACACCGCTGGCCTCCGGCATGATGCTGGTGCCGTGCGCGCTCGCGTTCGCACTGGTCGGGCTTGGCTGGCCACGCCTGCCCGCGCGGTTGCAGCGCCGGTTGGTGCCGTTCGGGTACGTGGTGGCCGCGCCCGCGTACGTCGGCCTGGGGCTCGCGGCGGCGGGCGGACTGCCGTACGCGGTCATGAGCGCCCTCATCGGCGCCGGCCTCGGCGTGCAGGTCGCCGTCACGAACCTGGCGACCGAGCAGGTGGCGGACGAGTACGCGGCGGACGCCAGCGGCGCGCTGCTGACCGTCATGCAGCTCGGTCAGGTGATCGGCGTCTCGACGGTCGGCACGCTGTTCGTCTCGCTCCAGGGCCGCGCCTCGGCCTCCATGTCCACGGCGATCGCCCTCGCGGCGCTGGCCGTCCTGGCCGGGATCAGCTCCCTCTTCCTCGTACGGCGCCGTGCGGCACCGGCGGTTTGAGCGGCACGTGCAACGGCCCCTGTCCCCCGAATGGGAGGGGCAGGGGCCGTTTCGGCATGTCAGGGAAATTTCCGAGCCCGTACCCGGCCGGTGCGTACGCGGCGGCCACAGATCCGACCTTGAGCAGGGAAAAGGGGAACGGCCCTGGATCATCCAAGGCCGTTCGGCGTCATGCGTCTGGCCCCAGCGTGGCCGGATCGAATTCACCGTCGCGGACCCCGGCCACGAAGGCCGTCCATTCTGCTTCGGTGAAGACGAGAACCGGGCTGTCGCCGATCTTGCCGTCCCGCAGTGCGACACTGCCGTCGCCCAGCGGGGCGACTTCCACACAGGTGCTCGAGCCGTTGCAGAAGCTGCTCTTCCGCCATGCCGCCGAGCTTATGTTGATGTGCATTATCTCCCCATATGGGCAAAAAAGGGCGCCATTGCCCTTTTCTTGTGCTAATTTCGCCACAGCATGGCTTTTCGCTGGATCAGCACGCGGGAATCGTCCTCATCGAGCGCTTCCGCGCCCAAGTACTCGAAAGCCGCCTCGTATCCAGCGACCCGTCCGAGGTCTTCGACGAAGCCACCCGCGTAGAGCTGCTCCAGGTAAACGACGTCATCGAAGCCCGCGAACTTGAGATGTACGAATCCTCCAGTGTTGACCGGGTGCAGCGACTCCATGGTGAGAACGCGAATGCTGACGTGCGGGAGCAGTGAAGCCTCCAGGAGATGCTCCATCTGCGCCTGCATGACCGAAGGCTCGCCGAATTTGCGGATCAGGACTGATTCGTCCAACACGAAACGCGCATCCGGCGGATCGGGCCGGTACAGGACGCGCTGCTGCCGATCCATGCGCGCCTCCACCCGGCTCCGCACGCCACTATGAGTGATGCGGACGATGCTACGAGGCGCCGAGACGACTTCGCGCGCATAGTCCTCGGTTTGCAGAAGACCGGGCACGACCTGGGGTTCCCAGTTGCGCTGGCACACGGCCTCCGCCTCCAGCCCGAGGAATCTTGTGTACTCCCCGGGCAGGGAGTCTTCGTAATCCTCCCACCACCCCCGTTGATCCGCATCTCGCAACAGGCCGAAGAGTTCGTCAAGCTTGGCCTCGGCCACGCGGTAGAGCTTGGCCATGGACTCGATGTCCTCGGCGCTGGGCATGGTCTTGGCGGCCTCGATGCGGCTGACCTTGCTGGGCGACCAGCCGAGCTCCCTGGCGGCCGCGGCGCCGGTGAGCTTGTGACGCTCACGGAGGAGGCGGAGCTCCTGGCCGAGCCTGAGCCTGCGGACAGTCGGGCTGCCCTGTTGCGATGACACCGTCCACTCTCCTCGTCGGAAGGAAGGTGTAGCCGGAAAGGTCGTTTGGACGCCCGGGGCGGTGGACCGTCCGCCCAATCTTACACTGCAAGTTGCACGCGTCACGGTGGGAGGCCCCCGGGAGACGCACCGACGAGCATGTAACCCCCCTCGTCAAACCCATGACAGCACGTTGCGGTGCAACTTGCACGGCAATTAATCCGGCAAGGTGCGAAGAAATCGAAATCTTCTCTTGCGCAAGCTCTTGCAGGGGAAGAAAGCCGGAGGGACCATCAAGGCCTGGAGGGACATCGAGCGCACAAGGAGGCCGGGATGAACGTCACGCGGCCTGGCGCTCAGGGATCTTCCCTCGCGATCACGCGCGGCCACGCGGGCCGCACCACCGGCAACGGCGCCGTCCCGGATACGCAGATCTACGCCAGGGAGGCCGTTTGCCGGAAGGACCCCGCATTCATCTGAACGCAAGCCGCGACCGCAGCAGCTCCGCCCGATCGTCCGCCACGAGCGCCGCTCACATGAGCACAGGTCAGGGGAGCACCGAAAAGCCGGACCGAGGCCGGTCACCGAATCGCCGCATATGGGCTGCCACCCTGCGACGACGTGGTCACCAGCCTGCAGTCCGGCGTAAGAAGCCACCTCGAGTAATGCCGCGAAAGGGGTCTTCTATGTACTCACAAGGTACCAAGGGACTCAAGCGAATCAAGTCCCGAATCCGGGAGCTCATCGCCTGGGCCGACCGCGAGATCTGCATGGAGCCGGACGAGTTCGCCTACCGGCGAGGCTGGGCCGTGACCCGGACCGGGTTCGGCTGCCGCGTCTACCGCGACCCCCGGTTCGACCAGCTCAAGCTTCCCGCCAAGGTGGCCGAGGAGGTGTCGTGAGCATGCCGCGCAACCCCCGCAACCAGATCTACCCGGCCAACGAGGACCTGCCCGGCGCCGGCCGGAGCGGCCTCCTGGCCCGGCTGTGGCGCTGGCGCGCGGAGCTGCTGCTGCTCGCGCTGGCCGTTCTGGTCACGTTCATGCTGCTGGGGGCGGCGCGGGGCGGCCACTGGACGCCGTTCGCCCTGACGGCCGGCGCGATCTCCGCGCCGGCGGTCACCCGGACGGGCCGCAACTGGGTGGTGGCGCACTTCTGGTGCGTCGTCTCCCGGCACCGCCTCCAGCGGACCTGCCTGGAGACGACCATGCACACCCGCTCCGGCAGGATCCCGCTGGTGCTGTGGATCACCCCGACGCGCACGGGCGAGAAGGCACTGATCCTGACGAGGGCCGGCATCAGCGCCGCGGAGTTCGAGGCGTACGCGGAGGAGATCGCCGCGGCCTGCTGGGCGCGCAGCGCCAACGTCTACCGGCACCGCAGGCGGGCGCAGCTCGTGGTGGTGGAGGTGGTGCGGCGCGAGGAGCTGCCGGGCGTCCTGTCGCCGGGGTTCGACCGCCTGTACGGCAGGCGCGCGTGGATCTCGCTGCGCCCGGACCTCGAGGAGCCGCCTGATCTCCTCCACCGCGAGCGGGCCCTGACAGCGGCCTGACCAGGTGACCCAGGGAGCGCCCACCGCGCCGGGCGCTTCCTGGCCGAAGCCCCGGAGACAGCGCGGGGGCTCCGGGGCTTCCCCCTCCGGCCGGCACGAGCCAAGATGAGTTCATTCCACGAACCCAGGAGTGGCGATGACGGCGACCGTCCACCGGACCTGTCCCCTGTGCGAGGCCGTGTGCGGCCTGGCCCTGACCCTCGACGAGGGAGGGCACGTCACCGGGGTCCGGGGCGACAAGGAGGACCCCTTCAGCCGGGGCTTCATCTGTCCCAAGGGCGCCAGCTTGGGGCGCCTGGACGAGGACCCCGACCGGCTGCGCAAGCCGCTGATCCGCGAGGGCGACCTGTGGCGCGAGGCCGGCTGGGACGAGGCGTTCGCCCTGGTCGGGGAGAACATCGACCGGGTCGTCGAGACGTACGGCCGGCAGGCCCTCGGCGTCTATCTGGGCAACCCGGTCGTCCACAGCATGGCCGGCTCCCTGTACGGCGGGCCGCTCGTCAAGGCGCTCGGCACCCGCAACGTCTTCAGCGCCAGCACCGCCGACCAGATGCCGAAGCACGTGTCCAGCGGCCTGATGTTCGGCCACCCGCTGGCCATCCCGGTGCCCGACCTGGACCGCACCGACTTCTTGCTCATGCTGGGCGCGAACCCGCTGGAGTCCAACGGCTCCCTGTGCACCGCGCCGGACTTCCCGGGCCGGCTCAAGGCGCTGCGCGCCCGGGGCGGCAGGCTCGTGGTGGTCGACCCGCGCCGCACCCGTACGGCCGCGCTGGCCGACGAGCACGTGTCCGTCCGGCCCGGCACCGACGCCTACCTGCTGTTCGGCCTGGTCCACACGCTGTTCGCGGAGGACCTGACGCGGGTCGCCGCGCCGGTCGACGGCCTGGACGAGGTACGGGAGGCGGCCAAGCACTTCCCGCCCGAGGTGGTGTCCCGCCGCACGGGCGTGCCCGCGGACGTCGTCGCACGGCTGGCCAGGGAGCTGGCCGCGGCCCCGACCGCCGCGGTGTACGCCAGGATCGGCACCTGCACGGCCGAGTTCGGCACGCTGGCCCAGTGGCTGGTGGACGTGCTCAACGTGCTGACCGGCAACCTCGACCGGCCGGGCGGCGCCATGTTCCCCAAGGCCGCCACGGAGTCGCCGGGGCGGCGACGGGCGTACACGGTCGGGCGCTGGAGGAGCCGCGTCCGCGGCCTGCCCGAGGCGAACGGCGAGCTGCCGGTGGCCACGCTCGCCGACGAGATCGAGACGCCCGGCGAGGGGCAGATCCGGCTGATGGTGACCGTGGCCGGCAACCCGGTGCTGTCGGCGCCCCACGGGGACCGGCTCGACGCGGCCTTCGCCGGGCTCGACTTCATGGTGAGCGTCGACCCGTACCTCAACGAGACCACCCGGCACGCGCACGTGATCCTGCCCCCGCCGCGCGTGCTGCAGTCGGGCCACTTCGACTTCTCGCTGCTCGGCCTGGCCGTGCGCAACTACGCGCGGTACTCCCCGCCGTCGCTGCCGCTGGACGGCCGGCCGTCGGAGGCGCTGATCCTCTCCCGGCTCGCCCAGATCGCCTCGGGCCTGGAGGGCGACCTCGATGAGTTCGTCATCGGCGGGATGCTGGCCAAGGCGGTCGAGACGCCGGGGTCGGCGGTGGCGGGCCGTGACCCGGCCGAGCTGCGGGCGGAGCTGGACGGCGAGACGGGCGCCGAGCGCAGGCTCGACGTGATGCTGCGGCTCGGCCCGTACGGCGCGTGGGCGGGCAAGGGCGACCTGTCGCTGCGCAAGCTGCTCGACCACCCGCACGGGCTGGACCTCGGGCCGCTGGAGCCCCGCCTCGGCGAGGTGCTCAGGACGGCGTCCGGGGTGGTGGAGCTGGCCCCGCCGCAGCTCATGGAGGACGTCGAGCGGCTGCGCGGCCGGCTGGAGGAGAAGCCGCCGGAGTTCGTGCTGATCGGCCGCCGGCACCTGCGCTCCAACAACAGCTGGATGCACAACGTCGCGCCGCTCGTCGGCGGCAGCAACACCTGCACGCTGCAGATCCACCCGGCCGACGTGGCCCGGCTCGGCCTGGACGGCGTCGCCGTGGTGCGCTCGGCCAAGGGCGAGGTCACGGTGCCGCTGGAGCCGACCGAGGCGATCATGCCGGGCGTGGTGTCGCTGCCCCACGGCTGGGGTCACGCGGACAGCACGCAGACGGTGGCCGCCGAGCACGCCGGGGTGAGCGTGAACGCCCTGACGGACGAAACGGCGATCGATGTTCCGTCCGGAAATGCCGTGTTCAACGGGGTGCCGGTCACGATTTTGCCAACCGGGGTGATCACCGCACATTAAGGTGTCGCGCGTGACTATCGCACCAGATGAGGACCGCCTGACCGCCCAGATCGCCTTCGCCGTCGAGATCGACAAGTTGAAGCGGGTCATCCGCCGCAACCTGTTGATGGACGGCTCGCGGCGGGAGAACGACGCCGAGCACTCCTGGTACGTAGGCATGCTGGCCCTCGTCTTCGCCGAGCACGCCCCACCGGGGACCGACATCCAGCGGGTCGTGGCCATGCTCCTCGTGCACGATCTCGTGGAGATCGACGCGGGGGACACGTTCATCTACGACCCGGTGGCGGTGGCCGCGCAGGTCGAGGCCGAGCGGGCGGCGGCCGAGCGGATCTTCGCGCTGCTGCCCGCGGACCAGGCGGCGTCGATGCGCGCGCTGTGGGAGGAGTTCGAGGCGCGGGAGACGCCGGAGGCGAGATTCGCCAAGGCGCTGGACCGCTTCGCGCCGATCCTGGCCAACCACAACACCGAGGGCGGCACCTGGCCGCTGTTCCGCGTCACCGCTTCGCAGGTCAAGGAGAAGGTGCGGCTGATCGAGGACGGCTCGCCGTCGCTGGGCGCATACGCCATGGAGCTGGTCGAGCTGTCCGTCGCGAGAGGTCACCTGTCCGAGTGATGCCCTCACGCGTGGGGTAGGGGACTTGTCGTGAAAGAGATAGTACGACCGAGACGTAGGCAGATGCGGGTTTTGGGGGGACCGCTGGACCTGGCCGACCGACTGGAGAAGTCCAAGGCCATGGACAAGCCGATCCAGCGACTCGCCAAGGCCGTACGTGACCGGATCCGGCCGGGCCTGTTGCGGGACGTGCTCCACGGCGTTCCCACGGGCAAGCCCCTGCACCCGCCGATGGCGACGGTGAGCCTGGGCTGCTGGGCATCGGCCGGTGTGCTCGACCTCACCACCATCGATCCCCGCGCCGCGCGGCTGCTGCTGGCCGTCGGCATCGGCAACGCCCTCCCCACGGCCGCCGCCGGACTGACCGACTGGTCCTCGCTCCACCGGGAGCAGCAGCGCGTCGGCTTCGTGCACATGCTGTCGAACGTGACGGCGCTCGGCCTGTTCACCGCCTCGCTGGCGACCCGCCTGTCCGGCCGCGAACGGGTCGGCCGCATGCTGTCCTGGGCCGGGCTCGGCGTGGGCAGCGTCGGCGCGTACCTGGGCGGCCACATGGCCTACCGGCAGGCGGCCGGCGCGAACCACGCGCCGCAGGTGGCCCACCTGGTGCCGCTCGGCTGGCACGACCTGTGCCGGCTCAGCGACCTGCCCGACGGCCGGCCGGTGGCCCGGCGGCTCGGCTACATCCAGCTCTTCGTGCTGCGGCAGGGCGAGGGCGTCACCGTGCTGGCCGACCGCTGCCCCCACCTGGCGGGCCCGCTCCACCAGGGCCGGCTGGTCACGGAGGGCGGCGAGGCGTGCGTGGTGTGTCCCTGGCACGGCAGCACGTTCCGGCTGGAGGACGGCTCGGTGCGGCACGGCCCCGCCACGGCGCCGGCCCCCGCGTTCGAGACACGGGTCAGGAAGGACGGCACGCTCCAGGTACGGCCGGGCTTGCTATGAACCTTGGTTGAGGTTCTACGGTCGGAGGCATGAACGACATCCTCGTGACCGGTGCGACCGGCAACGTCGGCAGACACGTCGTCTCCCAGCTCGCGGAGGCAGGCATCCCGGTGCGCGCGCTGGTCCGCGACCCCTCCCGTGCCACACTGCCCGACGGCGTCCAGGCCGTGCGCGGCGACCTGACCGCCCCTGAGACGCTGGAGCCGGCGCTGCGCGGCGTGGACGCCGTCTTCCTGATCTGGCCCGGCTTCGCCGCCGAGACGGCCGAGCCGGTGGTGGAGGCCGTCGCCAAGCACGCCCGCCGCGTGGTCTACCTGTCCGCCCACGTGCCGGCGGCCGGCGACGACGACGAGCCGACGATCTTCCACCAGCAGGTCGAGCGGCTCATCCGCCGGACCGGGATGGCGTGGACGTTCCTGCGGCCGAGCGGGTTCGCGGTCAACACCCTCGGATGGGCCGACCAGATCCGGCAGGGCGTGGTGCGCTGGCCGTTCGGGGCGGCCTCCAGGTCGCTCATCCACGAGAAGGACATCGCGGCGGTCGGCACGCACGTGCTCACCTCCGCGGGCCACGCCGGGGCGGCCTACGTGATCACCGGGCCGGAGCGGCTGACGCAGGCCGAGCAGGTGCGCGTCATCGGCGAGGCGGTCGGGCGCGAGGTGCGCTGGGAGGACATGCCGCCGCAGGAGGCGCGCGAGCTGCTGCTGGCCTCGTGGGGTGACCCGGGCTTCGTGGATGGGGCGCTGCGGGGCTGGGAGTCGTTCGTGACGTCGCCCGAGACGATCACGGACACGGTGGAGGGGCTGCTGGGACGGCCCGCGCTGGCGTTCCGCCAGTGGGCGGAGGACCACGCCGCCGACTTCCGCTGAGGCTCCGTACGGCCGGGGCGCGGGCCGGGCCGCGCCCCGTCGTCAGTCGTCGTCCCGCGCGCCCCCGCCGTGGGAGTTCTCGTCGGCGGGGTGCTCGACCAGGGCGAGGATGCGGCTGGACATGAACCGCGCGGTCCGTACGGTCGTGCCGCCGCGGGTCACCTCGCTGACCTCGACCAGGCCCCGGCGCGTGGCCACCTCGACGCGGCGGCCCGCGCGGGTGGCGATCACTTCGTAGGTTCGCGGGGTGCCGCCCGCGTCGATGACGATCTCCACCCGATCACCCTTCATGTACGGATTTATACCCAGAAAGACGGGAATTTATCCGTACACTAGTTTGATAATCGCCGCGATCCCCACCACCACGATGATGCCGCGCAGCACCGGAGCCGGGATGCGCCGCCCGATCCGGGCTCCCAGGAACCCGCCGGCCGTGGCGCCCAGCGCGACGGCCAGCACCGCCCACCAGTCGATGTCGGCGATGAAGAAGAACAGGACGGCCGCGGTCGCGTTGACGATCAGCGAGAGCACGTTCTTGGCGGCGTTGACCCGCTGGATGCCGTCGTCGAGGAAGCTGCCGAGCAGGCCGATCAGCAGCACGCCCTGCGCCGCGCCGAAATAGCCGCCGTACAGGCCCGCGCCGAACACGCCCAGCCAGAGCGCCACCCCGCCGTGCGGATGGGCGTCCTCTCGCCGCGCCGCCAGCCAGCCGTTGAGCTTGGGCTGCACCACGACCAGCACGCAGGCCAGGCCGATCAGCACCGGCACCACGACGTGGAACACGGCCGGGTCGAGGAACAGCAGCAGGATCCCGCCGATGAGCGAGCCCAGGCAGGAGGCCGGGGCCAGCCGCAGCAGCCGCTCACGCTGGCCCTTGAGCTCCTGGCGGTAGCCGTAGGCGCCGGTGAAGGAGCCGGGGACGAGGCCGATGTTGTTGGACACGTTCGCGACCACGGGATCGACGCCCACGGCCACGAGGGTCGGGAAGGTGATGAGCGACCCGGATCCGACGACCGCGTTGATCGCCCCGGCCGCGACACCGGCCGCGCACACCGCGACCCCTTCCCAGAACATCACCCGCCCGAGCCTAGAGGGCCCGATTCCGGGTGACCCTCCGGGGGTGCCAGGTCAGAGCGCCCGCGCGTACCAGCGGCCGTCGGCGCTGCGGTCGAGCGTCAGCGGCACGCCGAACGTCCGCGACAGGTTGTCGGCCGTCATCACGTCGTCGAGCGAGCCCTGCGCCACCACCGAGCCGTTGCGCAGCAGCAGCCCGTGCGTGAACCCCGGAGGCACCTCCTCCACGTGGTGCGTGACCAGCGCCAGCGTGGGCGAGCGGTAGTCGTGGGCCAGCACCGACAGCCGGCGCACCAGGTCCTCCCGGCCGCCCAGGTCGAGGCCGGCGGCGGGCTCGTCGAGCAGCAGCATCTCCGGGTCGGGCATCAGCGCGCGGGCGATCTGCACCCGCTTGCGCTCCCCCTCGGACAGGGTGCCGAACCGGCGGCGGATCAGGTGCGCCGCCCCCAGCATGTCGATGAGCTCCACGGCCCGGGTCACGTCGTTGGAGTCGTACTCCTCCGTCCAGCGGCCCATGATCCCGTACGAGGCCGTGAGCACGAGGTCGATGACCTTCTCCTCCGGCGGGATGCGCTCGGCCAGCGCGGAGCTCGCCAGCCCGATGCGCGGCCGGAGGTCGAACACGTCCGTCTGACCCAGCCGCTCGCCCAGCACCTCGACCACGCCCTCGGTCGGGAACAACAGCGTGGCCGCCACCTGCAGCAACGTGGTCTTGCCCGCGCCGTTCGGCCCGATGACGACCCAACGCTCGTCCTCGTTGACCGTCCAGTCGATGCCGCGCAGCAGGGCCGCTCCGTCGCGCCTGACGGCGACGTCCTGGAGCCGCAGCACCTGACCACCCATCCTCGGATCCCTCCTTAGGAGAACGCTCGGGACAAACCTATTGCAGGGCGAGCGCATATCGTGGACCGGTGCACCCTGAATCACCTGTCTGCCGGGTTCTTGTCGTGTGGGGCAACGCCTGGCTCGCCGGCCACGTCGGCCTGGACGAGGCCGCCGACCGGGTGGAGAGCGCCGGCGGACCCACCGTCGTGGGTGAGGTGCCGCTGCGCGAGCACCTCGCCGTCCTGCGCCGCGACGGCCTGAGCGAGCTGCGGCTCGCCCTGCCCGCGCCCGGCGACCCGCTCGGGCTGTCCGGGCCGCCGGAGTTCAACGCGGCCGCCGTCGAGGCGGGGCAGGCGGCCATCGCCGTGCTGTCCGACCGGCGCCTCGGGCTGGTGCCCTCACCCGACCGGCGCGGGTCGTCGTACGCGGGCGTGCGGCTGTCGGTGTACGAGGCGGGGCCCGTACGCCACGACCTGCCGTCGCTGGCGGAGGCCGAGCAGGAGCTGTCGGCCGCGATCCGCGCGGCCACCGAGTCGCTGGACTCGGCCGACGGGCCCATGGCCGGCCGTCCGGAGCGGCTGGGCGCCGCGGGCGGCGACCTGGCCCCCGGCTACCCGTCGCGGGCGCACCGCGTCTCCGCGCTGGCCGCCCGGCTGGCGACCGTGCTGCGGCTGGCCGGGGAGCGAGGGCTCACCTCGGGGCAGGTCGCCGTCCGCGACGCCGCGCTGCGCGAGCTGGACCGTGCCGTACGGCGGGCGCTCCTGGCCTCCTGCCACGCCATCCTGGAGCCCTCCCCCGACCGCTCCTGACGCACCGGGGATCAGGCCAGGCCGTGGCGGACGGCGTACAGCGCGGCCTGGGTGCGGTCCTGGACGCCCAGCTTCATCAGCACGTTCGACACGTGGGTCTTGACCGTCTTCTCGGCCACGGCGAGGCTCCGGGCGATCTCCCGGTTGGACCGGCCCGCCGCGATCAGCGCGAGCACCTCACGCTCCCGCTCGGTCAGCGGCGCCGGCCCCGGCACGCCGCCCGGGCTCCCGTACGGGCCCGCGCTCCCGGTGGCGCTCAGGACCGCCTGGGCCGCCTCGGCCGCCAGCAGCACCTGCCCGCCGTGCACCGCCCGCACGGCCTGTGCCAGCGCCGACGGGTCCACGTCCTTGTAGAGGAACCCGGCGGCGCCCGCCCGCATCGCCGGCGCCACGTCCGACCGGTCGCTCACCGACGTGAGCACCAGCACCCGGACCGGCGACCCGGCCAGCCGCTCCAGCGCCCCCAGCCCGTCCAGGACCGGCATCCGCAGGTCGAGCAGCATCACGTCCGGGGTCAGCTCCGCGGCCAGCTCGACCGCCCGCGCCCCGTCACCCGCCTCACCCACGACCGTCATGTCGTCCTGCAGGTCGAGGAAGGTGCGCAGCCCCTGCCGCACCACCGGATGATCGTCGACGATCAGCACCCGGATCACACGCCCACCTCCACGCGGACCGTCGTGCCCCGGCCCGGCGCCGAGTCCACGGTCATCACCCCGCCCACGGACTCCGCCCGCTCCCGCATCGACACCAGCCCGAGCCCGCGCGAGACGCCCTGCTCGAAGCCGTCGCCGTCGTCCGTCACCGACAGGGTCAGCTTGCCGCCCGCGTGGTCCAGCCGTACCGACACCTCGCACGCGCCCGAGTGACGCAGCGCGTTGTGCAGCGCCTCCTGGGCCACCCTGAGCAGCGCGACCTCCACGGCGGAGTCGAGCGGCGGCGGCTCGTCGCAGTCGAACGCCACCCGCGCCGGATGCAGCCGGTCCAGGAGACGCACATGCTTGCGCAGCGTCTCGGCCAGGCCGTGACGGTCCAGCTCGGCCGGGCGCAGCTCCACGATCACCGCGCGCAGCTCGGCCAGCGCCTCGCCGGCCAGCCGCTGCACCCGATCCAGCTCGGCCGCCGCCTTGTCGGGCGCCTTCTCCAGCAGAGTCACCGCGGCCTGCGCCGTCAGCCGCAGCGAGAACAGCTTCTGCGTGACCGCGTCGTGCAGCTCCCGGGCCATCCGGTTGCGCTCCTCCAGCATGGCCAGCTCGCGTCCGCGCTCGTACAGCCGGGCGTTGGTCAGCGCGATCGCCGCGTGCGCCGCGAACATCGTCAGCAGCTCCTCGTCGGCCTCCGTGAAGCCGCCGGGCGTGCGCTTGTTGGCCAGGAAGACGATGCCGAGCACCTCGTCGCCGTCGCGGATCGGCATGCCGAGGAAGTCCTTCATGACCGGATGCGCCTTCGGCCACCACTCGAACCTCGGGTCGTCCCGCAGGTCGGCCAGCCGCACCGGGTCGCCTTCGCGGAGCATCGCGCCGAGCATGCCGTGCTGGCGCGGGAGCGGGCCGATCGCGTCCCACTGCTTGTCGGTCAGCCCCTCGGCGACGAACTCGGCGAACGAGCCGTCCTCGTCGGGCACCCCCAGCGCGGCGTAGCGGGCGTCGAGCAGCCGCTGCGCCGAGCGGACGATGACCTGGAGCACCTCGCGCACCGACAGGTGCCGGGTGACCGCGAGCACGGCGGAGCTCACCGCCTGCAGGATCTCCTCCCGGTCCGACATCACGGACACACTCTATGGTCCCCGCCCAGCGCTGCCGGGACGAGACGGTCCTAGGACGAAGTGCCCAGACGCGGACAGGTCCGAGGTCCGATGTGCCGGGGACGCCGTTTTCCTACCGTCGAGACATGACGAACACCGCACTGATCACCGGCGCCTCCCGCGGCCTCGGCCTCGCCCTCGCCCGGTCGCTGGCGGAGTCGGGCTGGGACCTCGTCCTCACCGCCCGCGGCAGGGACGACCTCGACCGGGTCGCCGCCGAGCTGGGCGCCACGGCCGTCCCCGGCGACGTGACCGACCCGGCCCACGTCGAGCGGCTGTCGCTGGCCGTACCGGAGCTGGACCTGCTGGTCAACAACGCAAGTGACCTCGGCGTGACGCCGCTGCCGCCGCTGGCCTCGTACCCGCTGGAGGCGTTCAAGGCGCTGCTGGAGACCAACGTGACCGCGCCGCTCGCGCTCGTCCAGGCCACGCTCCCCGCGCTGCGCCGGCGGCGCGGCGCGATCGTCAACGTCACCTCCGACGCCGCCACGGGCGCCTACCCCGGCTGGGGCGGCTACGGCGCCACCAAGGCCGCGCTGGAGCAGCTCTCGAACGTGCTGGCCGCCGAGGAGGACGAGGTCGCGGTCTGGTGGGTGGACCCCGGCGAGATGAACACCCGGATGCTCGCCGACGCCGTGGGCGAGCAGGAGGCCGCCGGCGCCGCCGACCCCGCGAAGGTCGCCGCCGCCCTCCACGACCTCGTCAAGGCCCGGCCCGCCGCCGGACGGGTGAGCCTCCAATGACCGCCGCACTGGACTTCGCCCTCCCCGACGCCCTGTCCGCGCACGAGCCGCCCGAGGCCAGGGGGCTGCCCCGCGACGGGGTACGCCTGCTCGTCTCCCGCGGCGACGAGCAGCCCGCCCACCACCGGTTCACGGACCTGCCCGCGCTCCTCGCGCCGGGCGACCTCGTCGTGGTCAACAACTCGGCGACGCTGCCCGCCGCCGTCCGGCTCGACCGGCTCGCCGTCCACTTCTCCACCGCCCGCGAGGACGGCACGTGGCTGGTCGAGCTGCGCCGCCGTACGAGCGCCGCCTCCGAGCCGTACGCCGGAGGGGAGCCCGGCGAGTGGCTGCCGCTGCCCGGCGGCGCCACGCTGCGGCTGCTCGGCCGGGAGACGCCACGGCTGTGGCGGGCCCGCCTCGACCGGGACGTGGAGGCGTACCTGCGCGAGCACGGGACGCCGATCCGCTACTCCTACGTGGCCAGGGACTGGCCGATCGACGCCTACCAGACCGTGTTCGCCACCGTGCCGGGCAGCGCCGAGATGCCCAGCGCGGGCCGGCCGTTCAGCGCCGCGCTGGTGACGGCGCTGGTGTCACGCGGCGTGCACATCGCGCCCGTCACGCTGCACACCGGCGTCGCCTCGCCCGAGAAGGACGAGCCGCCCTACGCCGAGAGGTACGAGGTGCCGGCGCCCACCGCGAGGCTGGTGAACCTCACCCGGCGGAACGGCGGCCGGGTCGTGGCGGCCGGCACCACCGTGGTGCGCGCCCTGGAGACGGCCGTGGACGCGGACGGGCAGGTGGCCGCCTCCGCCGGCTGGACCGGCCGCGTCGTCACGCCCGAGACCGGGGTGCGCGCCGTCACCGGCCTCCTCACGGGCCTGCACGAGCCCCGGTCCAGCCACCTCATGATGCTGACCGCCATCGCGGGTACCGGCCCGCTGGCCCGGGCGTACGAGGCGGCGCTGCGGGAGGGGTACCTGTGGCACGAGTTCGGCGACACCCACCTGCTGCTGGCAGAGTGAACAGGAGTGAACGACGGGACTGTTCGTGGAGTGATCCGGGTCATGAACACCCACCCTGGTC
Organism: Nonomuraea sp. 3-1Str; assembly: GCF_031570565.1. Classification (NCBI taxonomy): domain Bacteria; kingdom Bacillati; phylum Actinomycetota; class Actinomycetes; order Streptosporangiales; family Streptosporangiaceae; genus Nonomuraea; species Nonomuraea sp. 3-1Str. The sequence goes on from NZ_JALHBK010000001.1 coordinate 485,926, forward strand.
CGCGACCATCCCGCCGGGCACAGTAGCGTGACTCGATGTGGACCAGCGGACCCTCCTGATCACCCTGAACGGCCCGGACCGGCCCGGCGTCACCTCCCGGCTCTTCTCCGTGCTGTCGAACTTCCCGGTCACCGTCTCCGACATCGAGCAGGTCGTCATCCGGGGGCGGCTCACCCTCGGCGTTCTCGTCGCCTACGCGGGCGGGCCGTCCACCGGCACGGGCAGCACCCTGGGCGCCCTGTGGACCTCCGTGGAGCGCATCGGCGAGGACCTCGGCATGGAGGTGGAGCTCTCCACCGGCTCGCAGGCCAAGGAGAAGCGCCGCCGCGGCCGGCTGTCGGTCAGCGTGCTCGGCGCCACCCTCCAGCCCGCCGCGATCGCCGGCATCGCGGGCCGCATCGCCGCCGCGGGCGCCAACATCGACCGCATCGAGCGCCTCGCCCAGTGGCCCGTCACCTGCATCGAGCTGTCCGTCTCCGGCGCCGACCCCGACGCGCTGCGCGTCGAGCTGGCCGCCGAGGCCGCCGCCCAGCAGGTCGACGTGGCCGTGCAGCGCACGGGCCTGTCCCGGCGGGCCAAGCGGCTGATCGTCATGGACGTCGACTCGACCCTCATCCAGGGCGAGGTCATCGAGCTGCTCGCCGCCCACGCGGGCTGCCTGGACGAGGTGGCCCGGGTCACCGAGGAGGCCATGCGCGGCGAGCTGGACTTCGCCGAGTCGCTGCGCCGCCGGGTCGCCCTGCTCGAAGGGCTGCCGGCCGACGTGCTGGAGCTGGTGCGCAAGGAGGTCGTGCTCACTCCCGGCGCGCGCACGCTCGTCCGCACGCTCAAGCGGCTCGACTACCGCTTCGCCATCGTCAGCGGCGGCTTCACCCAGATCACCGACGCGCTCGTCGAGGACCTCGGCATCGACTACTCCGCGGCCAACCTCCTGGAGATCGTCGACGGCCGGCTCACCGGCCGGGTCGCCGGCGAGATCGTCGACCGGCCGGGCAAGGCCAGGGCGCTCGAACGGTTCGCGCGGGAGGCCGGGCTGCCGATCAGCCAGACCGTGGCCATCGGCGACGGCGCCAACGACCTGGACATGATCGCGGCGGCCGGGCTGGGCATCGCCTTCAACGCCAAGCCGGTGCTGCGGCAGGCGGCCGACACGACGGTCAACACGCCGTACCTGGACTCGATCCTGTACCTGCTCGGCATCTCCCGGGACGAGGTCGAGGCGGCCGACGCCGAGGACACCGCGCTCACCCGCTGACCTCTCCGTCCAGGCGGCGGCTTCTCTCAGGCGGTGACCGGCCTTTCGCGCGCAGGTTCGAGGGCTTCTGTGGTCTTACGGGCGAGTTCGAGGGCGTCGGAGCAGAGGGAGCGCAGCGCCGGGTGGGCCGTCACGGTCAGCCGGAGCTGGCGGCGCACCGCGGACGTCTCCTCGGCCGCCACGTCCTCGGCCGCCTCCTTCGCCACGGCCTTCTCCATGAGGGAGCTGACCTCCCCGGCCAGCTCGGCCAGCCGCGCCTCCAGCTCGTCGGCCTCCGGGGCGGGCTCCCGGGTGCGCACGGTCTCCGCCACGGCGGCCAGCCGGTCCGCCACCGCGTCCAGCACGGCGACGGTGGCGTCGGAGCCCACCTGCGAGCCGCGCAGCACGGACGCCACCACCAGCGCGTCGTCCCGCAGCTTCCGGGCCGCCGTCACCGCCTCGCGCAGCTCCGGCGGGCCCCGCCCGCCCGGCTCCTTGCCCAGCTTGTCCAGGGACGCGGTCAGCTCGTCGGCCGCCTGACCCGCCGCGTCCGCCCGCGCCAGCACGGCGTCGAGGTCCCGCTCGGCCAGCGCGTCCACCAGCGACGCGTGCTCCTCCAGCAGCTCGGCGGGACGGCCGCGCAGCCGTCCCCCCTCGCCGCGCGGCCACAGCAGCCGCGCCGCCGCCAGCGCCAGCAGGCCACCCGCCACGGTCAGCAGCAGCCGGGCCCCGGCCGCCCGCCAGTCGAGCCGGGTCGAGAAGTCGGCCAGCATCATGGCCAGCGGCGTCGCGAACACCATCCAGTACCCGAAGCTCACCTCCCGCAGCGCGTACCCGACCGTGGCGAACACGAGCACGGTGACCGCGATCGTGTACGGCCCCGGGACCGCCGCCAGGATCAGCGCGGCGACCGCCGCCCCCAGCACGGTCCCCGCCACCCGCAGGACCACCCGCTCCACCGTGTCGCCGTACGTGGACCGCAGGGCCAGCATCACGGTGATCACGAACCACTTGCCGTACACCTCGTGCGTGCCGATCACGAGCGCCATCGCCACGGTCACCGCGATGCCCAGCCGCCCCGAGTGCTCGGCCACCCCACCGGCCCCCAGCGCCCGCCATGTCGCCCGGAGCACGCGGGACACCCACCGCCGCGCCCCACGCCATCCCCGCCGCCACGCCCTCTCCAGGCTCGCCGGCCGCCACAGCACGGGTTTCCACACCACGGGCCGCCACACCACGGGCTTCCACAAGACCCTCGGAGGCATGGCCGGCACCCGGATCCCCCGCGCGGCGAACACCCCGATCCCGCGCACCGCCACCACGAGCCGGTCGAGGCAGCGCCGCACCTGCCCCACCCCCGCGACCCGCCGCAACGACGCCGGATCGGCGCCGGAGCGGGACCGCACCTCGCTTGCGTGCTCGCCGAAGCGCGCCGCCGCGTCCAGCGCCGCCTGCACGTCCTGCGGCGCCTTCGTCCGCAGCGCCACGGTCAGGGCCCCTACGACCTCGTCGATCTCCCGCCGGTCCGCCGCGGCTTCCACGCGCAGCCGGCGCAGCGCCACCGTCTCGGCGAAGACGCGCAGCAGCATCCGCACGTACGCGTCGGCGGAGCGCGTGGTGTCCTCACCCGCGTGGAACGAGGCCGACGCCGTGGCCGCCCCCTCCAGCGCCTTCGAGGCGCGCTCCCGGAGCCGGCCCCATGCCTCCTCGTCCAGGTCGACGCCGTCGAGCAGCGACGCCAGCGCCTCCCGTGCCCCGCCGAGCGCGTCGCGCAGCGGGTCCAGCCGCCGCACCGGCCACGGCGCCATCGCCAGCAGCACGAACACCGCCCCGCCCAGCGCCATCTCCAACGGCCCCGCCAGCCCGACCGGCCCGTGCAGGTAGAACGCGACGATCGCCGCGATCGCGGGCGGCGTCCCGACGAGCTTCCACCGCCCGGCCGCCGCCACCAGGCCGATCACCACGGCCCCCCACCACGGGTACGGCGCCAGGAACAGCCCCAGCCACGCCCCGGCCGCCACCAGGACCAGCTTGACGACCAGGTTCCAGGCCCGCTGCGCGTACGGCTTGCCGTACGCGTCGCCGAACGCGGTCAGGTAGGCGCCGAGCGCCACGAACGCGCCGCTGTGCGGCAGTCCCGCGGTCACGCCGGCGAACAACGGCCACGCCACGGCCACCCCGCACAGCAGCCCGTACTTCCACGGCGGGCGCGCCGGCAGCGCGAACCCGTCGCGCAACGCTCTGGCGGCCCCCCGCATGCGTGTCGCCCCTGGTCGGTGTTCCTTCAGATCTGGTGGCTCTTCCCTGGGACCTGGTCGGTCTTCCCCGGCATCCGGTCAGTTCCCCGCGTCCTGGTCGGTCTTCCCTGGGATCCGGTCAGTGTTCCCTGGGATCCGGTCAGTGTTCCTTGGGATCCGGTCAGTGTTCCCTGGGATCGGGTCAGTGTTCCTTGGGATCCGGTCAGTGTTCCTTGGGATCCCAGCGCGAGACCAGGTGTCCCTCCCCTGGGCACAGGTCTACCCAGGAGGAGCCCGTCCGGATCACCGCGAACGACCCCGGCCGGAACCCGTAGTCTCCGCCCGCCAGCCCGAGCGCCAACTCGTGCACCCCCGGGTTGTGCCCGCACAGGACGAGCGTGCCCACCTCCGGGCCGGTCCTCCTGACCAGCTCCAGCAGCTCGTCCGGGTACGCCTCGTAGATATCGCGCTCGTAGCTCACCTCGACGTCGGGGAACGCCAGCTCGGCGGTGCGCCTGGTGCGCTCGGCCGGCGAGCACAGGACCAGGTCGGGGACGAGCCCCAGGTCCCGCACCTCGTCACCGGCGCGCCCGGCGTCGCGCTCGCCCCGTTCGGTCAGCGGCCGCTCGCGGTCACTCAGCCCGGGCACCTGCGCGGCCTTGGCGTGACGGAGCACGATCAGCGTGGGCATCCGATCACACTCCCCTCGACGCCCACACGCCCATGGCCACGATGACGGCCAGGATGACGAGCATCGCGATCAGGATGAGGGCCAGCGTCTTTCCACCGGTGGGCCGCTTGTCGTCCATCCGCACAGTTTCCCACCGGGGCGGTCAGGTGTCCCGTACGGGTCCGATCACCCGGCCCGCCGCAAACAACCCCCGCCTCTCCTCCCTACGACCACCCCGCCACCACCACACCCGCCCTCACCGTGTGCCCACCACAGCTGCCTCCCGCCCGAGCCGCCAGACCAGCCCCCTCCGTGGCCGCCACAGCCGCTTCTCACCCGGGGCCGCCGCAGACATCTCTCCCCCAGGGCCGCCGCAGACGTCTCTCCCCCGGCGCCGTGGAAGGAGAGCAGCCCTCGTCCCGAAACGCGAGCGCCCGCCCTCCCCACACCGGGAAGGACGGGCACATGCGGACTACGAGAGTGTCGGGCCTACGACGCGACCGGGGTGTGCTCCCGGTTGTTGTTGTTGGCCGGCTCGCTGGTGACCGAGCGCCGCTTGGAGACGACGATGGCCACGACCACCACCGCCACCGCGAACACCGTGACCCCGACCCGCAGGACGGTGTTGCCCGCGTACAGCACCACGGCGGGCGCCACCAGCAGGGCGACGAGGTTCATCACCTTGATCAGCGGGTTGATGGCCGGACCGGCGGTGTCCTTGAACGGGTCGCCCACCGTGTCGCCGATGACGGTCGCGGCGTGGGCCTCGGAGCCCTTGCCGCCGTAGTGGCCGTCCTCAACCAGCTTCTTCGCGTTGTCCCAGGCGCCACCGGAGTTGGCCAGGAACACCGCCATCAGCGTGCCGCAGGCGATCGCGCCGGCCAGGAACGCGCCCAGCGGCGCGTACCCGAGCGCGAAGCCCACCGCGATCGGCGTCATGACCGCCAGCAGACCCGGGGTGGCCAGCTCGCGCAGCGAGTCACGGGTGCAGATGTCGACCACGCGCCCGTACTCGGGCTTCACGGAGCCGTCCATGATGCCCGGGTTGTTGCGGAACTGGTCGCGCACCTCGAACACCACGCGCATGGCGGCCCGCCCGACCGCCATGATCGCCAGCCCGGCGAAGAGGAACACCACCGCCGCGCCGATGATGAGCCCGACCAGTACGTTCGGCTGGTCGATGCTGAGGCTGAACGAGGTGGCCTGCGCGAGCTGCGACTCCACCGCCGTGCGGAACGCGCCGAACAGCGCGGTCGCCGCGAGGACGGCCGTGGCGATCGCGATGCCCTTGGTGATGGCCTTGGTGGTGTTGCCGACGGCGTCGAGGCTGGTCAGCACCCGGGCGCCCTCGCCCTCGACGTCCCCGGACATCTCGGCGATGCCCTGCGCGTTGTCGGAGACCGGACCGAAGGTGTCCATGGACACGATGACGCCGACCGTGGTCAGCAGGCCGGTGCCGGCCAGCGCCACCGCGAACAGCGCGATCGTCACGTTCCCGAAGCCCAGCAGGAACGCGCCGTAGACCGCGCCCGCGATGATCAGCGCGGAGTAGACGGCCGACTCCAGGCCGACGCTGATGCCGGCCAGGATGACGGTGGCGGGGCCGGTGGCCGAGCTCTCGCCGATCTCCCGGACCGGGCGGCGGTTCGTCTCGGTGAAGTAGCCGGTCAGGAGCTGGATGGCGCTGGCCAGGACCAGCCCGATGAGCACCGCGCCGATGGCGATCAGCCTCGGGTCCGCGTCGGACTTCACCGCTGAGCCGCTCAGGCCGCTGAAGCTGTCCGGCAGGTACCAGAACGCGGCCGCCGCGACCAGCACCGCGGAGATGGCGGCGGAGATGAAGAAGCTGCGGTTGATGGCGGACATGCCGCTGCGGTCGCGGTCGCGCTTGCCGGTCACGAAGATGCCGATGATGGCGGTGACCACGCCGATCATCGGGACGATGAGCGGGAAGATCAGCCCCTGCTCGCCGAAGGCCACCTTGCCGAGGATCAGGCTGGCGACCAGCATGACCGCGTACGACTCGAACAGGTCGGCGGCCATGCCGGCGCAGTCGCCGACGTTGTCGCCCACGTTGTCGGCGATGGTCGCGGCGTTGCGCGGGTCGTCCTCCGGGATGCCCTGCTCGACCTTGCCGACCAGGTCGGCGCCGACGTCGGCGGCCTTGGTGAAGATGCCGCCGCCGACACGCATGAACATGGCGAGCAGCGCCGCGCCGAAGCCGAACCCTTCGAGCACGCCCGGCGCGTCCCCCTGGTAGAGGAAGACGACGACGGCCGCGCCCAGCAGGCCGAGCCCGACGGTGAACATGCCCGCCACGCCACCGGTGCGGAAGGCGATGCGCATGGCGCGCTTCTCGCCCGAGTCACGGGCCGCGGCGGCGACGCGCACGTTTCCGCGCACGGCCAGCCACATGCCCATGAACCCGGTCAACGCGGAGAACACCGCGCCGACCACGAAGAAGATGGAGCGGCCGATGCGGACATCGGTCTCGCCCGGCAGCAGAAGCAGCAGGAAGGGAATCACGACAACGAAGATCGCCAGCGTGCGGAACTGCCGCGTCAGATAGGCGGCGGCGCCTTCCTGCACGGCTCGGGCGATGTCCTGCATGCGCTCGGTACCCTGGTCAGCGCGCAACACCTCGCGCACCAGGCCGCCGGCGACGGCCAGAGCGATCAGTGCGATCGCGGCGACCACGATCACGATGGTGAGATTGTTACCGTTCAGGGCCAGATTGGACGCTGGCTCGGCGGCCAGCACGTGCCTAAACATCGGGTTCTCCTCGGCAAGACCGGTCGTCCTGCCCGGGCGGTGCTGCGAACGTCGGCTGGCGGTGCGGCACCATCCGGGTTGTGGGTGCCGCTTCCGGTTGAGTCCGCAGTTCCGCCGGATCACCTTGGCCGGTGCCGGGAGTCTACGCAGCGTCTGCCAGGATATGAAGGCTCTGCAGCCGGTTAATTGTGCGCGCGTCCAGTAAACCGCTGACAGCGGGGCGATTTGGGATCTGACACGGCAAATTTCCGGCGGTTTACGGCCCTGACAACAAGAGATAACGACACGCCCGAAAGACCCACCAGCCCCAGCAGCCTCCTGACCACCGGATCTCCCTCAGGCCGCACCGTGGATGTCAGGGCACGAGCGAGACAGGCGTACGGAAGCCACGGCCCATGAATGGCCGGCATGCCCGGGGTCCACGGCGTATGAAAACCCCGGGGATGAGGGTCTGCCGGCACCTCTCGGGACCACGGCACGGGGAAGCCTCGGGTTCGATGCGCACGCGGAAGCCCCGGGACCACGGCACGCGGAAGCCTCGCGTTCGGTGCGCGCGTGGCGGCGATCGACCCGCGCCGCTGGAGGTGCGTGCCCCTGGACAGAGCCCGGCCCCGGTCGGCGGGTGGGGCCCACCGTGCTTTGCCGTAAAGGATGGACGTCAGACGGAAACAAAGGACGGACGTCAGGCGGAAAGACACGCATCGCCACGCACTACGCCATCACCCAACGGCACCATCGCCCAATGGCACCATGATCCAACGGCGCAATACCCGCCGCGTGCGCCCCGGACGTGCTTGGCGGCCGTCGTCAACGGGTCGCCGCGCACGCGCCGGGAGCCGCGCAAGCGCCAGAACAGAAAGGGGATCTACACGGGAAGGCGGCCGTTGGGAGCGGCGGGCCAGCTCATGCGGATGCGCATGCCCTTGGGACTGGGAAAAACCTCGACATCGTCGGCCAGGCCCGCGATGACCGCGATGCCGAAACCCGTCGTGAACGAGTCGGAGAGCATCCCCAGATCCAGGGGTTGCTCCGGCTTGATCTCGTCACTGGGGGCCTGGTCGCTTACTGTTACCTCGAAACGTCCGGAGTCGTCACGTAGCTCGATGCGGATGGGCTCGCCCGGGCAGTGGGCACGGTGGGCCTCCACCGCCCGAGAGCACGCTTCACCCACGGCGAGCCTGACCTCGTCCAGCAGCGACTCCTCCACGCCGGTGCGCCGGGCGATCGCCGTGGCCACCAGCCGGGCGGTCCGCACGTGTGCGGGGAGGGCACTGAACGTCAGCTCGACAGTGGCCATCTACTTGTCTTTGCCGTGAGCTTCCTTGGCTTCGTCGACAGAAGCGTAGATCCCGAAGACCTTGGTCAGTCCGGTGATCCGGAAGATCTTGAGGATGCGCTCCTGCGTGCAGACCAGCTCCAATGAGCCGTCGTGCGCCCGAACCCGCTTGAGCCCCCCGACCAGCACACCAAGGCCGGTCGAGTCCAGGAAGTCAACCTTCTCCATGTTCACGAGAAGGTGGAAGTTACCCTTGTTCACCAGATCGATGAGGAGCTCACGCAATCTCGGCGCGGTGTAGACATCGATCTCACCCTCGACCTCAACGATGGTGAGTCCGTCTTCGGTGCGGTGATCCAACTTCAGATCCACAGATCCTCCAGCGCCTCGCCTGCGAAAGTACCCTTATGAGCCTGGTCGTCCGGAGCTTAGCCGCCCGGCCGACCGACCCTGACGCGCGGCATTCAACCATGCGTCTCGCTTGTGTCTACACGAAATCACGATTCCCGACGACTTTGCCCACGGATGCAGACTGGAAACAGTGACTTCCACCGCTTCCTCCCCACACCGGCCAGGTCCACTCCTGCGGCACCTGCTCGGCGTTCCCGCACGTCACGAGCGTGTCACCCATGTGGAGCATGTTCCAGCACGTCAGGCCGGTCAAGCCAGATGGCCGAAATGGGCGCCGGAACTCCTGGTTACGCGCTTGGCGAACCGCGGCATCACCGGCATGTGGCCCCATCAGTACGAAGCCGCCGACCTGGCCCATCGTGGCCGAAACGTGATCATTTCCACGGGCACGGCCTCGGGCAAGTCGCTGGCGTACCTGACCCCGGCGGTCTCCTCCTGTCTCGACGGAGGCACGGTCCTGTATCTGACGCCGACCAAGGCGCTGGCCGCCGACCAGCTCCGCGGGCTGCGGGAGCTGCGCATCGCGCAGGTGCGGGCGGCGACGTTCGACGGTGACACGCCGTTCGAGGAACGCACATGGGTGCGCCAGCACGCCAACTATGTCTTGACAAACCCGGACATGCTGCATCGCGGCATCCTTCCTCGGCATGCCCAGTGGTCCTCGTTCTTCCGCCGGCTCCGCCTCGTGGTGGTGGACGAGTGCCACGGTTATCGGGGGGTGTTCGGCTCGCACGTGGCCCAGATCCTGCGCCGCCTGCGGCGGGTCTGCGCCCGGTACGGGTCGCATCCGGTGTTCCTGCTGGCCTCGGCGACGGCCAGCGAGCCGGGGACGTTCGCCAGGCGGCTGACGGGGCTGGAGATGGACGAGGTGACCGAGGACGCCTCCCCCAAGGGTGCGACCACGTTCGCCCTGTGGGAACCGCCCCTGACGGAGCTGCGCGGTGAGGGCGGCGCTCCGGTGCGCCGCACGGCGACGGCCGAGGCCGCCGACCTGCTGGCCGACCTCGTCCTGGCCGACGTCCGGACGCTGGCCTTCGTCCGCTCGCGGCGCGGCGCTGAGACGGTCGCGCTGACGGCCCGCGCCAAGCTCGCCGACGTCGCCTTCTCCCTCTCCACCCACGCCCGCCGCCCCCTCCACTCAACCCCGTACCCCACCCACCACACCGATGCCCACCTCACATCACTAACTGAGCCACATCTCCACCCCGACTCCCAGCACTCCACCAAGCCGCAGCCCCAGGCCGGCCACCACCCCGTGAGCCCCCGTCACCTGCACAACGAGCTCCCCGACCGGCAAGACCCGGCGGACGCCCCCACCTCCCTCCCGCCGGATTCCTGGCCGCTCCCCGACGACGAGTCCGACTCGGCCGATCTCCCGGACAAGGTGGCCGCCTACCGGGCCGGCTACCTCGCCGAGGACCGCCGCCAGCTGGAGAAGGCGCTCCGCTCGGGCTCCCTCATGGGTCTGGCCACCACGAACGCCCTCGAACTCGGCGTCGACGTCTCCGGGCTCGATGCCGTACTGATCGCCGGCTGGCCCGGCACCCGCGCCTCCCTCTGGCAGCAGGCGGGCCGAGCCGGACGCGACGGGCAGGACGCGCTGGCCGTCCTCATCGCCCGGGACGACCCGCTCGACACGTACCTGGTGCACCATCCGGACGCGCTCTTCGGCCGGCCCGTCGAGGCCATCGTGCTCGACCCCGACAACCCGTACGTCCTCGGCCCGCATCTCTGCGCCGCGGCCGCGGAGATCCCGCTGAGCGAGGATGACCTGCCCATCTTCGGACCCACCGCGGCGGAACTCCTCGACGACCTGGTGGCCCAGGGCCTCCTGCGGCGGCGCCCCACCGGGTGGTTCTGGACCCGGCGGGAGAGGGCCACCGACCTGGCCGACATCAGAGGCTCGGGCGGCGCCCCGATCCAGGTGGTCGAGTCGTCCACCGGCCGCCTCCTCGGCAGCGTCGACGAGCCGTCGGCGCACACCACCGTCCACACGGGCGCGGTGTACCTGCACCAGGGCGAGACGTTCCTGGTCGAACTGCTCGATCTTGAAGCCGGGGTGGCCCTGGTCAGCAGCAGCGAGCCGGACTACACAACGTTCGCCCGGGATGTCACCGAGATCTCCGTACTGTCCTCCCTTCGCTCGCACGCCCTGGGGCGGGGCGAACTCCACTTCGGCGAGGTCGAGGTGACCCGGCAGGTCGTCTCGTACCTCAAACGACGCCTCCAGTCCGGCGAGATGCTCGGCGACGAGCCCCTCGACCTTCCGCCGCGCACCCTCCGCACCAGGGCGGTGTGGTGGACGCTCCCCGCCTCGGAGCTGGTGCCGCTGGCCGAGGACGGCATCGACCTCGGCGGCGCCGCCCACGCCGCTGAGCACGCCTCCATCGGCCTGCTGCCCCTGTTCGCCACCTGCGACCGCTGGGACATCGGCGGCGTCTCCACCGAACTGCACGCCGACACGGGCCTGCTGACCGTGTTCGTGTACGACGGCCACGAAGGAGGCGCGGGCTTCGCCGAGCGCGGGTACGCCCGGGCAGCCGACTGGCTGACGGCGACCCGTGAGGCGATCGCCTCCTGCGAATGCGAACGCGGCTGCCCTTCCTGCATCCAGTCCCCCAAGTGCGGCAACGGCAACGAACCCCTGGACAAGCGCGGCGCCATCCGCCTCCTGGACACCCTCCTGGGCACGTCGCCGAACTGACCGCGGGGTTGTTCGACGCGGGGTTGTTCGACGCGGGCGACCGGTAGTGGCCTGCGCAGGTGTGTTGGCGCGGGATGCCGGCGGTGAGTCTTCTTGAAGTCACTGCTCGTGCCGCTGTTCCTCCTGATCGCCGGGTCCGGGGCGTGGAAGTCGGCCGGGGATCCGATCAGGGTTCGTCGCGCTCGCGCGGCTGGGGATGAACCGTCCCAGTCATCGCCTGAACCCTGGTCAACGGGCTGGCCGGCACGTCGCGGGCCCGCACGGGAGCGACCCGTCATTGATCGGGTCCCTACGAACGGGAACCGGGCCGTAAGGGATGTCCAGACGTCGGCGATCTCGTCACTCACTTGGCATCTGACCAGCTTCGTGCCGTTCTCTGCTGCCACGGCGGCCGCTGCTCGGCACGCCTCGCCCGGGTCCGCGATCGCCAACCGGGCCGCCGCCAGAGCACTCAGATCCGCTGCGGCGTTGACGCGGTGGCGGGCCACTCGCGCGGACGCCACGGTGGCCAGCGCCACGGCGACCACCATCAAGATCCCCATGAGCGCGACGCCCCACAAGGTCGCCGAGCCTCGGTCGCGTCCATGGGGGCGTCGGTCTGGAGGAACGGTAGACGACACTTCAGACCTTTCTCGGCCAGTCTCTTTAGTTGCGCCTATTGCGTATGTTGCGTCTGCTGCTCTGCTGCGTCGGCTGCGCCAACAATGTCGGCAGGTCGGACACCGGGTCTCTCAGTGACGTGCTGGTGTCGATGGCTCGCGCTCGTGGATTGCCGGTCTCCAGCCTCTGGAGAGCCGATGTGTGTTCGCTGGTGTCTCCTGCCCTTCGCCTGCCCTTCGCCGGTTCCTCGTCTTCGTCTTCGTCTTCGTCTTCGTGCGTTCGTCGTCGTCGCGTTCGTACGGTTCATCGCGGCGGTGGCAATGTGCCCGTCTCGGGGAGGTGTCGGGGCAGGGAGGTGTGCGGTTCCTTTGCCGGCTCCTGCAATGCCGGCTTTGGCCGGCCCATTGGTTCAGTGCTCGGTGGCAGCCGAGGCGGAGGCCGACACACGTATCGCGGGGAAGGCCGCGCCCCCTGCTGGGCGCACGTCCACCGCGACCTTCACGTGGGTACGTTCCGGGCCTCGGCTCACCTCCACCTGGGCGTCCGAGCGGGTCGCCGACCTGACCAGTTCGCGTACCTGGTCCAAGGGCTCCCCGCGGGCGGCGGCCCGCGCTCCCACGCGGGCCGCGTCCACGCATTCGAGTTGGGCTCCGACGGCCTGGACCGTCCACAGAGCGGCGGCGAGCACGACCATCAGAGCGGGGAGGACGGCGGCCGTATCTGCCGTCACCGAACCTCTGGACCCTGATCGCCCGGCGCGCCACGCGGCGGACCTCCGGGTCAAGGTCATGTGGTGGTCTTGAGGGCGCGGTCGATGAGTGCCTTGAGCATCTCCTGCACCTCCGGGCTGCTCACCACCTTGAACAGCAACGCCGCGAAGGCGCAGGCCGCGATGGTGCCAACGGCGTATTCGGCTGTGGACATGCCTCGGTCGCGGTTGGCCGCCCCGTAGCGCGCCCACGTGGCGATCCACCGACCGGCACGGCGGCGCTCTTCCGCGCCCGCCGGAGGAGCGGTGGGGGGCTCCGCGGTCGCCGTAACAGCGGTCTCTCGGAAGGTGAGGGGGTCGCGCATCATGCCTCCAGGTGGCTCGGTGCCGGGGCGATCCGGCGTTGCGGACCAAGCGTCGCGGGAAGGGGTGGGTGGCCGATCCGCCGAATGGCGTTCTGTGGATATCGCGGGGTGGGCGGGGTTCCCTGTGGATGCGGGCCGATCGCGGGCGTAGAGATCCGAACGATCCGCGGAGGTGGAGGCCGGGCGGGATGACGCTTGGGCGGGAGCCGTGGATGCAGGTCGTCTGTCGCGGATCGTGCGGCGACGGGCTGGGTCGGTGGCGACCTGGCGGCAGGCGCAGATGGTGCTGCTGTCGGCTCAGACCTGCTGGTGGCCCGACTTGCGAGGGGTGGTGAGCGTCGTCACCCAGGGGCCGCGTTCGCGATGGTCGCCTCGATCATCCTGCTCGGCACCCAGAGCCTGGTCGCCTACATCGGTTGCCGATGCGGGGCCGAAAAGCGATCGAGCAGCCCGATCTCGCCATGTCGGCGGTAGCGATCCATCCACTTCGCCGGGGTGGCGGGAGATCCCATCCCTGCTGCGACGTGGGCGATGGGACGGGTGCGACATCTCTCGACTGGCCGACGTCGTCCTTCGGGATGAGCGTTGCGATGCGTCATGCCGACCGGACATCTTCGGCCGGCGCGGCAACCGCGGGATCAGGCATGTGTGTTCCCTTGGGCAGCAAGAGCGGAGTCGCAAGCAGGAGAACGCCGGAGATGGTGATCGCGGTGAGCGGGCTGGTGAGCGTCGCGAGGAAGCCCCAGATCGCCATGAGGGCGGCCTGAGCGAGTTTGCTGCTGATGCTCCATGCGCTGAGAACTTGCGCGGTGTGATCGGTGGGAGTGCGTTGCAGGCGTTCTGTCGCGTAGATGGGGTTGAAGACACCCATACAGGTGATCAGCAGGCCCTCGACGACGATGACCGTGAGGAGTCCGGGGATGCCCGGCTGGGTGAAGGCGAGGCCGAGCGGGAAGACAGACCGCAGCCAGCCGGAGACGATCATGACTCGGTACCGGCCGTGGCGGGCGACGAGGCGCGCGGAGAGGCGGGCGCCGACGAAGCCGCCGATCGCGGGGACCCCGAAGGCGAGACCGTACTGCCAGGCCAGGAAGTGGTACTGGCCCAGCAGGAGGACGGACAGGAGCGGGACGGTGGCCATGATCAGACCGCCGACGGTCACGGAGTTGAGGAACAGACGTCGCAGTACGCGGTCGTGGAGGATGAACCGCCAGCCGTTGAGAAGGTCGGCTCCCCGCAATCTGGTGGCCGGGTCGCGAGGTGCCGCGACGTCGCCTCCACGGATGCGGAGCACTCCGAGCGCGGACAGCAGGTAGCTGAGGGCGTCCGCCGCGACCGTGATCATCGGGCCGAGCAGTCCGATGAGCGCCCCACCGAGAGGCGGTCCTGCCGCGGTCGCCACCCACGCCGTGCCCTCGAATCTGCCGTTCGCGACGAGGAGATGGTCGCTGCGGACGAGGTGTTTCAGGTAGGCGCCGGAGGCGGCGGTGAAGGCGATGCTCGCCGTTCCGGCGATGACCGACACCACAAGCAGTTGGCCGTAGGACAGTAAGCCGAGGAGGTATGTGATCGGGACGCTCGCCATGGCGAGGAAGCGGGCCAGGTCCATCGCGATCATCACCGGGCGCTTGGCCCGATGCTCGACCCACGGCCCGAGCGGGACGGCAACGATCGCCGCGACCACAAGTCCGGCGGCATCGAGGAGCGAGACGGCGAATGCCGACGAATGCAGGACCCGAACCGCGATGAGCGAGAACGCCCCGAAAGCGATCCACGTGCCGTATGTGCTGACGGCGTAGGCCGACCACAGCCACCCGAAGCTGGGCACCAATCTCACGCGCACGTGACTCCTTAGCGACAACCGATGTTTGGCTGCCTGAATCACACCAGCCGCACTGCACCAGGATCAAACAACCGATTCGCGGCGAGCCACAACTGTTAGTTGGGCGTACATATGCTGATGCGATGGATACGGAAGCGGTGCGATCCTTCGTCCGGGCGGCCGAGCTCGGACAGTTTCAACATGCGGCCGACGAGCTGGGCGTGACACAGCAGGCGGTCTCGAAGCGGATCGCCGCTCTTGAGCGCGAGCTGGAGGTCCGCCTGTTCACCCGTACCGCCCGAGGGGTCGAACTGACGCTCGACGGCCAGGCGTTCCTCCCGCACGCACGGAGCATCGTCGCGGGTGTCGAGCGCGCCATCACCGCGATCAGGCCGAACTCACGGGCTCTGCGGATCGACGTCCTCGGGTTTCGGAGCGGACAGGCCATCGTCCTCCACGACTACTGGCGGTCGCATCCCGAAACCGACCTCGACGTGGTGACCTTGAAAGCCAGCGACCCGCACGTGGCGGTTGCCGCTATCCGAGCGGGCGATATCGACGCCTCGTTCCGCACCGTCACCGACCCGGCCACGCTGCCAAGCGACGTCGAAATGATCCATGTACTGGACTTCCCTCTGGAGCTCCTCGTGGGCCCGGGACATCCGCTTGCCTCCGCGCGAACGCTGACACCTACCCGGCTGCGCCGGCATCGGATCTGGGTGCCAGGTATCGCACCACGGAGCGAATGGGCGGAGTTCTACGACCAGCTCGCCACTGCCTTCGACCTCCGCATCGACGGGGCAGGCCCGAACTTCGGCGTCGAAGCACTCCTCGACACCCTCGCGGAATCCGCGGACGTGGCCACCCTGGTCGGCTCGCGCGACCGCCTCGTCTGGCCGACGAGCTACGACCTACGCCGCATCCCTGTTGTGAACCCAACGATCGCCTACCCGCAATCGCTCATCTTCCCCAGGACGAATCCACACCCTGGGCTTCGGGCGATCATCGACTACTTCCGAAGCCTGGCGACCCTGCCCGAGACGGCCTGGCTGCCCTCTTGGGCAACGTCGCGCCGCAACAACGCCGCCCCCTTGGGCAACGCCGCGCCGTAACAACGCCGCGCCGTAACGACGGGGACGTTGCGCACCACCCGACGTTGAGAGTCGTCTTCAACGGTGCGCTGCCGGCATGACGAAGCGTGGGGCCAACGGGCCGATTGGTTGCGGGAGGTCGTGGAAAGGCGGGAGTGCCGGGCGGTGTGGTGGTTCAGGGCAGCACGATCGTCGATGCCAGGCCGGCTATCACGGGGATGATGCCGAGCAGGACGAACGCTGGCAGGAAGCACAGGCCGAGTGGTGCCACCGCCTTGACACCGACGCTTCGGGCCGCCGCGACCGACGTTGCCCGGGCGGCCTCGCGGGCGTCGTCCGCCACGCGCATGAGGACGTCCGCGACCGGGGCGCCGCTCTGCGCGGCACGGCTCATGGCGCGCGCCAGCTGGCCCGTGGACGGGTCCCTGGCGAGGTGGGCCCACGTCGGCTCCGGATCGGCGCCGAGGCGGAGCTGGCTGCTGACCCAGGAGAGGCGTTGGCCGAGAGGGCCCGCGACCGCGTTCGCGGCGATCTCGGTCGCTGCGCCGACAGGCCGGCCCGCGCTGAGGCAGGCGGCCATCAGGTCGGCGGTGAACGGCAGGTCGGCGATGATCCGCTCACGAACGCGCCGGGTCGCCGGGTCCTGCCTTCTCTGCAGCGCGAAGGCCACCATGGGCATGGTGAGCAGGCCCGCTACGACCCCTGGGACGCCGCCGATCATGAGGATGGCGAGGCCGCCCGCTGCTGCTGAGGTGATCACGGTGCGCCGGTCGAGAGGGCGAGCTGTCGGTCGGGCCGGAGCCAGCCAGGCTGGGAGGGACTCCTCATGGTGGCCTGATCTGTGGTGCGCGTTTGTTTGCGAGGACGAGGGCGAGGGCGCCGGCGTCCTGTCCGTCAGTGAACCGTCTGCATTCAGGGGCCTGGGTGCTCCGGCTGTATCTGGCGGTGTCGATACTGCGGTCGTGGAGGTGCCGGGCCCGGGGCGCAGCCTGGCCAGCCGCTCAGCAGGGGTGGTCGGTGACATGCACAGCCACGTGGAGAGGCCGGCACAGAGTGCCGAGAGGAGGGCGAGCATTGGCTGGTCCGATTCGTTGGTCCGCTGTCGGTTCGGGGATGGCGGGCCTTGAGTGGGTGGGTGGTGGCGTGTTCTGCGGGCCGGTGGAGTGGATGGCTGCCGCCGCCGGGACGATCCGGGAGACGTGCATGGATCGGAGGCGAGTGGCGCCGGGCGTCACACTGGTACGGACCGGCCTTCACGAAGCCTGGGCTCGCAGGGCCATGCGGTGGGTCCACCACAGGCCGCAGGCGTCAAGGGCGATGCCGGCCATGAGGCACGCGAGGCCGGGGAGGCTGCCGAACAGGAAGTCCAGCGGATGCATGTCCAGGGTGGCGGCCATGAGGAGGCCGAGGGCCGGGAGGGCGGCGAGCATCCTGGCCGTCGTGCGTGGGCCGGCGAGCTGGGCGGCGACGTCCTGCCGGTGGACCTGGGCTGCGCGTAACGTGCCTCCGACCCGCTCCACCAGCGCGGCGAGGCCTGCTCCTGCCGTCACGCTGACCTCCCAGCAGGCGGCCAGGCGGCGCAGTCCCTCACCTCCTTGAGCCGGTGCGACCGCCGCAAGGGCGCTCGACACGTCCCCGCCGTCACGGGCCGCCGCCGCGACTGGCCGCATGGCGTCCGCGTCGGGGAAGTCCACGGCTTCGAGGGCTCTCGTCAGCGCCTCGCCCGGGGTGCGACCGGCCGTGAGTTCAGCCGTCAGGGACTGGCACAGCTCGATCGTGGCCCGGCGCCAGGCGTCGGCTCGGCGGGCCGGGCTGGGGCGCGCCGCCAGCCGTCGTAGGGACTGCCACGGGAACGACCGCTCGGGCGAGGTCATGCGGCGCAGTCGTGCCACCGCGATGTCGGGGCCTGTCCACAGCCAGAGGGCGAGGGTTGTGAACACCGCGGCCGTGAACGCCGTCATCGCCTTCTCCTGCCTGCTGCTCGTCGCATGCCGCGGAGTCACTCCGTTGTTCTGTCGTCCGGTGTGGGGTGATCACTGCTGCTGCTTGAGGTCGACGCTCGGTCATGACGGTGTTCTCGCTGCGAGGGCGTCGTAGCCGGGGCCGAAGTGGGAGCGGCCGTGTGCGTCGAAGCTCAGAGCCGGGACCGCTTCCACCAAGCCCGCCGGAGTGCGGGACAGGAGGCAGATCTCCGCCACGCGGCGGCGGCCGTCCGTGCGTCCGCGCGTCAGATGCACCACCACGTCGAGCGCGGCGGCGAGCTGGCTGTGAACGGCCTCCCGGGTGAGTCCGGCGGCGCAGCCGAGCGCCTCCAGGCGTGGGGGCACGTCCGCCGCGGTGTTGGCGTGCAACGTGCCGCAGCCGCCCTCGTGGCCCGTGTTGAGCGCTGCCAGCAGGTCGACCATCTCCGCGCCTCGTACCTCGCCCACGACGACCCTGTCCGGGCGCATGCGCAGCGCTTGCCGTACGAGATCGCGCAGTCCCACGCCTCCCGCTCCCTCCAGGTTGGCGGGACGCGACTCCAGGCGGACGACATGAGGGTGCAGGGGGCGCAGCTCGGCCGAGTCCTCCACGAGGAGCAGGCGCTCACGGGGGTCGGCCAGCGACAGCAGGGCCGAGAGCAGGGTGGTCTTGCCCGTACCCGTCCCGCCCGTCACCAGGAACGCCAGCCTGCCCGACACCATCGACGTCAGCACCGGGACCGCCGCGGGCGGTATGGTCCGCGCGTCCACGAGGTCCACCAGCGTGAACGTGCGTTTGGGTGGGAGGCGCAGCGAGAGGCAGGTGCCGCCCGGAGCCACCGGGGGCAGGACGGCGTGCAGGCGGACGCCCCCGGCGAGTCGGGCGTCCACGTACGGCGAGGCGTCGTCGAGTCGTCTGCCCGCAGCGGCGGCCAGCCGCTGCGCCAGCCGTCGCACCGCGCTGTCGTCGGTGAAGGCGACCGAGGTGCGGCGCAGCCCTTGGCCCGCGTCGATCCACACCTCTCGTGGGCCGTTGACCAGGACGTCGGTGACATCGGGCTCGGCCAGCAGCGGCTCCAGCGGGCCCGCGCCGATGAGGTCGGCGCAGAGAGCGCGGGCCACCGCCAGGATCTCGGCGTCGCCGTACACGGACTTCTCCGCCCGGAGAGCCACGGCGACCTGCGCGGCGCTGGGTTCGACGCCTGTGCGCGCCAGGCGCACCCGTACGGCTTCGACCAGTTCGGGGGACACGGTGGGGTTGGTGGTGGTCATCTTCTCTCCCTGGGGTTGCCGTCGTGTATGCGTGCCGCACCGTCGGACGGCCGCGCCGCCATACGTGTGTGCCGTCGTACCTACGGGCGTGCCGTCGTACGCACGGGCGTGCCGTCGTACGTACGTGTATGCCGTCGTGGATGCGTGCGCGCCGTCGGACGCCCGCGCCGCCGTGGGTGCTGTCTTTGTGCCTGTTCTGGCCTGGCGTGAGGGGCTTGCCGGCCATGCCGGTCGTCGTGCCAGCCGTCCGGCTCAGGTGGGGAGGAGGTCGCGGAGGAGGGAGGCGCACGCGGCGCCCAGGGGGGTGCGGGGGCCGAGCTTCGGGAGCTCGCCGTGGTTGAGGGTGGTGGTCAGGCGGGGGTGGTCGGGGAGTCGGCCGGCCACGGGGATGTGGAGTGAGGTGGTGATGACCTCCTCGTCCAGGACGCCCGGGCGGACGACGGCGCGGACGTCCGCGGTGTGGTGGGTGATTTCCGCGAGCACCTGGGCGGCGGCCAGGACGCCGCGCACGTCCGCGGTGACCACCAGGAACGTGGTGCTCGCCCTGACCAGGGCCTCGGCGGCGGCGGGGTCGACGTGGCGGGGCAGGTCCACGACGACGAGGTCGAAGCCTCGATGGCCGGCTTCGAGGACCGAGCGCATCGCCTGCGCGGGGATGGGCTGCACCTCGCGACGCGGGAACGAGAGCACACTGAGCTCTCCGAACGCCGGTAGGGCCGTCTGGAGTGCCGTCGAGCTGACCCGGCCTTCACGGGCGACCAGGTCCCCCCAACGGGCGCCTCCCGACTCCTCGTGGCCGAGCAGGGCGTCTATGCCGCCGCCCAGCGGGTCGGCGTCGATCAGGAGCGTGCGCAACCGCTCCTGGGAGGCCTTGAGCGCCAGGCAGGAGGACAGGACACTCGCACCGGCGCCTCCCCGGCCGCCGATCACGCACAGCACGACGCCGGCGCGCGGCTCCGGCTCCATGGCGTCGGCGAACTCCTCCATCAGCCGGCGCTCCCCCGACGGCAGCGCCACGAGAGCCTGAGCGCCCACCGCGACGCACTTGCGCCAGTTGTCCGGGTCGTCAGGCTCTCGGACGACCAGCAGGACGCGATCCCTGGCGGGGGGCGCGGCGGCGGCCACCGAGTCGGCCACGTCGTCTCCGACAGCCACCAGCGAGGCGAGATTCCACAACGGCCTGGCATGGGTGGGGGTGTGGGCGACGTCCAGTTGTGCGCCGGCTGCGGCTGCTATGCGGACGAGGTCGTCGAGGAGGTCGTGGTCCTCGGTGATGACCAGCGGGCGGTGCATCTGGGCCTCCCTGGGCTCGGGAGGTCCACCTTGCCGACGTGAGTGGGTGCCGGGTCGGAGCGAACGGCATTCTGTGGATGAGGGTGGGTTGCTGGGTGGTGCCTGTGGACAACTTTCGCCGTAGCCGCCGATCGGCAGAGGCGGAGCAAGGTGATCAGGTGTCCCGGGGCGCTCCGTGAGCGGGCAGCCGGACGGTTGAGGCGGGCCGCCGGTGGAGGGCGACGAGGGGAGACGAGAGAAAAGGGGCGACCCCCGCCGGGGGGGAGAGCGGGGGTCGCCTGATCGGTCCGGCTCCGGGGGGGTAGAGCCGGTCCCGTTTCAGAAGAAAGCTTTCATCACATGACCGGAGCATGGCAAGGGAGTCGCAAAGCAATCCCGTGCGCAGTCACTCCAGTTTCTGGGATACCACCGTATGCTGCCCGATCAACTCGAGTTACGTCGAGGAGCAAACTCGCATTTTCGCCAAGTTTTTTCCGCCAAGCATAACGATCACATAAAGGACGTCACCCTAAGTGATGGTCACCGGCCGGCAATCGAACGGTGTGCGCCCCTCCATGGAGGGGTCTTCCCCGACTCGGCAAAGGTCTTGTTCCAAGGGGTTCCCATCAGGGCGGATCCGACGTACAAAGGTGACACGGACCACTTGTCCGGGTGCGTCAGCAGGGCACCCACGCGCGACCAGCCGCGGGAGGCGCGTCGAGACGGGCTTGACCCGTCCGACGAACAGAGATGCGCGCTTGGTAACCCTGTGTGACGCACCGGCAGACGGCGTCTCATATCGGGACGCCGTCCGCTATGTGCGCAGTGACACCGGTCGCGCTCAGCCGCGCTGGAGCGCCTCGCAGATGGCGGTCGCTTCCCGCACCCCCAGGGTCACCGCGGAGGCACACTGCCGTACCCACTCCGCCACACCCTCGCCCGTGCCCGTCAGGTAGGCGCGCAGCCCGTCCGTGTACGGGAGCTCCAGGTGCCCCACCTCGACGGCCGCCAGCGACTTCGGGTCCAGCCCGTACTCCACCAGCGTGAGGCGTTCGGCCGCTCGGGCCACCACGCCGTCCGCGACACCGAACGGCCGCAGGACCGCGAGCTCGGCGTGCACCACGGCGGCCAGCACGAGCGCGGGCGCCTTCGTCGGCGTCCCCAGCAGCTCGAACAGGGCCTCCATCCGCGCGCCGGTCTCCTTGGCGCCCGGCGCGGGGCCCAGGCCGAGGGGGTCGGGGACCTCCGCTTCCTGATCCGGGGACTCCGTGCGCGGACGGCCGAGGTGCGCAGGGTCGGCCAGGCCGGCGGCGGCCGCCGTGTGGAGCCGGGCCAGGACCTGCCGCGGAGCCTTGCGCCAGGTGGGGCCGAGGCGGCCCATCTCGGCCGACGCGCGCAGCGCCCCCTGGACGACCGGGTCGTGCACCTCGTCGCGCCGGAGCGCGTCGAGCGGAACGTCCACGCCCTCGATGGCCGCCGACGCCCGCGCGCCGCGCAGCGACGACTCCGCGGAGACCGCCGGGCCGGCGCGGCGCAGGACACGGTGCCGGTACAGCAGGTCGACGGCCCGCCGAGCCTCCTCCACCGCCTCGGGGACGCCGGGGAGCCGCGCGATGACGGCCAGTGGGTCACTCACGGAACCCGACCTTACCCGTGAGTACTACTGGTCCGACCGGCCATCCGACCTGTTTCGAGGAGCCAGGGGAACGGCAGCGCGGAGTGATCGCCGGACCGGCGCGGCCCGGTCGGCGCACGGCATGGCGCCGGACCGCACGACCCCGCCCCGGGGCCCATAAAGCCCTGCCCGACACCGCCATTTGGCCCGTTCCAGCTTTGCTCCCTTTCGATGCGGCACCATTTCAATAGCTTTTGTCCGGCCAATCTGGATAAAAGGCCGGCCCGTCGGGCCATGAGGTACAGACCTGTCTAGACCTCTTGTGTGCGCCCCCTATGAGCTGGTGAAGTGGGACACGACCTAACAACCTGGCCATAGAAGGAGCACGAGGTGGCCCCGGAGACCCCTGGCACCGAGCCGCAGGCGCTGTCGAACCTCCTGCAGGAGAATCGCCGGTTCGCGCCCCCAGCCGAGCTCGCGGCCGCCGCGAACGTGACCGAGGCGGCCTACGGCGAGGCCGCCGCCGACCGTCTTGCCTTCTGGGAGGGTGCCGCCGGCAGGCTGGCCTGGGCCAAGCGCTGGGACACCGCACTGGAGTGGAACCCGCCTTTCGCCAAGTGGTTCATCGGCGGTGAGCTGAACGTCGCCTACAACTGCGTGGACCGTCACGTCGAGGAGGGCCGCGGCGACCAGGTCGCCTACTACTGGGAGGGCGAGCCCGAGGGCGACACCCGGGTCCTGACCTACGCCGACCTCCAGCGGGAGGTCTCCAAGGCGGCCAACGCGCTGCTGGAGCTGGGCGTGGGCAAGGGCGACCGGGTGGCCATCTACATGCCGATGATCCCCGAGCTGCCGATCGCGATGCTCGCGTGCGCGCGGATCGGGGCGATCCACTCGGTGGTGTTCGGCGGCTTCTCCGCCACCGCGCTGAAGAGCCGCATCGACGACGCCGACGCCAAGCTGGTCATCACCTCCGACGGCGGTTACCGCCGTGGCGCGCCCAGCGCGCTGAAGCCGACCGTCGACGAGGCCGTCGCCGAGTGCCCGCAGGTCGAGCACGTTCTGGTGGTACGGCGGACC
This sequence comes from Nonomuraea sp. 3-1Str, assembly GCF_031570565.1. NCBI lineage: Bacteria > Bacillati > Actinomycetota > Actinomycetes > Streptosporangiales > Streptosporangiaceae > Nonomuraea > Nonomuraea sp. 3-1Str. The sequence goes on from NZ_JALHBK010000001.1 coordinate 509,017, forward strand.
GGGCAGGACGTCGCCGTCAACGAGCGCGACGTGTGGTGGCACGACGTGGTGGAGCGGCAGAGCGAGCAGCACACGCCGGAGGCGCACGACTCCGAGCACCCGCTCTACATCCTCTACACCAGCGGCACGACCGGGCGGCCGAAGGGCATCCTGCACACCACGGGCGGATACCTGACGCAGACGGCCTGGACGCACCACGCGGTGTTCGACCTCAAGCCCGAGAGCGACATCTACTGGTGCACCGCCGACATCGGCTGGGTGACCGGCCACTCCTACATCGTGTACGGCCCGCTGGCCAACGGCGCCACGAGCGTGATCTACGAGGGCACCCCCGACACCCCGCACCGCGGCCGGTTCTGGGAGATCGTCCAGAAGTACAAGGTCACGCTGCTCTACACCGCGCCGACGGCCATCCGGACGTTCATGAAGTGGGGGGACGACATCCCCGCCAAGTTCGACATGTCCAGCCTGCGCATCCTCGGCTCCGTCGGTGAGCCGATCAACCCCGAGGCGTACGTCTGGTACCGCGAGCACATCGGCCACGAGCGTTGCCCCGTGGTCGACACCTGGTGGCAGACCGAGACGGGCGCCATCATGATCAGCCCGCTGCCCGGCGTGACCCACGGCAAGCCGGGAGCCGCCATGCGCCCGCTGCCGGGCATCGTCGCGGACGTGGTCGACGACCAGGGCAACAGCGTCCCGAACGGCGGCGGCGGGTTCCTCGTCGTCCGTGAGCCGTGGCCGGCGATGCTGCGCACGATCTGGGGCGACGACCAGCGCTACATCGACACGTACTGGAGCCGGTTCGAGGGCATGTACTTCCCCGGCGACGGCGCGAAGAAGGACGAGGACGGCGACCTGTGGCTGCTCGGCCGCGTCGACGACGTCATGCTCGTCTCCGGCCACAACATCTCCACCACCGAGGTGGAGAGCGCGCTGGTCAGTCACCCGAAGGTGGCCGAGGCCGCGGTGGTGGGCGCGACCGACCCGGTGACGGGGCAGGCCATCGTGTCGTTCGTGATCCTGCGGGGCGGGGCCGAGGAGGGCGACGACATCGCCGCCGACCTGCGCGCCCACGTGGCGAAGACGCTCGGCCCGATCGCGAAGCCGCGTCAGATCCTGGTCGTGCCGGAGCTGCCGAAGACCCGCTCCGGCAAGATCATGCGGCGGCTGCTGCGTGACGTGGCCGAGAACCGCAGCATCGGCGACGTCACCACCCTGGCCGACAGCACGGTGATGAACCTCATCTCCGAGAAGCTGCCCAGCGCCAAGGCCGAGGACTAGCCCAAGAGGCCGCAACGGCCGCAAACATCCCGAAGGGCCGCTGATCCCGAAATTTCGTGCGATCGGCGGCCCTCGCCGTGCCCCGGCCGGCCCCGGGAAGAGCCCCGCCCGCCCGCGGGAACGAGCCCGGCCAGCCCCCGGGAAGAGCCCCGCCCAAGCCCCTCCCCGCCCGCGGCGTTATCTTCTCCGATTGGGTAAGAACCGTCACCAGCGGGTTCACCCGGCCGGCGGCACCGGCCGGGCGGCGCCACCGCCGGGCAGACAAAGGTATGCAAGCGGCGCTTCCCGTACGGACCCGCATGCGGCACGTATGGGTACGCAACCGGCGCAAAGCGCTGGATGATGTTTGACACGGCCACCAGGCCTCGATAGGAGACGTTCATGCCGCAGACTCCCGAGGAAGAATCCCTGGGCTCGCTGGTCGCCCAGGCGAGCAATCACATCTCGACCCTGGTCCGATCCGAGATCGAGCTGGCCAAGGCCGAGTTCAGGTTCGACGCCAAGCGGGTGGGCACGGCCGGTGGGCTGTTCGCCGCCGCCGCGTTCATGGCGCACCTGTGCCTGATCCTCGCCTCGTTCACGATCGCGTACGCGCTGTCCCACTGGCTGCCCGACTGGCTGTCCTTCCTCATCGTGACCGTCTTCTACCTGCTGGTCGCGGCATTGCTGGTCTTCATCGGCATCCGCCGGCTCAAGGGACTGGCCGGGATGAAGCGCACCGCCCGCTCGATCAAGGGCCTCAAGGAGATCGCCTCGCCGGAGGAGGAGGCGATGACGCCGGCGGTCGCGACGGGGCCGTCGGCGGGCCAGGTGGGGCTGCACCGGGAGCCGGTGAGCCGCGATGGCACCTGACGAGTCAGCCGTCCACATCGACGGTCCCTGGAAGCACCGGCAGGTCCACGCGGGCGGCACGCGCTTCCACGTCGTGGAGGCGGGCGAGGGGCCTCTGGTCCTGTTGCTGCACGGGTTCCCGCAGTTCTGGTGGACGTGGCGGCACCAGCTCCGGTCGCTGCCGGCGGCCGGCTACCGGGCGGTCGCGGTGGACCTGCGCGGCTACGGCGGCAGCGACAAGCCGCCGCGCGGCTACGACCTGCCGACGCTGGCGGCCGACGCGACAGGCCTGATCCGGGCGCTGGGCGAGACGGGCGCGATCGTGGTCGGCCACGACTGGGGCGGGCTGCTCGCGTGGACGATGGCCGTGCTCGACGCCAAGTGCGTGCGCCGCCTGGTGACCGTCTCCGCCCCCCATCCCGTACGGCTGCGCGGCGCCCTGCTCACCGACCCGCTCGGCCAGCTCCGGGCGAGCAGCCAGCGCCTCGGCTTCCAGCTGCCGTTCCTGCCGGAGCACCGGCTGACCCGCAACGGCAGGGCCATGGTCGGGCGGCTGCTCGACGAGTGGTCCCGGCCGGGCTGGCCCGACGCCGAGACGGCCCGCGTCTACCGCGAGGCGTTCGGCATCCCGACCGTCGCCCACTGCGCGCTGGAGTATCACCGGTGGTTCGGCCGCTCCCAGCTGCGCCCCGACGGGCGGCGCTACGCCCGGGTGATGCGCACCGAGATCGAGGCGCCCACCCTGCAGATCCACGGCGCGCTCGACACGTGCCTCCTCCCGCGCACCGCCCAGGGATCGAGCCGCTACGTGGCCGCCCCCTACCGGTGGAGGCTGCTCGAAGGCGCCGGCCACTTCCCGCACGAGGAAACCCCCGACCTGTTCGACACCGAGCTGACCGGCTGGCTGTCGGATCCGGAGCCCGACCGATGAGAGATCGCGATCCCGAGGGCAGGCCGCGCAACGCCCGGCCGCGCGACGCCTACGGCAGGCCGCTGCCGCACGGCTCGTCCGGCGGCATGCCGCGCGTGCCCGACGACTACGCCCCCACGACCGAGCAGGCGCTGGCCGACGGCCGCCGCTTCCTGCGCGAGGGCCTGCCGTTCAACGCCCACGAGGTGTTCGAGGGCCGCTGGAAGTGCGCCCCCGAGGAGGAGCGGGAGCTGTGGCAGGGGCTGGCGCAGATCTGCGTGGGCCTGACGCACCTCCAGCGCGGCAACGGCCGCGGCGCCCTGACCCTGTTCGAGCGGGGCGCGGCCCGGGTGCAGTCGTACGGCGAGCCGTACGACGCGGTGGGCCGCGGAGCCTCCGCCCTGAGCCCTGACAGCGACCCCGAGCAGGCGATCAGGCTCATCCTGGGCGAGCTGCCCGCGGCGCACTGACGCCTCAGTCGCACTCCTGGGTGCCGGCGGGCGAGGTGTCGTTGCGGCCCTGGTCGGCGTCGGGCCGGACCTCGCCGGCGGTCAGCACGTAGCCGGTGTCCTCCTGGCTGACCGCGGCGGCGAAGATCACGCCGTACACCTTGCCGTCGACCGTGAGCAGCGGCCCGCCCGAGTTGCCCGGCAGCACCTTGCCGCGGATCGCGTAGACCTGCCGGTTGACGTTGCTGGCACGGTAGATGTCGGGCCCCTCGGCTTCGAGGCGGCTGCGGATGCGGGCCGGCTCGGCGGTGAAGCCCTGCCCCTTGGGGAATCCGGCGATGATGGCGTTGTCGCCCTTGTCGGCCTCGCCCTCGAAGGTGAGCTGCGGCAGGCCGAGGCCGGGCACGTACAGGATGGCGATGTCGCGCTTCGGGTTGTAGCGCACCACGGTCGCGTCGTGGCGCTGGTTGGCGGAGTCGATGACGGTCAGGTCCCGCGTCACGCCGGCCACGACGTGCGCGTTGGTCATGATCCGGTCCCTGGCGTAGACGAAGCCGGTGCCCTCGATGTGCTTGTTGCAGCTCTCGGCGTTGCCCTGCACCTTGACGATGGCCCGCTGCGCCCGGCCGAGCCCGGCGCCCTTGAGGATGCTGCGCGGCGCGGGCGGCACGTCGATGATCTGGCCGGCGCCGATCGCGTCGAAGACGGGCGGGAACTCCGAGCGGTCGATGAACTTCTTGAACGGCTGCTGCCAGTTGCGCGCGGCCTGCGGGATGGCCTCGTCCACGGTGCTCAGCAGCATCGACTGCTTGACCTGCTCGACCAGCAGCGAGAACGACGTGGAGACGACCAGCGACCCGATCAGCCAGGCGATCACCAGCACCGACAGGGCGCTGGCGAACGTGCCGCCGACCGCGTCGGCCACCTTGGCGGGCTCCCAGGTGACGTGGCTGCGCACGACGGCGCCGATCGTGGAGGAGGCGAACTGGCCGATCGTCGCGGACAGGAACACGATCACGATCGCGAGCAGCGCCTGCGGGGTGTCGCCGTCGACCACGGCCTTGGAGACGGGAGGCGCGATGAACACCCCGAGCACGGCCCCGCCGATGAACCCCACGAAGCTCATGACGCCGATGATGAACCCCTGCCGGTAACCCGACACGCCAAAGGCGATCACAAGGCCGATCAGGATGAGGTCGAGCAGATCACCGCGCACGCTTCAAAGGTAACCAGCGACAGGGTCAAGTGTGCACGTCTTGCCGGAGCGCAGCGTCCCGTCCTGACTACCTTGAGCGCTATGCCGCCGCTGGACGGGACCGTCCGCAGCCTGGTCGAGACGGCTCTCCGTGACGCCGATCCCGACGGGCCGCTGCGCTGGCACGTGATCTCCGAGCTGTGGCAGCGGAGCGACCTGGAGTCGTTCGTCGAGGCCAGGCGGCTGTGCGAGTCCGGCACGCTGAAGGAGCGCCTGCTGGGCGTCGACGTCATGGGCATGCTGCGGCCGTTCGTGGACCGGGCCCTGCCGGTGCTGCGCCGCCTGGCGGCCGGCGAGGACGACCCGATGCTGCTCTACTCGGTGCTCATCGCCTTCGGCCACCTCGCCGACCCGCGCTCGCTGCCGTCGGTGATCGACCTCGCCGCTCACCCCGACGCCAGGGTGCGGTACGGCGCGGCGTACGCGCTCCAGCACGTCCTGGGGGAGCCGCCGGAGCAGGCGGGGCTGGACGCGCTGCGGATGCTCGCGGCGGACGGCGACGCCGACGTGGCGGCCTGGGCCGAGCTGGGCCTGGCCCTCGCGAGAGGCGACGAGCCGTAACCACCCGGACGAACCCAGACGAGTCAGCCGCGCGCGAGGACGTCCGGGGGCATGGGCTCCACCCGGTCGCGGTCCCACGGCCGCTCCAGCCCGGCCTCGCGCAGCACCACGTCCAGCACCATCGCGGTGAACCCCCACACCAGCATCCCGCGCACCCGGAACGCCGGCCCGGCGAACCCGCTCGGATGCCGCAGCGTGAACCGGTTGTCCGCGTCGACCAGCTCGGCGATCGGCACCCGCTCCACGGAGTCCACCTCGTCGGGCGAGGCCGCGTGGACGGCCGAGGGCTCGTGCCACCAGCCGACGACGGGGGTGACGCGGTTGTCGCTGCGCCACACGTACAGCTCGGGCATGGAGCACAGCACGGTGACGCCGGCGGGTTCGAGGCCGGTCTCCTCGGCGGCCTCGCGCAGGGCCGCCCGGACCGGCCCGCCGTCGTCGGGGTCGACGCCGCCGCCGGGGAAGGCGGGCTGGCCCGCGTGCCTGCGGCCACGCGTGCTGCGCTGGATGAGCAGCACGTCGGGGCCGAGCGGGCCCTCGCCGAAGAGCAGCAGCACCGCGGCACGACGACCGCCCCGCTCGGGCGGGCGCAGCCCTTCGGGCACGGGAATCCGTACGGCCTGCGCGGCCAGTCTGTCGAGCCAGTCGGGGACCACGATCACGCCATCTCCAACACGCCGGCCGCCGCGGGGCTTCCCGGCGGGGGAGCCGGTCACGAGAAGGGGCCGGGGCGGACGAGTTTGGCGGCCTGTCCGGCGTCGGTCGGGCCGGTGCCGTACGACGGGCAGAGCGTGGCGAGCGGGCACACGCCGCAGGCGGGCCGGCGGGCATGGCAGATGCGGCGCCCGTGCCAGATCAGCCGGTGGGAGAACACCGTCCACTCCCGCTTGGGGATCAACTCCCCCACGAAGTGCTCGATCTTGACCGGGTCGGTCTCGTCGGTCCACCCGAAGCGGCGCACGAGCCGCTGGAAGTGGGTGTCCACGGTCAGCCCGGGGACCCCGAACGCGTTGCCGAGCACCACGTTGGCGGTCTTGCGGCCGACGCCGGGCAGCGTGACGAGGTCCTTGAGCTTGCCGGGCACCTCGCCGCCGTAACGCTCGGACACGGTGCGGGCCATGCCGATGATGCTGTTGGTCTTGGCCCGGAAGAACCCGGTCGAGCGGATGATCTCCTCCATCTCGGACGGGTCCGCTGCGGCGTAGTCCTCCACAGTGGGATACTTCGCAAAGAGGATGGGAGTCACCATGTTGACCCGTTTGTCCGTGCACTGAGCGGACAGGATCGTCGCTACCAGCAACTCGAGCGGGGTACCGAAGTCGAGCTCGCAGTGTGCGTCGGGATAGGTTTCCGCAAGGACGCGATTCATCCTGCGGGCGCGACGGACAAGGGCGAGCCTTGACTCTTGGGGCATTCCCCTAGCCTATGTGCGGCGCCTTCAGTGGGGTGCGTCACAATGGCAGCAGAGGAGGCAGAGTGAACACCGAAGATGTGCTGGGCAAGGCCCCCCTGTTCGCCGCGCTCGACCGCGAGAGCGCAGCGGCGCTGCGGACGAGCATCACCGAAGTCCAGCTGTCGAAGGGACAGACGCTCTTCCACGAGGGCGAGACGGGTGACCGGCTCTACGTCGTGCTCGAAGGCAAGATCAAGCTCTCGCGTCAGTCCCCGGACGGCCGCGAGAACCTGCTGAGCGTGCTCGGCCCCAGCGAGATGTTCGGGGAGCTGTCGCTGTTCGACCCCCGCCCGCGTACGGCCAGCGCCACCGCCCTGACCGACGTGCGGCTGGCCGGGCTCGGCCACGACGACCTGCGGCCCTGGCTGACCGGCCGGCCGGAGGTGGCGCTCCACCTGCTGCGCGCCCTGGCCCAGCGGCTGCGCCGTACCAACGACGTGCTGGCCGACCTGGTGTTCACCGATGTGCCCGGCCGGGTGGCCAAGCAGCTGCTCGACCTCGCCGAGCGGTTCGGCACCAAGGCCGAGGACGGCCTGCGCGTCCACCACGACCTCACCCAGGAGGAGCTGGCCCAGCTCGTCGGCGCCTCCCGCGAGACCGTCAACAAGGCCCTGGCCGACTTCGCGCAGCGCGGCTGGCTGCGCATCGAGGCCAAGGCCGTGGTCATCCTCGACATGGACCGGCTCTACAACCGCTCCAGGTAGTCGAGCTGGGCCCGTACCGACATCTCGGCGGCGGGCCAGAGCGACCGGTCCACGTCCGCGTACACGATCGCGACGATGTCGCGCGGCGTGCGCGCGCCCTGCGCCATCGCCGCCCTGATCTGGTCGAGCCGCTGCCGCCGGTGCGCGAGGTAGCCGTCGAGCGCCGCGATCGGGTCGGGCAGCACCGGGCCGTGGCCGGGCAGCAGCGCTTGTGCCTCCAGGCTCTCGGCGGCCGCCCTGAGCCGGTCGAGGCTGCGCAGGTAGTCGGCCAGGCCGCCGTCCTGGGCGATGACGGTGGTGCCCCTCCCGAGCACGGTGTCGCCGGTCAGCATCGCCCGGTCGGCCGGCAGCCAGAAGCAGAGCGAGTCGAACGAGTGCCCCGGCGTGCCGTACACGTGGAGCTCCACGCCCCCCGCGCTCACCACGTCGCCGTCGGCCAGCCCCTCGCCGCCCAGCCGGTGCCGCGGGTCCAGGGCCCGTACGGGGGCGCCCACCATGGCGCTGAAGCTCCTGGCGCCGCCGCTGTGGTCGACGTGGCCGTGGGTGAGCAGGATCTCGCTGACCCGGCGCTCCCCCAGGCTCTCCCGGACCCGGCTCAGGTGCCCTTCGTCATCCGGGCCCGGGTCCACGACGATCACCTCGTCGGGGCCGCCGACGACCCACGTGTTGGTGCCGTCGAGGGTCATGGCCGACGGGTTGGGCGCGAGCAGGTTCTGGGCGTGCTCGGTGCGGGAGCCGTCGGGCGTGCCGATCGGGATGCGCAGGCCGCTCACGCGACCACCAGCCGCAGCTCGCCGCCGACGTCCACGACCCGCGGCATGATCGTGACGATCTCGCGCGGGGCGGCCAGCACGGCGTCGACGCCGTCGTGGGCGGCCAGCTCGCTCAGCGTGCGGTACGTGGGCGGCATGAGGAAGATCGCCCCGCTGCGGGCCAGGTCGAGGGCCTCGTCCGGGCGCCGCCACGTGGCGTGGTCCGCCTCGCCGCCCACGTCGCGGGCGCGCTGCCCCTCGGGGAGCACGGCGACGAAGAACCGGGTGTCGAAGCGCCGCGGCTCGATCTCCGGGGTGATCCAGTGCGCCCACGGCTTGAGCAGGTCGGACCGGAGCACCAGGCCGCGCCGGGCCAGGAAATCGGCGAAGGCCAGACTCCGGTCCACGAGCGCGAGCTGGTCGGCCTCCCAGTCGTCGCCGGTGGTGTCGGCGACCACGGAGCCCTCGTCCGGCCCGGCCAGCAGCACCCCGCACTCCTCGAACGTCTCCCGTACGGCCGCGCACACCAGCCCCCGCGCGACCGCCTCGTCCGCCCCGAGCAGCCGCCCCCACTCCGCGGTGGACGGCCCGGCCCAGGCGACGGCCTGGTCGGTGTCGCGCGGGTCGACGGTGCCGCCGGGGAAGACGTGCGCGCCCGCCGCGAAGGCCATCGTGGACTTCCGCCGCAGCAGGTAGACCTCGGTGCCCTCCCGCACCTCGCGCAGGACGACCACGGTGGCGGAGTCGCGCGCCGGCGCGGGGGCGACGCGACCCGACAGAACATCCCTGGCACGGGCGGCGAGGTCGCTCGGAAGCGGAAGACCAGTCACATGACCTCCTTCAGAACATCACTCGGTCATCGTGACATATCCGTATTCGGGAGGTCTGTGGCGATCCACCGGTGTCAGGAGACCTCGGCGATCAGCTCCACCTCGACCGGCGCGTCCAGCGGCAGCGACGCCACACCCACAGCGCTGCGCGCGTGCCTGCCCGCGTCGCCGAGCACCTCGGCCAGCAGCTCGCTCGCGCCGTTGGCCACCTGCGGCTGCTCGGTGAACCCCGGGTCACTGGCCACGAACACGACCGCCTTCACGACGCGGACGACCGACGCCAGCTCGCCCACCTCCGACTTCAGCGCGGCCAGCGCGTTGAGCGCGCAGATGCGGGCCATCTCCCGGCCCTCGTCCACGGTCAGCTCCGCACCCAGCTTGCCGGTGCGCGCCAGCTTGCCCTCGACCATGGGCACCTGACCCGAGGTGTAGACGAGGTCACCGGTGCGCACGGCCGGCACGTACGCGGCCAGCGGCGGCACCACCTCGGGCAACGTCAGCCCGAGATCGACGATCTTCTGCTCCGGGGTCACTGCTTCTCCCTCTTGAAGTAGGCGACGAGCTGCTCCGGCGAGGCACCCTGCACGATCTGGACCAGCTCCCAGCCGTCGGCGCCGAAGTTGTCCAGGATCATCTTGGTGTTGTGGATCAGCACCGGCGCGGTGAGGTACTCCCATTTCTTCATGGGGGTCAGCGTAGGCGCTGAGAACCGCAGCTTGTGGTGCACCGCTGAACGCGGCGCACCGCAGTGTGAGCAATCTCAAACGGTGGTCGTGGGCTGGCCGCAAGTGACCGTTCGGTAGCCTCGAATCGTGGAGTCTCGGGACACCGATTGGGACGGCGTGCGGCTGCACGTCGTCACCGGCAAGGGCGGCACCGGCAAGACCACGGTCGCCGCGGCCCTCGCTCTCGCCCTCGCCTCCGGTGGCCGTAAGGTGCTGCTGGTCGAGGTCGAGGGCCGTCAGGGCATCGCGCAGATCTTCGATCTGCCGCCCCTGCCGTACGAGGAGCGCAAGATCGCCGTCGCCCCCTCGGGGGGCGACGTCTACGCGCTGTCCGTCGACCCCGAGGAGGCCATGCTCGAATACATGGAGATGTTCTACGGGATGCGCCGGGCCGGCCGGGCGCTGACCAAGATGGGCGTCGTCGACTTCGCCACCACCGTCGCCCCCGGCTTCCGCGACGTGCTCGTCACGGGCAAGACCACCGAGGCCGTGCGCAGGCGCGGGAAGAACGGCAAGCGGGTGTACGACGCGGTCGTGCTGGACGCCCCGCCGACGGGCCGCATCACCCGCTTCCTGAACGTCACCCAGGAGGTGGCGGGCCTGGCCAAGGTCGGGCCGATCAAGAACCACTCCGACCTGGTCAGCGGTGTCGTGAAGTCCCCGGAGACGGCGGTCCACTTCGTCACCCTGCTGGAGGAGATGCCCGTGCAGGAGACGCTCGACGGCGTCGCCGAGCTGCGGGAGGCCGGCCTGCCCGCCGGGGGCGTCTTCATCAACATGGTGCAGGAGTCCCAGCTCCCCCGGACCGCCCTTGACAAGGCTGTCAAGGGCAGGTTCGACGTCGCCGAGCTGACGCTGGGCCTCAAGGCGGCCGGGCTGGCCGACGGGACCGACGCCGCGTCCGTGGCCGAGGCCCTGGCCGACGAGGTCGTCGAGTACGCCCGCCGCGCCGCGCTCGAACACGACGAGCGCGCGTCACTGGCCGAGGTGGCGCTGCCGAGCTACGACCTGCCGCTGCTCGCCGACGGCGTCGACCTGGCCGGCCTGTACGAGCTGGCCGAGAGCATCCGCACCCAGGGAGCAGCGTGAAGGACGTGAAGAGGGGCCCGGCGAAGCCCGCCCCCCTCGACATCGACGCGATCATCGACGATCCCGGCACCCGGATCATCGTCTGCTGCGGCGCGGGCGGCGTGGGCAAGACCACCACGGCCGCCGCCCTGGGGCTGCGCGCCGCCGAGCGCGGCCGGTGCGCGGTCGTGCTCACGGTCGACCCGGCCAGGCGGCTCGCCCAGTCGATGGGGCTCACCGAGCTGGACAACACGCCCCGGCTGGTCAGCTCGCCCGAGGGCGGCGGTCAGCTCTACGCCATGATGCTCGACATGAAGCGGACGTTCGACGAGATCATCGAGGCGCACGCCGACCCGGAGCGCGCCCGGCAGATCCTGTCCAACCCCTTCTACCAGTCGCTGTCGTCCAGCTTCTCCGGCACGCAGGAGTACATGGCGATGGAGAAGCTCGGCCAGCTCCGCCGTTCCGACGAGTGGGACCTGATCATCGTGGACACGCCGCCGTCCCGCTCCGCGCTCGACTTCCTGGACGCGCCCGAACGGCTCGGCAGGTTCCTCGACGGCAGGTTCATCCGGCTGCTGACCGCCCCGGCCAAGGCCGGCGGCCGCAGCGCGTTCAAGCTGCTCAACGCCGGGTTCGGGCTGGTGGCCGGGGCCATGACCAAGCTGCTCGGCGCGCAGGTGCTCAAGGACCTGCAGACGTTCGTCTCGGCGCTCGACGCCGTCTTCGGCGGCTTCCGGCAGCGCGCCGAGCTGACGTACAAGCTGCTGCAGGCGCCCGGCACCGCGTTCCTGGTGGTGGCGACGCCCGAGCGCGACGCGATGCGCGAGGCGTCGTACTTCGTGGAGCGGCTCGCCGAGGAGCGCATGCCCCTCGCCGGCCTGGTGGTGAACCGGGTCCACGACACGCCCGAGAACGGCCTGTCCGCGGCCCGCAGCGCCGCCGCGGCCGAGGACCTGGAGTCGCGTGGCGAGCACGAGCTGACCGCCGCCGTACTGCGGCTGCACACCGGCAGGATGCAACTCGTGGCCCGCGAGCACCGGGAGCGGGAGCACTTCGTCTCCGCGCATCCCACGGTGCCGGTCGTCCAGGTCCGCGCCATGTCCGAGGACGTCCACGATCTCACGGGTCTGCGCCAGATCGGAGAGCTCCTGGCGAGCGCATGAGTACGGCCGGCGTGGTACGCCGGCCGTACTCCGGGCAGCTCAGCCCGCGATCAGCTCATTGGTGCGTTCGTACTCTTCCTTGGCGGACTCGAGCAGCTCTCGCCACGAGTCCACGTCAGGCCGTCGCCGTAGCAGTGCCCGGCGTTCCCGCTCGGTCATACCGCCCCACACCCCGAACTCGATGCGGTTGTCCAGCGCATCGGCGAGGCATTCGGTACGGACCGGGCATCCTCGGCAGATCAGCTTGGCCCTGTTCTGGGCGGCACCCTGGACGAACAGCGCGTCCGGGTCCGCACCACGACAGGCGGCACGGGAGGTCCAATCCGTGATCCACATTTTCGACCCCACTCCCCTTAGGTGGTCAGTCGTCATTTGGGGCCGACGGGCGCGGGCGCCGAGCCTCCGTATTCAGTTGCCGCAGAGGAGAACGTACGCAACGAGACGTTCGGGCCGACAGACCCCAGAGGACCAATTTCTCGCCGCCCCGTTGACCGGGAATGACTAGTCACCCCCGTCAGTCAAGGCGAAATGGTGCCGAGTTACCGATAAGGTCACCCTTTCGACGTACCCTGGATGCTGTGCAAGCTCAGGGTAAAGATCATTCCTCGCCGTTCGTGAACATCGTGCGCCTGATAGCCGCCGGTGCGGCCGCGGGCGTGCTGACGGCAGCCATCGCGCTGCCGGCGGTAGGTGGCGCGGGCGTCACCGCGAACACGGCGATGAAGGAGATCAACCTCAAGCCGGAGAACCTCGAAGAGCCTCCGCTGCCCGAGCGCACCACCCTGCACGACACCAACGGCAAGCAGATCGCCCAGTTCTACTTCGAGAACCGCCAGTCGGTGTCGCTGGACAAGGTCGCGCCGATCATGCAGACGGCGCTGATCTCGATCGAGGACTTCCGCTTCTACCAGCACGGCCCCATCGACGTCGAGGGCACCGCACGCGCGCTGGTCAAGAACATGACGACCGGCGGCGTCACCCAGGGCGGCTCGTCAATCACCCAGCAGTACGTCAAGCAGGTGCTGGTCAACGCGGCGGAGACGCCCGAGGAGCAGCAGGCGGCCATCGCCCCGACCGTGTCGCGCAAGCTCAACGAGCTGCGCTACGCGATGGCGATGGAGAAGAAGTACTCCAAGAACCAGATCCTGGAGAAGTACCTCAACATCGCGTACTTCGGCGCCGGCGCCCACGGCGTCCAGGCCGCGGCCAGGAGGTTCTTCGACAAGCCCGCCTCCGAGCTCAACCTCGTCCAGGCCGCCACCCTGGCCGGCGCCGTGCAGAACCCGGCGCGCACCGACCCGAGCGTCGGCAAGAAGGCCCAGAAGGCGCTCATCGACCGGCGCAACACGGTGCTCGACCGGATGGCCCAGCTCGGCAAGATCACGCCGCAGGAGGCGGCTGAGGCCAAGACCAAGAAGCTCGGCTACAAGGGCGTCGCGGCCCCGGGCGGCTGCGAGGAGAGCAAGTACCCGTACTTCTGCCTCTACGTCCAGAACGAGATCCTGAACAACGAGAGCTTCGGCAAGACCCCGCAGGAGCGCCTGAAGCTGCTCCAGCGCGGCGGCCTCAAGATCAAGACCACGATCGACCCGAAGATGCAGGCGGCCGCCGAGAAGGCGATCAAGCAGTACGTCAGCACCAAGGACAAGCCCGCCGCCTCGCAGGCGATGATCGTGCCGGGCACGGGCGAGATCAAGGCCATGGCCGCCTCGCGCAAGTTCGGCGGGAACAAGAAGAAGAACGAGGTCAGCTACAACATCGTCGCCGACGCCAAGCACGGCGGCGGCGTCGGCTTCCAGCAGGGCTCGACCGCCAAGGCGTACACGCTGGCCACGGCCCTGGAGGAGGGCTACAAGTACGGCGACGGCTTCCCGTCGCCGGCGGGCTACAGCGCTCCCAGCTTCGGCTCGTTCCGCGACTGCAAGGGCAACCGGGTCGGCGACCCCAGCCACGAGGTGCACAACTCCAGCGAGGGCGGCGGCGGCTTCAAGACCCTGCAGACCGGCACCTGGGGCTCGGTCAACACGTTCTTCATGAAGCTGGAGGAGCGGGTCGGCCTGTGCAAGGTGGTCGAGCTGGCCAAGCGGCTCGGCCTCAAGCGCGCCGACGGCGGCAAGCTGGGCGAGTACGAGACCTTCACCCTCGGCATCAACGAGGTCGACCCGGTCACGGTGGCCAACAGCTACGCCGTCTTCGCCTCCCGCGGCCAGTACTGCAAGCCGCTCGCCATCACCGAGATCACCGACCGGTACGGCAAGGCCAAGCAGTTCAAGCCGAAGTGCTCCAAGGTCATGGACCCGGAGGTCGCCGACGCCGTCAGCGGCATCCTGTCCGGCGTGTTCACCAAGGGCACGATGCAGGAGGTCGGCGGCATCGGCCGTGACGCCGCCGGCAAGACCGGCACCACCGACGACTACACCGCCGCCTGGTTCGCCGGCTACACGCCGAACCTGGCCAGCGCGGTCAGCCTCGGCGACCTGCGCGGCGCGTTCAAGCACAAGCTGATCGGCGTCACCATCGGCGGGCGGTACTACTCCTACGTGTACGGCGCGACGATCTCCGGCCGCATCTGGAAGACGGCCATGCTGGGGGCGCTCAAGGGCGTGGAGGCCGCCGGCTTCAACCCGGTCAACCAGGAGCGCTTCGGCGGCTGCGGTGAGAACTGCGCGCCCAAGCCGAAGAAGAAGCGGGACGACGGGCCGCCGGACGTCCTCGACCAGCTGCGCGACCAGTTCGACAACCCCGACGACCATGGCGACCAGGGCAACGGCCGGCGGCGCGGCCGCGGCGGCGAGACCGCCCCGGCCGACACGAGGACGGGCCCGATCACCATCACCGAGGACCAGCTGAGGCGCGGACGCTGACCTCGGCGCCACACTGATCTCACCTGAGGCCTCCGCTCCCGCGCGGAGGCCTCTCCCGTCACCCGGCCCGCCCGCCGCTGAGCCGGCGCTGCTGAGCCGGCGATACTGAGCCGGCGCTGCTGGGCCGGCTTTACTGGGCCAGGCGGGCGCGGACCGCGGCGGCCACGCGGCCGCCCTCGGCCCGCCCGGCGACCTTCGGGTTGACCGCCTTCATGACCTGCCCCATCGCCTGCGGACCGGCCGCGCCCGTCTCCGCGACGGCCTCCGCGACGAGCGCCTGGAGCTCCTCGTCGGTGAGCTGCGCGGGCAGGTACTCCTCCAGCACCGCCATCTCGGCCAGCTCGGCGTCGGCCTGCTCGTCCCGCCCCGCGCCGCGGAACGCCTCCGCCGCCTCGCGCCGCTTCTTGGCCTCCTTGGTCAGCACCTTGACGACCTCGTCGTCGGAGAGCTCCCTGGCCTCCTTGCCGGCGACCTCCTCGACGTTCACCGCGGCCAGGGCCATCCGAACCGTCCGGAGACGTACCTCGTCCCGGCTCTTCAACGAGGCCGTCAGATCGGCCTTCAGCTTGTCCTTCAATGCGCTCATGACGTCCATCTTGCCGTCTGGCCGGACAGCACGTGCCCGTTGTCGGGCATCATGAGTACGTGAGGAAAGCCGTCGCTGTCCCCCTGTCCATGCTCGGTCTCGGCCTGGCCGGGCTGGGTTACGCCTCCGTCGTCGAGCGCAACTGGTTCCGGCTGCGCCGCTTCGACGTGCCGGTCCTGGAGCGCGGCCGGCGACCGGTGCGCATTCTCCACCTGTCGGACCTCCACCTGACGCCGCGCCGCGACATGCTCATCAACTGGGTGCGCTCCCTCGGGTCGCTGGAGCCGGACCTCGTCGTCAACACCGGCGACTCGATCGCCCACCCCGACGCGGTCCCCTCGCTGCTGCACGCCCTGGAGCCGCTGCTGTCGCGCCCGGGCCTGTTCGTCTACGGCTCCAACGACCTGTACGCGCCGAAGCCGAAGAACCCGGTCCGCTACCTGTGGCGCACCTCCAAGAACGACCGCAGGCAGCACATCCCGTCGCTGCCGTGGGAGGAGTTGGGCGCCGGCATGGCCGCCGAGGGCTGGCTCGACATGAACAACACCACGGCCCGGATCAAGGTCGGCGACCTCGACGTGGCGGTGGCGGGCATCCACGACTCCCACATCGACCTCGACCGCTACGACCGGGTGGCGGGCCCGGCCCCCGCCGACGCCGACCTGCGGCTCGGCGTCATGCACTCGCCGGAGCCGCGCAACATGACCCGCTTCGCCGCCGACGGCTACCAGCTCCTGCTGGCCGGCCACACGCACGGCGGCCAGCTCTGCGTCCCCTTCTACGGCGCGCTGGTCACCAACTGCGGCATCGACCGGGCCCGCGTCAAGGGCCTGAGCCGGCACGACTCGGCCTGGCTGCACGTCTCGGCCGGTCTGGGCACCTCGCCGTACGCCCCGGCCCGCTTCGCCTGCTTCCCGGAGGCGTCCCTGCTCACCCTCGTCCCGCGCCGCTGACCCACCGCCCACGGGGGCTCCGGCGGCGACGGCGTCACAAGCACCCGCGAAGTCCGCTAGACTTTCCCAAGCACGCGCAAGACGGTGTGCACCGGGGTGTAGCGCAGCTTGGCAGCGCGCTTCGTTCGGGACGAAGAGGTCGTGGGTTCAAATCCCGCCACCCCGACAGAGTTTGGCCAGGTAGAGGGTCTGATCCGCTAAGCGGGTCGGGCCCTTTTCCGTTTCCGGAAGTCGATGGGAGCCAATCGGGGAGCCAACTCACTCGGACTCCACCCGTCGGCTTGTCGCCGAAGATTGCGTTCATGGTGTGGGCGCCCTTGGTGATCACCGGCTTGAGCTGGTGCCGGTAGACCGCCTCTGTGACGCTCGTGCCGGCGTGCCCGACGAGATCGGCGAGCGCATGCTCGCCGCTGTCCCACTCACCGATGACGAACGCGCCGCGGTCGATGATGGCCACGCTGTCCTGGACCGGCTGCTCGGCTGGCTTGCCGACGTTTCCACCCCCCGGGCCCACTCCCCAGCAGATCAACGCCCCGGCTCAGGCGACCCTGCTGCCGGTCATCGAGATCAAATCGGGGGCCAACCTAATCAGGCTGGGTGCCAAGCTGAGGCGTCCGTCCAGGATGACCGGGACGAGACGGCCTGGTGGCCACCGTGCCGGTCGTGTACGAACCACGTGGCCGCACCCGGCACACGATCAGGACACGTCGCGGTTCAGCGGCCGGCGGCGGACTGCCCTCCGGGGACGCGCGCATGTCGGCAGGTGGCCGGAGTGCGGCCTGGAGCCGCGTCCTGGGTCGTCGGCATGGTCGCGTACGTTGACGGCTCCGAGCCGGTGTCCGCTCGGAGCCATCGAGGTACCTCTACTTGAATCGGCGTAGCCGCAGGCTGTTGCTCACCACGAACACGCTGGAGAACGCCATCGCCGCCCCCGCGATCATCGGGTTGAGCAGGCCGAGGGCGGCCAGCGGCAGGGCGGCCACGTTGTAGGCGAAGGCCCAGAACAGGTTGCTCTTGATCGTGCCGAGTGTCTTGCGGGAGAGCCTGATGGCGTCGGCGGCCACCCGCAGGTCCCCACGGACCAGGGTCAGGTCGCTCGCCTCGATCGCCGCGTCGGTGCCGGTGCCCATCGCGAGACCCAGGTCGGCCTGGGCGAGCGCGGCGGCGTCGTTGACGCCGTCGCCCACCATGGCCACGACCCTGCCCTCGCTCTGGAGCTCCTTGACGACGTCGACCTTGTCGGCGGGCAGCACTTCGGCGATGACCTCGTCGATGCCCACCTCGGCGGCCACGGTCTTGGCCACGGCCTCGTTGTCGCCGGTGAGCAGCACCGGGGTGAGCCCGAGGGACCGCAGCTGCGCGATGGCCTCCTTGCTGGTCGGCTTCACCGCGTCGGCCACCACCAGCACCGCCCGCGCCTGACCGTCCCAGCCCACCGCGACCGCGGTACGGCCGGTGGTCTGGGCGTCCTGGAGAGCCCGCTCCAGGTCAGGAGTGAGGTGCTGCGACCACTCCTCCAGGAGCCGGGGTCGGCCGACCAGGACCGCGTGGCCGTCGACGATCCCCTGCACGCCGAGTCCCTCGATGTTGGCGAAGTCCTCGACGGTGGCGTCGGAACCGGCGGCACGGGCGATGGCCTGGGCGATCGGGTGCTCGGAGGCGTGCTCCAGCGCGCCCGCCAGGCGCAGCACCTCCTCCCGGCTCTCGCCCTCGGCCACGTGCACGTCCACCAGGGTCATCTTGCCCTCGGTGACCGTGCCGGTCTTGTCCAGCACGACCGTGTCGATCTTCCGGGTGGACTCCAGCACCTCCGGCCCCTTGATGAGGATGCCGAGCTGCGCGCCCCGACCGGTGCCGACCAGCAACGCCGTCGGCGTGGCCAGGCCGAGCGCGCACGGGCACGCGATGATCAACACCGCCACCGCGGCCGTGAAGGCAGCCCCCACGCCGTCGCCGGTGCCGAGCCAGAAACCCAGCGTCCCGAGCGCCAGCGCGATCACGATCGGCACGAAGATGCCCGAGATCCGGTCGGCCAACCGCTGCACCGCGGCTTTGCCGGTCTGCGCCTCCTCCACCAGCTTGGCCATCTGCGCCAGCTGGGTGTCGGCACCGACCCGGGTCGCCCGGACGATCAATCGGCCGCCCGCGTTCACCGTCGCACCGGTCACCCCGTCGCCCGGCTTGACCTCGACGGGCACGGACTCACCGGTCAGCATGGAGGCGTCGACCGCCGAGGTGCCTTCCTCGATCACCCCGTCGGTGGCGATCTTCTCGCCAGGGCGGACGATGAACCGGTCTCCGACCGAAAGCGCATCGACCGGCACCCGCCGACCGTCTGCCAGCTCCACGTCCTTGGCGCCCAGCTCCAGCAAGGCTCGCAACGCCGCGCCCGCCCGCCGCTTGGAGCGGGCCTCGAAATAGCGGCCGGCCAGGATGAACGCCGTGACGCCCGCAGCCGCCTCCAGGTAGATGTTGCCGGAGCCGTCGGTGCGCTCGATGGTGAACGCGAACGGGTGCGTCATTCCGGGCGTGCCGGCGGTGCCGAAGAACAGCGCCCACAGCGACCAGCCCATCGCGGCGATGGTGCCGATCGAGATCAGCGTGTCCATCGTCGCAGCCCCGTGCCGCAGGTTGGTCCAGGCCGCCTTGTGGAACGGCCAGCCCGCGTACACCACCACAGGTGCCGCCAAGGTCAGCGACAACCACTGCCAATGGGTGAACTGCAACGGCGGGATCATCGCCATGGCGATCACCGGCACGGCCAGCACCACAGACGTGATCAGGCGTTGGCGAAGGGGCCGGAGCTCGTCCTCCGGTTCATGCTCGGCTGCCCCCGCCTCCGACTTGGGCGGTGCCGGCAGGGCGGCGGTGTAGCCGGCCTTCTCCACCTCGGCGATGAGCTGCTGCGGGTCGACGCCTTCGGGGAAGCTGACCTTCGCCTTCTCCGTGGCGTAGTTGACCGTCGCGGTCACGCCGTCCATCTTGTTCAGCTTGCGCTCGATGCGGTTGGCGCACGAGGCGCAGGTCATGCCCCCGATCGAGAGCTCGACCGCGTTCTGCCGGTCATCGGTGACCTGAGACATCAGCGCTCTCCTTTCTCTCGCTCAGTGGCTGTGGTCGCCGTGCTCGGTCGAGGTGGGCGTGGGTGTCGGGATCGCCGGCCGCCCGCCCGCGCCGACGGTGAAGTCGGCGGTGCGGACCTTGCCGTCGTGCTGGAAGTCGAGGAACAGCCGGTAGTCGCCGACGCTGGGCACCTCGGCGTAGAAGACGATCTCGGGTCCGGGTTTGGTCTTGCCGTCGCCGGGTTCGCCGTCCGGGTGGACGTGCAGGTAGGCGAGGTCTCGGGCGCGCAGGGCCACCAGGTGGCCGTAGGCGCCGAGGTACGGCTGGAGGTCGGTGACCGGCTTGCCGTCCTTGCTGACCTTGAGAGTGAGCTTGCTCGCCTGTCCTGGCGCCAGCTCGCCGTCGAGTGTGACCTCGTATCCGTCGACGCCGGCCGTACGGCTGATCTCGGGAAGCGCCTTGGGCTCGTAGTCGCCGGCGACCAGCACGTCAGTGCCCAGGGTCAGAGCGCTGCCGCCGGTTGGGGCGAAATCGGCGAATGCGCGATACGTCCCCGCGTCGGGAAGGGTGAGCTTGACCGACCAGACGCCGTCGGACGCCATCTCCGGGTGCAGGTGCTGGAAGCTGGTCAGGTCACGGGAGACGACGATGAAGTGCAGCTTTTTGTCGTGCTCGACCTGGTAGTCGGTGACCGGCCGGCCGTCCGGAGCGGTCACGGTGAAACGGTAGTCGGTGGGCTCGTCCGGCTTGATCGCCGCGGTGAGCGGGGTGAGGGTGTAGCCGTTCTCGGACACTTGAAGCCCTCCGGGGGTATCCTTCTTCACCTGCTCGGTGGCGTGCTGTCCGTGTCCCTCGCTCGCCGTCGGCGTCGCCGTGGTGGTCATGGCGGCATGGTCGTCTGCCGGGGGCGCCCCCACGGGTCCCACCGCCTTGCCCACGCCCAGAGCGCCGCCGAAGACGACGGCCAGCCCCAGAACGTAGGAACCGAGCTTGGCCGCGGCGTTCACGGGTTCACCACCTCATATCCGGCCTCCTCGACGGCGGCGACGATCTGCGCCGAATCGATGGGGGCGTCGCTGTCGACGGTCAGCAGCCCGGTGGCCAGCTCCACCTCGACGTTGGTCACGCCGGACACTTCGCTGACCTCTTCCTTGACTGAGCTGACGCAGTGACCGCAGGTCATGCCCTTGACGGTGTAGGTGGCGATGCTCATAACGATCTCTCCTTCAATGCGTCCCATGCGGTCACGAACGGACGAGTCTTGCGATGGCGTCCGAGGCTTCCCTGACCTTCGCCTTGGCCTCCGGGCCGCCCTTCAGCGTCGCTTCCGCGACGCAGTGGGCCAGGTGCTCTTCGAGCAACGACAGAGAGAACGACCGCAGCGCGCTGGTGGCCGCCGACACCTGGGTCAGGATGTCGATGCAGTACTGGTCCTCGTCGACCATGCGCTGGAGGCCGCGGATCTGGCCTTCGATGCGGCGCAGTCTGACCGCATTGTCGTGCTGGGTGGTGGCGTGTCCGGGCATGTCGTTCCTCCCTCGAGCTCTTCACTCATGAGGAGACTATACCCCCCTATGGTATTACGGAAGCCTGGGGCATCTTCCGGGCAGCTTGCCCGAAACCGAGGAACCAACGTGGTGATCACACAAGGCCTCGCCCCGGGAGGCCAACCGGCGCGGCCGACGTTTGCGCTGGTCATCCCGGATGCGGCGATCGCTCTAGGAACGCCGTGGGGATACCGCGAGTCTGATCCCGCTTGACATATACCCCTGGGTGGTATTGATTACCGGTCACCTCGATACCCCCGCTGGGTATCGAGGTTCAGTCGGAGACATACCCTACCCTCGTAGGGCTCATCGTGGAGAGTGCTCATGTCCGCACCATCCCCCAGGCGATGGACCGCCCTGGCCCTGATCGCCACCGCACAGTTCATCGTCATCATGGACACGTCGATCATCGGCGTGGCCCTCCCCCGTATCCAGGAGGACCTGGGCTTCACCCAGGAGAGCCTGTCCTGGGTGTTCAACGCCTACGTCGTCGCCTTCGGTGGCCTGCTGCTGCTGGGTGGCCGCCTGTCCGACCTGTTCGGCGCCCGTCGCCTGTTCGGGGCGGGCTGGCTGATCCTGCTGGTCGGCTCGCTCGTCGCCGGCATCGCGCCCGAGGTGTGGGTCGAGCTGACCGGCCGCGCCGTCCAAGGAGTGGGCGCCGCCCTGATCGCTCCCTCCGCGCTCACCTTGCTGATGATGCTGTTCGGTCACGACCCCAAGGAGCTGACCAAGGCCCTGGCGCTGTACGGTGCCGCCGCGCCGGCGGGCGGCACGGCCGGGGTGTTCCTCGGCGGCGTCATCACCGAGTACCTGAGCTGGCCGTGGGTCTTCTACATCAACATCCCCATCGCCCTGGTCGCGCTGCTGGCCACCGGTCCGCTGATGCCCGCCGCCGAGGCCCGGCGCGGCTCCGTCGACGTCGCCGGCGCCCTCACCGTCACCCTGGGCCTCGGTGCCGCCGTCTACGCCATCGTCCGCGCGCCGGAGATCGGCTGGGGCTCCGCGCAGACCTGGCTCGTGCTGGCCGCCGCCGTGGTCCTGCTGGGCGCGTTCGTCGCCATCCAGGCCCGCCGCCGCGAGCCGCTGATGCGGCTGTCCATCTTCCGCACCCCGAACCTCGCCGCCGCCAACGTCACCCAGCTGCTGCTCGGCGGCGCCTGGATCCCGATGTGGTTCTTCCTCAACCTCTACCTGCAGCAGGTTCTCGGCTACAGCGCCTTCCCGAGCGGCGCCGCCCTGCTCCCGATGACCGTTCTCATCATGATCGGCATGATCGTCCTGGCACCCCGGACCATCAACCGGTTCGGCCCCAAGACCACGACCGTCATCGGCCTGGCCCTGCTGGCCGCCGGCATGGGATGGCTGTCGCTGATCAGCCCGGACGGCAGCTTCGCCGCCGACGTCCTGCCCGCCAGCCTGGTGGCCGCCCTTGGCATGTCGCTGGCCTTCATCCCCTCCCTCGGCACCGCCATCTCCTCCGCCCCACCGCAGGAAGGCGGCCTCGCCTCCGGCATCGTCAACACCAGCTACCAGGTCGGCTCCGCGCTCGGCCTGGCCGCGATGACCGCCGTCGCCGCCGCCAACGGCGCCGCACAGCTCGGCAATCTCCCGGCCATGACCAGCGGCTTCTCCGCCGCATTCGTCGGAGCCGCCGGCGTCGCCCTGGTGGGTGCGCTACTGGCCGCGGCGACCCTGCGCTCGCACACGTCCGTGCCCGCCGACGAGGCCGCCACCTCCCGCAAGTGACACTCGACGCGTGAAAGGAAGATCCCCATGTCCACGCCCATCCTCATCGCCTACGACGGCTCACCCGACGCGAGGCATGCCATCGAGGAGACCGCACGGCTCTTCCCGGGCGCCTCCGCGGTGGTGCTCTACGCCCGCCGGCCCTTGGAGAGCCTGGCAGCCCACCTCGAGGGCCATTCCGCCCTGGAAGAGCTGCGTGACATCGACGCCAAGACCTTCGACGCCTCAGAACGGCTCGCCGCCGAAGGAGCCGAGCGCGCCCGCAGCCTCGGGCTCAAGGCCCAACCTCGCGTCGCCTCGGTCCCGGAGGAGGTCGTCGCCGACACCATCGTCGACGTCGCCGAGGAGCTCCACGCCTCGCTGATCGTCCTCGGCTCCCGCGGGCGGCACGGAGTGCGGGCGGTGCTGTCCGGCAGCACTTCCACCCGCGTCATGCACTCCACCGGCCGGCCCACGCTGGTCATCCCGTCCACACCATTCGCGGCTGCCCGCCGCGCCGATCGCTGAGGCGGCGTGCCCCCGGCCCGGTCCTGTCGCGGAACCCGGGGGCACGCCGCTGAACGCCACAGAGCGAGCACGCGTATCTCCCTGCGAGAGGTGCTATCGCGGCTAGTAGACATCAGCTTCTTGAGGCGACTTACCGCGATCGCGCCAGTAGCGCCTTGCACTTCTGTACCATTTCCTCCCAGGTTGCAGACTTACGATGAGGCATCGTAGTGGGCGTGCCGGCGAGGCTTGGTCGAACGGCGTTGGCCGCAGCGCTCACCCTGATCGCATTGACCACGAACGCCCATGCCGAGCCGTCACCCGTCAAGGCCAGGGCCAAGCTGGTGAAGCTGAACGAGAAGGCCGACCAACTCGTCGAGCAGTACAACCAGGCCACGGAGACGTACAAGAAGGTCAAGAAGAAGTACGACACCGTCAACGCCGAGTACGGCAGCAAGGGGGCGCAGGCCGACGCCCTGCGCCGAGACCTTGTCACGGTGGCCGTCAACGACTACCAGTTCGGTTCTTGGATGGGCTGGGAGCGCTTCGTCGCTGAGGGCAGCCCCGAGCAGGTCCTCACCGGCATGGTCACCGTCCAGCAGATCACCCAGGCCAGGGCGGAGAAGGTGCGGGCCTTCAGGGCGGCGACCCCACCAGCCCCGACATCCGGTACACCGGACCGGCCTCCGGCAATGCCCGCTCCGCGCTGGAGTTCGCCTTCGCCCAGATCGGCAAGCCCTACCGGTACGGCGGGCACCGGGCCAGGTTCCTTCGACTGCTCGGGCCTGACCCAGGCCGCCTGGCGCACCGCAGGAGTCGAACTGCCCCGCACGACCTACACACAATGGGCATGGGGCGCCGGCCGGCGCGTCTCGCTGGACGCCCTGCAGCCTGGCGACCTGCTGTTCAGCAAAGGGCTGGGACACATGGGCATGTACGTCGGCAACGGCAAGATGGTGCACGCGCCGCAGACCGGCGACGTCATCAAGGTGTCCGACCTGGACGACTACTGGCGCAACCGCCTGCTCGGCGCGATCCGCCCATGACACCGCCGACGAGCCGGTCCGAATGCAAATGGCTTGCAGCCCGGCCACGGCCTCGGGCGATCGATCGAAGGCTTGAGCAGCACTCGTCGCGCGGAACGATTCCGGATCTGCGCCGGGCATGCGGTTGCCGCCCAACCGGTACCCGGATGTCGGCGGCCGGTCGGAAGGCCATGGCGTACCCGGCCTCGTCTGGGTAGCCCCGCGGTCTCTCTCAGTAGCTGATCTTGAGGGTGCGCGCGGGCTCTGGCTACAGTGGCGGCGGCCGAGGGTCGAGTGCAGCCTAGGCCGGGTCAAAAGCTGGAGGAGAACAGGCATGCGAAAAACTTGGCCGGTGGCGTTGGTAGCCCTCGCCACTGTCGTCATGGGCGGCGCGACGCCGGCGAGTGGCGACGCGGTCGATCGGGCAACCGGTTCGACGACAGCAAAGGCAGCGGTCTGCGGCAGCTCGTCGCTGAACGGCCCGACCACACCGCCCGCCGGCGCGGTCGTGGTCCCCGCGGGCGACAACAGCGGCGTGGACTTACGCCAGGCGAACACCACGTACTACTTCCAGACCGGCACGCACACGCTGGGCACCGGCGAGTACGCCCAGATCCTGCCCGGCGACGGCGCGACGTTCATCGGCGCGCCCGGCGCGGTACTGGACGGGAAGGGGCTGAACAAGTACGCGTTCGGCCAGCAGGCGACCGGCGTCACGATCCGGTACCTGACCATCACCGGGTTCATCCCGCCGCACGATGAGGGTGCGGTCAACCATGACTCCGGCGACGGCTGGGTCGTGGAGCACAACACGATCCGCAACAACTCCGGCGCGGGGCTGATGGCCGGGGCCACGAACAAGATTCGTGGCAACTGCTTGAAGGACAACGGGCAGTACGGCCTGAACGCGTACAAGGCCGGCAACACCATCACCGGCCTGGTGGTGGCGGACAACGAGTTCACCGGCAACAACACCGGGGACTGGGAGCACCAGATCCCTGGGTGCGGATGTACCGGTGGCATGAAGTTCTGGGCGGTGAACGGTGCCGACGTGACCGGCAACTGGGTCCACGGCAACCACGGGCCGGGGGTCTGGGCGGACACCAACAACAACGACTTCCTCATCGAGAACAACCTCATCGAGGACAACGAGTCGCTGGCGATCTTCTACGAGATCAGCTACAACGCCGTGATCCGGAACAACACCATCCGCGGCAACGCCGTGGCCTCCGGCGCCGAGCGGGCGACGAAGGGCGACCCGTTCCCCGAAGCGGCGATCTACCTGTCCGAGGCGGATGGTGAGCCCCGCGTGAAAGCGCGGACCAGCAAGATCGAGATTACCGGCAACCTGCTCGAGAACAACTGGGGCGGGATCACCGCGTGGGCGAACGCCGACCGGTTCTGCAACAGCCCGGCCTCGACGACCGGTGACTGCACGCTGATCGTCGGGCCGACCAACACCTCACAGTGCTCGGCTCCTGCCATCAACAACGAGCCGCTCAAGACCGACTGCCGCTGGTGGACGAAGAACGTCGACGTTCACCACAACACGTTCGCCTTCAACCCCAGCGCCGTCAACGGCGGCTGCCCGACGCAGTACTGCGGGCACATGGCCCTGCTGTCCAACTGGGGCACGTACCCGGACTGGTCCCCGTACAAGGGCTCCGTGATCCAGCAGTCGATCGTGTACGGGTCGCACAACTCCTGGCACGACAACACCTACACGGGACCGTGGCAGTTCAGGGTCAGCGACATGGGCAATCGCATCTCGCCCGGACAGTGGGCCGGCCCCCAGTACGGCCAGGACGCCGGCAGCACGTTCGACGGCGGCGCGCCCGTCCCGCCGGCGATCACCGAGCAGGACTTCGAGTCCGGCTCGACGACCTCGCCCTACTCCGCGTGGTACGGGGCCAGTGTGGCGCACCAGAGCGGCGGCGCGCATGGTGGCACCGGCTCACTGCAGATGACCAGCAGCCAGGCGTCCGGCAGCGCGGTGGCGCTCGACAACTTCCCCGGATACAGCGGTGTGGTCGCCGGTACGAGCTACAAGGTGTCGCTGTGGTACCGGGAGGCCGTGGCGACCATGCCCGCCGTCACGTGGAACGTCCGGTGGCGCGACGAGTCCGGCACGGTGCTGCGTACGGACGCCATCTCCCTGGCCCGGAAGACCGCCTGGACCGAAGCGGCCGGCACGTTCACCGCGCCCGCGGGCACGACCCGCGTCGACTGGACCTTCGTCTGGAACGCGAGCGCCCCCGGGCCGGCGTTCCAGATCGATGATGTGGCGATCCGTCCTGGAGCGCTCAAGCAGTAGGCCTGAGCCGGCTGGACCGACATTGACGGGATCCCGTCCGATCTTGGTGATTGGGCGGGATCTCGTCGTTCCAGGAGGCTTTCGAGCCGCGTCGGGCGTCTCCGGGGCCGGTGATGGTGGTGGCGCCGTAAGGATCAGACCATCGCCTCGATGGTGACGCCGCGGTCAGGTGTCAAGGCAGCCGATCCTCCTGTTGTATAACGCGGGTGCTAGGTGCTCGCTTTGCCATTATGTGGAGCTATTTGGGCGTTTTTGATGGCCTATGCTCAGTAATCATGAGCGTTCTGGTACGCAACAACGTCAGAATTTCCGGCCGGCCGGACGGCAAGCCGCTCGTGTTCGCCCACGGCTTCGGTTGCGACCTGAACATGTGGCGCCTCGTCGCGCCCGCCTTCGAGGACGCGTACAAGGTCGTGGTGTTCGACTACGTCGGCGCGGGGCGGTCCGACCTGTCGGCCTACACCCCCGAGCGCTACTCCAGCCTCCACGGGTACGCGCAGGACGTTCTCGACATCTGCCACGAGCTGGACCTCACGGAGGTGAGCTTCGTGGGCCACTCCGTGAGCGCCCTCATCGGCGTGCTCGCCGCCAACGCCGAGCCGGACCGCTTCGCGAACCTGGTGCTCATCGGCCCCTCGCCCCGCTACGTGGACGAGGGCGGCTACGTCGGCGGCTTCAGCGCCCAGGACATCGAGGAGCTGCTGGAGTCGCTCGACAGCAACTACCTCGGCTGGTCCAGCCAGATGGCGCCGCTCATCATGGGCAACCCGGACCGGCCGGAGCTCGGCGAGGAGCTGACCAACAGCTTCTGCCGGACCGACCCGGAGATCGCCAGGCGGTTCGCCCAGGTGACCTTCCTGTCCGACAACCGCGCCGACCTGGAGAAGTGCCGGACGCGGTCCCTCGTCCTGCAGTGCTCGAACGACGTGATCGCGCCGGAGGTCGTCGGCCGGTACGTCCACGCGGCGATCCCCGGCAGCGAGCTGGTCCTCATGCGCGCCACCGGACACTGCCCGAACCTCAGCGCACCCGAGGAGACGATCGCGGCGATCAAGGGCTTCCTGTGACGCGGCGGGCGGGGTCCCCGTGGGCCTGACGAGCGGCTTCGAGGAGCTGTTCGAGGACGCGCCGTGCGGGTTCCTCGTGACGGACGCCGACGGTGTGATCCGCCGGGCGAACCGGACCTTCCTCACCATGACCGGCCACCGCGCCGAGGACCTGGTGGACCGGGTTCGACTCCAGGAGCTGCTCGTGGTCGGCGACCGGATCTTCTACGAGACGCACTTCGCCCCTCTGCTCGCCCTCCAGTCCTCCGCCCATGAGATCGCCGTCGACTTCCGTGGCGCGGCCGGCGACCGGCTGCCCGTTCTGCTCAACGCCGTCATGAAGGGCGAGCCGGCCGGGCCGCGGGAGATCTGGGTGTGCGTCTTCGCCGCCACGGACCGGCGTGGCTATGAGCGCGAGCTGCTGCTCGCCCGGCAGCGGGCCGAGCAGTCGGAGAAGGAGGCCCGCGAGCTGGCCGGCGTCCTGCAGGCCAGCTTCGTGCCGCCCACCCTGCCGCAGATCGACGGCATCGAGCTGGCGGGCGTCTACGCACCCGCCGGCCTCGGTGAGGAGGTGGGCGGCGACTTCTACGACATGTACGAGACCCGCGACGGCTGGGCGCTGGTCATCGGGGACGTGTCCGGCAAGGGCGTGGCCGCCGCGGTGGTCACCAGCCTGGCCCGCTACACCCTGCGCGCCGCGCCCGCCCGCGAGACCAGCCCGTCGGCGGCCCTGGCCTCGCTGCACCGGGCGGTGGTGAAGGAGCGGACCGACCGCTTCGTCACGGCCGTGTACGCCCAGGTGTCGCCCTCGCCCGGCGGGGGCTGCCTGCTCACGCTGAGCCTGGGCGGGCATCCGCAACCGGTCCACCTCACGGAAAAGGGCCCGTCGCGGATCGGCAACCCCGGCACACTGCTCGGCATGCTGCGGAAGCTGCGGCTGAGCGACGTCACCGTGGAGGTCCTCCCCGGAGAGAGCGTCGTGTTCTTCACCGACGGCGTCATCGAGGCGCGGCGCGACGACGAGCTGTTCGGCGACGAGCGGCTGGAGCGGGTGCTGGTCGAATCACGGGACGAGAGCGCCTCGGGCATGGCCGGGCGGCTCCTGCACGAGGTGTCCGCGTTCCAGTCCGGCGTGCTCAGCGACGACGTCGCCATCGTGGCGCTGAAGGTGCCGGAGGTGCTGGAGGCCCCGCAGGAATCGACGGCCCCGTGAAGGGCGTCGTGCTGATCACCGGCATCATGCCGGCCTGAGCCCCGGCGGGCGGGCGGTGGGCGTGCGGGCTCAGCGGGATCTGCGGCCCGTGCGGGGGTGCTTGCTCGGGCCCTCCGGCGGCAGGACCTCCATCGAGGTCTTGCGGATGTGGTCGTAGACGAGCGAGGTACGCACGTCGGCGATGTTGCGGTGCCGCGACACATGGTCCAGGACGAAGTCCCGCAGGTGCCCGGTGTCGCGTACGGCCACCTGGACGATGAAGTCGTCGCCACCCGACACCACGAACACCGCGAGCGTCTCGGGCAGCGCCGCTATGTACTCGCGGAATCCCTCGACCGCCTCGCGGATCTTCGGGTGCAGCCGGACGTTGATCAGCGCCTGGACCGGGCGGCCGATCGCGGCCAGGTTGACCTCGGCGTGGAAGCCCTCGATCACCCCGTTCGCGCGCAGTGACCGTACGCGCTCCAGGCAGGTCGAGGGGGCGATGCCGATGCGCTCGGCCAGCTCCCTGTTGGTCTGGCGGCCGTCGCGCTGGAGCTCGGCGAGGATGGCCGTATCAAGTTCGTCCACGTACGCGCTCCCTGACGAATTTCCGAACTTCCTTCGGAAACAGCGTAGTCATGTTGTCACGTCAGCGGAGTATCTGTGATGGTCGCTCCATAAGTTCGGAGAAAGGATCGTTCATGACCGCGCTGGCCGACCTCGACCGCCGTCCCGACCTGCCGACCAGGGAGCTCCCGGTCAAGTGGGTCATCGTGATGGACCGCGACCTGCCCCGCGGGCTCCAGGCCAACGCCGCGGCGTGCCTGGCCGCGTCCACGAGCCAGGCCGTGCCGTCGATCCTGGGCTCGGGCGGAGCCGACGCCTCCGGTCAGCCGCACGCCGGGCTGCCGTGGACGGGGTGCACGGTGCTGGCCGCGCCGTCCGCGATCGTCCGGTCCGTCAGGGACGAGGCCGCCCGGACGGCCGGCGTGGTGGTCGCGGACATGGCCGCCATCGCGCAGCGGACCAACGTCTACGACGACTACCTCGCGGAGCTGGCCCGTACCGGGGCCGAGGAGCTGTCGTACTACGCCGTGAGCCTGCTCGGGCCGCGCGCGGACGTGGAGCGCCTGACCGGCCGGCTGCCCCTGCTTCGCTAGAGGCGCACATTCGACAGGCGAAGTCAAGGTCGTCGGACAAGGCCCCGCAACCCCTGCGCCGCGAGTGTGTCACCAGGTCACAGGATGATGAACACGCCCTGATGAAGCAGGGATTACCATGATCTCTGCAAGGCGAAGTCAAGCGGCTTGCATGTGCCGGGTTGCACGGTCTAGGCATGAACAAGGGGCCATTCACCGCCAGTGTCACCGTCGTCGTCCCCGCGATGAACGAGGCCGACAACCTGCCACACGTGTTCGCGACCCTGCCCGCCTGGATCGACGAGGTCGTCCTCGTCGACGGCAACTCCAGCGACGACACCGTCGCCGTGGCCCGTCGGCTGCGCCCCGACCTCCGGGTGGTCACCCAGACCGGGCGGGGCAAGGGCAACGCCCTGATCGAAGGCTTCGCCGCGGCCGGCGGCGACATCATCGTCATGATCGACGCTGACGGCTCCACCGACGGCCGGGAGATCTTCTCCTTCGTCGCCGCGCTGGAGGACGGGGCCGACTTCGCCAAGGGCTCCCGGTACGCCCCGGGCGGCGGCTCCGACGACATCAGCCCGCTGCGCTCCCTGGGCAACCGGGCGCTGACCGGGCTGACCAACTGGCTGTACGGCACCCGCTACACCGACCTGTGCTACGGCTACAACGCCTTCTGGGCCCGGCACCTGGACGCGATGGCGCTCGACTGCGACGGTTTCGAGATCGAGACGCTCATGAACGTCCGCGCCGCCCAGGCCGGCCTGGCCATCGCCGAGGTCCCCAGCCACGAGCGCAGCCGCATCCACGGCGAGAGCAACCTGCACGCGGTGCGCGACGGCTGGCGGGTGCTCAGGACGATCGTGCGTGAGCGCTTCCGCGGCGCGGCCACTCCCCGCACCCAGGTGGCGCTCGCGAAGTAGCCTCGCCGAGCGCGACGGGGCCGGTGGCGCCGGCGGTGACGAGGGTGACATCCTCGAACGCATGCGTTACATCGTCATAGGAGCGGGAGCGGTCGGCGGCACCATCGGGGCCCGCCTCTTCCAGGGCGGCCACGAGGTGCTGCTGATCGCGCGGGGCGGCCACTACGAGGCGCTCAGGACGGGCGGGCTGCGCCTGATCACCCCCCAGTCCGACGAGACCCTCCCCATACCCGCCGCCGACGGCCCCGTTCCCACCCGCGACGACGACGTGCTGGTCGTCGCGACCAAGTCGCAGGACACGGTCGCCGCGCTGGACCCCTGGCCGCGGCACCTGCCGGTGGTCTGCGCCCAGAACGGCGTCGAGAACGAGCGGACCGTGCTGCGCAGGTTCGAGCACGTCTACGGCATGTGCGTGTGGCTGCCCGCCCTGCACCTGGAGCCCGGCACGGTCGCCGCCTACGGCCATCCCCACTCGGGCCTGCTGCACGTGGGCCGCTATCCCCAGGCTGTGGACGACCAGGGTGTGGGCGACCAGCGTGTGGACGACCTGACCCGCCAGATGGTCGCCGACCTGACCAAGGGCGGCCTCGTCGCCCTGGCCCAGAGCGACGTGATGCGCTGGAAGTACGGCAAGCTGATCGGCAACCTCGGCAACGCCGTCGAGGCTCTGTGCGGTCACCGGCCCGGCGCCGACGCGGTGTACGAGCGGGCCCGCGCCGAGGGCGCAGCGGTGCTGAAGGCGGCGGGCATCCCCTTCAGCGGCCAGGAGGAGGAGCGCGAGCTGCGCGGCCATCTGGTCGACCTGCTGCCCATCGACGGGGTCACCCGCGGCGGCGGCTCGTCCTGGCAGAGCCTCGCCCGCTCCAGCGGCTCCATCGAGACCGACTACCTCAACGGCGAGATCGTCCTGCTCGGCCGCGACCACGGCGTGCCCACTCCGGTCAACGAGGTGCTCCAGCTCGAAAGCGGCCGCTACGCGCGCGAGAAGCTCCCGCCCGGGTCGATGCCGGTGGAGCGCCTGACCGCCCTCATCGACGAGCGTTCCGCAGCCGTATCCCGCTGAACCCGAGCGTGCTGGACGTCACCTCGTCCCAGAACGGCCAGAGCCGGTCGAGGACGCGGAGCTGGATTCCGGCCCGTTCGTGCAGCTCCAGCAGGTCGCCCACGGGCTCAGGAGGGCCCAGGGGCTCCACCGGCACCCGTGCGACCACGGCGTGGGGCGGGTCGCCGATGGGCGCGAACGGCTCGGCCGGCAGCCGGTACGCGTACAGGCTCGTCTCCATGATCGCGCGCAGCCAGCCGTACTCGACGGCGTGGACCCGGTCGCCGCAGCCGGCGCCGATGACGCGCTCGGCGTCGGCGTCGGCGGTGTCCGGGACGCGCCAGGCCATCGCGCGGGGGCACTGGCGCGGGAACCAGTAGTCGGGGCAGCGCTCGGGACCGACCGCCCAGACGTACGGCTCGGAGAGCGCCGACGTCGGCGCGACGTGCGGCACGAACCGCTCGATGGCCGGGTCCTCGGAGAAGTGCAGCACCTGTCCTGGCTCGGGTCTCATGAACGCCATCATGGCCTGGAACCCTTGCCGGATCGGGCCTGTGCGGCATACCAGGGCCGCTTGGGGGCAGGGGGAGACTCGCTCAGACGACAAGGGGTGAGTTCGGATGACCTTTCTTGGGCTGGTCCTGGTCCTGCTCGCCGGTGGTGCCGTCATCCTGGTGGCCACCGAGGAGACGTCCAGGTACATCTTGTTCGGTTACACGTTAGAGCCCGACCATTTCCAGATGTTCGTGGCCGGAGCCGTCACCGCCGCGGTGCTGCTCCTGGGCATCGCGCTGATGGTGGCGGGCACGCGCAGGTCCGCGCGCAAGCGCCGGCAGATGCGCAGCGCCCGTGCGCAGACCTCCGACCGGGTCGCCCGGCTGGAGGACGAGAAGCGGGAGCTGGAGCGCCGGCTGGAGACCGAGCGCGCCGCCGAGGACCGCGTCGCCGCCGAGCGCGCGACCGCCGACCGTGCCGCCACCGACCGTACGGCCGCCGGCGACCGGGCGGTGGAGCGGGACGAAGAGGACCGCGACACCGCTCCCTTCCGCCGCGACGGCGCGGGCCGGGAGCCGGCGTACACGGAAGCGCGGGCACACGGCCCCGCCCACGCGCGCATGCCGGGCGACCGCCTGGTGGCGCGCGGCCGCGAGGACAGGATGCCCTGACCGGGCCCCTCGAAGCCGGGTGCCTCGAAGGACACGACGGGCCGTGGTGCGGCGTCCAGGACGCCCCGCCACGGCCCGACGCCGTGAGGCCGGAGAAATCCCCCCAAAGAGGTGTACTCTGCGAGGCGATCTCACCATGCCTCCGGAGGTCGCATGCCCCCCACACGTGGCCGTCCCATCGCGCTCAAGCTGCTGGTCCTGCTGCTCGTCCCGCTCACCTCGCTCGTGGGCCTGTGGGCGTTCGCCGCGTCGCTGACCGGCGGCGACGGGCTGCGCCTCCTCCAGATCAACGAGCTGGTCACGAACCTGTCCGACCCCGCCGAGCAGATCAACGTGCAGCTCCAGAACGAGCGCCTGGCCTCGGTGGAGTACCTCACCAGCAGGCAGGGCCGCCAGCGCCTGACCACCCAGCGGGCGCTCACCGACCGGACCGTGGCCACGTTCCGGCAGCTCGCCGGCCGTGAGCGCGGCCTGTCCCCGCAGATGGCCACCCAGCTCACCGCCCTGTACGGCGAGCTCGGCAAGCTGGACAAGCTGCGCCACAGGGTCGACGGCTCGGACGCCGCGCCGCTCCAGGTGATCGATGGCTACAGCCGGATCGTGGACGCCGCGTTCCGCATGCTCGACGCCATGGTGCTGGTGCCCGAGCAGTCGCTCTACCGGCAGGCCAGGGCCGTGACCATGCTCGGCGAGGCCAAGGACATCCTGTCCCGGGAGCGCGCGGTCATCGTCGTGGTGCTGGCGCGGGGGCGGATCACCAAGGCCGAGCGCGAGGCGTTCATCGGCATGGTCGCCACCCGCCGCCTCCTCTACACCGAGGCGCTCTCCCACCTCGACGGGAAGCTGCGCGGGCCGTACGACAAGCTGGTGGCCTCCCCCGCGTACCAGGAGTTCGTGCAGGCGGAGGACGCCATCCGCGGGCAGGCCGCGACGAACGGGCTGCCCGCCTCGGCGGCCACGTGGCCCGTGGACGGCGCCAACCTGTGGGCCGCGACCGAGCGCGACCACTCCCAGGCCGTGCAGGGCTTCGTGCGGCGCGTCACGCCCGCCGCCAACGGCATCCTCACCAAGATCGGCGTGGCGGGCGGCGCTGGCCTGCTCGCGGTCGTCGCCTCGATCCTGCTCTCGCTGCGCTTCCGCCGCCGGCTGGGCGAGGAGCTGGCCGGCCTGCGTGACGCGGCGACGGAGCTGGCCGAGGTGCGGCTCGCCGGACTGGTCAAGCGGCTGCGCGCCGGCGGCGGCGATCCCACGCCCGAGGAGCTGGCGCCGCTGGAGGTCAAGGCGGAGACGGCGGAGGTGCGGGACATCGTCACGGCGTTCAACAGCGTGCAGCGCACCGCCGTCGAGGCGGCCGTGGACCAGGCGCGGCTGCGGCACGGCGTCAGCCACGTGTTCGTCAACCTGGCCCGGCGCAACCAGACGCTGCTGCACCGCCAGCTCATCCAGCTCGACAGCATGGAACGCCACACGGAGCAGCCGGAGATCCTGGCCGACCTGTTCAAGCTGGACCACCTCACGACCCGCATGCGCAGGCACGCCGAAAGCCTCATCATCCTGTCGGACCAGGCGCCGGGGCGCGGCTGGCGCAACCCGGTCCCGCTCATGGACGTGCTGCGGGCCGCCGTGGCCGAGGTGGAGGAGTACCCGCGGGTGGAGGTGCTGCAGCCGCCGCAGGTCTCCGTCCTGGGCGGCGCGGTCACCGACGTCGCGCACCTGGTGGCCGAGCTGGTGGAGAACGCCACGCTGTTCTCGCCGCCGCAGACGCGCGTGGACGTCCGCTCCACGATCACTCCGCACGGGGTCACGGTCGAGATCGAGGACCGCGGGCTCGGGCTCGCGCGCGCCGAGCTGGACGAGCTGAACGCCCGGCTGGAGGAGGTGCCGGAGTTCGACCTGGCGCAGAGCGACCGGCTCGGGCTGTTCGTCGTGAGCCGGCTGGCGGCCCGGCAGGGCATCCGGGTCAGGCTCGGGGCCTCGCCGTACGGGGGGCTGACCGCGATGGTCGCGCTGCCCGCGTCGATCCTGTCCGGCCGGCCGGCCATGGCCGACCACTGATCCGGCCCCGGACGTCACGCCGGGACCGGAGGGGTCACAGCCGGATGAACGGGTCCGCGAAGTGGGCCGTGGCCAGGACCGCGCGGTCGGCGCGCAGCCCGTCGAGGACCCTGGCGCGCGTGGCCGCCGCCTGCTCCTGGTCGTCGTCGTAGACGTAACGCACGGCGGGGTCGGCGAGCTGCGCCGGGTGGAGCACCAGGTCGCCCGTCATGGCGACCTCGCCGACGCGGGCGATCTGGTGGCCCGGCGTGTGGCCGGGGGTCAGGTGGACCCGCACGCCCGGCGCGACCTCCGCGTCGCCGTCGACGACGTGCAGCAGGTCCTTCAGGGGCGTGATCACCTGATCCAGCACCTGCCCGCCGGCCACGTCCAGGTCGGCGCGCTGGAGGACGTGGCGGGCGTCCGCGAACACGGGCGTGCCGTCGTCGCCGACCGCGCCACTGGCGTGGTCGCTGTGCAGGTGGGTCAGGATCACGGTGCCGACGTCGGCGGGCGAGACGCCCACGGCGGCCAGCTCACCGGTCAGCGAGCCGGGCACCGGCGCCCAGCTGGACGCCGGTGAGCCCGCGGCGCCGATGCCGGTGTCGACGAGCGTGAGCCGGTCGGCCGGGTCGCGGATCAGGAAGCAGTGGAAGTGGAGGGTCCACGGCTCTTCGGGGAGGTCGGCTCCCGGGAACATCTCGGCCATCGGGCGCAGGATGCTCGCGCCCATGGGTCCGACCGCGTCGCAGAGGGGCGTGACCTCGACGCCTGAGACGATGAGGGGCTGGTGTGGCACCAGCCCAGACTAGAGTGCCGCGACATGACCGTGGGCTCTGCCGGGCTTGCCCGCACGGGCCGAAACCTTCGAATCGATCGCCCACCGGTTCAGCGAACACCGAAAGCCTGGCGACGTGTAGACGCAGCCAAGGCGGCGCTCATGGGGCCGTGCCGGCCGCACGCAGTCGCCGGATGGCCAGTTCGGCCAGCAGCCGCGCGCCGTCGTCCAGCACCACGTCGTCGAACTCCGCCAGCGGAGAGTGGTTCTCCTGCGCCTCGTCGCGGCCCAGACGCGCCGGGCGCGCGCCCAGGAACACGAAAGCCCCGGGCACCTGCGCCAGCACGCGCGAGAAGTCCTCGGAGGCGGGGTGCGGGTGGGGCATCGCGGCCAGCCGTTGCGCGCCCCACAGCTGTTGGATCGTATCGCCCGCGAAGGCGGTCTCCGCCGGGTCGGTGACGGTGACCGGCAGCTCGGCGTCGTACTCGATCTCCGCTGTGGTTCCGTGCGCCGCCGCGATACCTGTGACGAGCTCGCGCAGCAGGCGGCGGGCCGCCACGCGGTTGCGTTCGGAGTAGGTGCGGACCGTGGCCTCGAAGAACGCCGAGGCGGGGATGGCGGTTCCGTGCGATCCGGCCGACACGTGGCCGACCGTCACGACCACCGGGTCGAAGGCGTCGAACCTGCGGGTGACCAGGGCGTGCACGGCTGTGATCATTTCCGCGAGCGGGGGCACGGGATCGAGCGCACGATGCGGCACGGCGCCGTGGCCGCCCTTGCCGTGCACGGTGACGCGCATCCGCGCGGTGCCCGACAGCACGGTGCCTGAACGGGTGGCGAACACGCCGGCCCGCCGTACGGACTGCATGTGCAGCGCGTACGCCGCGAGCGGCGGAGTGCCGGCCGCTTCCAGCACCCCTTCGGAGAGCATCACCGCGGCCCCGTCATGCCCCTCCTCGCCCGGCTGGAACATGAGGATCACATCGCCCGGCAGCTCATCGCGCGCGGCGCACAGCAGGTGCGCCGCGCCCACGAGCATCGCGGTGTGCAGATCGTGGCCGCAGGCGTGCATCACGCCCGGTTCGCGGGAGGCGTACGGCAGGGCCGTCTGCTCCTGGACCGGCAGCGCGTCCATGTCGGCGCGCAGGAGGACCACCGGTCCCTCCTCCGCGGGACGCTTCCCTCGGCCGCGCAACACCGCGGTGACCGAGGTCGAGGCGGCTCCCAGGGCGATCTCCAGGGGGAGCCCGCCCAGTGCGTCGAGCACCCGCCGCTGGGTCAAGGGCAGCGCGAGCCCCAGCTCTGGGTCGGCGTGCAGCGCTCGGCGCAGGGACACCAACAGGCCGGTGGGTATCACGGATCGTCCTCCTGCTTGGATGGGCTTCGTCGCTGGAGTGCAGCAGATCCACCCATCCGGTAGCCGCTATCGTCAGCGAATCGGCAAATCCAGGGCTGGAGGTGACGGATCCGTGCGGCAGGAGCTCAGCGAGCAGGATCTCCGGCTGATCCACGCGGTCCAGCTCGCGCCGCGAGCCCCCTGGACGACGATCGGCCCCGCCTGCGCCCTGCACCCGATCACCGCCGCCCGGCGCTGGCAGCGGCTGGTGGACCGCGGCCTGGTGTCGGTGCTGGTGACGCCCGGTCCCGCGCTCCTGCGCCGGCTCGCACCCGCCTACCTCGACGTGGAGTGCCGGCCGTCCGACCGCGAGGCTGTGATCGCCGCCCTGCTCGTCAACCCGCGGGTGGCCTCGATCACGATCGTCGGCTCCGGCCGCAGCCTGTTCCTGACCTTGATGGCCGCCTCCCACCAGGCCCTGGCCGACCTCGTCCTCGCCCGGATCGAAACCCTGTCGGGCGTGCTGCGCACCGAGCTCTACCCGATCACACAGGTGTACGGCGAGGGCAGCTCCTGGCGCCTGGACGCGCTGGCACGCTCCGAGATCAGCGGCCTCGACCGCCGCTCCGAACGCGCGCCCCGGCCGTTCGCCGTCTCCGAACGGCACCGGACGCTGTTCCGCGCGCTCAGCCTGGATGCCCGCGCCCCGGTGGCGGCGCTCTCCGAGCAGGTCGGCGAGAGCCCTTCGACGACCAGCCGGCGGGTGGCGGCGATGATCGCCGCCGGGCTGGTGTCGATCAGGTGCGACGTCACACAGGAGGCCGCGGGCTGGCCGATCCTCGTCAACTACTTCCTGCGCGTGCCGGCCGTCGAGCTGGACGCCGTCGGGCGGGCGCTGGCCGCCCTGCCGGAGAACCGGGGCAGCTTCGCCGTCGCCGCGCGGCCGAACCTCTTCGCGAGCCAGTGGCTGCGCCACGTGTCCGACGTCCCGTACGGCGAGGCCCGCATGACGGGGGCGATCCCGTCCCTGGAGGTCCTGGACCGGATGGTCGCCCTGCGCGTCGTCAAGCGCATGGGCCGCGTGCTGGACGCGGACGGGCGCTCGATCGGGGTGGTCCCGCTCGACCCCTGGCACGAATCCGTCGTCACGCCGCCCGCCGTGACGGATCGCTCATGATTCGGCCATCCGTCGCCGTACCGTGCTTTGGTTCCGTTCAGCCAGACAGGCGAGCGAGAAGGGGAGACCGGCGACATGGGGGACGACGTGCTCAGCCCGGGCATCAAGGCTCTGTTCGAGTCGGACGATCCGGTCGGGAGCGAGGCGCGGTTGTGGACCGAGCTGCGGTCAGGCGGCACGCCGCTGATCGAGACGTGCCCCGACGACCCGCGGACCCGCCTGGTGACTTTCCTGTGGAAGGCGGACCGGCCGGTCGAGCGGGTCACGGTGAACGAGACGGTCAGCGGGCTCCCGCCGCACCGGCGCTCTCTGCTGCCGGTGCCGGGCACCGCCACCTGGTTCCTCACCTGGAGGATCAGGGCGGACGTGCGCACCACCTACAGCTTCGAGGTCGCCGACGCGTCCGGGACCGAGCGCGTCCCCGACCCGTACGCCCGGGTCCGCGAACCGCATGACTT
The DNA here is from genome assembly GCF_031570565.1 of Nonomuraea sp. 3-1Str. Lineage (NCBI taxonomy): Bacteria > Bacillati > Actinomycetota > Actinomycetes > Streptosporangiales > Streptosporangiaceae > Nonomuraea > Nonomuraea sp. 3-1Str. The sequence goes on from NZ_JALHBK010000001.1 coordinate 547,883, forward strand.
CGCCGCTCAGATGGCGCGCGGCGTGCCGCCGCTGGAGTCGGTGCTGGTGTGCCCGGACGCCGAGCCGCTGTCGTGGACCGACCTGCGCCCCGACGTCCCGAGGGGAACGGTGACCGAGGGGGTGTACGACGACGGCAGGAAGGTGTGGACGTACATCCCGGCGGGCCACGACGAGCCAGGCGCTCCCCTGGGCGTTCTGGTCGTGCTCGACGGTTACGCCGGCCACAGTGCGAGCACCGTCCTCGACAACCTGCACGCCGAGGGACTGATCCCGCCGACGGCGGCGCTGTTCGTCCAGAACGGCGACCGTGGCAAGGAACTCTCCTGCAACCCGGAATGGTCTCGCCACCTGGCCGAGGACCTGCTGCCCTGGGCGCGGCGGCGCCACCCCCTCACCGAGGACCCGGCGGCTACCGTCATCACCGGCCGCAGCCTGGGCGGGCTGTGCGCGGCCTACACCGGGCTCAAGCACCCTGACGTGTTCGGAGGCGTGCTCATGTTGTCGGGATCGGCCTGGTGGGACCCGGACACCCTGCGCGCCTACCTCTGCCTCGCCGACCCCGCCTCCAATCCGGCCGACACGGTCGTCGGCGCCAGGTCCAGGACGCCCGCGCTCATCGACGAGTTCCGGCGCGCCGACCGCGTGCCCATCCGGATCTACCAGGAGGTCGGTGCGTTCGAGACGGGGCCGCCGCCCGCCACGCCCGGCCAGATCCACGCCAGCAGGCACCTGCGCGACGTGCTCGCGCTCAAGGGCTACGACCACCGCTACCGCGAGTTCGCCGGCGGCCACGACGAGACCTGGTGGCGCAGCCGTCTCGGCGACGGGCTGATCTGGCTGAGGGGGGACGGCGCCGATGCCTGAGGTACGCCTTCCCCGCCCCACCGGCCCTCGCCTGGCCGGCGTCCGGGACATCGAGACGGGCCCGCTGCTGATGCGAGTCTGGTACCCCGCGGCGGCGGCGACGGGCCGGCCCCGGCCGTACGCGGTCGGCAGCGAGCGGGACCTGCTGCTGGAGTGGACCGCCCGCCGCAACCCGACCTGGCCGCCCGACACCACCACGGCCCTGCTCGCCGCGGCGCTCACGCACGACCACCGCGACGCACCCGCCGTGCCGGGACCCCATCCGACGATCGTGTACTCCCACGGCGCCGACCTGTACCCCGCCCAGAACACCGCGTTGATGACCGAACTCGCCTCCCACGGTTACGTCGTCGTCAGCGTGCTGCAACGCGGCGGCGGGTTCGCCGCGCGGCCCGACGGATCGCGGCTCGGACCGAGGGAGCCGATCTTCGCCGCGGCCGTCGACCTGTTCTCTCGGCTGGAGCGCCTCACGTCGCTCGGCGCCGACCTCGACGCCCGCCATGACTGGTACGCCGACCTCTGGGAGAGCGGCAAGATAGTCCCGCTCGTACGGCAGTGGCGCGATCGCATGATCGCCGTCGGCGACGCGCTGTCGGCCGCGACACCGGACGGCCCCTTCGGCGACCTCGCCGGAGCCTGCGACCTGGCGCGGCTGACGTACATGGGAATGTCCCTCGGCGGGAGCGCCGCCGCGAGCGCCGCGCAGGCAGACCCGCGCGCCCGCGCCGCCGTCAACCTCGACGGCATGCACCTCGCGGCCGACCTCTTCGGCCGCCCCGCCCGCGTCCCGATCCTCGGGCTGTACGCGGACTTCCAGGGCCGTGTGCACCACAGCCACCTGTTCTACGAGGAGTTCGGCCGGACGGGGCTGCGCGGAGACGTAGTACGGGTCAAGATCGCCGACGCCGCGCACCGGGACTTCACGGACCTGGCGCTGCTGCCCGGCAAGCAGCGCCTCGACCATCTCGGTCCCGTGGACGGGGAGGGCGTCACCCGGCTCGTGGGGGCTCTCACGCTGGCGTTCCTCGACCGGTTCGTCGAGGGCAGGACCTCCGCGGCGCTGCCGCTCGGAGACGGGGCCGAACTCCTCGACGCGTCGCACGTGCGCGCATGGAGCGGTCGCCGGACGACCTGACGGCTTCGGCCGCGTTGGGCCTCGGACACCTGCTCCTAGGCGGCGACGGGCGTGCGCGGCACGTACTCGTTGTCGAGGTCGGCGGCGTAGACCGTGCGGCGGCAGTGCGCGCACCGGTACATGATCGGGCCCTCGTCGAGCTCGTGGTGGCACTGAGGGCAACAGGTGCTGGTCTTCATGGGATCCCCCTTGGAATGCTGCTCGCCTACAGGAAAACCTGGCCGGATTGCAGGAGCCCTGCATCACGCTTGACACGATGCCGCGGCACGGCCGGGCGTTCCATGTCGTCGTACACGCCGCATGGGCGTCGTTCGACGGCCTCGGTGTCGTTCGACGGCGTCGCGAGAAGAACATTGTTACGGCCGCGCAGGTCGTCCGGCGTGCTACGACACGAGAACAGCCCGGGAATAGCCCATGCGGGCTAGGCGTTGCATGGCTCAGAACGTGTGATACGTTCCGATTGGCGTTGAGCTACCGCTCCGCCGGTTTTTCTCCGCGAACCGCCCTCTTTCGTCGGGCCGGATCGCGACCATCCCACCCCGCCGGGTCACACGGCGTTTCTCCGTGTACGAGCCCTGGCCGCCGGACCTCCGTCCTGCCTGCCCTTGAAAGGGGCCCCATCATGTCTGTTCACACCCTCCCCCAGCAACGTTCCGTTCCCCAGCAGCGTTCCGGCGCACCCGTACGGCAGGTCACCGGCCTGCTCGACCTGCGGGAGCGCGACGCCTTCATCCGCGCCGGGCACGTGCCCGGCCCCGGCGACGTCCGCGTCCTCCCGGACCGGGCCCGGCAGCTCGGCCTGCGCCACGGCGACCATGTCGCCGCCTCCGTCGCGGGCGGCAAGCTGGTAAGTGTCGAGTCGGTCAACGGCGCCGCCGAGTGGCGCGACCGGCCGGCCTTCGCCGACCTGACCCCCGTGCACCCGTCCGAGCGGCTGCGCCTGGAGACCGAGTCGCTCAGCACCCGCGTCATCGACCTGTTCGCGCCGATCGGCAAGGGGCAGCGCGGGCTCATCGTGGCCCCGCCGAAGGCCGGCAAGACCATGGTCCTGCAGGCCCTGGCCGCCGCCGTCGCCCGCAACCACCCGGAGGTCCACCTCATGGTCGTCCTCGTCGGTGAGCGGCCCGAGGAGGTCACCGAGATGCGCGCCTCGATCCGCGGCGAGGTCTTCTCCTCGACCTTCGATCACCCCGACCGCGACCACGCCGCCGTCGCTGAGCTGGCCGTCGAGCGCGCCAAGCGGCTCGTGGAGGCCGGCCGGGACGTCGTCCTGCTGCTCGACTCGCTGACGCGGCTCGGGCGCGCCTACAACAACCTGGCGCCCGGCGGCGGGCGCGTCCTCACCGGCGGCATCGACGCCTCCGCGCTCTACCCGCCCAAGCGTTTCTTCGGCGCCGCCCGCAACGTGCTGGAGGGCGGCTCCCTCACGATCCTCGCGACCGCGCTCGTGGACACGGGCTCGCGCATGGACAACAGCCTGTACGAGGAGTTCAAGGGCACCGGCAACATGGAGCTCCACCTGGCCAGGGACTCGGCCGAGCGCCGCCTGTACCCGGCCGTGGACCTGGAGGCGTCCGGGACGCGGCGCGAGGAGCTCCTGCTGCCCGGCGACGAGCTGCGGGTCGTGTGGCGGCTGCGCCGCATGCTGGCCGCGCTCGACCGCAACCAGGGGCTGGAGCTGCTGATCGGCAAGCTCCGCGAGACGACGAGCAACGCCGACTTCCTCCACGCGGCGGCCGCCTGACCCCTCCCCTCGGAGGCGGCCCCGGCCGGCAGCCGGAAGAATAGCGGCATGCTCGCTGACATCATCGAATTTCTGGCCTGCCCTATTTGCCGGGAACCGGTGACCATTGACCGGGGTGCCGTCCGATGTGGCGACGGGCACGCGTTCGACATCGCCAAGCAGGGATACGTGAGCCTGCTCGTGGGATCACGCGTACCGGGGACGGCCGACAGCGCCGAGATGGTCGCCGCACGCGCGGATTTCTTGAGCACTGGGCATTTCGCGCCGCTTGTCGAAGCTGTCGCCGAATGTGTAGATATGCGGATTACGGTCGGCCGGGAGAGCGCAGGAACGGCGATTCGTGAGAAAAGCTTCGCTGAGCCGGAGGACGGGGCGACGGCGAAGGCGTACGGTGGTCCCGGAATGGATCCCGGTCACCGGGCGGAGCCGGTCGGGCAGGTGCCCGGCGACGCGCCGAGGCCGGTGATCGTGGACGCCGGAGCGGGCACCGGGCACTACCTGGCAAGCGTGCTCCAGGCGGTCGACAGAAGCATCGGAGTGGCGTTCGATGTGTCCAAGCACGCCGTCCGGCGGGCGGCGCGAGCGCATCCGAGGCTGGGAGCGTTCGTGGCTGACGTGTGGCGGCCGCTGCCCATCCGGAGCGGGGTGGCCGACGTGGTGATGGATGTCTTCGCGCCCAGGAACTCGGCGGAGTTCCTGCGGGTCCTGCGGCCCGGCGGAGCCGTGGTCGTCGTCACGCCCGCGCCCGCGCATCTCAGCCCGCTCGTCGAGGAGCTGGGGCTGCTCTCCGTCGACGAGGACAAGGAGCGGCGGTTGGCGCGTGGCATGGAGGGGTTCGCCGAGGTGGATCGGCGCTCCATCACCTTCGACATGGAGCTGGACCGCCACGGCGTGGCCGAGGTCGTGCGGATGGGCCCGAGTGCGTGGCACACGGACCCCGCGGAGCTGGACGAACGAATCGCCGCATATATCGCGCGCGGCACCGGGACAACGGCGGGAGCCACGGCGAGAGCCGCGGGAAACCCGGGAAAAGCGGTGGCGCGGGCCGCCTTTCACCTGTCCGTCTTCGAGGCGGCGCCGAAGTCAAGGACCATTCCTTGACGGACATGTGGGGCTGGTGTTGCTCATGAGGCATTTAACCCGAAATTCCCCTACATTCGGCGAGTATTTCCGCGATACAGGAGCAATACTGGACGGCAACCCGCGGCCGGAGGCGGGCGGCAGAGGGAGGGGGCGCGCCGGATGAAGGCCGAGGAACGCTGGCAGGCCAGGTTCCGAGCGTCGCGCATGACGCTGCCGATCTGGGCGCGCCAGGCACCGAGCAGGTCCGTCTACCGCTCCAACGCCACGGGCACCTGGGAGGTCTACACCTGGGACCGCGCCAACGGCGCCACCCGCCAGGTCACCGAGCGGCCCAAGGGCACCGCCCACGCCACCATCGACCCCACCGGCCAGTGGATCTACTGGTTCGCCGACACCGAGGGCGACGAGTTCGGCGTGTGGTGGCGGCAGCCGTTCAACGGCGGCCCGAGCGAGCTCGTGGCGCCGGGCCTGCCGCCCGGCCAGCCGGGCGGCATCGCGCTGTCGAGCACCGGCTTCGCCGCGATCAGCCTCGCCAGCGAGGGCACCTTCCGCATCCATCTCGTACGGCCCGGCGAGCCCTCCCACCTGCTCTACGAGCACCCCGAGGCCGCCTGGGTGGCGGACATGTCCCTCGACGGGGAGCTCATCGCCATCAACCACGGCGAGTACGGCGACTTCCGGCACCCGGCGCTCCGTGTGGTGCGCCAGAGCGGCGAGACGGTCCGGGAGCTGTACGACGGGCCGGGCAAGGGCGTGATCGGCCTCCGCTTCGCCCCCGTGGCCGGTGACCGCCGGCTGCTCGCCCTGCACGAGCGCCGCCACCGGCAGGAGCCCCTGGTCTGGGACCCGGTGACCGGCGAGCAGCGCGAGATCTGGCTGCGCGACTCGGGCGACCTGGCCGCTGAGTGGTACCACGACGGGCGGGGCCTGCTGATCCTGCGCGACAACCGGGCACGCACCTACCTCCACCGCTACGACCTGGGAGGCGGCGGCCTGACGCCGATCGAGACGCCGCACGGCGTGATCGAGGAGGCCGCGCCGCGCCCCGCCGGTCACGTCGAGTACTCCTGGTCGAGCGCGTCCCGCCCGCCGGTCATCAAGTCGACCAACGGCCAGGTCGTGATCAACGCCGGCGGCCCCGCCGCGCCGCCCAGCGTGCCCGTGGAGGACCTCGACATCACCGGCCCCGGCGGGCGGATCCACGCGCTGGTCTCCCGGCCCGAGCACGGCGGCGGGCCGTTCCCGACCATCTTCATGCTGCACGGCGGCCCCACCGCGCACGACCGTGACGCCTTCTCCCCCGAGGTCGCGGCGTGGGTGGACGCCGGGTTCGCCGTGGTGCGGGTCAACTACCGCGGCTCGACGGGCTACGGCTCGGCCTGGCGCGACGCCCTGCGAGGCGACGTCGGCCACATCGAGTTACAGGACGTGGCGGCCGTCCGGGAGACGGTGGTCGGGCGCGGCGTCGCCGACCCTGACCGGATCCTGCTGAGCGGCACCGCGTGGGGCGGCTACCTCACCCTGCTCGGCCTCGGCACCCAGCCGGGCCTGTGGGCCGCGGGCATCGCGGCCGTCCCGATCGCCTGCCACCAGACCTCGTACGAGGACGAGGCCGAGAGCCTGCGCGCCTACCACCGCGCCCTGCTCGGCGGCTCGCCCGACGAGCAGCCCGAGCGCTACGCCGCCAGCTCCCCCATCACCTACGTCGACCGGGTCGAGAGCCCGGTGCTCATCCTGGCCGGCGAGAACGACACGCGCTGCCCGCTGCGCCAGATCAAGAAGTACGTGGCCAAGCTGGCCGAGCACGGGCGGCCGTACGAGGTCTACACCTACGACGCCGTGCGCGGCTCGCTGGTGGTGGCCGAGCGGATCACGCAGATGAGCCTGCAACTGGAGTTCGCCCGCAAGCACCTGCGCCACTGACCGCCCGACCCGGGTGCGGCGGCTCAGCGGGCGCGCAGGACCACGATGGCGAGGTCGTCGGCGCTCGGCTCGACGGCGAAGTCGGCGACCCCCCGCCGGATCCGCTCCGCGACCGCCCGCGCCGACAGGCCCGCGCACTCGCCCAGCAGCTTCGCCAGGCCGCCGTCGTCGTCGAGCAGGCGGTCGCCGCAGCGGCGCTCGGTGACGCCGTCCGTGACCGCGAGCAGCACGTCGCCGTGGTCGAGGTGCATGGTGTCGGCCTCGAACACCACCTCGGGGAAGACCCCCAGCAGCGACTGAGGGGTGGTCACCGACTCGACCTGGCCGTTGGCCTTGAGACGCAGCGCCTCGGGATGGCCGGCCGACACCATCCGGATCTCCAGGCCCGTCTCCACCGGCGTGATGTCGCCGTGCAGCAGGGTCAGGAACCTGGCCCGCTCCCCCTCCTCCAGGATCGCCTGGTTGAGCCGGCCCAGCACGGCGGCCACGCCGTACCCCTCGCGGGCGAGCAGCCGCAGCGTGTGGCGCGCCAGGCCCGTCACCGCCGCCGCCTCGGGGCCGGTGCCGCACACGTCGCCGATCGCGAACCGCCACGAGTCGTCGCCGGCCTTGAACAGGTCGTAGAAGTCGCCGCCGACCTCGTTGACCTCGCCGGCCGCCTCATAGATGACGCCGTAGTCGAGGCCGGGCACCTCCGGCTCGTTGGGCGGCAGCAGGCTGCGCTGGAGCGCCCGGTTGGCGGCGGCCTGCTGCGCGTACAGGCGGGCGTTGTCCATGGCCAGGGCCGCGCGCCTGCCGATGTCCTCGGCGAGCTGGATGACCTCGTCCGGGAAGCGGTCGGAGCGGCCCAGGCACATCACACCGAGGCTGCGCCCGCGGGCGGTCAGCGGGACCGTGAGCACCTGGGAGTCACCCAGGTGCAGGATGAACGGCTGCGTGCCGGCCGAGTCCACGTCCACGCCGTCCAGCTCCTGGCGCAGGCCGTCGATGCGGGCCTCGTCGGCGTGCCAGACGTAGACGAGGCGCATGGGCCCGGTTGCGTTGTCGGCGGTGTAGACGGCGCACCAGCTCGACAGCCTGGGCACCACGACCTGGGCGACGATGGCGGGCACCATGTCGGGGTTGAGCGTGCCCGCGAGCAGGTCGCTCGCGTCGGCCAGGAACCCCAGCCAGTGCGGCCCCCGCGAGCCCTCCGACGGGCGATCGGAGACGACTGTTTCCGTGAAGCCGGGTAGCGTGAGACGTGCCCAGTGGACGTGCCCATCCCGAGAGAAGGTGATCCCCCATTCCGCCACCGCCGCAGAGGGCGCCTTCGGATCACCTTGGGGGGCGTTGCGCTGCTTCAGCTCCACCTGCACGGCGTCGCCGAAGTGCTTCCACACGACCTCGAACGGCTCGTCGACCACCTGCTCCGCCAGATCGCCGGTGACCTGCTCGGCCGTGTTCAGCAGCACGCCGCCGACGGCCCAGGCGGTCATCACCTCGCGCGTGAACCGCATCGCGGCCGGCACGGCGGTCTCGCCGGGCGCGAATGTGGCGGCCAGCACGGCCTGAGGAGAAGCAGTCATCCCCACGTGCCTACCACACTTCCCGGTGACTTGGGGTAAATCCAAGGACAGGACTACGGGCTACACAACGTGACAGACTTGAACCACTCAAGCGGCACCCCGCGCGTCAAGGAGGGCCTATGACCACGGTCAGGACCGCACCTGTATCTGAGGAGAAGGTCTACAGCGAGGCCGATCTCGTCCCGATCCTGGAGACCCTGTTCTCCTGGCGAGACGGCGACTTCCGGCGGCGTGTGCCCCACGCCAAGCCGGGGATCCTCAGTGAGGTCCGGTTGCTCCTCAACGAGGTGGCCGATCGCCGTGAGCACCTGGCGAACGAGCTGACCCGGGTGCGCAAGGAGATCGTCAAGGAGGGCCGCTTCGGCGAGCGGCTGACGCCGGGGCCCGGCGTGGGCGCCTGGTCCGAGGGCGTCGAGTCGGTGAACATGCTGATCGAGGCCCTGGTGAGCCCGGTCAGCGGCGCGGCCGACGTGATCGACGCCGTGGCCAAGGGCGACCTGTCCCGGCGCATCGACCTCGACCGGTCGGCCCGCGGCGAGGTGCGCCGCCTGGGCAAGGCGATCAACGGCATGGTCGAGCAGCTCGCCCTGTTCAACTCCGAGGTGACCAGGGTGGCGCGCGAGGCGGGCACCGAGGGCCGGCTGGGCGGCAGCGCCAACCTGCGCGGCATGTCGGGCAGCTGGCGCGACCTGACCGAGGCCGTGAACACGATGTCCTCGCGGGTGGCCGCGCAGGTGCGCGACATCGCCGTGGTGACCACCGCCGTGGCCAGGGGCGACCTGAGCCGCAAGGTGACGGTCGACGCCGTGGGCGAGATGTTCGAGCTGAAGAACACCGTCAACACCATGGTGGACCAGCTCTCCGGGTTCGCCGAGGAGGTCACCCGGGTGGCCCGCGAGGTGGGCACCGAGGGCCAGCTCGGCGGCCAGGCGCAGGTGACAGGCGTGTCGGGCGTGTGGAAGGACCTCACCGACAACGTCAACTTCATGGCCAACAACCTCACCAGCCAGGTGCGCAGCATCGCCACCGTGGCGACCGCGGTGGCCCAGGGCAACCTGTCGAAGAAGATCACCGTTGACGCGCAGGGCGAGATCCTCCAGCTCAAGGACACCCTCAACACGATGGTGGACCAGCTCTCGTCGTTCGCCGACGAGGTGACCCGCGTCGCCCGGGAGGTGGGCACCGAGGGCAAGCTGGGCGGCCGGGCCGAGGTGAAGGGCGTGTCGGGCGTCTGGAAGGACCTCACCGACAACGTCAACTCGATGGCCAACAACCTGACCTACCAGGTGCGCAACATCGCCCAGGTGACCACCGCGGTCGCCAACGGCGACCTGACCCGCAAGATCGACGTCGACGCGCAGGGCGAGATCCTGGAGCTCAAGTCGACGATGAACACGATGGTGGACCAGCTCTCCTCGTTCGCCTCCGAGGTGACCCGCGTGGCCCGGGAGGTGGGCACCGAGGGCCAGCTCGGCGGGCAGGCGCAGGTCCGCGGCGTGTCGGGCGTCTGGAAGGACCTCACCGACAACGTCAACTCGATGGCCAACAACCTGACCTCCCAGGTGCGGCAGATCGCGGCCGTGTCGTCGGCCGTGGCCCAGGGCAACCTGTCGAAGAAGATCACCGTTGACGCGCAGGGCGAGATCCTCCAGCTCAAGGACACCTTGAACACGATGGTGGACCAGCTCTCGTCGTTCGCCGACGAGGTGACCCGGGTGGCCCGGGAGGTGGGCACGCAGGGGCAGCTCGGCGGGCAGGCGCGGGTCCAGGGCGTGTCGGGCGTCTGGAAGGACCTCACCGACAACGTCAACTTCATGGCCAACAACCTGACGTACCAGGTGCGCAACATCGCCGAGGTGACCACCGCGGTCGCCAACGGCGACCTGACCCGCAAGATCGACGTCGACGCGCAGGGCGAGATCCTCGCCCTGAAGACCACCATCAACCGGATGGTCGACCAGCTCTCCTCGTTCGCCTCCGAGGTGACCCGCGTGGCCCGCGAGGTGGGCTCGGAGGGCCAGCTCGGCGGCCAGGCCCGGGTGGAGGGCGTCGAGGGCACGTGGAAGCGCCTCACCGAGAGCGTCAACGAGCTGGCCGGCAACCTGACCACGCAGGTGCGCGCCATCGCCACCGTGACCAGCGCCGTGGCCCGGGGCGACCTGACCCGCTCGATCGCCGTCGAGGCCCAGGGCGAGCTGGCCGAGCTCAAGGACAACATCAACTCGATGGTGGCCAACCTGCGCGAGACCACGCAGGCCAACCAGGAGCAGGACTGGCTCAAGTCCAATCTGGCCCGCATCTCGCGGCTCATGCAGGGCCACCGCGACCTGTTCGAGGTGGCCAAGCTGACGATGAGCGAGCTGACGCCGCTCGTCTCCGCCCGCTACGGCGCCTTCTACAGCGTCGATCCCGAGGGCGACCACGAGCTGCTGCTGATCGGCGGCTACGGCGTGCGGCCCGACCGCGGCCCGCGCCAGCGCTTCGCCGTCGGCGAGGGCATCGTCGGCCAGGCCGCCGCCGAGGGCCGGCACATCGTGCTCGACGACGTGCCGCCCGGCTACGTCACGATCGACAGCGGGCTCAGCTCCTCGACGCCGGCGCAGATCGTGGTGCTGCCGATCCTGTTCGAGAACCGGGTGCTGGGCGTGCTGGAGCTGGCCTCGTTCACGCCGTTCGGCGAGGTGCACCTCGACTTCCTGACGCAGCTCGTCGAGACCATCGGCGTCACGATGAACACGATCATCGCCAACTCCCGCACCGAGGACCTGCTGACCGAGTCGCAGCGGCTCACCCGGGAGCTCCAGGAGCGCTCGGACGAGCTCCAGCGCCAGCAGGAGGAGCTGCGCCGCTCCAACGCCGAGCTGGAGGACAAGGCGGCGCTGCTGGCCAAGCAGAACCGCGCGATCGAGATCCAGAACTTCCAGATCGAGCAGGCCCGCCGCACGCTGGAGGAGCGGGCCGAGCAGCTCGCCGTGTCCTCGCGCTACAAGTCCGAGTTCCTGGCGAACATGTCGCACGAGCTGCGCACGCCGCTCAACAGCCTGCTGGTGCTGGCCAAGCTGCTGACGGAGAACGCCGAGGGCAACCTGACGCCGCAGCAGGTCGAGTTCGCCCGCACGATCCACGGGGCCGGCTCGGCGCTGCTCCAGCTCATCAACGACATGCTCGACCTGTCCAAGGTCGAGGCGGGCCGGATGGACATCCACCCGATCCAGGTGTCGCTGCCGAAGATGGTGGACCTGCTGGAGGCGGCCTTCGCGCCGCTGGCCGCCGACAAGGGGCTGGCGTTCACCGTGGACGTGGCCGAGGACGTCCCGAGGGAGCTGCTGGCCGACGAGCAGCGCCTGCAGCAGGTGCTGCGCAACCTGCTGTCCAACGCGGTGAAGTTCACCCCCAAGGGCGAGGTCAGGCTGCGGGTCGCGGTCGCGCCGCGCGGCGTGGTGTTCGACGACGAGACGCTGCGCGAGGCCCCGGACCTGCTGGCGTTCCAGGTGGTCGACACCGGCATCGGCATCGCGCCGGACAAGCGGGAGCTGATCTTCGAGGCGTTCCGGCAGGCTGACGGCACCACCAGCCGCAAGTACGGCGGCACGGGCCTGGGCCTGGCGATCTGCCGCGACATCGCCCGGCTGCTGGGCGGCGAGATCCACGTGGACAGTGAGCTCGGCGAGGGCAGCACGTTCACGCTGTACCTGCCGGCCTCCTACAGCGGCCCGCTGGCCGCCGCCGAGGGCGACGCGAGCCGCCGGCAGCTCATGACCACCCCGGTCGAGGAGCCGGCGCCGGAGCCGCCGATGCCGATGGAGCTGCCCGAGCTGGTCGAGACGCCGTCCGAGACGCCGCAGTGGCAGGGCGAGGACCCGCTCAACAACGCGAAGATCCTCATCGTGGACGACGACATCCGCAACGTGTTCGCGCTGACCAGCGTGCTGGAGCGGCACGGCTCGACGGTCGTCTACGCCGAGAACGGGCGCGAGGGCATCGAGCAGCTCGAACGCAACGAGGACGTCGCGCTGGTCCTGATGGACATCATGATGCCGGAGATGGACGGCTGGGCCACGACGTCGGCCATCCGCCGCATGCCGCAGTTCGCCGATCTGCCGATCATCGCGTTGACCGCTAAGGTCATGCGGGGCGATCGTGAGAAGAGCATCGCCTCGGGCGCGTCCGACTACGTGCCCAAGCCAGTCGACGTGGACCGCCTGCTCGAACGACTGCGCGGTTGGCTCAGCCGTGGGCGGGTGTCCACCACCACGGACTCAGCCGAAGGGGCGTGATCCATGACGGATCGAGCCAACATCCTCCTTGTCGACGACCGCGAGGAGAACCTGATCGCCCTTGAGGCCATCCTCAGCTCGCTCGACCTCGTGCCGGTGCGCGCCCGGTCGGGCGAGGAGGCGCTCAAGGCCCTGCTCAACACCGAGTTCGCGCTCATCCTGCTGGACGTGCGGATGCCGGGCATGGACGGCTTCGAGACGGCCGCGCACATCAAGCGGCGCGAGCGGACGCGCAACATCCCGATCATCTTCCTCACGGTGGTCGACAGCGCCCCCGACTACGCCTTCCGGGGCTACGCGGCGGGCGCCGTGGACTACCTGACCAAGCCGTTCGACCCGTGGGTGCTGCGGGCGAAGGTGGCGGTGTTCATCGAGCTGTACAACATGAACAAGCGGCTGGCCGAGCAGTCGTCGATGCTGCGCGAGCGGATGGCGGGCGAGCTGGCGCCGGGCGCGGGCGACCCCGCGGCGGTGCTGCCCGAGCTGTCGCGCCGGCTGACCGCCGTGGAGGAGGAGCTGGCCAGGGTACGGGAGCTGGCGCGCAAGTCGCAGGACCCGGCGCTGACGATCCCGCTGGGCGATCTGGCCGAGCGGGTGACCAACCTGCGGGCCGGGTTCGACGCGCTGTCCTGACATCCGTAAAACCGGGGACAATATCCCTTAACGTGGGGATTTGTGCCTTTTCGGGTTCTCTAGAGTCGGAATGAGGCCGACGCAGAGGAGAACCGACGTGCTGCACGATCATGGCTTCCTCCATGAGCTTGTCGCGATGAAGGACGAGATGGGCGTCGTCTCGCTCTACGTGGACGCGGGGCCGCGGGTGGACCCGGGGATCAGGCCCGCGTGGGAGATCCGGCTGCGTGACGACCTCGCCGCGATACGCGCCAGGGTGTCGGCCTGGCCGGAGCGGGTCCGGCGCGCCACCGTCCTGGAGCACCTGGAAGCCCTCGAACCCGAGATCGCCCGGCTGGTCGACCCGGCCTCGCCCGGCCTCGGGCGGGCGCTGTTCGCCCCGGTCTGCACCGGTGAGATCCACCGGACGTCGCTCCAGGTGCCCGTGGGCACGTGCGCGGTGCTGGAGTCCACGGCGTACGTCCGGCCGATGATCGCCGCGATGGCGACCAGCGCGCCCGCCGGCGTGGCCGTGGTGAGCCGGGACGGCGTCCGGCTCATCGACTACCGGTACGGCATGGCGGAGGACGTGTACCGGTCCTCGTACGAGCTGGACAGCGACGACTGGCGGGAGATGCGCGGCCCCGGGCGGGCCGGCACCGAGCAGCGCTCGTCGGCGCACCACGAGCGCTTCCGGCGGCGCGCCGAGGAGAGCCTGGTCCGCTACCTGCAGGGGATCGCGCCCGAGATCAGCAACCGGATGGGCGCCCTGCGCTGGGCCGACGTGCTGCTGGTCGGCGATCCGCGGCTGACCTCGACGCTGGCGGAGGCGCTGCGCCCGCTCGACCTCGTCCAGGTGGACAGGGTGATCTCCGACGGCCCGGCCGGGGACGTGGTGAGCCGCGTCTCGGCGGAGCTGGTCGCGGTGCGCGTCCGCAGGGACACCGCGCTGGTCCGGCGGGTCGTGGACACGGCGCGGTCCGGCGGGCGCGCCGTGCTCGGTCTGGGGCAGACGCTCGCGCTGCTGAACGAGGGGCGGGTGGACTGCCTGCTGATCGACGAGAACGGGCGGTGGCGCGGCGCACGGGGGCCCGACGGCTTCCTCTACCCGGCGGAGCAGGTACCGCACGGCACGGTCACCACGGACGAGCCCGACCTCGGGGAGCGGATGATCGAGCGGGCGTTGGAGAGCGGGGCCGAGGTGACGGTCGTCCACGCCGGCGCGGCAGGCGCCCTGACGGCGTACGACGGGGTGGGCGCGCTGCTGCGCTGGTGAAAAAGGCCGGGTCAGTGGCGGGCGCGCTCCAGTGCGTCCCAGAAACCGCGGCGCAGGGCGTGGCGGACCTCGTCGTGCAGCAGGAAGTCGATCGGCAGGGAGGAGCCCTGCAGCAGCCTGGCCTCCAGGTCGGAGGGCATGCGTGGCTTGCGTGCCAGCACGGCCTCCAGCCAGAGCGCGGGCGCGTCACGGGCGACCGACTCGCCGAAGTCGTGTCCCTCGCGGTGCGCGGCCTTCACGGCGTCGGCCAGTGTGGTGGCCTGCGAGCTGGACGGCGGCGTCGGCGTCACCCCGGACTGCGGCCCGGTGAAGGCGCCGAACTGCGCCGGTTGGTAGCTGCCGTTGGCCGGCTGCGAAGGCTGCGGGGGCTGTGACGGCTGTGGCGGCTGCTGGTAGGCGCCGTTGGACGGCTGCGCGGCGAACTGCCCGGTGGACGGGGACTGCGACGGCTGCTGCGGGACGGGGCCGGTCGCCGGCGCCTGCGGCTCCTGGTGGTAGTAGGTGGGCATCGAGGGCGGCGGCGCGGCCTGGCCCCGTCCGGAGGGCGGCTGGCCGTCGCCCGCCGGGAGCGAGGGGGACGGGGTCGTCGGCGGGGCGGCGTGGCTGCCGCTCGGCTTCGGAGCCGGCAGCGGCGTCGGCAGGGACGAGGACGGCGGCGGAGCGGGCGGCAGCGAGTGGGTCGCGGCGTGGGCGGCGGAGCGGCCGTTGGACAGCGAATGGTGGCCGTTGCCGGCCTCGCTGACGCCGCTCACCAGGTTGACGTAGGGCCGCAGGTGGGTGTTGCCCAGCTCGATGAGGTCGTCGCCCTCCTGGCGCAGGGCGCGCGAGACGGCCCAGCCGTCCTCGGTGGCGATGGGCACCACGGTCACCCGGATGCCGAGGTCCTGCGCGTCGCAGACGACCTGGGCGAGGTCCTCGTCGCCGCTGACGACCACGGCGTCGCAGATCGCGTTGTTGCGGGCCAGCGTCATGAGGTCGCGGTGGACCTGGGCGTCCACGCCCTCGCGCCGGCCGGGCCGGATGCGGGACAGGCGCAGCTTCAGGCCGGGGATGTCGGCGAGGACGTCGTGCTCGGGGGTGCGGCGGCCCTCGACCGTCGCCTCGTACCAGTAGCAGCGCAGCAGCGGCAGCCCGGTGCGCTCGCGCGCGAGGTTGCTCATGAGCTGGAGCAGACCCGGGTAGTCCCACGCGACGGCCTCGCGATGACGGGTCCCATGCACGGCCATCGCGCCGTCAGCCAGCAGATAGCCGGCGTCCACGAACAGCGCGCAGCGATCCACTGACACCGCCCCTTTCCTGATGGTCCGCCCTCAAAGGCTCTGCACCGTCAGAGCCGGACTCGGCGGCCCTTTCTCAGGGTAGTGAAAGCAGGTGATCGTCCGAGGTTAATCCCGACGATTCGCCACCGCCCCGGGCATAGGCCAGACGATTCAGGGAGACCGTACCAGTTTGTCCCGGTTTATGGTTACTGACGCGTACGGGTGCTGACTGCGGCAATTCCAAACAGAATCGCATCTTTCTCGCTGGCAATGGTGAGGGCGGGATCGTCGCCCAGCTCCGCCTCGAACGTGTCGACGTCCACCCCGAACGTCGTCCCCGTGGCCCCGCCGGACGAGCCGTCGAACGGGTTCGCGGCGTCGCGGTCGCCGCCCTCCGGCACCAGCGGGCCACCGCCGGCGGACACCGTGTCGCCGCCGAGCTCCGCGTCCCCCTCCCACGTCACCAGCCGCACCCGCGCCGGCGCGCGGCCCGGCGTCAGGCCGTCCAGCGGCAGCCGCAGCGGCCCCTTACCGTCGCCCGTCACGGCCGCCCCGTCCAGGACGACGGTCCTGGTGTACGGCTTGGCGGGGTCGGTCGAGATGACCAGGAGGCTCCACCCGGCGTGCCGGGACACGCCGCGCTCCATGGGCGCGTCGGCCGCCCACCAGTCGCCGTCCTTCCTGGAGTTGGCCACCAGGCCGGTGACGTCGGCGAACGCCTGGTACGCCGTCCCCGACGGCAGCCTGCCGGCCACCACCTGGTCCGGCCGCACCGGCTCGTACCTCCTGTGACCGGGCGGCCTCAGCCTGATCGGCCCCGGGACGCCGCCGCCCGCCGACCAGTACAGCCCCGCCCACACGACCCTGCCGCGCCCCGGCATGCGCAGGCGCGCGGCGCTGGACGCGGCGGTGGAGGCGGTTCGGTCGGCGTCGAGAGGGACCATCGACCACAGGTCGTTGTCGCGTCTGGTGCCCTCGCGCCGCCTCGCCTCGGGGCAGCCGGTCTGGCCGTCGGGGCAGGTGAGCAGGGAGTTGCCGACCGCCATGACCGACACCTTGCCCTCCGTGGCGAACCTCGCGGGCGCCCCGGACAGCCGCACGCCCGCCGCGGCGCGCGCCGCCGTCCTCTGCCGACCGGCCCGCACCCGTACGGCCGGAGCCGCGCCCTCCCGGGCGTCGGGGGCCACCTGGACGCGGAGGAACAGCACGGTGCTCTCACCGGCGCGCAGTGCTCCCCGGACGCACCGCGCCCCCTCGGGGACGGCCCGGCACACCCACCCGCCGACCGCACTGCCCGCGCCCGTCGCCCCTACGGCCTCCCGCGAGCCCGGAGGGACGGCTGCGCGACGCCCGTGGCGCTTGGCCGCGCCGCCCGGCGTCACGTCCCGGCCCGCCGTCGCATCGCGGCCCGAGGTCGCGTCGCGGCCCGAGGTCGCGTCACGGCCCGGCAGCGCGCCGCGACCAGGCAGCAGGTCGCGGCCCGTGGCGGGGCCGAGCACGGCGCCGTGGCCGCGGCTGCCCGGCGGCATCATCGTGACGCCGGGAGGCAGGTCCACCAGTGCCTTCACGCCCGCACTCGGCCCCCCTCCGGAGTTGCGGACTCGTATCGCGACGATCCCGGGGCGGGCGCGGACCAGGGCGCCGAGCGGGTCGATCGTGGCGTGCAGCCGGGCGCCCCCGCCGGCCGTCCACCCGGGCTCCGGGCCGGGCGGCGACACCGGGTTCGGCTCCGTCACGGTCAGCGGGGAACGCCCCGGAGTGAGCGGGTGGGCCATGGGGAAGGTGGCGGGCCGGTCGACCGCGTGGCGGCCGGAGGCGACGGCGAAGGTGGTGGCGGCGGCGACGGCCACCGCCGCACCGCCCGCCACGGCCACCCGCCGGCTCGCGGCCACGCGCTGGAGCCAGGCGAGCGGGTACGGGGTCCGGCGCGCCCCACAGGCGCCGGCCTCCCGCTCCCCACCCGGCCGTCCTTCCTCTGCCGAGCCCTCGCCCGCCCGACCGCCCGGCCGCTCCTGGACCGGGTCCTCGCCATCCCGATCCCAGCCCGCCCGGTCCTCGCCGCCCCGATCCCGGCCCGCCCGGTTCTCGCCGTCCCGGTCCCGGCGCGTCCCATCGTCGTGGTCCTCCCCGAGTTCGAGGTCCTCGTCCGCGTCCGCCAGACCGCCGTCCTCCTCCCAGAACGCGGTCTCCTCCTCCGCGCGCCCGGCGGCCACCGGCGTACCGAACGGCGCCTCGACCGCCGCCGTGTCCGGCCCGACGGGTGCTGCGGAGCGGCGGGGAGCCGGAGTGACGCGGACCAGCGCCGACGACGGAGGCGCCGGTGCAGGCCGGGACAGGGCCGAGGCGTAGCCCGGGAAGACCGGGCCGAGCAGCAGGGGCCCGATGACGACCCGCAGCCCCCCGTTGATGTCCGCGAGCTCCGTCATGACCGCGTGGCAGCGCGGGCACCCGTTCACGTGCCGCGTCACCGTCCTGGAGTCGCGGCGCGACAGCGCGCCCCGGACATGCGCGCCCAGCCTGAAGAGCACCGGCTCGCACGCCGAGCCCGAGGAGGCGGACAGGTGCATCTGGACGTACGCCTGTCTCAACCCTTCGCGGGCCCGGTAGGACAGCGCCGGCACCCCGTTCGGCGAGAGTCCCAGCAGCGGCGCCACCTCGGCGGGCTTGGCGCCTTCCACCTCCGTGTGCCAGAGCACCGCCCGCCACCGCTCCGGCAGCGACAGGAACGCCTGGGCGATCATCGACTTCTCCAGCCCGACGAGCGCCGGGTCGATGAAGGGCACACCCGGGTCGAACCGCTCCGTGTCGTCCGCCGACACCTGCCGGCTCTCGATCCGCGCCCGGTCGTAGACCGTGCGCCGCACCACCGTCAGCAGGTACGTGCGGAAGGCGTCCCCGGGCCCGCCGCCCCGCCCCACCAGGTCGAGGATCTTGGTGAACGCCTCGGCCACCACGTCCTCGATCTCCTCCTCACCCCGTACGAGCTGGCGGGCCAGCGCGCGGGCGGCGGTGGCGTGCCGCTCGTGGAGCCGCCCGTAGGCGGCGGCGTCGCCCTCTCTGACGGCTTCGAGGAGCTCGGCATCGCTCTGTGGTGATTCGATACACATGGTCACCTCGCGATTACGGTTCGTTGCCTCGCCGAGTCATTCCGCAGCCATGGGCATGGCCAAACCCCTCGCGAGCCTTTACCTCGGACGGGCCGTCGTCCGGCGCGGAGGGCCGGCCCCTAAGCTTGGGCGCATGACGGATCGCGACGACCTGCTGGCCCAGATCAAGAAGAAGGCCGTGGTCCACGGCAAGGTGGTGCTCTCCTCCGGCCGGGAGGCGGACTTCTACCTGGACCTGCGCCGCATCACGCTCGACGCCGTGGCGGCGCCGCTGGTCGGCAGGGTGATGCTGGACCTCACCGAGGATCTCGGCTACGACGCCGTGGGCGGGCTCACGCTGGGCGCGGACCCGGTGGCCGGCGCGATGCTGCACGCGGCGGCGGCCCGGGGGCGGGAGCTGGACGCGTTCGTGGTGCGCAAGGCGCAGAAGGTGCACGGCCTCCAGCGCCGCGTCGAGGGCCCCGACTTGAAGGGCCGGCGGGTGCTCGTGGTCGAGGACACCTCGACGACCGGTGGGTCGTCGATGACGGCCGTGGAGGCCCTGCGCGAGGCGGGCGCCGAGGTGGTGGCGGTGGCCACGATCGTCGACCGTGGCGCGGCCGCGCGCATGGCCGAGGAGGGCCTGGAGTACCGCACCGCGTACACGCTCACGGACCTGGGGCTCTGAGCCGCCCGGACGGACGGCGCGGCGCTACGGCGCCTTGACCGTGAACGCCTCCCGCTCGCCGGCCTTGCCCTGGGCGCGCGGCCTGCCGTTCTCCGTGACCCGGACCGTGGCCGCGTCGCTGAGGACCACGTCGAGCTCGGGCTGGAAGTAGCTGACCTCCTCGCCCCTGCTCATGTCGCGGTACTGCAGGACGTCTCCGCCCGGCACCCGGACCGTGACGAGGGGGCAGGTGTCGGCCACGCACTCGATGCGCACGGTCGGCACCTGGGCGCCGGCCGACGGCTCGGTGGTGGCGCGGTGCGGCTCGGCCCGCTCAGGGGCGTCGAGCGACAGGAACAACGCGCGCCCGCCGATGACGAGAAGCGTCGCGATCCCGGCGACCGCCAGAACGGCGACCGCGAGGCGGGCGAGGCCCATCGGATCTGACCTGTGGCGTCCCACACACCGGAGAGTACTCCCGAAACGGGCCGGTTCCGGTTACGGGCCGTCAGTGCCCGTGGGGACGCGGTGGTGCTTGCCCGTGGGCGCCGGCCCGGCGGGCTTGGGCGACCTGCGGCGCTTGACCACCTCGAAGATGATGGGGATCAGCGAGATCAGCACGATGAGGAAGACGCCCGGCAGGATGTACTTGTCGATGGCCTTGGGATCGACCTTGTCGCCGAGGTAGTGGCCGAGCAGCAGCATGCCCTCGACCCAGACCACGCCGCCGATGACGTTCCAGAGGAGGAAGCGCTTCGCGGGCATCTCCAGCACGCCGGCGACCGGGTTCATGAACGTGCGGATGATCGGCACGAACCGGGCCAGCACCACGGCCTTGGCCGGGCCGAACTTGTCGAAGAACTCCTCGGCGCGCAGGACGTGCTCGCGCTTGAACAGCCGCGAGTCGGGCTTGTCGAACAGCCTCCGCCCGAACCTCGCCCCGAGGAAGTGACCGAGCTGCGCGCCCGCGATCGCGCACAGCGGGGCGCCGATCAGCAGCATCGGGAACGACAGCGGCTCGATCCCCATGCCGGCGGCCACCGACGCGGAGCTGAAGATACCGGCCGCGACCAGCAGAGAGTCGCCCGGCAGGAAGAAGCCGAGCAGCAGACCCGTCTCGGCGAAGATGATGACGAGCACGCCGATCGTCGCGAAGGCGCCGAAAAGGGTGAGCCACCACGTCGGATCGAGAAGGTTCAAGAGCGAGTCCACAGGCTGAGCCTACCTGGAGAGCGGGGGCTCGACGGGTGGTCCGAGGCGCGTTGTCACTACCACATGGGGTAGCTGACGGTAATACTGGGCAGCGCGCAGCCTTACTTCTCAGGGAGACGATCATGCCGATAGCCACTCCAGAGATCTACGCCGAGATGCTCGACCGGGCCAAGGCTGGCGGATTCGCCTACCCGGCCATCAACGTGACCTCCTCCCAGACGCTCAACGCCGCGTTGCGCGGTTTCGCCGAGGCCGGGAGCGACGGCATCGTTCAAATCTCCACGGGCGGCGCCGAGTTCCTGTCGGGCGCGTCGGTGAAGGACATGGTGACGGGCGCGACGGCGCTGGCCGAGTACGCCCGGGTGGTGGCCGCCAAGTACCCGGTGACCGTGGCCCTGCACACCGACCACTGCCCGAAGGACAAGCTGGACGGTTTCGTGCGGCCGCTCCTCGACATCTCCCTCGAACGCGTCTCACGCGGCCTCGACCCGCTCTTCCAGTCGCACATGTGGGACGGCTCGGCCGTGCCGCTGGAGGAGAACCTTGAGATCGCGCAGGAGCTCCTGGAGAAGTGCGCGCGGGCGCGGGTCGTCATGGAGATGGAGATCGGCGTCGTCGGCGGCGAGGAGGACGGCGTCGTCGGCGAGATCAACGAGAAGCTGTACACCACGCCCGGCGACGCGCTCGCCACGGCCGAGGCGGTCGGCATCGGCGACAGGGGCCGCTACCTGCTGGCGGCCACGTTCGGCAACGTGCACGGCGTCTACAAGCCCGGCCACGTCAAGCTGCGGCCGGGCGTGCTGAAGGAGCTCCAGGACGCGGTAGCCGCCAAGTACGGCAAGGAGAAGCCGTTCGACCTGGTCTTCCACGGCGGCTCGGGCTCGTCGCTGGAGGAGATCCGGGAGGCCATCTCGTACGGCGTGGTCAAGATGAACATCGACACCGACACGCAGTACGCCTTCACGCGGCCGATCGCCGACCACATGTTCCGCAACTACGACGGCGTGCTGAAGGTCGACGGCGACGTCGGCAACAAGAAGAGCTACGACCCGCGCTCGTACGGCAAGGCCGCGGAGGTCGGGATGGCCACCCGCGTGCGTGAGGCGTGCGAACACCTCGGAAGCGCTGGGACGAAGATCTCCTAGCCACGTCAGGGGCCCGGCGGGTATGACTTGTCCTATGGACAACCTTCTCGCCGGGCCGCCCCCGACGTACCTTCCGGACCTGCCCGAGGCCAGGGAGGCGCTGGAAGCCGGGGCCAAGCCCTCCGACGTGGCCGCGCGGTTCCCGGCCTACCCGACGGCCTGGGCCGCGCTCGCGGAGGAGTACTTCGCGCAGGGGCACGCCGTCACTTCCTACGCCTTCGCCCGTACCGGCTACCATCGCGGGCTCGACCAGTTGCGCCGCAGCGGCTGGAAGGGGCACGGGCCGATCCCGTGGGAGCACGAGCCGAACCGCGGCTTCCTGCGCTGCCTGTACGCCCTGGCGAGGGCCGCGCAGGCGATCGGCGAGAAGGACGAGGCCGAGCGGTGCGTCCAGTTCCTCAAGGACAGCGACGAGGCCGCCTATGACGCGTTGGCCGGGTAGCCCTTGGGACGAATAGGCATACTCGGGTAGTCTCTCTACGCAAGAGCCCCTGTCGCGCTTGCGCCAGGGGTTTCGTTTTGTGCTCGGGAGACTAGAACCATGCCGGCTGTCGTTCTCGTGGGCGCCCAGTGGGGCGATGAGGGCAAGGGCAAGGCCACCGACCTGCTCGGTGGCGATGTCGACTACGTCGTCCGCTACCAGGGTGGCAACAACGCGGGCCACACCGTGGTCATCGGCGACCAGAAGTACGCTCTGCACCTGCTGCCCACGGGGATTTTGTCGCCCGACGTGGTGCCGGTGATCGGCAACGGCGTGGTCATCGACCCGCGCGTGCTGCTGGACGAGATCGACGGGCTCGCCGCGCGGGGCATCTCCGCCGAGCGGCTGTTGATCTCGGCCAACGCGCACCTGATCATGCCCCACCACCGTGCGCTCGACAAGGTCACCGAGCGCTACCTGGGCAAGGCCAAGATCGGCACGACCGGGCGCGGCATCGGGCCCGCGTACGGCGACAAGGTCTACCGCATGGGTGTGCGGGTCCAGGACCTGCTCGACCCGGGCATCCTGGCCAAGAAGATCGAGGCCGCGCTGACCGAGAAGAACCAGGTGCTCACCAAGGTCTACAACCGCCGCGGCATCGAGCCGGAGCG
This sequence comes from Nonomuraea sp. 3-1Str, assembly GCF_031570565.1. Classification (NCBI taxonomy): domain Bacteria; kingdom Bacillati; phylum Actinomycetota; class Actinomycetes; order Streptosporangiales; family Streptosporangiaceae; genus Nonomuraea; species Nonomuraea sp. 3-1Str. The sequence continues at coordinate 570,827 of NZ_JALHBK010000001.1, forward strand.
GGTCCTGGAGGAGTACCTCGGCTACGCCGAGCGGCTCAAGCCGCACATCTCCGACACCTCGCTGGTGTTGTCGAAGGCGCTGGACGAGGGCAAGTTCGTGCTGCTGGAGGGCGGCCAGGGCACGCTGCTGGACCTCGACCACGGCACGTACCCGTTCGTCACCTCCTCCTCGCCGACCTCGGGCGGCGCCTGCGCCGGCTCCGGCATCCCGCCGACCCGGCTGACGAAGGTCATCGGCATCCTCAAGGCGTACACGACCCGGGTGGGGTCGGGCCCGTTCCCGACCGAGCTCGAGGACGAGATGGGCGACTGGCTGCGCACGACCGGCGGCGAGTACGGCGTCACCACCGGCCGCAACCGCCGCTGCGGCTGGTTCGACGCGGTCATCGCCCGGTACGCGGCCCGCATCAACGGGGTGACCGACTTCTTCCTCACCAAGCTGGACGTCCTGTCCGGGCTGGAGCGGATCCCGGTCTGCGTGGCGTACGAGGTGGACGGGGTGCGGCACGAGGAGATCCCGATGACGCAGACCGACTTCCACCACGCCAAGCCGATCTACGAGGAGCTTCCGGGCTGGCAGGAGGACATCTCGGGCGCCAAGACGTTCGAGGACCTGCCGCGCAACGCGCAGGACTACGTCCGGGCGCTGGAGAAGATGAGCGGGGCCCCGATCAGCGCGGTGGGCGTGGGCCCGGCGCGTGACGCGACCCTGGTGCTGCGCCCGCTCACCTGAGCGACCCTGGTGCTGCGCCCGCTGACCTGAGCGGCCGTGGGCGCGCCCGCTCACCTGGGCGCCCCCCGGTCAGCTCGTGAGGACCGCGGCCGTCATGGGGGTGTGGACGGCCCAGCCGAGAGTCTCGTAGAGGGAGCGGCCGGCGGGGGTGGCGACCAGCACTCCGTCGGTGGCTCCGCCGGCCGCGGCGGTCGCGGTGAGGGCGCCCATGACGATGGTTCCGAGGCCGCGCCGCCGGTGGTGCGGCGCGGTCTCGACCTGGTCGACTACCGCCGTGGTGCCCGCGATGGCCATCTGCCCCCGCGCGGCCATCTCGCCGGCGGCGGTGAGCAGGCGCGCGACGGTGACGCCGGCCCGCGTGGTGACGGCCAGCGTGTAGCCGTCCGGCGCGACCACGCCGGCCCGCGCGGCCGCCGTCGCGCCGGTCAGGCCCCTGGTGCGCGGCGCGGGGTCGAGCGAGGCGGTCATCATGAACTCCGGCTCCTGTACGTCCCACGGCCGCGGCAGCCAGGGCGCGACCTCCTCGTACGGCGCGCAGAGCTTCAGCCACGTGCCGGGGGCGCTGGGCAGGGCCGTCAGGTGGCGCAGGGTGGCCGGGGTGGGAGCCGGGACGACGTGGCGGACCACGTGGCCGGGCAAGCCGACATCGACTCTCAGGCCCCAGGGCTCGCGCACGGGGGTGGGGGCGTTGCGGGAGACGACCCAGCCGTCCACCCAAGCCCGTACGGTCGCGGGCCGGACCGTTTTGAGAGCCCGTGTCATGGCGGTCAGCTTATTGCAGGAAGATTGCAGCTATCCAGGCAAAAAAGGCATGCGACGGCTCACACCGGACATCTAATCTCGACCCCATGGACATCCGCCGGGTCACCGCGTTCGAGGCCGTCGAGGCCGCCGGCCACCTGTTCGACACGCCGCCGCGACGGGAGGCGACCGGCAGGTTCCTGGCGGACGAGGGGCACCACCTGCTCATCGCGTACGTGGACGGCACGCCCGCCGGGATGGTCACCGGGGTGGAGATGACGCACCCGGACAAGGGCACGGAGATGTTCCTGTACGAGCTGGGCGTGGACGAGCGCTTCCGCGGCCAGGGGATCGGGCGGGCACTGGTGCTGGCGCTGGGCCGGCTGGCCCGGGAGCGCGGCCTGTACGGGCTGTGGACGGCGACGGGCAAGGACAACGCGGCGGCCCAGGCGACGTACTCGGGCACGGGCGGCGACCCGGAGTGGGAGCAGGTGATCTACACCTGGGCCTTCGACGGTCCGATGTAGGGATTTTGCGGGCAAAAGGGATGCGGCGTGGCGGCGCGGGAAGGCGGCGGGCGCCCGGTAGGGTCCGGGTGTGCGCGTCGAGATACATGGCCACCGGGGGGCTAGGGGCCTCTGGCCCGAGAACACGCTGCCTGGCCTGAGCCGCACGCTGGAGCTCGGGGTCCACGCTCTGGAGCTGGACGTCGCCCTCACCGCGGACCAGCGGCTCGTGCTCACGCACGACCTCACGGTCTCGGCCGTGACCAGTGCCGACACGCGGCCGGTCCGGGCGGGCGACCCGGCGTACCCGTACGTCGGCAAGCCCGTCAACTCCCTCACGCTCGCCCAGCTGCGCACGCTCGACGTGGGCGTGCGGCTGCCGCGACACCCCGACGACCCGTTCGCCATCACGCAGGTGCCCGTCCCGGAGACCCGCATGCCCACGCTGGGCGCGGTGCTCGGGCTGGTGAACGCCTACGAGGCGGACGCCGTGCGCCTGCACGTGGAGCTCAAGTCCGACCCGACCCGGCCCGAGCTGACCCCCGACCCGGAGCTGTTCACCGGGCTCGTGATCGAGGAGCTCGACCGGCACGGCAGGCTGGACAACGTCGCCGTCCTCAGCTTCGACTGGCGGATCATCACGCACGCGGCGGCGATGGCGCCCGGGACGCGGCGGTTCGCGCTGATCGAGCCCGACACGCTGCACTGGCACGACGACCTGGGCGACGACGTCCCGGCCGCCGCCCGCGACGCCGGCGCCACCACGCTGTCGCCCGAGCACGTGATGGTGGACGAGCGCCTGATGTCCCAGGCCACCGCTGCCGGGCTCGACGTGGCGGTGTGGACGGTCAACGACGCCGCGCTCGCGGCGCGCATGCTGGATCTGGGCGTCTCCGGCATCGTGACCGACTACCCGGACCGGATGCGGGAGCTGTGGCGCGAGCGCGGGCTGCCGCTGCCCGCCCCGGTCGAGCCCCTGAGGCCTGTCCCCGCCTGAAACCCTTCAGGGGAGGACGGCTCAGGGGAGGACGGCGCCCACCCGCTTGACGGTGCGGATGACCGGCGACGTCTCCACCTCCCGCACGCCGTCCAGGGGCGCGACCCGCTCGGTCAGGTACCGGTACAGGTCCTGGGTGTCGCGGCACGTCACGCCGGCCATGAGGTTGCTCGGGCCGGTGATGGCCGCGGCCACGTCCACCTCCGGATGCTCCGCCAGCGCCGCCCCCACCTCCGCCAGCCGCGCGGGCCGCACCTTCATCCACAGCCACGCCTCGGCCCGGTAGCCGAGGGCCCGCGGCGGGATCTCGACGTCGAACCTGAGCGCGCCGGCGCCGCGAAGCTGCTCGACGCGCCGCCGTACCGTCGACTGCGAGCAGCGTCCCGCCGCCGCCAGGTCGCCGTACCCGGCGCGTCCGTCCTGGGCGAGCACCCGCAGCATCGCGAGGTCCTGCTCGCTGAAGGAGACCTCCGTCGTGGACGGCGGGGCGGGGCTGAGCCGTGCGACCTGTTCCTCGGAGAGGACGGCGATCCGCGAGCGCCATCCCGCGTACATGTGCAGGGTCGCGTGCGCGGTCATGGACACGACGCGCGGCGTGCGCGGCAGCTTCTTCAGCAGCAGCGCGTCGCCGTCCTCCTCGCCGCCGGCGTGGACGCCGCAGACGATCTCGGTGCCGCCGGACAGCAGGCGCACCCACACCGTGTCGTCACGCCGGGCCAGCGCCTCGGCCACGGGCCCGGCGGCGTCGGGCGTGCAGACCAGCCGGACGGCCCACGAGGTGTGCCCGAGCAGGGTGCCGTCGAGCGTGCCGACGATGCGCAGCAGCCCCTGCGCGCGAAGCCTCCGGTAGCGCCTGGCGATCGTGTGCTCGGAGACGCCCAGGACCTCGCCGATCCCGTTGAACGGGGCCCGCCCGTCGACCTGGAGGGCATGCACGAGAGCGAGGTCGAGCGCGTCCATCGAGCCGCTGCTCATGGTCGCGGAGCCGGGGAGGGGAGACCCGAGATGATCATATCGGCGAGCAGGGCGTAGCTGGCGTCAAGGTCCAGCGGGAGCCCGAACGCGCCCCCGCTCTCCAGAACGGCGAAGCCGTGGACGGCCGAGCGCAGGCACCGCGCCGCGTGGATGGCGTCCGCGCCCTCCAGCCCGTACCCCCGGAACGTGGCGAGCATGATGTCGATCACCCGCTGGCCCGCCTTGGCCATCTCGTCCTGCTCAGGGCGGGCGGCCTGGATGACGGCGGCGTACCTGCCGGGGTTGCCGGTGACGTAGTCGCGGTAGGCGGCCATGCAGGCGCGCAGCGCCTCGTCCCCCGAGCGGCCCAGGACGGCTTCGCGCAGGCGGTCCGCCAGCTCGTCCATCACGCGTACGGACACGAGGGTGTTGAGCTCGGCGAGGTTGCGCACGTGCTTGTAGAGGGACGGCGTGGCGACGCCCGCGCGGCCGGCCACCGCCGCCAGCGTGACCGCGGCCGCGCCTTCCTCGTCGATGATCCGCAGGGCGAGATCGACCACCGCGTCCCGGGACAGGCCGGCCCTAGCCACGGGCGTGCTCCTTGAGGAAGGGCAGCATGGCCTCGGCGACCTCCTCGGGGAACTGGGTGTGGGCGTAGTGGCCCGCGCCCTCGACCATCACCACCGTACCCAGCCCGGCCGGCATGCCGGCGACGATTCCCTTCGCCTCGGCCTCGGGGTCGGCCCAGTCGGGGTCGAGCGTACCCATGAGGACCAGAGCGGGGACGCGGAGGTTCGCGAGCTGGGCGCCGGCGTCGGTCGGAGCGGACATGCCCATCTTGGCGACCACGCCCATCCGGCCGGGACGGCTGAGCGCGGCGACGAGCGCGGACATGTACGCCTCGTGGTCCGCGGGCCTGGCGCCCGGGTACGCGTGGTCGAGGTAGCTGCGCCACAGCTTCACGCTGCGCAGCATCCCCGCGCTCATCAGCAGCCTGATCCCCTTGCGGTGCCGGCCGTTGCGCAGCAGGCCCCCGAGGTCGGACTTCTGCGCCCGCGTGAACGGGGCGATCTCGACGACGGCGCTGACCAGGTCGGGCGCGAGCGCCGCCGCGATGGTGGCCGCGCCGCCGGCGAAGGAGTGGCCGGCGATGACGGCCGGGCCCCCCAGGTGGCGTACCAGGGCCAGCAGGTCACCCGCGACGTCCATGCGGGTGTAGGACGGCCAGTCGAGGCTGGACTCGCCGTGACCGCGCATGTCGACCGTCACGACCCGGTAGCCGGCGGCCACCAGGAGGGGCGCCAGGAAGCGGTACGCCTCCCGGCCGTTCCCGATCCCGTGCGCCAGCACGACGAGCGGCCCCTCACCGGCCACGTCGTAAGCCAGCCGACCGCCCTCGATCTCCAGGTACTGGGTCATGCCGTCCTCCTGTTGGCTAATCTCTATTGCCTTAAAGCTACTGTTATTAGCCAACGCCTGTCAACAGCCGATCAGCCGGGGGCGGCGCGCCCATCGAGTCGCCGAGCATGCACGAGAGCTGGGCCGATCGCCGCGACTTAGCCGCTTTTCGCCAAATTTCCCGATCTCGTGCCGGAAATCATCATTAGACCGGCTCCGAGCTGCGTCACCCGTGCTACCGGGACGATTGTTGAGCCATGAGCACATATCTGGTTTTCGGCGCCACCGGTAACGTCGGCAGGCGAGTGACTGAGCGACTTTCCTGGTCAGGGGCCGCCGTGCGCGCCACCAGCCGCCGCCCCGAGTCGGCGCGACTGCCCGAGGGAGTCGAGGTGGTCGCCCCCGACCTGACCGCGCCCGGCGTCCTGGAGGACGTCGAGGCGGTGTTCCTGATGTGGCCGTTCCACTCGGCCGAGCAGGCGGGCCCGTTCGTCGAGGCGATCAAGCGGAACGTCCGCCGCGTGGTCTTCATGACCGGCGGCGGCGTGCGTCCCGGGCTGCCGCCGGAGGAGCAGCCGAACCCGGTCGCCCGCTGGCACGCCACCGTGGAGCACCTGATCGAGCAGTCGGGCGTGGAGTGGACGGTGCTGAGCCCCAGCACGTTCATGACCAACACCCTGTGGTGGAGCGACCAGATCAGGGCCGGCGACACGGTCCGGGGAGCGTACGGCTCGGTGACCATGACGCCGATCCACGAGGACGACATCGCCGCGGTCGCGGTCGCGGCGATGACCGGGTCCGGGCACGGGGGACGCCGCTACGACCTGACGGGCCCCGAGGCGCTGACGCAGGCCGAGCAGGTACGGGTGATCGGCGAGGCGATCGGCCGCCCCCTGCGCTGGGTGGAGCTCTCCGTGGCTGAGGAGCGTGAGCGGCTGCTCGCCGATCCGTCCTTCCCGGACTCCTTCGTGGACGAGCTGCTCGCCGGGTACGCGAAGATGACCTCTGCCCCGCCCCCGGCCCCCACCACCACGGTCGAGGACGTCACGGGGACGCCCCCGGCGACGCTGGCCGCCTGGGCCGCCGAGCACGCCGGCGCGTTCGAGAGGTTCCCCGCGTGAAAGTGATCGTCGCCGGCGCGGGGCTGGGCGGGCTGTGCCTGGCCGGCGCGCTGCGCCGGGCCGGGATCGAGGTGGCCGTCCACGAGCGCGACCCGGCGCTGAACACCCGCCGGCAGGGCTACCGCCTGCACCTGGGCGAGACGGGCATCCAGGCCCTCACCGCCGTGCTGCCGCCCGACCGGTGGGAGGAGTTCCTGGCCACCGCCCACGTGCCGCGGCCGCGCTTCGTCCGGCTCGACCCGGCGCTGAAGGTCCTCGACGTCGTGGAGATGGGGCAGCACGGCCGGCACCTGGCCGTCGACCGGGAGACCCTGCGCCGGGCGCTGCTGGCCGAGGTGGAGGACGCGGTCACGTTCGGCCGGCGTCTGACGGCCTTCGACGCGCGGCCGGACGGGGTGACGGCGCTGTTCGCCGACGGGTCCGCCGCCACGGGCGACGTGCTCGTCGGCGCCGACGGCGTCAACTCCGCGGTGCGCCGGCAGTACCTGCCGCATGCCCGGGTCGTCGCCACAGGCCTGGTCCAGCTCTACGGCAAGATCCCGCACGGCCTGGCGGACGACATGGGCAACGTGTTTACCGCGATCTCCGGGTCCGGCCACCGGGTGGTGGGCGTCGCGCCCACCCGGGACTACACGACCTTCTCGTTCAGCGCCCGCGCCGAGGACCTCCCGGCCGGCCTGGACGAGCTGAGCCAGGAACAGCTCCGCGCCATGGTCCTGGCCATGACGCCCGGCTGGCACCCCCGCGTCCACGAGATGATCGCCCGCTGGACGGAGGTCTTCCCGCTGGAGCTGCGCACCAGCGTGCCGGTCCCGGCGTGGCCGACCACCCGGGTCACGCTGCTGGGTGACGCCGCCCACGCCATGAGCCCGGCGGCGGGGGCGGGAGCCGGCATCGCCCTGCGCGACGCGACCGCCCTCGCCGCGGCCCTGGCCCGCGGCGGCGATCCTCTGGACGCGCTGCGGGCGTACGAGGGGGAGATGGTCGAGTACGGCTTCGCGGCCGTCCGCGACTCGGCCGCCAACGGAGCCCGCTTCCTCGGCCAGGACCCCCTTCCGGCCCTCCTCGGGCCGGCTCATTCGCCGGGCGGCAGGCGGGGGATGTCGGCCCGGTAGAGGCCGAGCAGCAGCCTGTACGGCTCGGTGTGCGTGATGCCGCCCGTCCGCGACGGCATCACCCTGGCCCGCAAACGCTGACCTCGCCGGGCCATGAAGGCGTTCGGCCGGTGGAGATGTCAGCCGGTTTCGCGCAGCGGCTCGAACGTGACGCTCAGCCGCAGCTCCAAGGCCTCAGCCAGGCGCTCCAGGAGGGGGATGGTAGGCATGCTGCCGCCCGCCTCGAACCGCGCCACCGCAGGCTGGAGAAGGCCTGCCCGCTCAGCGAGCTGAGCTTGTGTGAGGTCGAGCTCTTCACGGCGGCGCCGGACCGCCTCCCCAAGCTCGAATCGAATCCTGGCGGCTTCGTAACCCTCTCGGGCTCCAGGGTGGCTCATGATCTCGGCGCGCTTGTCGGACCACGCCTTCCGTTCGGCCATACCGCTCACTCCTCGTCCGCTGTGTGGGCCTCGGCCAGGCAACGCCACATTGCCCTCATCGCCGCTCATCGCCCGCTCAACCTCAGCCTTCTCACGCACCCGCTGCTTTCGGAACACCTTCAGCAAGATGGTGCATCTGCCTGGCGCGATCCAGTAGCTGATCCGTACGGCCTCACGATCGAGATGGAAGCGGAGCCCCCTAAGCTTTCTCTGCCCAGTTCATGACAGCAACGTCATAAGCGCCGCATCCCGTGAATGTCGGCTGGACCGAATCTTGCTCTGGTGCACCGCGCCGAACAAAGTCGGCCAGGACCGGGGGTGTGGGGGCCGGTAGGCCCCTGCCTGGGGCGTAGCCCCCGGTGGGGCGTCCGAGCGGAGCGAGGGCCATGCCCTTTGGCCCCACCCGCTGACCCCGCCCACCGGCCCTGTCACGGCTGGAGGAACTCCCGTGCGCCCCGCAGCCGCGTCCTCAGGAACCGCTGCGTCACCGTGCAGTCCAGTCGTACGTCGAGCGGCCCCGTCAGGTCCGTGTCGGCACGTCGCCCCCGCGCCAGACGGGACGGATCGAGCCCGTCTCGGCGCGCGACCAGGCAGCCGAGCTCGTACCGGCTCACCGCGTCGCTTCCGGCCACGTGGTGGACCCCCTGACGGCCGGAGGTCGCGAGCTCCAGCAGGGCGGCGGCGAGATCGCCGACGTGCACCGGGCAGCGTACGTCGTCCGCGAACAGCGTCCCCTGCCTACGGCCGGTCGCCAGGTCGCGCACGAAGGACTCATGCCCGGACCGCCCGTCCCCGAGTATCAGAGACGTACGGACGATCACCGCCGCCGGCGCGATCGCCCGGACGGCCACTTCGGCCGCCGCCTTCGCCGCCCCGTACGGGGAGACGGGATCCGGCACGCACTCCTCCGCGTAGGTGACCGCCCTCCCCGAGAAGACGGCGTCGCTGGACACGTGCACCAACCGCCCACCGGCCGCCGAGACCGCGAGGGCCACATGAGCGGCGCCGTCCGCCGTCACCGTCCAGTCCGCCTGCCGGAACGCGGCGTTGACCACCACATCAGGCCGGAAGGCGCCGACCAGAGCGGCGACGGCCTCCCGGTCACGGACGTCCAGCGCCGACCACTCGACGCCTTCCACCTTCCCGGGACGGGACAGGCAGGTCGCAGCCACCACGTGCCCTCCGGCGACGGACTGCCGGGCCAGCTCACTGCCGAGGAAACCACTGCCCCCGACGATGAGAATTCTCATGGACGATCACCTGTCGCTCGGTCACTCAGTCCGAACTCGTCCTACCCGGACACGCGCTCGCCCAGGCTGTCGACCCAGCCCATGTCCTCGTAGGTGACCTGCATTGTCGGCGACGATTCCCCTCGCGAGCGGAACTCGAAGGAGAGCAGCTCCGCCGTGCCGTCGTCCACGATCAGTCGGGACTCGCCCTCACCCTCCCCTGCTACCGTCCTGGCCAGGGCGGTCCCGGTGCGGCCCTGCGCATCGGTGACCCCTCCCAGCGACCTGATCGCGGGCTGTTCGGCGAGCACCCGGTAGAGGGCGGAGCGGGTCCCGGGACTGATCGGCCCGGCCAGCAGGTCCTGCGCCGTCGACCACACGTAGTCGGTGAACTCCGGCTTGGCGGGCGACCATTCGTCTGGGGGCTCCTCGTCGTACAGCCGCCGCAACCGGCTCTCCAGGCTGTCCTTCTCGGCCGGCAGTTCGAGCAGTTGCCGGGCCGTGAAGCGGTGTGTGCCGATCTGGAAGAACAGTGCCATGTCGTAGTCGTTGGTCGACGGCTTCTCCTCGACCAGCGCGGGCGAGCCCAGTCGCCTCCACTTCGCCTCGTCCTCCGGGGAGGCGAAGGCAGCCTTCGGGTTCTGGCCGGTCACGGTCCGGCTGGGCGCGCCTCTGTCGCTCGCGTACCAGCTGTCCTGGGTAGTCGCCACGGTCGCCGAGAACGGTATCTCCTGGCGTCCCGGCTTTCCGATGTCCTTCGGCAGGCGACGCACCGGCTGGGAGATGCGCTGACGGGTGTACCAGTAGTGGCCCGACGTGGCCGGCTCACGGGCGGCGGTCTCGGCCGCGGCCAGCAGCACGGAGCGGGCGTCGAGAGATCTCGAACCGGGGAGGCGCGAGGGCGGCGAACCGTCTCCGGAGCGCGGCCCACTCGCCACCGGAGCCGTACTCGGCGGCGTGGCGGCAGGGCCGACCCCGCCGGCGCCCAGAGCCACGACGACGGCTGCCGCGGCAAGACCCGTTCCCGCGATGGCGCCCACCACAGCACGGGTCCTCCTGGCTCGGCGTCCCCGGCGTACCAGGTCCGACGGGCAGGATTGTTGTCCGCTTCCGCCGGGGCGGCGCAGCGACGGTGCCAAGGCTCCTTCTGAAGCACACCGTCACCGGTAGACGGTCGGCTCCTTCCGCTCGCCGGGGAACACCATGATCAGCAGCTCGACGGCGCCGTCCGGAGGGTAGGGAACCTGGTGGACGAGGTCACGGCCGCGTAGGTGGACCCGAACCCGGTAGGACCCGGGGCCGCTGGTCGTCAGCTTGGGCGATGTCTCCCCCTCGCCGTCGACCAGGGTCAGCGAACCGGTCGGGCTTTCGTAGGCGACCTCGACCACTTCCTTCCACCCCTTGGTCTCCAGCGGCGGCCGCCGGGTGTAGGACTCGGTGGTCACGCAAGCGTGGCCGATCTCGTCGGCGGCCCAGACGGCCAGCGCGCCCGGTTCGCTTCCGACCAACTCCTTGACCAGGTCGGGGACGCTGTCTTCGTATCCGTCCTCCCATCCGCCGATATTCCAGAACTCGGTCCACATGGTGGCGCGGTGCTGCCGGACCGGTTTGATCTTCGGGCGGTGGGCGGGGTGCGCGGCGCAGGCCTTCTCCTTCTCGGCGAAGTACGCGGCATGTGCCGCCTGTTGGCGCTGGCCGGCCAGCTCCTGGGCGCGGGCCACCGCGGGGCACAACGGTGCCAGTGCGCCGGCCAGCGCCGCGTGGGGTGCCTCGCGCACGGCGGGGGCGCCGGTGTCGCCGCCGTGCTGTTCGGCGAGACGGCACAGGTGACGACCCTGCGTCAGGACCACCCGATCGGGAACCTGCGCCCAGCTTTCGATGCCGTCGTCCATGAACGAGTCGTAGCCGCGGACCCGGCACAGGAAGTCCTTTTCCGCCTTGGTCACGTCATGGACGGTGCCGTTGCCGAAACCGCCGCAGTCGAGCTCCCGGTCGCTGCTCACCCTGCCGGAAGCGGCCGCCTGGTCCACGACCAGAAGGGTCGTCATCAGCGTCAGGACCGCGACCACCGTACGGGCGAAGCGGCCTCTCCTGACGAAACCGCGGCGAGCGGGGCGCACCGCGAGCAGGACCAGGATCGGCGGCACCAGGAAGTAGAGGTCCATGCCCGCGTTCCGGGTCGCTATCTCGGGTGGGCCCCACGCGTCCATGCATTCCTGGCCCAGCGCCCCGTCGAGCGTGAACAGCAGCAGCTCGGGGAGTCGCAAGAGGAGAAGGGTCACGGCGCCTGAGCGGGCGATGATCCTGCCGAGCCGGTCACGCCCGGTCCGCACGCTCACGTGCCAGCAGGCGAAGGTCACGACGATCATCGGCGCGCCGCCGTACCAGAAGAGGGGCAGAATCCTGGCCATGCGTTCCGGTGATCTGATCAGCTCGTTGATCTGGTCGCCCAGGCACGAACCCCCCGACATCCACACGTAGCCCCGGCCACCCTCGTCTCCGGTCAGGAGCGATCGGATCCAGAAGAAGACTCGGGGAGTCAGGGTGACCAGTAATGCCGCACTCCACAAAATCCATGATCGTCGAGACACGACACCGAACCCTAGGACACCACACGGCCGGGTCGAAGGTTGTGCAGCGGCTTGCGAGGACTGCGCGGGTCATCGGCTGAGCGACTGGAGCGGGCTACCGGTCGTTGATTGCCGCCAACCTCCTGTAGTCCGCGATCGCGCCGTAAACTCGACAGCATGACGGCACCGCAGGAAGAGTACGAAGATCTTCACCGGCTGGTCGACCAGCTCCGGCCAGATCAGGTGCGTGAAGAGCACGCGCGGCTCCTCCAGCTCGTCCATTCACGCACCGAGGAGCCGGAGCTCGGCCCTGACGGTCTGCCGACCCTCTTCGGCGCCTTTCAAGCAGGCCGGAGCGACGCCTCCGAACGGGTGGAAGAAATCATTGGGGAGGGCTACGGTCACGAAGCGTGATCGTAGTCGACACGGGCCCGATCGTGGCCGCCACCTTCCGGGACGACAAGAACCACGAGCGTTGCGTACATGAGTTCACGCGGCTTCGCAGCGCCGACCGGCCACTGCTCGTCCCCAGTTTCGTCGCCGGCGAGAGCTGCTACATGATCGGCAAGCTTGGCGGCGCGAGAGCGGAGGCGGCGTTCCTCCGGCTCCTTGAGTCCGGCTGGTTTCGGCTCGTCGATCTCACGGAGTCAGATCTTTCGAGAATCGCGGTCCTCGTCGAGCGGTATAACGATCTTCCCCTGGGCTCCGCAGATGCCTCAGTAGTGGCCGTGGCGGAGCGGATGCGGGTCACCGACGTGATGACGATCGATGTCCGGGACTTCTCCGTGGTCCGTCCGATCCACGTGCCCGCCCTGACCTTACTCCCCGGGTAGACCGATCTGCGGTGCAGCACCATGGGCGAAACTTCGGCTCGTGCGCGCCCCCTCTCGTTTCTTCAATTGCGTGCGCACCGGGATGCCGGATCGCAGGTCGGTCGCTCAGAATTCGTCGTACCCGGAGACCTGGCCGATCGGGAAGACGTGCCGGTTGGCGGCGCAGATGGTCTCCAGTACGTGGACCGGCGTGTCCTCGATCGAGTAACTCGCACGGAGCACCTGGACGATCCACTCGCCGGGCTCAAGCTCCAGCGTCTCGCGCTCGAACGAGGTCGGCGCTGTCGGAGCACGGTGCTGGAACACCGCCGACAGACGAGGGTCCGAAGCGCATTCCGCCGGTGCCCAGAGCCACGACGACGGCCGCCGCGGCGGAGGGACAGTTGAGGGCTGCGTAGGCTGACGCTGCGGAGTCAAGCCGCCGAACCACGCAGCGCGGCGGGGATCGTGGAGCGGAACGTGGTCTCGGCCGTGGCGGTGTCGAGGGCGCCAGCCAGTTCGAGAGTCACCAGCCCGTGCAGGGTCACCCAGAGTGAGAGCGCGATGGAGGTCGCGTCGCCCGAGAGCACGGAGGCCGACAGAGCGCGGTCTATCGCCTCGATGAGCGGCCTGACGGGATCTGCGGCACCCACGTCGCCGGACGGTTCGAAGCTCTGCACGCCGCCGAACAACGCCGTGTAGATGTGGCGGTGCTCGCGTCCCCGCCGCATCCTCATCGTTCTCACGGACGGCGCGCGCTCCGGGATCGCCGCCGTCCCCACCATCGAGCGAACCCAGTACATGCCCGGTGTCGGACACCATATGTGGAACGGTCTCGACGACAACAACGAGCGCGCCGCCGCCGTCATCACGGCGTTCCTCCAGGGCGAGCCGTCGCCTCAGCGGAACTACCCGACCCCCGCCGACATCTCCGCCTTCCTCCGCGACCACAGGTGAGGTCCGCAACGGACGTGGATCGGCGTTCGTGCGGCCACATCACGTCCACGGCGAGTTTCACAACGCCGACATCAGAACGTGTTCTGACTTAGCATGATGGGGTGAGCACCAGCCAAGCCGACTCAGTGACCTTCTCCGACCTCTCCCGCAACCCCCGAGCCGTCGCTCAACGCGCAGTCCGCCTGGGCCGCGTACGCGTCACCCATCGTGACGCTCCGGACTTCTACTTGACCGCCGCGGACCGCGAGGAGCGGCGCGAGGAGACCCTGACCACGGCATCCCGGCTGTTCCTCGCGCTGCTCAAGCACGATCCGACAGCCCGCATGCTGGTCATCGCCATGCCAGAGGTCTTTCCATGGGTTCGCCACCTCACCTCCGACGAACTCCGCGCATTCACTCTCGAACTGGTCGAGGCCCTGTCCGATGCCGTCGAACTCGACGTGGATGCCACTACACAGGAGGTCATCGCCGGCTGGCGCGCCACCGCTCGGATCAAGGCCGATCCCGCGCACTATGCCGAGGCCCGCAAGGCGACGAGCGGTGACTACGGGCCGGTAGAGATTTCGGCATGAGCCCGAAACGCGGGGATCGGGTCACGGTGCCGCCCTCTGGCGACGAGTGGGATCTACGGTTCGGCGACAGTGACGCCGTCACAGGGTGGGAAGAACTGTGCCGTCACGCCCTGACCAATACACGCCGATGCTTCGAGGCGCTACGCGCCGACCCGCGCTCTCGCGCGAATCATGAGCGGCAGCATCGTCTGCGCGGCGATATGGCGACACATCGTCACAATGGCAAGAACCTGGAGCAGTGGGAGTTCGAGGTCACCAACGGCGGCCGCGTTCGCTATGTCATAGACGACGCCGCCCGCACTGTTTGGGTGATCTACGCATCCCCCCGACATCCGAAGGATACCGATTGATCAATATCTGAAGCGGTGCCACGACAAACAGCCGTTTCCATCGGCAAGGGCCGGGGGTGTGGGGGCCGGTAGGCCCCCACCTGGGGCGTAGCCCCCGGTGGGGCGTCCGAGCGGAGCGAGGGCCATGCCTTGAGTGCCCCCGTCAGCGAGGGCCTTGCCGAGAGGGTCCCTTCAGAGCCAGCCGTTGCGGCGGAAGCCGCGGTGGAGGAGGACGCAGGCGGTGATCATGATGGCCAGGACCGCCGGGTAGCCCCAGACCTGCTTGGTCTCGGGCATGAAGTCGAAGTTCATGCCGTAGATGCCGGCGATCATCGTGGGGACGGCCAGGATGGCGACCCAGGAGGAGATCTTGCGCATGTCCTCGTTCGCGAGGGCGTTCGAGCGGGCCAGGGCGGCCTGGAGGATGGAGCTGCACAGCTCGTTGGAGGACTCGACCTGCTCGCAGACGCGGGACAGGTGGTCGCCGACGTCGCGGAAGTACTCGCGCATCTCCGAGGGGATGACGCGCCGCTGGGGCAGCGCCGCAAGCGGGTGCTGCAGCGGCGTGACCGCGCGCTTGAGCTCCAGCATCTCCCGCTTGAGCTGGTAGATGCGGTTGATGTCGCGGGAGCTGACGTCGGCGAAGACCGTGGCCTCGACCTCCTCCAGCTCCATCTGCATGAGGTCGGCCACCTGGAGGTAGCGGTCGACGACGTGGTCGGAGATGGCGTGCAGCACGCCGGCCGGGCCGCGGGTGATGAGCTCGGGACGCTCTTCGAGGCGCTCGCGCACCTCGGTGAGGGGGCAGTGCTCGCCGTGCCGTACGGTCACCACGAAGTCGGCGCCCAGGAACACCATGATCTCGCCCGTCGCGATGATCTCGCTGGTGGCGGTCAGCTCGTCGTGGTCGAGGTACGCGATGGTCTTGAGCACCATGAACAGGGAGTCGCCGTAGCGCTCGACCTTGGGACGCTGGTGGGCCTTGACGGCGTCCTCGACGGCCAGCGGGTGCAGTCCGAACACCCCGGCCAGCCACTCGACCTCGGGCGCCTCGGGCTCGTGCAGGCCGACCCAGAGGAAGGCGCTGGGCTTGGCGGCGCCGGCGTTGTGCTCGCGGACGAGGCGCAGCGACTCGGGGATGCCGACGGCCCCGGTCTTCTTGCCGTCGATGTAGGCGCCGTACTCGACGATGGAGTGGGGCACGCGGACCTCAGGCAGCAGCTTGGAGTGCTGGCGCTGGGAGTGCGGCTGAACCGGGTGACGGTTGATGCGACGGAAAAGCGTGGACGAGCGCATGGCAGTCCCTTTCCGCCCGACCTGGCACGCTCCACGCGCGACGAAAAGTCACCTCAATCAACACAAATGCGTGGAGGCACGATCAGGCTGCCGGATTGGAGTGGTCGGGGGTATTGATGGTGTACGTGAACGAGCACGTACTGCTGGGATCACCAGGATTCATCCCGGACCACCTCCAATCACACGAGACGCACATAGCCGCCCCAAGCTACCACAGGCGGTGAGAACCAAGCCGACGATACCCGCATGGCGGCCCGGCCATCAGGGAAGTTCCCCATACGGCCTCCGGCCCACGTGGATGCGGGGCGGACGGCGGTAGCTGCGAGAATGGGCGCGTGCGCGTTCTAGTCATCGGATCCGGCGGGCGTGAGCACGCCCTGTGCCGCTCACTCAAACTCGACCCCCAGGTCACCGACCTCCACTGTGCCCCGGGCAATCCGGGCATCGAGGAGGTCGCCACCCTGCACGCCGTCACCCCCACCGACCCGGAGCAGGTGGCCGATCTGGCCACCCGGCTCGGCGCCGACCTCGTGGTCGTGGGTCCCGAGGCTCCGCTGGTGGCAGGGGTGGGCGACGCCGTGCGCGCCGCCGGGATCCCGTGCTTCGGGCCGTCCGGGGACGCCGCGATGATCGAGGGCTCCAAGTCGTTCGCCAAGGACGTCATGGCCGCCGCCGGCGTTCCCACGGCCCGGGCCCGTACCTGCTCCACGCCCGAGGAGGCGGCCGCGGCGCTCGACGAGTTCGGGGCGCCGTACGTGGTGAAGGACGACGGACTGGCCGCCGGCAAGGGCGTGGTCGTGACGGGCGACCGCGACCACGCGCTGGAGCACGCGCGGGCCTGCGAGCGGGTGGTGGTCGAGGAGTTCCTCGACGGGCCCGAGGTGTCACTGTTCGCGCTGTGCGACGGCACGACCGCGGTGGCGTTGCAGCCCGCCCAGGACTTCAAGCGCGCCTACGACGGCGACCAGGGCCCCAACACCGGTGGCATGGGCGCCTACACGCCGCTGCCCTGGGCGCCCGAGGGGCTGACCGAGCAGGTGATGCGCGAGGTCGTCCACCCGACGATCGGCGAGCTGGCCCGGCGCGGCCTGCCGTACCAGGGCGTGCTGTACGTCGGCCTGGCGCTGACCGCCAAGGGCCCGAAGGTCGTGGAGTTCAACGCGCGCTTCGGCGACCCGGAGGCGCAGGTGCTGCTCGACCGGCTGGAGACGCCGCTCGGCGCGCTGCTGCTGGCCTGCGCGACCGGCACGCTGGCCGAGCACGCCGCGCCCACCTTCCGCGAGGGGTCCGCGGTGACCGTGGTGGTCGCGGCCGAGGGTTACCCGGAGGCGCCGGTCAAGGGCGACCCGATCAAGGGGCTGGAGCCCACGGACGACGCGTACGTGATCCACGCGGGCACCCGGCGGGTGGACGGCGAGGTCGTCTCCGACGGCGGGCGCGTGCTCAGCGTCGTCGGCACCGGGCCCGACCAGCGCACCGCGCGGCGCCACGCCTACGACCTGGTGGCCCGCATCGAGCTGCGCGGCTCCTTCCACCGTACGGACATCGCCGGCTCGGGCATGGAGGACGTGTGATGAGGCACCTGCACTCGGGCAAGGTTCGCGACCTGTACGAGGCGCCCGACGGGCTGCTCCTCATGGTCGCCTCGGACCGGATCTCGGCCTTCGACCACGTGCTGGAGCCCGGCATCCCGAACAAGGGCGCCGTGCTCACGCAGCTCTCGCTGTGGTGGTTCGAGCAGCTCGCGGACGTGATCCCCAACCACATCGCCGCTCCCGGCCCCGACGCGCGCAGCGTGCTGTGCCGGCCGCTGCGGATGGTCCCGGTCGAGTGCGTGGCCCGCGGCTACCTCGCGGGCGGCGGCCTGGCCGACTACCGGCGCGACGGGGCGGTGTCGGGCGTGCGGCTGCCCGAGGGCCTGGAGGACGGCTCCCGGCTGCCCGAGCCGATCTTCACGCCGTCGACCAAGGCGCCGATGGGCGAGCACGACGAGCCGATCTCGTACGAGCAGGTCGTCGAGCAGGTGGGCGAGGAGACGGCGGCGGAGCTGCGCCGCATCACGCTGGCCGTCTACACGCGCGGCGCGGAGATCGCGCGGGAGCGCGGCATCATCCTGGCCGACACCAAGATCGAGCTGGGCTGGGACTCCGACGGCGTGCTCACGCTCGGGGACGAGGTGCTCACCCCCGACTCGTCGCGTTTCTGGCCGGCCGACGGATGGACGCCCGGGCGTGCGCAGCCGTCATTCGATAAGCAATTTGTCCGCGATTGGCTAATGTCGCCCGAATCAGGATGGGACAAATCCTCGGGGAACCCGCCGCCGCCTCTTCCGGACAAGGTGGTCGAGCAGACGAGGCAGCGCTACCTGGAGGCGTACGAACGCATCACCGGCAGTTCCTTTAACAGGTGATTCGGCTGGGGCAGGTGGTGCGAGCGGCTACTGTTGGCCCGATCCCCCGCCCCCACCGATGACTTCCGAGGAGCCGCCGGAAATGGTCCGTTACCGCGTGCGCGGTGGCAACGCCCTGCGTGGAACCGCCTTCATCCAGGGCGCGAAGAACGCCGTGCTGCCCATGATCGGCGCCGCTCTTCTCGTGCCGCAGGGCCGCACGGTCCTGCGCAACGTGCCGATCATCGAGGACGTGCGCCGGGCCGTCGAGCTGGCCGAGGCCGTGGGCGCCCATGTGGAGCTGCACGAGGCGGAGCGGACGCTGGTCATCGACGCCTCCAGGCTCGACAAGGCCGTGCTGCCGGCCCGGATCGCCCGGCGCTTCCGCGGCTCCGTGCTGTTCACGCCCGCGCTGCTGCACCGGCTGGGCGAGGCGATCGTCGAGGGCGTCGGCGGCTGCAACCTGGGCAGCCGCAACCTCGACTTCCACTACCTCGGCTACAAGCGCCTCGGCGCGGTCGTGGACGAGGGCGAGACCGTCATCCACGTGAAGGCGTCGGGCCTGACGGGCGCCACCCTCTACCTCGACACGCCCTCCCACACCGGCACCGAGAACCTCATCATGGCCGCCGCCCTGGCCAAGGGCACCACCGTGATCGAGAACGCCGCGCTGGAGCCCGAGGTCCTCGACGTCATCGACATGCTGACCAAGATGGGCGCCCGCATCAGCGGCGGCGGCACCGGCTTCATCACCGTCGAGGGCGTCGAGGAGTTGCACGCCGTCGAGCACACCGTGATGCCCGACCGGCTCGACGCGGGCGTGTTCGCCATGGCCGCGGCCATCACCGGCGGCGAGCTGAGCCTCGTCGGCACCGGCCTCGACCTGGGCGTGGTCCGCTACAAGCTGGAGCAGATGGGGGTCGACTTCGCCCGGCAGGGCGCGGTGCTGAAGGTGCGCTGCGACCGGCCGCTGCGCCCGATCAACATCATCACCGACACCTACCCCGGCTTCGCCACCGACCTCCAGTCGCCCATGATGACGGTCGCGGCGCTGGCCGACGGCACCAGCTACATCCACGAGCGCATCTTCGACGGCCGCTTCGCGCTGGCCGGCGAGCTGAACAAGATGGGCGCCGACGTGGAGGTCGACGGCAGCCGGGCGATCGTGCGGGGGGCGACCCCGTTGACGGGCGCGCGGGTGACCGCTCACGACCTTCGCTCGGGCATCGCGCTGGTGCTCGCGGGACTGGCGGCCGAGGGCGAGACCCTCATCGAGTCGGGATACCTCATCGACCGCGGCCACGCGCATCTCGCCGACCGAATGCGGGCACTCGGAGCGGACATTACACGAGAGATTTCTGAAGGTTGAAAATGGCCGGGAAATCCTCTCTGAGCTGCTAGAACTTCTTCCCACGCGGCCAAGCTGAACGACTTTCCGGAAAAGTCGGGCGTGACATTACGGCCCTCGCGAGCGATCGTTCCAAAAGAGAGCACTGCAACTTTACGGCAGGATGGGACGAACATTGGTCGAGAGGGCCGAAGAAACAACTCGAGTGTCGCGCCCGGGCGCCATGACACCGGACCTCACCATTGGCGTGGTCGGGCCCCACGATCTGGTCGAGCGCGTCATGTTGATGGGGCACGCAGCCGCGCCTCTGCCCTGTCGCCTCGTGGCCGCGGCGTACCGCGATGAGCAGGAGGCGCCCGACAAGGTGACACGGCTCGGTCCCGGCGTGGACGCGTGCCTGTTCGCCAGCCCGGTCCCCTATGACCTGGCCAGGCGTTCGGGTGTGCTGACGATGCCGGCGACGTACGTGCAGCTCGGCGGCGCGGCCCTGGTGGCGGCGCTGGCCAAGGCGGCACTGGATCCGCGCATCGAGCCGCAGCGGGTGAGCATCGACGTGGTGTCACGTGCGGACGTGGAAGAGGCGTACACCGACCTCGGCATACCCGCGTCCGACGTGCACAGCCGCGACGAGCCGGGAGCGACCGGCACGATCGCGGCCTACCACGAGCGCCTGAACCGGCAGGGGGCCACGACGGGGGCGCTGACGTGCCTGCCGGCGGTGGCCGACCGCCTGCAGACGGCGGGCGTGCCCGCCATCAGGATCAGGCCCACGTCGGCGGCCGTGCGCAGCGCGCTGCACACGGCGGCGCTGCTCGGCGCCCACCACCGGCTGGAGGAGTCACAGCTCACGGTGGTGCTGGTGGAGGTGCCGACGCTGCGTGAGCCCGTACGCCGGGCCGCGCCGCGTTACTGGCGCGACGAGCTGCGGCTGTCCCTGCACCGGTTACTGGTGCAGGAGGCGAACCGCATCAACGCCACGGTGTGGCCGATCGACGATCACAGCTACCTGGTCACGGCGACCCGGGGCTCGATCACGGCGGCCACCGACGGGTTCAGGGTGCTGCCGTTCGCCGCCAGGATCCGCGAGGAGCTGGGGCTGGCCGTCGAGGTGGGGGTGGGCATGGGCCGCACCGCGCACGACGCGGAGGCGCACGCGCGGGCCGCGCTGGCGCGCACCCAGGCGGGCAAGCAGGCCCAGGGGTTCGCGGTGGACAGGGAGGGCCGAGCGCTGATCCCGGCCCCGCGGATGCCGCCCACGGGCGCCGGGACGCTCAAGCCCAAGGGCGTCGAGGTGCTGGCCCGCCTGGCGGCCAAGCTGGAGGGCGGGGACACGGTCGTGGACGCGGAGGGCGCCGGCAAGATGCTGGGCGTCACGCCGCGTACGGCTCGGCGGTTGCTGCGCACGCTGGTTGACGAGGGACTCGCGTGGCCGCTTCCGCCGAACCGCACGCCGCAGCCGGGGCGTCCGCGCCAGCTCTACCGGCTCATCGTGGAGAAGCTCGGGCCGCGCTGACCGCGCGCCGACCCCACCGAGCACCGGGCCCGCCGTCCTTCCGGGCGGCGGGCCCGCCGCGTTCACCCACCCATCCGTCACGGCACAGCCGCCTTGCCCCCACCCACCGCACAGGGCTGAGGGCCTCCAGGGAGACGCCCTCTGACCGGGTGGTGGCGGGGCGCCGTCACGACGTCCCGTGGGCCGTGGCCTCCGAAGAACGAGACCGGCGTAACCGGACTTTGCCCCCCAATGGGCTGTCCCCTGGATTTTTGGGGCCTTGGTGGCGAGGCTGTTGGTTGACCGTTGCGGATCGGGGTATGTTCTCGGTCGCCCCCGATCGACGGGATTCGGACGGGGGCGCCAACATTTCCTGGCCTCCCGGGGGCCGCACCGGTTTGGACCGGTTCATCCCCACAGTTCGGCGATGCGGGCCGCCAGAGCGGCGCCCTGGGCGTATCCGGCCTCGGCGGCGGGGCCTCGCACTTCGGGAGCCAGGGGGTCGGCGCCGAATGCCGCCAGTGACGCCTCGTCAGGTCCGACCACCTCGACCTTGCCGCCCGTGGCCTCGAAACCTTCGACCGGCTCCGGCATCGGCGCGATGACGAGGATCCGGTCGTGGCCGGAAGCGAGGTCGGCGTTGGCGGCCGAGCGCACGCCGCCGTCGATGTACCGTACGCCGTCGATGGTCACCGGCGGCCAGACGCCCGGGATCGCGCAGCTCGCCGCGACCGCGTCGACCAGCTCCACGCCCGAGCCGGGGCCGAACAGGGCGGTCTCCCCTGTGAGCGCCTCCACCGCCACGATGACGAGGTCGCGTTCCGGCCAGGTGTGGACGGGCAGGCGGCCCTCGATCACCCGGCGGCGTTCGGCCTCCGGGACCGTGTCCGCGGCCAGGGCCATCGCGCCGAACCCGCGCAGCCGCTCCACCCGGTCCCTGGAGCTCTCGTAGATCTCCTGCATGACGGCCCAGAGCTGGTCCATCTCCACGCCACTCCTGAGCTCGGGGGCTTGGAGTGCGGGGTTCGTCTGGCGTTCGAGGAGCTCCGGCATCGAGAGACCGCTGGTGATCTGGGCGGCTACCGCGGAACCGGCCGAGGTGCCGATGATCTTGTCAGCGGTGGCGGGAACGTCCACTCCGTCGGCGGCCAGGGCTGCCAGGACGCCGGTGGTCCAGGCGATTCCGGCCACGCCTCCGCCACCCAGCACCAATGCCCGCTTGATCTCGCTCATGACGTTCCTCACCCATCCGAAGAAGGCGGCGATATCTGACAGCTGTCCACTATGACATCGTCATCCGCCGTCGAAGATGGTGGCGTCGCGGGCGCCTCCCGGTTCGGCGGTCAGCACGCGCAGGCGATGCCCGTGACCGGGGCCGTGAGGGCGTCCACGGGGCGCCGGGCGACCCCTGAGGCGGTCTCCACCGGGAAGCCCTCCCTCGCCCAGTACTCGAAGCCGCCGATCATCTCCTTGACCGGGTGGCCGAGCTTGGCCATCTCCAGCGCGGCCCGCGTCGCGCCGTTGCACCCGGGGCCCCAGCAGTAGGTCACGACCGTGGCGCCCGCGGGGATCACCTCCGCGGCCCGCGCGGCGATCTCCGCGGTGGGCAGGTGGACGGCGCCCTGGATGTGGCCCTGCTCCCAGCTCTCCCGGCTGCGGGAGTCGACGACGACGATGCTGGGCACGGCGGCGGCCAGGTCGGCGGCCACGTCCGAGACGTCGGTCTCGAAGGCGAGGCGGCCGGCGAAGTGGGCGAGCGCCGCGGCGTTGGCGGCGGGCGGTACGGCGGTGACGGCGGACATGGTGCGTGGACTCCCATCGTCGGGCGGATGCGTCGTCGGGGCGGACGCATCCGATGCATCGGATGCGCGGAGCCGGCTCCCGGCCAGGGGTCCGGCTTCAGCGGAATCCTCGCAACGACCGGGTGTCCCGCGACAGTGGCGGACAGGTCCGCGACCGATGAGATCCCGCCAATTGGTTGTCCGATATCTGCGGGTTTTCTGTCGGTGCCGGCCGCTATCGTCATGACCCATGAACGAGAACACACCTGACCGCCGGGCTCCCCTCCTCATCTGGGGCGCGCTCGGCATCGTCTACGTGGTGTGGGGCTCGACCTACCTCGGCATCGCCGTGGCCGTCGAGTCCATCCCGCCCATGCTCAGCGGCGCGATGCGGTTCCTCGTCGCCGCGCTGCTCCTCGGCGGGATCGTCCTGGCCAGGTCGGGGACCGGGGCGTTCCGGATGACCCGGCGGGAGTTCCTCGGTGCGGCCGGTGTCGGGCTGCTGCTGCTCACGCTGGGCAACGGCATGCTGGCCGTCTCGGAGCAGTACATCAGCAGCGGCCTGGCCGCGCTCCTCGTGGCGTCGGTGCCGCTGTGGCTGGTCGTGTTCAGGTTCGTGGTGCGGGACCGGCCGAAGACGCTGACGCTCGCCGGCGTCCTGGTGGGGTTCGCCGGGGTGGCGGCGCTCTCGCTCACCGGCGGCCAGGCGGGCAGCACGACCGGGATCGTGATCGTCCTGGTGGGCTCGCTGTCGTGGTCGGTGGGATCGTTCCTGTCGAGCCGCATCGCGATGCCGGCCAACGCCTTCGCCGCGAGCGCCGTCGAGATGCTGGCGGGCGGCGCCGGGCTCCTGCTGCTCGGCGTCGCGACGGGCGAGCGGCTGGACGTCTCGGCGGTCACCGGGAGGTCGTGGCTGGCGCTGGTCTACCTGGTGCTGGTGGGGTCGCTGGTCGGCTTCACGGCGTTCTCGTGGCTGCTCGGCAACGCGCCCATCTCACTCGTGTCGACCTACGCGTACGTGAACCCGGTGGTGGCCGTGGTCCTGGGCGCCCTCGTGCTGAGCGAGCAGGTGACGGTCCAGATCATCGCGGGCGGCCTGGTGATCCTGGTGGGGGTCGCGCTGGTCATCTCGACCGAACGCAGGGGCCGCCGGACGGAACACGAGGAGACCACGCCGCGCGCGGACGCCGTACGGGACGCCCGGCAGCCCGCCGAGGCCCCGCACGACTGACGAGTCCGAGGAGCGGACGGCCCCGGCCAGGGAGGGATCAGAGCCGGGTGTGGAAGGCCGCCGCCGCCTTCAGGAAGGCGTCGTTGGCCTCCGGGTCGCCGATCGAGACCCGGGCCCCCTCGCCCCCGAACGGCCGCACGGCGACGCCCTCCACCGCGCACGCGGCGGCGAAGTCGAGCGTGTGCTCGCCCAGGCGCAGCCAGACGAAGTTGGCCTCCGTGGGCGGCACGGTCCAGCCCTGGGCGATGAGCGCCTCCCGGACCCGGGTGCGCTCCTTGACCACCCGGTCCACCCGCTCCAGCAGCTCGTCCTCCGCCCGCAGGGAGGCGACCGCCGCGACCTGCGCCAGATGGTTGACCGCGAACGGCACCATCGTCTTGCGCACCGCGTCGGCGACCGGCTCGTGCCCGATCAGGTAGCCGACCCGCAGCCCCGCCAGGCCGTACGCCTTGGAGAACGTGCGCAGCACGCAGACGTTGGGCCGGTCGCGGTAGAGGGTCAGGCCGTCGGGGACGTCCTCGTCGCGGACGTACTCGCGGTAGGCCTCGTCGAGCACCACCAGCACGTCACCGGGCACCCGGTCGAGGAACGCCGCCAGCTCGGCGCGGCGGATCGCGGTGCCGGTCGGGTTGTTGGGGTTGCACACGAACACCATGCGGGTCCGCTCGGTGATGGCCTCGGCCATGGCGTCGAGGTCATGGTCCTCCCCCGCCAGCGGCACCCGTACGGAGGTGGCGCCGGACAGGTCGGCCAGCAGGGGGTACGCCTCGAAGGAGCGCCAGGCGTACACCACCTCGGCGCCCGGCTCCCCCACGGTCTCGAAGAGCTGCTGCGCCACGGTGACGGACCCCGCGCCGAGCGCCACGTGCCCCGTGGGGACGTCGTACCGCTCCGCGATGGCCTCGGTGAGGGCGACGGCGGCCGGGTCGGGGTAGCGGTGGACCTGGCGGGCGCCGGCGGCGATGGCCTCGACCACGGACGGCAGCGGGTCGTAGGGCGACTCGTTGGAGGACAGCTTGTACGACCGTCCGTCGGCGGTGGCCACGGCCTTGCCCGGCCGGTAGGGCGGCATGGTGTCGAGAATGGGGCGGAAACGAGGCATGCCCTCACTCTAACGACGTCCGTGCCTACTCCTTCAGGGAGCGCAGCATGGGCGGATGGAGCAGCTCGGCGGGGCCGCGCCGGTAGAGCTTGGCGGGGCGGCCGCCGTCACGCGTCGTCGACGCGCCCGTCTCCACGAGGAAGCCCTCGGCCTTGGTCACCTTGCGGTGGAAGTTGCGCGGGTCGAGGGTCCGCCCCCAGACGATCTCGTAGACCCGGCGCAGGTCGGCCACGGTGAACTCCGGCGGGCAGAAGGCCGCCCCGAGCGAGGTGTACTCCAGCTTGGCGCGGGCCCGCTCGATGCCGTCGAGCATGATGCGCCGGTGGTCGAAGGCCATCACGGCCAGCTCGGTGGCCGGCCGCCAGCTCATGTGGGCCTTCTCCGAGGCCGGCAGGTCGGGGGCCAGGCCGAGGTAGGCGACGCTGACGACGCGCTGGCGGGGGTCGCGGTCGGGGTAGCCGTAGGTCTGGAGCTGCTCCAGGTGGACGGGCGCGCCCGGCAGGCCGGCCCGTTCGGCCAGGATGCGCTGGGCCGCGGCCGGCAGGTCCTCGTCGAGCTGGACGAACCCGCCCGGCAGGGACCAGCGGCGCAGGAACGGCGGGTTGTCGCGCCGCCACACCAGCGCGCACAGCGCCTGGCAGCGCACGGTCAGCACGACCAGGTCGACGCTGACCGGGACGCTCGGGACCATGGCCTGCACGTTACACGCCCCCGCCCGGCCGCGTGACGGCATGACGGGCTGACGTCACGAGGTGATGCGGACGTGCAGGCGTTCGCTGGTCTCCTGGCCTGACGGCAGCTTGACCCCGACCTGGACCCACGCGCCCGGCGGCACCTGCGCCCAGTCGAACGGCACCCATGCCGTCTGCATGCCCTCGGGCAGCTCCTCCAGCGGGTCGTCGTCCAGCCAGCCGACGGCGGCCACGTCCAGGTCCCGGGCTCCGCTCTCCCACTCCACGGTCACGGTGCCGCCCTTGAGGTGGTAGCCGCGCACCTCGATGCCGTCCTGGACGTCGCGCCCGCGCCGGATCGCGTCGACGGCGATCGGCCGGGCCCAGTCCTTCATGACCTCGCTCTCCAGGGACGGCGAGCCGCAGGTCATGAAGTCGCTCCACATGTAGGAGACGATCTTCTGGACGTACCGGCCGGCCATGGTGACAGCCTGGTCGAGCCGCTTCTTGTCGGTCTTGCCGCGCGAGCCCTGCGCCGCGCACGGCTCCTCGCCGGAGGGCTCGAACGCCTCGACGTTGGCCCACAGGTCCACGTCGCGGCCGCCCTTGACCAGCTCCTCGCGGACGAGCGCCATCTCGCGGTAGTAGTCGCGGGTGGAGCCGTGGTACGCCGTGCCGTACGTGCTCTCGCCGACGACGGGCCGCAGCCGCTCGTCGACCTCCTGGTCGCGCTCGTCCGGCCAGAACAGGCCGACCTTGCCGGTGCCGCGGCTGTCCTGCGGCGCGATGATGCCGACGCCCGTCAGCGCCAGCGCCTTGAAGGCAGCGGCCACCTGCTTGGGCGTCTGGCCGAAGGGGACCCGCTTGCGGGCGTCCAGGTACGGGCTGATGAGGATGGGCTTGCCGGGCAGCTCCTGCTGGACGATGTCGTGCTGGCCGGCGTACACCTGCAGGGTGGGGTTGGTGGCGAGGGTGGCGGCCATCTGCACCTCGAACGGCTGGTAGACGCCGCCGAGCGAGTCGCGGCCGGCGAAGCGGACGCCGTAGTCCTGCAGGATGCGGCGGGTCAGCGTGGTCAGCGTGTCGATGTGCTCGGGGTTGGCCCTCGTCTGGTTGTCCCGCTGGCGCGGCGCCAGCGGCAGCGCCGGGAAGATCCGGATGCCGAACTGGTCGCCGAGGTCCAGCAGCGTGGTCAGGCTGTCCTTGACCTCGCCGTCGCCCTTCCTGGTCGCGCCGGCGACGATGATCAGGTCGTACGGCCGGGGCTTGGTGAAGTCGCAGGTGGCGTCGTCGGAGCCGTCCATGGGGGCCAGCAGGCGGTAGTAGACGCGCTTGGCCGACATGACCCGGTGCTCCATCGTGGCGCAGCGGAACAGGTCGTCGCCGAACGCCTCGTCGGTCCGGTAGACGTAGGTGCGGGCCACCCGGTTGCCCGCGCCGGCCTTCTTCAGGTCACGCTCGGCCGCGTCGTGGCAGGACAGCCCGTCCTCCTCGCAGTCCCTGTAGAGGGGGTCGAGCTCGCCGTCCTTGTCGAGGACGCGGCCCTCGTCGTCCACCGCGCGGTACTGCAGGCCGTACCCGATCCTGATGACCGTGTCGCCGCCGACGTTGTGGATCTCCTGGAGCTGCTTGCGCCAGGTGCACGGGTTGGAGGTGGGCGTCACCCAGTAGCCGGTGACCGCGTACGGGGCCTTCTCGCCGGTGTCGAACGTGCCGCAGGAGTCGGTGACCGCGCTGACCTGCGGCGTCGGGAAGGTGGCGGAGGGCGTCGGCACGGTCTGCCGGCTGACGGGCCTGGACGGCCGATCCGACGGGAGGACGACGACCACGGCCGCGACGGCCGCCAGGATCGCCGCGCCCACGAGCACGAAGAGCCAGCGCACGTTCAGGAACCTACCGCCCTCGGGATATACCGGATGTCAGCCGCTAGCGCAGGCCCGCGGCCCAGGCTTCGAGCTGGGCGACGAACCGCTTGGCCGAGTTGGGCCAGTGGTGGTTGGACCGGGCCGCCGCGTAGCCGCGCGCGCCCTGCGCCCGCCGCTCCCTGACGTCGTCCCGGAGGGTGAGGACGGCCCGCGCCACGGCCTTGGGGTCCTCCCAGGGGACCACGACGCCGCTCTCGTACCGCTCGACCAGCTCGACGGCGCGGGGCGAGGGCGTGGTGATGACGGGGATGCCGTGCGCCATGTACTCCATGATCTTGGTGGGCATGGAGTGCCGGTAGTTGGGCTCGTCGTGCAGCAGCGACAGGCCCGCCAGGGCGCCGTCGAGCCGCTTGAGCGCCTCGTCGTTCGGCATGAAGTCGCGCCACTCCAGCAGGCCCTCGGTGACGGCCTGGTTGAGCAGCGGGCGGCTCTGCGGGTCGGCGTAGCCGATCAGCTCGACGGACACCCGGTACGGCTGGAGCAGCCGCGCCACCTCGATGGCCTCCATGACGCCGCGCGCCCTGGACAGCCAGCCGAGGTAGACGACCCGGTCGTCGCCCGGCGGCGTGACCGAGTCGGGCACCCACGTCTCGTTGGGCACGATGAGGTGGGCGTGCTTGAACCTGCCGGCGTAGGCGGTCTCGGCCAGCAGCAGGTGCATCCGGCGCTCGGCCATGCTCTCCAGCATGCGGGCGAGGAAGCGGGCCGGCGGGCGCAGCAACGACGGCAGCCACGGCTTGAGCGACAGCGTCGCCGGGGTGTCCTCGTGCACGTCCCACACCACGGGCGGGCTGTTGCGCACCCCCCAGACCGCGAACAGCAGCTCGGGGTCGTGGATGAGCACGAGGTCGACCTTGTCGCGCATCCGCTTGAACAGCCTGCGGGCAGCCCAGACGGCCGCGAGGCGCTTGCGCTGCGCGGCCCGGGGCAGGTCCACGCCGTTGACCCACGGCCGGGGCACGATGCCGTGCGCCGTGAAGGACGCCGCATACGTGACCTCATGACCGGCGTCCACGAGGGCGCGGATCTGCCGATGCAGGATCCGCGCGTCCTCGGGGTTATGCACCACCGTCATGACGAGCACGTGCACAGCGCGCAACCCTCCGTCGCTACAGCCGCTCGACGCGTTCACCCTCGGCGAGCACGCCGCGGGTGTCGAGAACGAGCCTGGCCTTCGCCTCGACCATGTCGAGGTCGAACGCGGCGTGCTGCTGGAGCAGCAGCGTCACGTCGGCGCCGACCACGGCCTCGGCCAGATCCTCTTCGCGCGGCACGGGTGTGCCGTCGACCGACCATTCCTTGACATACGGGTCCACGAACGAGAGATCGGCGCCCAGTTCCAGCAGCGCACGGGCCACGGGGAGGGCAGGAGTCTCGCGTTCGTCGGCGATGTCCGGTTTGTAGGTGACGCCGAGCATAACCACTTTGGCGCCGTTCACGGGCTTCTTATGCCGGTTCAGCAGTCGCTGTACTCGTGCGACCACGTACGACGGCATCCGCTCGTTGATCTCCTGCGCCAGCTCGACGAACCGGAACGGGTACCCGAGCTTGCGCACGGTGTACGAAAGGTACGACGGGTCGACGGGGATGCAGTGGCCGCCCACGCCGGGCCCGGGCAGGAACTTCTGGAAGCCGAACGGCTTGGTGGCCGCGGCCTCGATCGACTCCCACAGGTCGATGCCCAGCTCGTCGCAGAAGATCGCCATCTCGTTGACGAGGGCGATGTTGACGTGCCGGTAGGTGTTCTCCAGCAGCTTGGCCATCTCGGCCTCGCGGGTGCCGCTGACCGGCACGACCTGCTCGATGAAGCGGCCGTAGAACGAGGTCGCCTGGTCGCGGCAGGTGGGCGTGTAGCCGCCGACGACCTTCGGGGTGTTGCGCAGGCCGAACTTGGGGTTGCCCGGGTCGATGCGCTCGGGCGAGAACGCCAGGTGGAAGTCCTCGCCGGCGACCAGGCCGGAGGTCTCCAGCAGCGGGCGGGCCACCTCGTCGGTGGTCCCCGGCCAGGTGGTGGACTCCAGGACGACCAGCGTGCCCTTGCTCAGGTTGCG
Organism: Nonomuraea sp. 3-1Str; assembly: GCF_031570565.1. NCBI lineage: Bacteria > Bacillati > Actinomycetota > Actinomycetes > Streptosporangiales > Streptosporangiaceae > Nonomuraea > Nonomuraea sp. 3-1Str. The sequence goes on from NZ_JALHBK010000001.1 coordinate 600,566, forward strand.
CGCGACGGTCCTGGTGGCGCCCTCGACCGCGGACAGGTCGGGGCGGTGGTCCTCGTCCAGCGGAGTCGGCACACAGATGACGATCGTGTTGCTCCTGGCCAGGACGGACTCGTCGAGCGTGGCGCTGAAACCGTTGGCCAGCATGTGCTCGAGGTCGGCGTCGGACAGGTCGTCGATGTAGGACCGTCCGGCGTTGAGCGCGTCGACCTTGGCGGGGTCGACGTCGACGCCGACGACCTTCAGTCCGGCGGCCACCGCCTCCTTGGCGAGCGGCATGCCGACGTACCCCAGGCCGATGACAGACAAGTCTATTTCTGTCACAGCAGTGCCTTGGAAAGACGGAAACAACACTTCATGGTCGCAAAGGTTATCTCAAGTCCACCTAGCTCACGCCTAATGCCGCTGAACCTGTCGTAACAGACAGGCAATCCGGAGGCCGGCATCAGGTGAGCGACCGGTAAAGGTCCCGGTAGGTCTCGGCCACGCGGCCCCAGGTCCGCTTGGCCGCGACCTCGGCGCGACCGGCCTCGCCCATCTCCGCGCGCCTGGCCGGATCGTCCCTGAGCCCGGCGATGGCCTTGGCCAGCTCCGCCGGGTCGCCAGGGGGCACGAGCATCCCCGCGCCGTCGGAGCCGACCAGCTCCGACAGCGCGGGCAGGTCGCTGAGGACGACGGGCTTGCCGAGGGCCATCGCCTCGACCGGCTTGAGCGGCGTCACGAGACGGCACACGCGCAGGTCCTCGCGCGGGCAGATGAAGATGTCGATGGCCTCCTGGGCCTGGAGCGCCTCGTCGGGCCCGACCCGGCCCGGCAGGACGGCGCTGGTCAGCGAGAGCTCCTCGACGAGCTCCAGCAGGTTGGGGCGCTCGGCGCCGTCGCCGACGATGAGGACGCGCACCGGCGCGCCCTGGTCGCGCAGCAGCGCCGCGGCCCGCAGCAGGGTGGCGAAGCCCTCGTAGGCCACGATGCTCGACACCGAGCCGACCACGATCTCGTCGTCACCGATGCCCATGCTCCTGCGGAAGGACGCGCCGTCGTAGTGGGTGCTCAGGAGCGAGTCGTCCACCGCGTTGGGGGCCAGGAAGATCCGCTCTCTCGGCACGCCGCGCTCGACGATCTCCGCGGCCATCGTCTCGGCCAGCGTGACGACGGCGTCGGCCTCGCGCATGAGGAACGCCTCACGCTCGCGCTGGAGCACGTGCCGCTCGCTGCCGACGCGGATCGGGTCGCGGGAGGCCCAGGTCTCCTCCAGGAAGCCGCGCACCTCGTAGACGTACGGGGTGCCGGTGCGGTCGCGGACAGCGTGCGCCACCGAGCCGTTGCGGTGGTCGGTGGCGGCGTGCAGGAGCTGCGGGCGCAGCTCCTTGACCAGGTCGGTGACCGCGTCGGCGCCGCGCACCATCCGGCCGCGCATCTCGAACGGCATGTCGCCGTGCCCGTCCGGCAGCAGCCGGTGGTACGGGATGCCGTCGATCTCCTCGTACGGCGTGGCGTCGGCGTGGCCCTGGAACATCGGCCAGCCCCAGCTCGTCACCACGTGCGGGTCGAGCCCCGCGGCCTGCTGGGCGGTGACGATGCGGTGGGTGCGGACGGTGTAGCCCGCCTGGGTGTACGGCAGGGCGTTGGTGACGCAGTGCAGCACCCGGCCCTCGACGCGCTCGCCGACGGACACCTTGGCGCCGGGCGGGATGGGGCCGGGGCTGATGGCGGCCAGCTCACCCCGGTAGTAGGCGGCCCGGCGCTTGACGAAGGGGTACTTGGTGTGGGCTTCGAGCACCTGCGCGGCCATGCTGACCCGGCCGGCGTTCCAGTGCTCCTTGGCCTCGTCCCACGGCGCCCTGATGACCCGCATGCCGAACTTGCGCACGGCCCGGCGGGCGCGGCGCGCGGCGGGCCAGGCCACCTTGCCGACGACGGGGCGAAGGCTCGGCGGAAGGGCTTCGGCGGCGGCCTGCGCGACCCGCACCGGGTCGGACTTGACCTTGGTGTAGACGACCCTGGAGACGAGGATCGGGTGCTGGACGAAGCCCTTCAGCAGCCCACCGACACCGGCACGCGCGGACTTGGCGGAAACCTTGGAGGAGTCTGGTCGACTGGCGTCGGATACCACGCGGTGACCGTACCATAGGCAGCGTTTTTTCCCTTCCGCACCGAAAGGCGAGGTCAATGAGGGAGAACCCCCTGGTCCTGCACGTCCTGGGCGCCCGGCCCAACTTCGTGAAAGCGGCCCCGGTGGTCAGAGCGCTCGGCGAGCTCGGCGTGCGGCAGGGCATCGTCCACACCGGTCAGCACTACGACGCGCTGATGTCCGACGTGTTCTTCGCCGACCTCGGGCTGCCCGAGCCGGTGGCCAACCTGGCCGTCGGCTCCGGCACCCACGCCAAGCAGACCGCGGCCCTGCTCGTCGGCCTGGAGGAGGTCGTGCTGGAGCACGCGCCGGACCTGGTCGTGGTCTACGGCGACGTCAACTCCACGCTGGCCGCGATCCTCGTCTGCGCCAAGCTCGGCGTCCGCACCGCGCACGTGGAGGCGGGGCTGCGCTCGTTCGACCGCGGAATGCCGGAGGAGGTCAACCGGATCGTCACCGACTCCCTGTCGGACCTGCTGTTCGCCACCTCCCCCGAGGCGCTGTCGTACCTGGCGGCCGAGGGCGTACCGGCCTCGAAGCTGCACCTGGTGGGCAACCCCATGATCGACAGCCTGTTCGCGGCGCTGCCGTCGCTGGACCCGGCGCCCGTGGTGGCGCGGCTGGGCGCGCCCGAGCGCTACGCGGTGGCGACGCTGCACCGGCCCGCCAACGTCGACACCCCGGAGGCGGCGGCCGAGCTGGTCTCGGCGGTGCTGGAGGTCTCGCGGCAGATCCCGATCATCGTGCCGATCCACCCGAGGGGGCGCACCCGGCTGGCGGAGGCCGGACTCGTGGACGGCCCGTCGGTCCAGGTCGTGGACCCGCTCGGCTACGTGGACTTCCTCTCCCTCGTACGCGGGGCCGCGCTGGTGGTCACCGACTCGGGCGGCGTGCAGGAGGAGACCACCATGCTCGGCGTGCCGTGCCTGACGGTGCGGCCGAACACCGAGCGGCCGGTCACGATCACCCACGGCACCAACCGGCTGGTCACGCCGGCTCTGCTGCCGGCCGCCGCGGAGAAGGCGCTGGCCGACGGCGCCTCGACGCCGTCGGGGGAGTTGCCCCCGCTGTGGGACGGCGCCGCCGGGCCGCGCATCGCCCGGGTGATCTCGGCGTGGCTCAAGGGCGACAACCTCTCGCCGGCTTCCCAGGGCATCCGGTCGGAATAGCCCCTTTCGTACGGCTTTTGGCCGCTTCACCGGCGCGCTCCCCCACGCTCCGCGTACCATGACATCTCTCCGCTAGCGATAGGCGAGCATCCCCATGGCCGAAACTCCCGAAGAGCCTGCCTTCCAGCGGCTCGGCCCCGTCAACTGGCTCCCGGAAGAGCGCAAGGTCGTCGAGCGCTACGAGACCGAGCTGAGGGAGCTGCGCCGGCGCCTGGAGATCGCCGAGGCCAGGGCCGCCTACGCCACGTGGAAGCTGGAGGCCACCCAGGCCAAGCGGACGTTCAAGCTGGGCGAGGCGATCGGGACCAAGCGGCCCGGCAAGGTGCTGGAGGCGGTCAGGTCCAAGGACCGCGCCCCCAAGCCGCCTGTCCCGGTCAGCGAGGCGATCGAGACGGCCAACCACCGGCCGCCGCTCGTCGACGTGCCCGCCGTCAAGTGGCCCTCCGGCCCCGTCAACCGGCCCGACCTGAAGGTCGCGGTCATCCTGGACGACTTCTCCCGGATGGCGTTCCGCTACGAGTGGGACCAGATCGAGTTCGGGCTCAAGGACTGGCCGGAGATCTTCGCCGAGAAGCGGCCCGACGTGCTGTTCTGCGAGTCGGCCTGGCACGGCAACCAGGGCCGCTGGCGCTACCAGATGACCGGCACCAACGCGCCCAAGGAGCCGCTGCGTGACCTCGTGGCCTGGTGCAGGGCGGAGGGCATCCCCACGGTCTTCTGGAACAAGGAGGACCCGCCCAACTTCGACTTCTTCATCGACACGGCCAAGCTGTTCGACTACGTCTTCACCTGCGACGGCGACATGGTGCCGAAGTACCGCGAGGTGCTCGGCCACGACCGGGTGGACGTCCTCCAGTTCGCCGCCCAGCCGCGCGTGCACAACCCCATCCAGCAGAAGGAGGGGCGGCTGCACGACGTGGTCTTCGCCGGCATGTACTTCCGCGACAAGCACCCCGAGCGGCGCGAGCAGATGGAGGTCGTGCTCGACCCGGTCCGCGAGCTGGGCCTGCACATCTTCGCCCGCAACGGCGAGGTGGACGAGAAGTACGCCTGGCCGGAGAAGTACCGTCCGCACATCGTCGGCGAGCTGCCCTACGACCGGATGCTCGCCGCGTACCGGATGTACAAGGTCTTCCTCAACGTCAACTCCGTGCTGGACTCGCCGACCATGTGCGCGCGCCGGGTCTTCGAGCTGTCGGCCTGCTCCACCCCGGTCGTCTCCGGCTGGTCACGGGCCATCGAGGAGACCTTCGGCGACCTGGTGCCCATCGCCCGCGAGCCGATCGAGTCGTACAACCAGGTGCTGCACCTGATCAACAGCCCCGAGCTGCGCGCCCGGATGGGGCACCTGGCCATGCGGGAGGTGTTCGACAAGCACCTGTTCTCGCACCGGGTGGACCAGATCCTGGGCTTCCTCGGCCGGCCGGTGCCGTCGCGGTCGCGCTCGATCTCGGTGGTGCTGCCGACCAACCGCGCCTCGCAGATCGAGCACGCCATCTCCTCGGTGGCCCGGCAGATCCACCGGCCGCTCCAGCTCGTCATGGTCCTGCACGGTCTCGACATCGACCCGGTCGTGGTGGCGGACAAGGCGCGCATGGCGGGCATCACCGACGTCGTGGTCCTGCCGGCGGCGCCCGAGCTGTCGCTCGGCGCCTGCATGAACCTCGGCATCGCCGCCGCCGAGGGCGAGCTGATCGCCAAGATGGACGACGACAACCTGTACGGCGAGCACTACCTGTCGGACCTGGTGCGCGCCTTCGACTACACCGACGCCGAGCTGACCGGCAAGGGCGCCCACTACTCCTACTTCGAGGGCAGCAACACCACCATGCTGCGCCTGCCCGGCCTGGAGCACCGCTACTCGTTCCTCGTGCAGGGCGGCACGTTCCTCGGCAAGGCGGACATGTTCCGCTCGTACGGCTTCGCCGACATCACACGGGGCGAGGACACCCACCTCGTGCGGCGGCTGAAGGAGGACCGCGTCAAGATCTACTCGGCCGACCGGTTCAACTTCGTCTACTGGCGCAGCGCCGACGCGAGCATGCACACCTGGCAGGCCGACCACATCAAGCTGACCCGCAACGCCCAGTTCTCCTTCGTCGGCCGCCCGGACGACCACGTCCTCATCTGAAGCCCGAAGCCCCAAGGCCGAAGCCCGAAGCCGCGCGGCCGGCCCCGGCTGTGCGGTGGCGGGGGCCGGCGGGCGGCTCAGCCGTGCAGTTTCGCCAGACGTTCGTCGGCGAGCCGGCCGAGCTCGTACAGGCCCTCGCGTTTGACCTTGTGGCCCACCACGAGCAGGCTCATGACGGCCTTGCCCCGGCGGACCAGCACGGTGCCCACCTGGACGTCCTGGCCGCCGCCCGCGGCGGTGGTGAGGTAGGCGCGCGACTGGTCGCCGCGCCGCGGCATGGACAGCTCCCGTGTGCGGTAGGTCACCTTCGTGCCGTTGACGGCCGCCGTGTAGGAGGTGCACTGCTTCGGCAGCGGCGCCGGGAACCCGGGCGTGGGCATCGACACGATGGCCTCGGTGATCGAGCCCTTGTCGGAGGCGAACGCGACGACCGCGGCGGGGGCGCTCGCCACGGTCGGCTCGGTGGCGTCGAGCTGCGCCGCCTTGGCGCACTCCGGCCGGTCCGCGCTCGCGGCGCGGACCGCGGCCAGCCCCTTGCGGGTCGACTCCAGGGAGCCGAAGAACCCGGTCTCGGGCCCGTGGACCACCCGCATGCCCTGCGGCGGCGGCAGCAGGATGGCGCGGAGCCTGCCCGCCTCGGCGGTGGCGGCGGCGACCCGCGCCGGATTGGACCCGGACGCCCCGGCGCTCTCCCCCGCGGCGCATCCCGCCACGAGCGTCACGCCCGCGCATATCCCTGAGAACACCTTGAAGGTGGACTGACGATTCGACTCTCCCAGCATATTTCCGAACGCTAGAGGAAAGGGCTCGGGCGGGGCCGGGCAACAGCGCTATTCACGGAATCGCGCGGTTTCATGGCGGCCATATGCATTCACCCCCATTCCGGGGCGAGTTCCGGGCGACTTCCCGGGCGAGTTCCGGGCGAGTTCCGGGCGGGGGCGTCACCGTACGGTCGCCACCAGCGACGACCGGCGCCTCTTCCCCTCACCGGGCCGGAACGGGTGCACGCCCCGCAAAGCGGCAATTCACCGTGACAGGTCGCGCAAAATGTTTCTCGGGGCGCTGCGCGGCGTAGCGCCGCATTTGCCCGGCGTCATCATCATCCAGCACATGGGCGACATCGACCCGCGCCGGGCGCGCGACCTCGGGATGGACCGGCTGATTTCGCGCCGCGACTTCTTCGACGGAGTCGCCGTGACCGCGGGCGCGGCGGCGGTGGGCGCGGTCACCGGGATCCCGCTCCTGCGCGGCGGGCACGGCGGGGGCGGCCCGGAAGGGCGCGCGGAGATCCCCTACCCGCCGGCGCTCACCGGGCTGAGGGGAGACGACCCCGACGCGCTCAGCGTGCCGCACGCGCTGCGCGACGGCCGCTTCTGGGAGCACGCGGGCGCGCCCCACCCCACGGGTGAGGCCTACGACCTGGTGGTCGTGGGCGGCGGCGTCAGCGGGGTGGCCGCGGCCCACGAGTGGCTGCGGCGCGACCCCGGCGCCCGGGTGCTCATCCTCGACAACCACGACGAGATCGGCGGGCACGCGCGGCGCAACGAGTTCCGGGGCGGCGGGCGGCCGGGGCCGCTGATCGGGCCGGGCGGCTCGCCGTCGCTCGGGTCCCCCGAGGCGTGGACGCCCGAGGGCAAGGAGCTGCTCGCGCTCCTCGGCGTCGAGCCGGACACGCTCGCCGGCTACACCGACCGGACGCTCTATCCGGGTCTCGGGCTGCGCAGGGGCGTGATGTGCGACAAGGAGACGTTCGGGCACGACCGGCTGGTGCGGTTCGAGGCCGGTGTGCAGGCCGAGGAGTGGGTGAGCCGCCTGCCGATCGACGAGCGGGCCCGCCAGGACCTGGTCATGCTCTACACCGACCCGCCGGACTGGCTCGCGGGCCTGTCGCGGGAGGAGAAGGAGGGGCGGCTGGCGGAGCTGACGTACTCGGCGTTCCTGCTGGAGGTGTGCGGGGTCCACCCGGACGTGGAGCGGTTCTGCCGCACGATGCCCAGCGCCCGGTGGGGGTACGGGGCCGACTCCTTCGGCGCGATCGACGCCTGGGGCACCGCCCGCCACTGGGACTATCCGGGCTTCCAGGGGCTCGGGCTCGGCAGGGGCAAGCCGTCGCGGTTCAACTCGCCCACGGTCCGCAAGGAGTGGGACGCGGGGGCCCCGCTCCGCTTCCCCGAGGGCAACCAGGCGCTGGTGCGGATGCTGGTGGGCCGGATGATCCCCGGCTTCGCGGGGTCCACCTCCGCGGACGGCGTCACGGCGGCCTCCTACGACTACGGCCGGCTGGACCGGCCCGGCAACCGGGTGCGCTTCCGGCTGTCGAGCCCGGTCGTCTCGGTGCGCAACGACGGCGATCCGCGCGGCGCGGATCCGGAGGCCGCCTCCACGGCGACGGTCGGCTACTTCGACGGCTACCGGCTCCGGACCGTCAGCGCGGGGGCCGTGGTGCTCGCCTGCTGGCACACCGTCATCCCGTACCTCGTTCCCGAGCTGCCCGAGGACCAGCTGCGCGCGCTGCGGGCCGCGGTCAAGACACCCGTGCTGCACGCCACCGTACGGCTGCGCGACTGGCGGGCATGGCACGCGGCGGGGCTGCGGGCGGTCCGCTGGACGGGCGCGTACTGGTGTCAGACGGAGCTGGGGAGGCCGGTGAGCACTCCCGGCTACCAGAGTCCCAGGGACCCCTCTGAGCCGATCCTGGCGCATCTGGTGGCCGCGCCGTGCCGGTCGGAGCTCGGGCCCGACCGCGGGGCCGCCGCGGGCCGTCAGGCGCTGCTCAAGACCTCGTACGAGCATCTGGAGTTCACCGTGCGGGATCAGCTCACCCGGCTGCTGGAGCCGCACGGGTTCGACCCGGCCGCCGACATCGAGGCCGTCACGGTGAACCGGTGGGGACACGGGTACGCGCCCGAGTACCGCAGGCCGTGGCACGACTTCTACCCGGACGGGCCGTTCCCGGCCGAGGCCGCCCGGCGGCCGTTCGGGCGGATCGCGATCGCGAACGCCGACGCGGTGCCGGGCGCGGGGTTCGACGCCGCGGTGGCCGCCGCCCACCGGGCCGTCAGCGAACTGTCCCGTTGACCTCCACGGCCGCCAGGCTGGCCTCCCAGAGGCGCTCGGCCAGGGCCGGGTCGGCCATGGCGGCCGGCCCCCGCCGGGGCGCCCCGCCGGCGAAGTAGCGGCCCGCGCGCTCCGCCCCGTCGGCGTGGGTGGCGAGGTGGACGAGGGACCGCGCGCCGTGCTCCGGTGGTTTGGCGTACCCCGGCATGGCAAGGAAGATCCGCATGAGCAGCGAGCCGGAGGCGAACCCGGTGCGGATCACGCCCGGGTGGAAGCAGGTCGCCGCCACCCCGCGCGCCGCCAGCGCGACCGTGAACAGCGCGTTGGCCTGCTTGGTGTCGCCGTACTGGAGCCAGCCGTTCCACCGCCGCCGCTCCCGCGACAGGTCCGAGGGGTCGAGCCGGCCGGTCCTGCCGGCCCGCGACGAGGTGGTCACCACCCGGTCCACCCGGCCCGTCAGCGCCCGGGTCAGCACGAAGGGGGCCAGGTGGTTGACCTGAACCATGAGCTCGTGCCCGTCGGGCGTCACCTTCCGCTCCGTGCTCATCACCCCGGCGTTGTTGGCGAGCACCGCGATGCGCTCGTAGCGCTCGGCGAGCCGGTCGGCCAGCGCCCGCACGTCGTCGAGCGAGGTGTAGTCGCACGTCAGCACGTCGGCCCTGGGGCCGGGCAGCCCGCCCGCCACCTCGTCGAGCCGCCGCCGGTCACGGCCCACGAGCACCACCCGGTGCCCCCGGCGGGAAAGCCCGGCCGCCGCGGCGGCCCCGATCCCGGAGCTTGCCCCAGTAATCACGCTAATCATCCTGTTCCTCCCACTGCGCCGGAACCTTAAACGGTGCTAGTCTCCTGTGCGATCTTCCGGAGGTGTATTTACACAAAAGGTGGAAATGCCCCTCGACTCCGAGGTTGGGACATGGGCTCGCGTAACCGGTCAATTCGGTTCAAGATCTTCTTATTGCTGCTGCTACCCCTCCTGTCTCTGAGCGCGCTCTGGGGGTTCGCACTGAACCTCACCGTGGGCGACGGCCAGGCCCTCCTGCGGAGCAACACCGTGTACCAGACGGTCGGCCTCACCTCGACCGAGCTGGGCCTCCAGCTCCAGGCCGAGCGCGCGCGCTCCGCCGTGGCCGTCACCACCCGTAAGCTCACCCAGGACCTCGGCGCCCAGCGAGCCCGCACCGACAAGGCCGTCGCCGACTTCCGCCGCTCCACCGTCGAGGCCGGTGACGCCGTCGAAGGCGAGCTGCGCGGCCCCATCGACGGGCTCGACCGCGCCCTGTCCCGGCTCGGCTCCATCCGCGCCGACATCGACGCCGGCCTCAGCTCCCGCCTCATGGGCATCGACGCCTACAACGCCGTCCTCGACGCGCTCTTCCGCTTCTACGACCACATGGTCTCCGTGCCCGACCTCCCCCTCTTCCAGGTGGCCACGGCCATGCAGGCGATGGGCAACGCCCGTGAGGTCATCGCCCGGGAGCACGCCCTGATCAGCGGCGCCCTCATCGACGGGCAGCTCACCGACCCCGAGGCCGCCGCGTTCACCGAGTACGCCGCCGCCCGCAAGTTCCTGCACGCCCGCGGCATGGCCGGGCTCGACGTCGCACTGCGCGGGCCGTACGAGAAGGTGTTCGACGACCAGACCTTCCGCGACTTCGCCCGGATGGAGACGCGCGTGGTCACCACCGGCGCGCCGCCCCCCGACGGCGACGCCTGGAACGCCGCCGCCGGCCAGGTGATGACCCAGCTCGACCGGATCAACGCCGACTCCACCGCCGTCCTCGCCGAGCGCGCCACCAGCGCCGCCACCGTCATCCTGCTCCGCATCGCCGTCGCCGGCGTCCTCGGCCTGATCGCCGTCCTCGCCTCGATCATCATCTCCGTGCGCCTCGGCCGCCGGCTGGGCGCCGAGCTGTCCGGGCTGCGCGCCGCCGCGGTCGAGCTGTCGGACGAGCGGCTGCCCGCTCTCGTCGAGCGCCTGCGCCGCGGCGAGACCGTGGACGCCGCCAAGGAGACCAAACCGCTCAAGGTCAGCGGCTCCGCCGAGATCACCGACGTGGCCCGCGCGTTCGCCTCCGTGCAGTCCACCGCCGTACGGGCCGCCGTGGGGCAGGCGGAGCTGCGCCGGGGCGTGAGCCAGGTCTTCCTCAACCTCGCCCGGCGCAAGCAGGGCCTGCTGCACCGCCAGCTCGCGCTGCTCGACAGCATGCAGCGCCGCACCCACGACCCCGACCGCCTGGAAGAGCTCTTCCGCGTCGACCACCTCACCACCCGCATGCGGCGGCACGCCGAGAGCCTCATCATCCTGTCCGGCTCCGCGCCCGGCCGGGCCTGGCGCAAGCCGGTGTCCGTGCTCGACATCGTGCGGGCCGCCGTCGCCGAGGTCGAGGAGTACACCCGGGTCACGGTCGACACCATGCCGGCCAGCGCCATCGACGGCGGCACCGCGGCCGACCTGACCCACCTCGTGGCCGAGCTGGTCGAGAACGCCACCCTGTACTCGCCGCCCGACACCGTCGTCCACATCCGCGGCGACCTGGTGAGCAACGGGTACGCGATCGAGGTGGAGGACAGGGGCCTCGGGCTCTCGCAGACCGAGTACGCCGCGGTCAACGCGCGGCTGGCCCGGCCGCCGGAGTTCGACCTGGCCGACAGCGACAGGCTCGGCCTGTTCGTGGTCGGCAAGCTGGCCGAGCGGCACGGCATCCAGGTGCTGATGCGCCGCTCGCCCTTCGGCGGCACCACGGCGATCGTCCTGGTGCCGCGCACGCTGGTCAGCGAGCAGGCGGCGCTGACGGCCGGCGACGACGACCGTGAAGCGGCCCGCGAGACGGGCAAGGACACGGGCGGCAGCGGCCGGGGCACCGCCACCACGCTGCCCAGCCGTACGAGGAAGAAGAAGGCCCTCGCCGTCGTGAACGGCGGGACCCATGCCGGCCTGCCCACGCGGGTCCGGCAGGCAAACCTGGCACCCCAGCTCCGGCCGGACCCCCAGCCGGAGCCGGAGCCGGAGCAGAAGACGGAACGCTCTCCCGACGAGGTACGCGATCTGTTCTCCGCGTTCCAACGGGGAACCCAACGTGCCCGAGAAGAAGCAACAGAGGAGGGGGAGGCATGAGCGCGCCCACGACCAACACCGGTGAACTGAACTGGCTGCTCGACGACCTGACGACCAGGGTCGCCGCGGTCCGGCAGGCGGTGATCCTGTCGACCGACGGCCTCGCGGTGGGCTACTCCAAGGGCCTGAGCCGGGAGGACGCCGAGCACCTGTCCGCCGTGGCGGCGGGGTTCCAGAGCCTCGCCCGCGGCACCGGACGCCACTTCGGAGGCGGGGACGTCCGCCAGACCATCGTCGAGATGGAGTCGGCGTTCCTCTTCGTGACCGCGGCCGGCAAGGGCACCTGCCTGGCCGTGCTGGCCGAGGCGAACGTCGACGTCGGGCACATCGCCTACGAGATGGCGATGCTGGTCAAGCGGGTGGGCCAGCACATCTCGACCAACCCGCGAGCGACGGCGCCATGACGGAGACCCCCCAATGGCTGGACGAGGCGGCGGGGCCGATCGTCCGGCCCTACGCGCTCATCCGCGGCAGGACCAGGTCGTCGGGGGACGCCTTCGACCTCATCGCCACCGTGAGCGTCGTCGGAGAGCCCTCCGACGAGGTGGCCGATGAGCTCGGGCCGGAGCAGCGGCTCATCTTGCGGGTGGCGCGCGACCCGATCTCGGTGGCCGACGTGGCCGTCGAGATCGACCTGCCCATCGGGGTCGTCCGGGTGCTGCTCGGCGATCTGCGTGACAACGGCCTCATCTCGGTGACATCCCCCTCAGCGGCCAGGCCGCGTCCGAGCGAGGGCATTCTCAAGGAAGTGATCAATGGACTCCGGGCTCTCTGACGACCCCGTGGCGCTGAAGATCCTCATCGCGGGGGGCTTCGGCGTCGGCAAGACCACCCTGGTGGGCGCCATCAGCGAGATCAAGCCGCTACGCACCGAGGAGGTGCTGTCCGAGCGCGGGATCGGCGTGGACGACATCGACGGCGTGGAGGCCAAGACCACCACCACCGTCGCCATGGACTTCGGCCGCATCACCATTCGCGAGGGGCTGGTCGTCTACCTGTTCGGCACGCCGGGACAGGAACGGTTCTGGTTCATGTGGGACGAGCTGTCCTACGGCGCGCTGGGAGCCGTCGTCATCGCCGACACCCGGCGGCTGACCGACTGCTTCCCGTCCGTGGACTACTTCGAGCAGCGCGGCACGCCGTTCGTGGTGGCCGTCAACTGCTTCGAGGACGCCGAACAGCACAGCGTGGAAGACGTGCGGATCGCGCTCGACCTGGACCCGGACGTGCCGGTGCTGCTGTGCGACGTGCGCCGGCGCACCTCGGCGAAGGAGGTCATGGTCACGCTGGTGGAGCACTCCCTGCGGACCCTGACCGCGACAGGCTAGCGTCCCGGCGCCCGCCCCCCGGCGAGGCGCCCGTCCGGCCCTGGCGGGCGCTACAGCGCCCGCAGGCCGTTGATGACCTCTCTGAGCAGGTTCTCCGTCGCCCCCGTGCCCTTGGCCAGCGGCGGGCGCACCGAGACCAGCCCGTAGTGCAGCAGGTCGCCGAGGAGCACCCGTACCACCCCCACGGGCAGTTCGAGCTCCGCGGCGAGCTCCACCACGGGTCTGGCCTGCCCGGCGACGCAGCCGATCAGCCGCCGGTGCTGGCCGCTCAGCTCCGCCTTGGCCGGCGCGGGCAGGCCGCTGGCGACGACGTTCGCCAGCAGGTCGATCTCCGGGGCGGAGGACCTGGTGCGTCCGCGGGCGACCGCGTAAGGTCGCACGACCGGCCCGGCCTCCTCATCCACCCACTCGGGCTCGCGGCTCACGATCGAGTTCCCCCATCCTGGTCGCTGTCCTGGCGCCCGCGCCGCCAGCCCGACTGGAGGGAGGACAGCAGGGCCCTGGCCTCCTCGGGCGAGCGCTCGTCGGCGGACCGGGCGGGCTGCTGCGTGCGGGTACGGGACGGCAGTGCGGACTCCTGCTGGCCGCCCTGGGCGGGCAGGCCGGCGCCCTGCTGCTGGAGCTGGGGCGGCAGGTTGGTCTGCCGGACGCGGCGGGGCAGCCCGGAGTCCTGGGGCTGCTGCTGCGGCGCCGAGGCGCGGCGGGACGTGCGGACGCGGCGCGGCAGCGCACCCGGCCCCGTGGTGCCCGTGCCGCCTTCCAGGGCCCCGGAGAGCCGCTCGGCCCCGTCGGCGTCGTGCCTGGCCATCGGCACCGACACCGGCTCGAACTCCGGCATGTCCAGCGGCGGCGGCAGCAGCTCCACCAGCATCGACGGGACGAGCACGATCGCCGTGGTCCCGCCGTAGGGTGACGGCTTGAGCGTCACCGAGATGCCGTGGCGGGCGGCGAGCATGCCGACCACGGCGAAGCCGAGCTGCTCGGTCTGCGACGGGTCGAAGTCGGGCGGGCTCGCCAGCCGCAGGTTGATCGCGTCGCGCTGCTCCGGCGCCATGCCGAGGCCCCGGTCCTCCACCTCGACCGCGAAACCGCGGCCGACCATCTCGCCGCGCACCGACACCTCGTTGTCGGGGGAGGAGAACGTGGCCGCGTTCTCGATCAGCTCGGCGAACAGGTGCATGAGGTCCGCCACCGCCGAGCCGGAGAAGCCGGCCTCGGGCATCGGGTAGACGCGGACGCGGGTGTACTCCTCGACCTGGGCGGCGGCGCCGTTCAGCACGTCCTCGACCGGGATGGTGCCGCGCCAGCGGCGGCCGGCCGAGCCGCCCGACAGCAGCACCAGGCCCTCCGCGTGGCGGCGCATGCGGGTGGTGAGATGGTCGAGCTTGAACAGCCTCTCCAGCGCCTCCGGCTCCTCGGTCTGGCGCTGCATGTCGTCGAGCAGCCTGAGCTGGCGCTGGAGCAGCGTCTGGCTGCGCCTGGCCAGGTTGCGCAGCGCCTCGGAGACGCCCTGGCGGAGCCTGGCCTGCTCGACGGCGGCGTCGACGGCGGTCCGCTGGACGCTGTCGAAGGCCGCCGCGAGGTCCTGGACCTCACTCGTGGTCTTGTCGGCCACCGTGATGGGCGGCGCCTCGGCGTCCACGTCCACGTTGTCGCCCTGGCGCAGCCGGGTGACCACGTCGGGCAGCTTGATCTCCGCCAGGTCGAGCGCGCTGCGGCGCAGCGTCCCGAGGTCGTGGGCGATGCGCCGGCCGGCCCGGATGGAGACGACGAGGGAGAAGATGACGGCGAGCAGCCCCAGCGCGCCCGCGATGGCGGCGCGGACGATGATCGTGATGCCGGCCGGCTCGATCCGCGCGAACAGCGCGTCACCGGTGCGCCAGATGGCCTCGGTGTAGTCCTTCAGCACCGGGTCGGCCAGCTCGCGCCACATCTGCATGTTCACGGGCTCACCCATGACGTATGACTCCAGCGCCCGCTCCATCGTCGCGAAGCGGGAGGAGCCGGCCACCTTCCGCACCCCGGCGCTCAGGTCGGCGTCCATGTTGGCCATGGCCGTCGGGAAGAGGTTCTGCCGGGCGCCGTCGATGCGGGCCAGCATGTGCAGGTCCGACATGGACGGCTTGCCGTTCGCGGCCACGATGAGGGCGTTCTCGCGGCTGAGCAGCTCGCGGACCTCGTCGGCGGCGATCAGGCCGTGGCTCTGCCGGGCCAGCTCCACGTCGGTGCTCACGGTGAACGTGGCGTACATGAGGTGGACGGCATCGGAGATCTCGGAATACTGCTCGATCAGGGCCGAGGGGGTCATCCTGCCGCCGTCGACCTGGCGCCGCACCTCCGGCAGGCGCTCGATCGCCTGGTACGCCTTCTTCAGCCGGTCGCGCATCTCCGGCGTCATGGCCGACTGGGTGCCCGGGGCGGCGCCGTTCTCGACGAGCTTGGCGCGCACCCGGTCGACCTTGGCGCGGGCCTCGGTCAGCGCGGCGGGGTCGGTGGCGGTGCCCGCGAGCCGCTCGGCGGAGGCCAGCCGCTCCTGCTGGAGATTGCCGACCACACCGTCGGCGTAGTTGATCACTCCGGTCCAGAGAGTCTGCGCCTTGAGGAGGTTGACGGCCTCGCCGATGGTGGTGCTGGCGGCGAACGCCCAGAGCGCGACGAGAGAGACCAGGGGGATGACGAGCAGTGTCGAGATCTTGAATCTTATGGATCTGCCCGATGCCATGGTACCTGCTCCCGGATAGAAGATCGCGGGAGAGAATAGCACCGATACGGGTGGGTTTAAGATCAACTAGCGATAAATCTGTGGTAAGTCAGGAAATTTGCGTCTTTTCCGATCGTCCGGGCCCAGGCCAGCCGGGCCAGCCACCCGGCCAGGACCAGCAACAACGCCACCTCGGCGCCCAGCAACAGCCGCTCCACCAGCCCGATCATCACCCGTCCGCCGGGCAGCGCCACGTAGGTGATCGCCAGCAGCCCCAGCCCCCCGGCGAGCGCCAGCCACTCCACCACCCGCGCCACCGGCTTCCACGCCGCGTCGGCCGCCAGCCTCGGCACCATGAGCGCCGCCGCCGCGGGCAGGCTCACGAACGCCGCCACCGACACGTACCGGTGGATCTGCGCGGTCAGCGTCAGGTCCTGACCGATGGGCGTGGTCGGCACCACCGCCGCGACCACCAGCGCCACCGACCACACCAGCAGCAGCCGCTCGGGCGTGCCGCGGACCGGCGCCCCCACCGCCCGCAGCCCGCCCAGCAGCGCCAGCGACCCCAGCCCCAAGACGGCCATCGCGACCTCCGTGACGCCCCCGCGGTCGGACACGGCGTACTCGCTGATGGTCACGTTCAAGGGGTCGAGATACGGGTCGGGACCGAGCTGGCCGGCCACGACCGCGACGACGGCGAACGCGATGGACAGGCACGCGACGAGGGCGTAGACCCCCGCCCGCGCCCCGCCGAACCCTTTGAACCGGCTCCCGGCCGACGGCCGCGCCGTCCCCTCCGGCGCGGCCGTGACACGGCTCGTGGTCGCGGGGGTCCTGTCCTTCACTGCTGTCATGCCCCAACCTTCCCGTCCCGGCCGGGCCCCGGGCATCAGGCCACACCCCGAACGCGCCCCTGATCCCTTCCCGGGGTCCCCTAGGGGGCCGTCGGGGGATCGGCCGGGGTCAGGGCAGGTATCAGGGGGTACGTCAGCCCGAGGGCTCACATGACACACAGGCGAACACCCGACGAGAGGGACGTACCTCATGAGTGAGCACATCCTGGAGCCTGAGGCACAGGAGATCGCGGACGCGACCTCCAAGCCCCCGTTCCTGTACGAGCTGGGCCCCGAGGGCGCCCGGAAGGTCCTCGACGACATCCAGGCCGCCCCGATCGACAAGCCCGACGTCGACGAGAAGTGGATCACCGTGCCGGCCGAGGTGGGGGACGTCCGGGTCCGCATCGTCAAGCCCGCCGGCGCCGGCGGCCCGCTGCCCGCCGTCCTGTACGTCCACGGGGGCGGCTGGATCCTCGGCAACGCCGGGACGCACGACCGGCTCGTCCGCGAGCTTGCCGTCGGCGCGAACGCCGCCCTCGTCTTCGTCGAGTACGAGCGCTCCCCCGAGGCGCAGTACCCGGTCGCGATCGAGCAGGCGTACGCCACCGCGCGCTGGATCACCCGGGACGGCGGCTCGGAGGGGCTGGACGCCTCTCGCCTCGCGGTCGCGGGCGACTCCGTCGGCGGCAACATGGCCACCGCCCTGGCCATCCTGGCCAAGCAGCGCGGCGACGTGACCTTCGTCCACCAGTCGCTCTACTACCCGGTCACCGACGCCGCCCAGGACACCGGCAGCTACCGGGAGTTCGCCAACGGGCCCTTCCTGACCGCCAAGGCCATGGCCTGGTTCTGGGACGCGTACCTGCCCGACCACGGCAAGCGCGGAGAGATCACCGTCTCGCCGCTGCGGGCGAGCGTGGAGGACCTCGCCGGCCTGCCGGAGGCGCTGGTGATCGTGGACGAGAACGACGTGCTGCGCGACGAGGGGGAGGCGTACGCGCGCAAGCTGGTCGCGGCCGGGGTGCGGACGACGTGCGTCCGCTACAACGGCATCATCCACGACTTCATGATGCTCAACCCCGTCAGGAGCTCGGCCGCCGCGACGGGCGCCGTCGAGCAGGCCGTCCGCGTGCTGCGCAAGGCACTCGGCACCTCCTGACGCCACCCGGCAGATCACCCGCCGCCTGGACCGGCCGTTCGTCCGCATCGGGCGGCCGTGCGGACGGGGGCGTCCGTCCGCATCGGGCGGCCGCCCGGAGGGGGCGTTCTTCTAGAGCGGGCGGTCGAGGACGTGGGGGCGGGCGGCGGCGTAGCGGTGGCGGATGTCCGGCACCGGGTCGGCCTCGTAGGCCGCGGCGTCCTGCGACGACCAGTCCACCTCCGCGTCCAGCAGCCGGGCCGCCTGGTAGGCCGCGCCGTCGGCGACGTACTCGCCCGGCGGCGGAGCCAGGACGGGCCGGCCGAAGACGGTCGGCGCGATGCGGCGGACCGCCTCCGAGCGGGCCCCTCCACCGATCAGCAGGACACGCTCCGGGACGTGGCCGAGCGCGTCGAGGCCGTCGGCCAGGCCGCACAGCATGCCCTCGATCGCCGCCCGGGCCAGGTGGGCCGGGGTGGAGGTGGCCAGGGTGAGGCCGTGGACCGCTCCCGTGGCGTTGGGCTGGTTGGGGGTGCGCTCGCCCTCCAGGTACGGCACCAGCGTGAGCCCACCGGCTCCCGGCGGGGCCTGGAGCGCCAGCTCGCCGAGCCGGTCGAGGCCGACGCCCGTGAGCCGGGCCGTCGCGTCCATGACCCGGGCCGCGTTCAGCGTGCAGACCAGCGGGAGGAAGCGGCCCGTAGCGTCGGCGAACCCCGCCACCTGGCCGCTCGGGTCGGCACTCGGCGCGTCGGAGACGGCGAACACGGTGCCGGAGGTGCCGAGGGACACCACGACGTCGCCGGGCCGCGCGCCCACGCCCAGCGCGGCGGCCATGTTGTCGCCGGTGCCCGGCGCGATGCGCGTCCGCCCCGCCTCGCCCCCGGAGCCGGCCTCCCCGTGCGGCGCGGTGGCGGCGTCGGCCACCGATCCGAGGACGCGGGGCAGCAGTGGCACCGCGCCGAAGGCAGCCTTGAGCAGATCCGTCCGGTACGTCCCGGTCGCCGGTGACCAGTAGCCGGTGCCGGAGGCGTCGCCGCGGTCGGTGGTCAGGTGGTCGAGCGGCGGCGGCGGCGCGTCGGCCCACGCGGCGAAGGGCAGGCCGAGCACTCCCGCGAGCCGCCAGGTGAGCCAGTCGTGCGGCAGGCACACGGCGGCCACCCGGCGGGCGTTGTCCGGCTCGTGCTCGGCCAGCCAGCGCAGCTTGGTGATCGTGAACGACGCCACCGGCACGCTGCCCACCGCCTCGGCCCATGCGGCGGGGCCGCCGAGCTCGGCCACGAGGGCCGCGGCGGCGTCCGCGGAGCGCGTGTCGTTCCAGAGCAGCGCCTCGCGCACGACCTGGCCGGCCTCGTCGAGGCAGACCATGCCGTGCTGTTGTCCCGCCACGCTCACGGCGGCCACGTCGTCGAGCCCGCCGGCCTCCTCGACGGCCCGCAGCAGGGCGGCCCACCAGTGGGACGGGTGGATCTCGGTGCCCTCGGGGTGGGCGGCCCTGCCCTGCCGGACGAGCCGGCCGGTGGCGGCGTCGCGGATGACGACCTTGCAGCTCTGGGTCGAGGAGTCGACCCCGGCGACGAGCGTCATGCGGTCACGCCCGGCACGCCGCACGGGAGAGGAAGGTGAATGTTAGCGCTACCCATGGCCCTGATGCTGCACGAACCTGCCCGGAGACCACAACCCCGGGCACCCCATTCCCCCACACCAGGCGCCACCGGCGGAACGCCGGAGGCCCCCGTCGCCCTGCGCCAGGGCCCCCGCGCCGGAGACCCCCCGTCGCGGACCCTGCGCCACGGCCCCCGCGCCGTGGACGGGCGTGACAGACCCTGTGCCACGGCCCCCCGCCGTGGACGGGCGTCACAGACCCTGTGCCACGGCCCCCCGCCGTGGACGGGCGTCACAGACCCTGTGCCACGGCCCCCCGCCGTGGACGGGCGTCACAGACCCGACGGGTCGCGGCCCACGCTGATCTCCTCGGCGATCTTGCGTAGCTCGGGGCCGTCGAGACCCGGTGCCTTGGGAAGCTGACGCACCAGCGCGTCGAGCACCACCGGCACCGGCTCTCCAGCCAGCCGCCCGGCGATCCCGTGGACCGCCCTGAACAGCGCATCGTCCATGTCGTGCATCCCCCCGCTCACGTCCGGGCGTGCGGAGCGTCGTCCGCTCCCCCGCCGGCCGAGGCCACACCCCGGCCACCCGCGCAACGCTACGACGTGCCACCGACAGTTTCCGCGCTAGCGCTCCAGCGTGTCCCGGACCGTGGCGCAGATGTCGTCGAGCGCCCGTATCCGCTCAGGGCCGAGCACGTCGAACAGCCTCCGCCGTACCTCCTCGACGTGGCCGGGGGCGGCGCCGGCCAGCGCGGCGAAGCCCTCGTCGGTGAGCACGGCGAAGCTGCCGCGCCCGTCGTCCGGGCAGCGCTCGCGGCGCACCCAGCCGCGCTCCTCCAGACGCGCGACCGCGTGCGACAGGCGGCTCTGCGAGGACTGCGCCCAGGTGGCGAGCTCGCTCATCCGCATGCGCCGCTCCGGCGCCTCCGACAGCCCCACGAGGATCACGTAGTAGGCGTGCGGCATCCCCGCGTCGCGCTGCAACTGGCGGTCGAGCGTCGCGTACAGGAGCTGGGTGGCGGCCACGAAGTTGCGCCAGGCACGCTGCTCGTCGTCGTCCAGCCATCGGGTCATGGGGGCATTTTACTTGAACTCTCATATACTTGAGTCGTGTCCTGCTGAAAGGGGAACACCATGCCGGTCCAGCGGCTCAACCACGCGGTCCTGTACGTCCGTGACGTGGAGCGGAGCGTCGCCTTCTACCGCGAAGCCCTCGGCTTCGAGGTGGTCATGGGCATGCGGGGCGCCGCCTTCCTCCAGGCCCCGGGCTCGAACAACGACCACGACCTCGGCCTGTTCGAGATCGGCGCCGGCGCGGCTGCGTCGCCGGCCGGGCGCTCTTCGGTGGGGCTCTACCACCTGGCCTGGGAGGTGGACACGCTCGACGAGCTGGAGCGCATCGCGGCCAGGCTCGGCGAAATGGGGGCGCTGGTCGGCGCCTCCGACCACGCCACCACCAAGGCCCTGTACGCCCAGGACCCGGACGGGCTGGAGTTCGAGGTGTCCTGGCTGGTGCCGGCCTCGCTCATCGACGAGGAGTTGCTCGCCGCGCGCAGCTCGGTCCGGCCGCTCGACCTCGCCGCCGCCAAGCAGCGGTACGGCGGGACGACGCGCGGCGGCGTGGGCGTGTCGATCCCCGCCTGACACACACGCCCTGACAAACGCCCTGACACGCACGGCTGACACGCACGGCCTGGCAGTCGGAACGCAGGCGCGGGAGGAATTGATCAGGCTCGGAGAGGTACCGTGGCCTTGTCCGACTCCCGCGCCTTGGAGAACGGTCATGTCGAGCGATCCTGACCACGTGCTCGACGCCATCGACGGCGTCGTCGACGAATGGGAGGCGCTGAGCGCCGACGCGATGCGCTGGGCGCCACCCGAGCAGAAACAGGTGGGCGTGGTGGGCGAGGTGACCGACATCCTCGCTCCGCTCGCCAACGCCCTCACGGAGGCGTTCCGCCCGCTGGGCGACGCCGTGACGCGCCTGCTGGACGGCATCGCGGGCGGCGATGACGACGACGACCGCTGAGGTCGTCAAGGTGATCCGCCGTGCCGCCGGCATCGCGGTGCGCCGCACCAGCCTGCCGGCCGGGGAGCGATGGACGTAGGCGGCAGCTGAAACACCTGCCGATCATCGGCCAATACGTAGTGACATTTCCGGATGATCGGATAACTACGTGCACAGAACGACAAGGTGGGCCGGCGTCGCCGTGCTCGCCATGGCCGTGGCCGCCCCATGGCAGGCGGTCGCACATGGGGCCGCGCAGGCCGCCGACCAGCCGGCGACCGGCGTGCGGACGGTCACGCTGGTGACCGGCGACAAAGTGACGGTGACCGGCCGGACGAGCGCGATCGTCGAGCCGGGCGAGGGCAGGGAGAAGGTCACCTTCTTCACCGACGAAGCGCAGGGGCGGCTCCGCGTCTTACCGAGCGACGCCGCGCCGCTGGTCCACGCCGGACGGCTGGATCCCCGGCTGTTCGACGTGACGGGGCTGCTGGAGCTCGGGTACGACGACAGCCGCGAGGAGTTGCCCCTGGTCGTGACCGGGCTCTCCGGTCCCGGGCCGTCCGTCCGCGCGATGGCCGGGTTCAGGTCGCTGAGCGCGGTGCGGGGCTTCGCCGTACGGCAGCGCAGGGACGGCGCCGCGCGGACGTGGCGGGCACTCGCGGACGGCAAGGGCAAGGTCTGGCTCGACGGGCGCCGGCGCGTCTCGCTCGACGTGAGCGTCAAGCAGGTCGGCGCGCCGCGGGCGTGGGAGCGCGGGCACACCGGCAGCGGCGTCAGGGTGGCGGTGCTCGACACCGGGATCGACGCGACCCACCCCGACCTCGCCGGACGGGTCGCGGCCCGCGCCGACTTCACCGAGACCCAGGACGAACGCGACGTGATCGGGCACGGCACGCACGTGGCCTCCACCATCGCGGGCAGTGGCGCCGCCTCAGGCGGCACGTACCGTGGCGTCGCGCCCGGCGTGACGCTGATGGACGGCAAGGTGTGCGAGTCGGAGTGGTGCTCGGACTCGGCCATCCTGGCGGGCATGCAGTGGGCGGCCGAGCAGGGCGCGAGAGTCGTCAACATGAGCCTCGGGGCTCCCGACACCCCCGGGCTCGACCCGCTGGAGGAGGCCGTGCAGACGCTCACCGAGCGCTACGGCACCCTGTTCGTGGTGGCGGCCGGCAACTCCGGCGGCGACCGCACGCTCAACTCGCCCGCCACCGCCGACGCCGCGCTCGCGGTCGGCGCCGTCAGCAAGTCCGGCGAGCAGGCCGGCTTCGCCAGCCGCGGGCCGCGCGCCGGTGATGAGGGCCTCAAGCCGGACATCACCGCCCCCGGCGTGGACATCACCGCGGCCCGCGGCAAGGACAGCCCCGGCGGCGGCTCCTACGTCTCCATGTCCGGCACCTCCATGGCCGCCCCGCACGTCGCGGGCGTCGCCGCGCTGCTGGCCGGGGCGCACCCCGACTGGACGGGCGACACGCTCAAGGCGGCCCTCATGGGCACCGCCCGGCCGCTGCCAGGGATCGGGGTCTTCGCACAGGGCGCGGGGCTGGTCGACGCCGACCGGGGCACGAGCCAGGCCGTCACGGCCGAACCGCCCGGTCTCGGCTTCGGACGGCAGGCGTGGCCGCACGACGACGACCAGCCGGTCGGCAAGAAGATCGTGTACCGCAACCGCGAGCAGCAGCCGGTGACCCTCCGCCTGGAGGTGCGCGGCGACAAGGCCTTCGGCGTCACACCCGCCACGCTGACCGTCCCCGCGGGCGGTGAGGCCGAGGCCACCGTCACCGCCGACACCCGCACCGGCGGGCCGGACGGTCTGCTCGGCGGGTACGTCGTCGCCACCGGCGACGACGGCCTGGTTCTCAGCACGCCGGTCGGGGTGGACAAGGAGACCGAGAGCTACGACCTCACCCTCAGGCACACCGGCAGGGACGGCCGACCGGCCACCAGGGCCTACACGACGCTGTACCGGCTCGACGCCCACCAGGACCCCATCGATGTGGAGGAGCCCGAGGGGCCGGTCACCCTGCGACTGCCGAAGGGCAGATGGCAGATCAGGAGCGCCGTCAGCGACGACCGGAGCAGGACGCTCCTCGTCCACCCGGACCTCGTCCTGGACCGGTCGCAGACCGTGGAGGCCGACGCGCGGCTGGGCCGGCCGATCTCGCTGACGCTGCCCCGCGCCGACGCCACCTCGCTGCTGGCCGAGATCGGCTACCAGTGGCAGGAGGCCGACGGCAGGTCGCGCAGCTGGGGCTGGCTCGCCGACTCCTATGACGGTGCGTTCACCGCCCAGCTCGGTCCCGACCGCGCCTATCCGGGTGTGCGTACCAAGGTCGCCGGGCAGTGGGCCGCCGCCCGGGCCGGGAGCCCGTACGCCTACCGCCTGACCTGGTTCCACTCCGGAGGCATGGTCAACGGATTCGAGCGGCGCGTGGCCCAGCGCGACCTGGCCGCCATCCACACCGGCTACGCCCGCCACCTGCCCGACGCGGAGGCCGACGCCTCCAGCCGGGCCTGGCCGCGCGACGGGGGCTTCTTCGGGTACCTGTCCCCCACCACGTTCGGCACGCCGTTCCGGCAGACCGAGTACGTCAACACCGACGACGGCATCCGCTGGCAGCGCTACCTGTTCGAGTACGCCCCCGACGGCCGGCTCAACAAGTTCGAGTCGCCCTTCGCGGTCTACCGGTCCGGGCGGGCGTACACGGAGGCGTGGAACCGTGGCGTCTTCGCGCCCGCCCTGCCCTGGGCGGGGCACCCGGACTCCGACGGCGTCAGCCGCACCGGCGACGTCATCTCGACCAGCCTGCTCATGTACGGCGACGCGAGAGGATCGCTCGGCTACTCCTCCCGGGCGACGCAGCGGACCGCCCTCTACCGTGACGGCACCCTGGTGGGCGAGCAGCCGGAGATCGTGACGAGCTTCACCGTGCCCGCGTCGGAGGCCGCCTACCGCCTCGTCGTCGAGACCGAGCGCGGAGCGCCCGCGACGCTGTCCACGCGCGTGTCCTGTGTGTGGACGTTCCGGTCCGGGCACGTCGCGGGTGACACGCCTGCGCGGCTGCCGGTGTCGGTCGTGCGCTTCAGCCCCGCCCTCGACGCCGACAACTCCGCCCCGTCCGGGCGGCGCTTCACCGTGCCGGTGACCGTTCAGCCGCTGGAGGGCAGCGCCGCCCGCCCCGTCCGGCGGCCGGCGGTGGACGTGTCCTATGACGACGGGGCCACCTGGAGCAGGGCCGCGGTCCACGGGTCGGCGGTCGTCCTGCGCCATCCGGCCGGCGCGGGGTTCGTGTCCCTGCGCGCCCGGGCGGTGGACGAGGCGGGCAACACGGTGGAGCAGACGGTCATCCGGGCCTACCGGATCCGGTAGCCGGAACCCGTGAGGAGCGGCCGGCCGGGGCCGGCCGCTCCTCACCTGACCACGGAGGACAGCGCTCAGGAGGCGGGCTCGGAGTCGGTCCAGCCCGATTCGAGGATGGTGTACGAATCCGACACGGCTCCTGGTTCGAGGCCGGCCTGCAGCCCGCCCGGTTCCACCACGACGCTCTCCTGGGCGAGCGCCTGGCCGGTCGTCTCGTCCATGATCAGACGCGACTGCAGGACGGCGCCGTCGCCGCCCTTCGCCCCGAGCCGCTGCCTGACCGCGATCGCGGTTCCGGTGCGGCCTTCGGCGTCCTTGACGTCGTCGATGACCTCGATGTTCTTCAGATCGGCGAGCATCCGGAAGGCCGCGCCGCGCACCTGCGGCGTGACCGGCATGTCCCTGATCAATCCGGTGGTGACGGCGAACAACCAGTCGTCCGACGACATCGGGTCGCCGGACTCGGTGCCGTGCCCGCCGTACGAGCGCAGCAGCCATTTCCTGAGCCCGGCCGGCGTGGAGGGCAGGGAGCGCAGATCCTTCATGCTGACGTTCCTGCCGAGCCAGAACACCTTGTCCCCGTCGACCAGGGGAGCATGACCGACCTCGGCGGCTCGCGGCTCGGTGGACAGCTCCACCGTCCCCTTCCCCGGCACCTTGACGCGGATCTCGGCAGGTGAGCCGGCCTGTCTCCACGCCTCCACGTCCTGTGGGGTCGCGGGCTGCGCGCCGAGCGACGACGCCCGGCTCCACTGCTCGCCACCGGGCGCCGACGGCGTCCAGGACTCGCTGCGCTGACTGTTCACGACCGTGTAGCCGGCCCCGTCGACCTTGAACAGCGTCCTCTGCACGCCGACCGTGTGCCAGTAGGCGCCCGTCGCCTCACGCCGGCTCTCCGCCCGCTGAGCGGCGGTCAGCAGGATCTCGCGGGCGGACAGGTGGATCTGCCGGTCGGACGCCGGCTGCGGAGCCGCGGTCGTGGCCGAGGGCGCGCGCGGAGCCGTACCCCCCGCGCCGGTGAGCATGACGGTGACCGCGGTCGCGGCCGCGGCGGCGCCCAGGAGGCCGAGTCCCCAGACCGGCCGGACCGTCTTGCGCCTTCGCCGGCTCGGGCGCGGCTGCGCCATGGCGTGGGACAGTTCGGTCGCTCTGGTCCGCGCGTCCACCGGCGAGTCGGACAGAACCTCGGGACGCGCCTGCCGCAGCTGATCGAGGACGTTCATGACAACTCCCTGCTGAGATTCATCGCCTGGGGCGCCGACCATGTGGTGCTCTCCATCGCCGCTCGCAGCCGCTTGCGGGCACGGTGCAGCCGCACACGGAACGCGGCGCCCGAACAGCCGATGACGCGCGCGGCCTCCCCTGGCGAGAGCCCGTGCCACGCGACGAGGATGAGGATCTCCCTGTCGTCCTCCGACAGCTTGACCAGTGCCTTTCGCACACTCATCCGCTCGGCGATCTGATCGGCGATGTCTTCCTCGTCCCAGGCCCGCAGCTCGGCCATGAGCGACTCCCGGCGGGCCTCTGCCCGGACGTGGTCGCGCAGGACGTTGCGGGCCACGCCGAGCAGCCATGGCAGCGCCGGCTCCGCCACGTCGTCCAGTCGCCGCCAGGCGATGGCGAACGTCTGGCTCACCACCTCGTCGGCCACCTGCCGGCCGGAGCGGCTGACCACGTAGGCCCATACGGATTGTCGGCATTCGTCGTACATGCGGATGAGTCTTTGCTCATCATCCGACACGACCACCCTCCCTTCGCCTCGGGTGATTCCCTGGCACCAGGTAGTGGTCTGGGGCGCCCCAGTGTTACAGGGGCCGTGTTACAGGGATCAGGCGGCCAGGCGCATGGGGCGCAGCGCGCCGGTGAGCTTGGCCAGCTCGGCGATCAGGGCGTCGGCGGCGGCGTTCATCACCTCGTTGGGCCGCACCACGCCGTCCTCGCCGACGACCTGGGGGAAGAACGGGATGGTGACGGACTCCACCACGGGCACCATCTTCAGCGAGCTGGTGACCTGGCGCAGGCCGTTGACCGCGCGGGTCCCGCCGGAGACGCCTCCGTAGCTGACGAAGCCGGCCGCCTTGTGCTGCCACTCCTGGTGCAGGTAGTCGAGGGCGTTCTTGAGCACGGCGTTGAAGCTGTGGTTGTACTCGGGGGTCACGAAGACGAAGGCGTCGCCGCGGTCGACGGTGGCGCTCCACGCCTTGGTGTGCGCGTGCTCGTACTGCTTGAGCCGGGGGTGGTTGGGCTCGTCGAGGAAGGGCAGCCCCACTTCGGCGAGGTCGATGAGCTCGACGTCGAAGCCGCCGGCGGCCACGGCGCGGTCGCGGAACCACTCGGCGATCGACCGGCCCACGCGGCCGGGCCGGGTGCTGGCGACGACGATCTGAAGGACGGGCTGGGACATGGATGGCTCCTCATGGCGCTGGTGTGGTGACGCTCAGCTTACTAAACATTTTTGAGGAACTACACATTTCTTAGTAAATGGCCGCCCGATCCGGTACGCTCGTGATGTGAGCCTCAAGACCGTCTGCACCCGCTTCCACATCGCCCTGGAGCTGATCGGAGCGCGGTGGTCCGGCGCGGTGATCCACATGATCTTCAAGGGCGCGCACCGCTACGCCGACCTCAAGGCCGCCATCCCCGGCCTCAACGACACGATGCTGGCCCGGCGGCTGCGCGAGCTGGAGGCCGCCGGGCTCGTCGAGCGGCGCGTACTGAGCACCTCGCCGGTCCGCGTCGAGTACCACCTCACCGAGATGGGCGAGGACCTGCGCCCCGTCCTGGACGAGCTGGTCACCTGGGCCCACAAGTGGATCCCGCTGCCCGGCGCCTCCGGCCACGAGGCGCCCGAGCACGTGTCCCGGCAGGACGCCGCGATCTGACACGGCTGTTACGTTGGACGGCATGGCATCCCTGGGGACGCTGCTGCGGCATGTCCACGAGATCATGGACGGCGCGATCGCCCAGATCTACACCGATCTCGGCATGCCCGACTACCGGCCGCGCTTCTCCCCGGCCGTGCGCACCCTGGCCGCCGAGGGACCGCTGGCCATCCGCGACCTGGCCGCCGCCATCGGCGTCACCCACTCGGCGGCCAGCCAGACCGTCCACCAGATGAGCAAAGCGGGCTTCGTCACCCTCGAACGCGGCACGGACGGCCGGCAGCGCGTCGTCCATCTGACCGAGCGCACCCGGGCGGCGCTGCCCGCCATCGAGGCGGAGTGGGCCGCCACGACGCGGGCGGTGGCCGAGCTGGAAAAGGAGCTGCCGGCGCCGCTCACCGCCGTCCTGGAGGCCACGGTGGAGGCGCTGCGCCGCCGCCCCTTCCACGACCGCGTCACCGCCGCCCAGGACCGGGACTGAACACCCCGGGTCAGGTCTGTGCGGACAGGCCCAGGTGCTCGGCGATCGCGGCGGTCACCGGGGTGACCGTGGGCAGCGGCGGCCCGGCGTAGTGTCCCGGCTTGTGCGCCCGCAGCAGCAGCTCGCCGCTGCGCTCCCAGTCGAACCCCTTGCGCCCGAGCAGCCCGGCGAACACCTCGCTCGCCCTGGCCGGGTCACGCTCGGCCAGGCGCAGGAGCGGCACCGGGGAGACGGCGTCGCCCCGGAGATAGGCGGACAGCAGATCGCGGTACGCGGCCCGGACGACGAGCGGAGGATCGTTGAACAATTCCTCCAGCATCCCGAACTCCGCGTAATACCCCAGCCCTGCCGCCTCGTCGAAGATCAGGCCGACCGTGCGCGCCGCGACCAGGTGCTCGGGCGGCTCGAACTCCCCGGACGGCGGACCGCCGAGCCGCGCCGCCTGGTGGGCGAGGTAGCCCCGGACCAGGTCGGCGAGGTCGACGCCGGGCAGCACGATCAGGTCGGCCCCGAAGTACTCGGTGAAGCAGCGCCGCTGCGCCCGCTGCGTCTCCTTGGCCTGGGCGAGCAGGACGGGGTTGCGGAGGACCCACGCCGGGTGGCCGAGCGCGAGCCGGGCGGCGACCTCCACGAGCGTGCCCCGCGCCTCGGCGGTGTGCACGGCCGGGGGCGCGCTGATCAGCCAGTCGGCGCCGAGCGGGATCAGCCGCCCCACGACGAACATGCCGGGCGCCAGCGCCCCGAACGCCCCCTCGCCCAGGTTGGAGAAGGCCCGGTAGACCAGCTCGTCGACGAGGTTGAACAGCAGCACGGCCGCCTCGTCCACGGCCCGCACCTCGAACACTCCCTCGACCACGATCTTCCAGCCCGCCACCAGCTCCACGTCGGTGCGGTCGAGCCCCGGCGTCTCGGCGAGGAAGCGGTCCACGACCGTGTCGCCGC
The DNA here is from genome assembly GCF_031570565.1 of Nonomuraea sp. 3-1Str. NCBI lineage: Bacteria > Bacillati > Actinomycetota > Actinomycetes > Streptosporangiales > Streptosporangiaceae > Nonomuraea > Nonomuraea sp. 3-1Str. Next base: position 629,447 of record NZ_JALHBK010000001.1, read on the forward strand.
TGGGCAGCGCGTGCTGGTGGGCGAAGAAGTCGACCGGCAGGAAGGCGGCCGCCTCGTCGGCCGGCGGCCCGCCGGCGTAGAAGCGGTCGAGCACGGCGCCCAGCTCGGCGCCGAACCGGCCCGAGGTGGCGAAGTGGATCAGCTCGGCCTTCAGCTCCACGGCCCGCGCAAGCTTGCTCACGCAGTGAGACTAACCGGCGACAGTGCGCTCACGCGGGCCGTTCGGGCAACTCGTGCTCTACCGCTCCCCGGCGGCCTGTGACTCCAGCGCGGAGTGCCGGCGGCCGTAGCCGAAGTAGATGATCATCCCGATCACGAACCAGACGGCGAACCGCAGCCACGTCAGCGGGTCCAGGAACGTGATCAGCCAGATCGAGAAGACCACCCCGATGGCCGGCACGAACGGCATGCCCGGCGTCCGGAACGTCCTGGGCAGGTCCGGCTGGCGGTACCGGAGCACGATGACCGCCACGCAGACCACCACGAACGCGAGCAGGATCCCGATGTTGGTCAGCTCGGCCGCCTCCCGGATCGGGAGGAACCCGGCGATCAGCGCGGAGGCGGCGCCCACGATCCAGGTGACGCGGGTCGGCACCCGGCGCACCGGGTGCAGCTTGGCGAACCACTGCGGCAGCAGCCCGTCGCGGCTCATCGAGAACCACACGCGCGTCACGCCCAGCATGAACGTGAACATGACGGTCAGGATGCCGATGATGGCCCCGACCGCGATCAGCGACGCCAGCCCCGACAGCCCGACCGAGGCGAACGCCGAGGAGAAGCCGCTCTCGGGGTCGATCTCCTTGTAGTTCTGCATGCCGGTGAGCACGAGCGTCGCCAGCACGTAGAGGATCATGGAGATGATCAGCGAGTAGATGATGGCCTTGGGCATGTGCCGCCGCGCGTCCTTGGACTCCTCGGCGGCGGTGCTCATCGCGTCGTAGCCGAACACGGCGAAGAACACGGTCGCGGCGCCGGTGATCGCCCCACTGATCCCGAACGGGAAGAACGGCGTGTAGTTGGCCGTGTTGATGAAGAAGAAGCCGACCACGATGACCATCAGCACCACGGCCACCTTGATGCCGACCACGATCGTCTCGAAGCGGGCGGCGGCGCGGATGCCGAGGTTGAGCAGGAACGCGATCAACAGGCACAGGACGACCGCGAACAGGTCCACCACGTGGCCGCTCCCCGTGCCCGGCGCGCCGAGCATCCAGGCGGGCAGGTGCACGCCGAACTGCAGGACCAGGAAGCCGAAGTAGCCGGAGATGCCGATGGCCACGACGGCGACGATGGCGGTGTACTCCAGCAGCAGGTCCCAGCCGATGAACCAGCCGACGATCTCGCCGAGCACCGCGTAGCCGTACGTGTAGGCCGACCCGGCCTTCGGGATGAGCCCGGCGAACTCGGCGTAGGACAAGGCCGCCGCCGCGCTCGCGACACCCGCGATGAGGAACGAGACGAGGACGGCCGGTCCGGCCGTCTGGTTGGCGACGGCCCCGGCCAGGGCGAAGATGCCGGCCCCGATGATGCCGCCGACGCCGATGGCGGTGAGCTGCCACAGTCCCAGCGTCCGGGACAGCTCACCCTCGTGCTCCTGGGCGATCTGTTCCACGGGTTTGCGCCGGAAGATCCCGCGAGAAGACACCATGACGATCCTCCTGACCAGGGTTCGGCCCACAGTGCCCCTTCCCGCCGCGTCCCCTCCTATGCCGTTCCCCCAGGTCGAACCGCCTTTCCCGGGTGACGGCAGAACGAGCGCGGCGGCGGCTCAGGGAGGGTCGCCGGGCAGGCCCAGGGCGCGGTGGAGCAGGTGGTGCATGTGCGCGCGGAAGCGGCGCAGCGCCCGCGGGTCGTCGGCGCCGTGCCGCTCACCGGCCTTGTCGAACACCCCGCTCAGCACGAAGCTGTGGGAGCACCAGATCAGCGTGTTGACCGTGTAGTCCACGTCCGCGTCGGGGTCCACGTCCAGGGTGGCCTTGATGGTGTCGATGACGAGCTGGGCCAGCGGCTGGACGTACTCGGGTTCGAGCCCGGTGACGTCGCTGGCGTCGGCGAGCCACCGGTGCGTCCACAGGGCGGGGAACTCGGGGTGCTCGACGCAGAAGTCGATGTAGAGGTCGATCAGCCGGTGCGCCGTGGGGAGCTTGTCCTCCTGCGGGGCCGCCACCAGGTCCTCGACCGCCGTCTCCAGCATGGCGCGGTGCGCGTTGTTGGCGCGGGCCATGACCGCGAGGTACAGCTCGCGCTTGCTGCCGACGTGGTAGCTGATGGTGGCCACGTTCAACCCCACCGCCTCGGCTATCTGCCGGGTGGAGGTGCCGTCGTACCCGAGTCCGGCGAACAGTTTCGTCGCGACCCGGAGAATCATCTCCCGCTGGCTCGTGTCCCCTGAAATCACCCAGGAGACGATAGGTCCCCCTATCGCCTCCCTCAATCAGTTGACGGACAGATTCCGGCCAAGTTCCGGCAAAGCGTCGCGCCGATCTTCCTGGAAGCGGGTGATCTTCATGATGACGAACGCCGCCAGCGCCGCCGTGGCCGTCCACCAGGCGCAGCCGACCACGTCCACCCACGCCGCCTCCCTCTGCGCCTCCAGGTCCGACCGCCACAGCAGCACGGCCACCACGTCGAACACCCAGACGCCGATCAGGAAGGCGCTCCACCAGGCCCAGACCAGCACGGAGGGGCGCGCCAGCGGCAGGGGTCCCGCGGGCGCGCCCGGCCTGGAGGCGTTCCACACGTCCTCGACGACCTGCTTGGGGAACCACAGATTGACGACCGGCACGAACCAGCCCATGATCACCCACGGCCTCGCCCGCCGGTGCGGCCCCGGCAGCAGCGCCTCGGCGTTCGCCCGCACCCGGCGCAGCCACACCAGGAACGCCCCGGCGGCCAGCACGAACACCGCGACCTCCGCGACCCCGTTCCCGATGGCCAGGGCGCCGTTGACGTCCACCTCCAGCGGCCGGACGGAGTCCGAGTCGACGAGCATCCGCTGGATGATCACGGCCTGCCACGCGTTCATCCCGGCTCCCACGACCTTCACCAGGGAGTGCGCCGCCAGCGTCACCACGGCCACTGACGCCATCCCCCGGACCGGCCGCAGGGTCACGGCAGGCACCGCCGGATGCATGAGAACTCCTCGCGTAGACACCCAGAAGCGCAGTATCGCCAACTTCCACGCCCCGAAGCCCCGATTCCGGGCGTCGCAACGCTCCTGTGATCGACGACTGATCGACGACGACGGAGTCGCGCTCTCAGAGGTCGGTGGCGATGATCTTCTCGATGTTCCGCTCGGCGAGGGCCGTGATCGTGACGAACGGGTTCACGCTGGTGTTGCCCGGGATCAGCGAGCCGTCGATCACGTACAGACCGGGGTGACCGGTTAGGCGGCCGTAGTTGTCGGTGGCCCTGTTGAGGACCGCGCCCCCGAGCGGGTGGTACGTGAGGTGGTCGCCCCAGATCTTGTACGTGCCGAAGAGGTCGGTCCGGTAGATCGTCCCCTCCTTGGAGTTGATCTTGTCGAAGATGGTCTTGGCCATGTCGATGGCCGGCTGCTTCCAGGCGGTCTGCCAGTTCAGCTCGACCGCGCCCGTCGCGGCGTTCCAGGTGAACTGGGCGCGGTTCGGGTTCTTGGTGATCGACAGGTAGAACGAGGCGAACGTCTCGATCCCGGTCGGAAGCGGCGCGATCTCGGCGAACGCCCCGCCCGCGGCCCAGTTGTCGATGCCGCTGCACGGGATGGTCGACTGGTGGGAGCCGGTCGGGTCCCAGAGGTGGTTGGCGCGGCCGCACATGACGTTGCCGTTGTCGCCCCAGCCCTTGCCGACCTCGCCGTTCAGGTTGGGCAGCGCGCCGGTGGCCTTCAGCTTGACCAGCAGCTTGCTGGTGCCGACGCTGCCGGCCGCGAAGAAGACCCGGTCCGCGGTCACGGTCTTGGTGGCCGTGGTGTCGCCGTTGGTGTTGATCTGCTCGATGACGACCGTGTAGCGACCCCCGGCCGCCGGGGTCACCGAGGTGACCTTGTGCAGCGGCGAGATGGCGACCCGCCCCGTGGCCTTGGACCGGGCGAGGTACGTCTTCTGGAGCGACTTCTTGCCGTGGTTGTTGCCGTAGAGGATCTCGCCGGCCAGGGCCGACTTGGTGGCGGTGCCGGCCGCCTCCTCCTCCATGTAGCTCCAGTCGTACACGTCGGGGACGAAGACGAACGGGAACCCGGAGCGCTCGGCGTGCTTGCGGCCGACCCGCGAGAACTGGTACCACTCCGTCGAGTCGAACCAGGCCGGGTTCACCGTGCCGACCCCGAGCCCGGCGTTGGCGCGCGGGTAGTAGACGTCGTACATCTCGTCGGGGCTGACCGAGGGCAGGATGGCGGGGAAGTTCTCGCGCTTGGGGGTGACCGCCATGCCGCCGTTGACGAGCGAGCCGCCGCCGACCCCGCGGCCCTGGTAGACCGTGATGCCGCTGAACTCCTCGGCGTCCAGGACCCCGGTGTAGCGGCTGATGTTCCGGTCGATGGGGAAGCCGAGGAAGTAGTTGAGCGGCGCCTTGGTCCTGGTGCGCAGCCAGTACGACCGGTTGTCCGGCTCCAGCGTGCTGCAGAAGATCTTGCCGTCGGAGCCCGGGGTGTCCCAGGCCATGCCCATCTCGATCATGTGCACGTCCACGCCGGCCTGGGCCAGGCGCAGGGCGGCGACGGACCCGCCGTACCCGGTGCCGATGACCAGTGCCGAGACGCTCGCCCCGTTCGCGATCGGGCCGGTGATCGCCTGTGCCGTGGCCTGCGCCGGCTCGCGGCCGGCGAGGGCGGCGACCCCGAGCAGGGTTCCGGTCCCGGCGATGAACCCACGACGCGAGATGCCGGAGGTCTTCTCACTCATGCGGCGTTCCTCACTCTTGAGGGAGTTGTACGGGGTTGCTCGCGCCTGAGTCGCTGCCTGGTGAATGCGTCTACCGGTCACCGGCCGGCGAGGGACCACCGGTGGGCAGCACGCACACGGTGTCCAGCCCCAGCACCCGGTTGAGCCGGCCGAACGCCAGCCACGATCCGATGCACATGCTCAGCTCCACGATCTGGAGCTGGCTGTAGTGCGCGGTCATCCGCGCCCAGAACTCGTCGTCGATGCCGTGGTGGTCGACGGCGTACCGCTCGGCGTACTCGGCCGCCAGCCGGGTCCGCACGTCGAAGGCCGCGGTGGTGCGCCACTCGGCCACCGCCTCGGCGAACTCGTCCTCCACCTTCTGCCCGTCCCGTTCGGTACGCCAGTCGAGGCAGAACGCGCAGCCGTTGATCTGCGCGATCCGCAGCCGCGCGGCCTCGAACTCGCGCAGCCCGAGGGTCGTGTGGGCGTACACGGCGAGGGAGAAGTGGGAGGCGGCGGGCCCGATGCCGGGGACCAGCTCGCCCCACACGTACGTGATCGGGTCCTTGCCCGCGGGAATGTCGACCCTCACCAGCGGCTCCTTCCGAGCTTGCCCGTCGCCGGGCGCAGGGGGACGTCGAGCGCGTCGTACAGTCCCGGCTCCGCCTCGGCCAGCCACTCGACGGCGTTGACCAGGCGTCCGACGGCGGTGGCGTTCCCGCCGGCGGCCGGGTTGCCGCCCTCGTCGCTCGCCTCGACCGTGACCTCGATCCGCGGTCTGCCCTCGATGACCACGCGGTGCGCCCCCGCGCGGCCGGGCGTCGCGGGCCAGTCCGGGGCGCAGGACGGGTGGATCCGCGTCACGTGCTCGACCACGATCCGCGGCTCGCCGTCCACGATTCCCTGGACCTCGAACCGCACCGCGCCCTGCGTGCCGGCCTTGAACTCCCCCATGGCCTCCGTGGCGACGGTGGCGCCGAGGGGGCGCCGCTCCACGCTCTCGCGGATCTCCTCGACCCGGACCCCGAGGCCCCGGGCGATCAGCCGTACCTGCCCGCCCCACACCATGGTCGGGACGGTCGGGGCGATCATGGGCGGCTCGTAGTCCATGGGCTGCCCCATCCCGACCAGGTAGCGGACGGAGTCCTCCTGGTCGTAGGCGGAGTAGTCGAAGATCTCCTGGCAGCGGATGGCGTCCACGGTGGTGGCCAGCCCGCTGATCAGGAGAGGCAGCACGTCGTTCCCCCACCCGGGATCGACCCCGGACACGAACAGCGACCCGCCGCCCTCCGCCACGGCCCTCAGCACGTTCAGCCGCGTCTCTGGCGGCGCGTTGCGCTGGTCGTAGAGCGCGTACAGCGAGGGGGTGACGACCACCGCCCCGCCCCGGATCGCCCGGATGACGTCGGCCAGCGCCTCGTCGGGGCGGATCTCGCCGGACGCCGCGTAGACCACGGCGCGGGGACGGGTGGCGAGCACCGCGTCCACGTCGTCCGTCGCCGTGACCCCCAGCCCGTGGCCGAGACCGGCGAGCTCGCCCGCGTCGCGGCCGGCCTTGCCGGGGTCATGGACGAGCACGGCGGCGAGCTCCAGCGCCGGATGGGCCTCGACGGCGCGGATGGCCGCCCGGCCCACGTTCCCGGTACCCCAGACGATCGTGGACACCATGGGCGGAGCGTAACAAGCGCTTGGTTAGGTGTATAGGGCCCCCGGTGTGACTGGACGACGCCCAGCTACAGCGCCTGCGGAACGCCGTCCACCGTGCGGGGGACGCCGAGCGGGTTGGCCTCGCGCAGCTCCGGGGGCAGCAGGGCCTCCGGGGTGTCCTGGAAGCACACCGGCCGCAGCCAGCGCTCGATCGCGGTACTCCCCACCGAGGTGGAGCCGCTGGTGGAGGCCGGGTACGGCCCGCCGTGCTGCATGGCGGGGGCGACCGTCACCCCCGTGGGCCAGCCGTTCACGACGACACGCCCGGCCAGCCCGGTCAGCCGGGCCACCAGCTCGGCCGCCCCGCCGTCCGCCTCGCCGCTCTCGTCGGCCGCGATCTGCGCCGTCGCCGTGAGATTGCCGGGCAGGGCGTCCAGCACCGCGTCCCGCTCGGCCCGCGACCCGTAGCGGGCCAGGACGGTGACGGGCCCGAAGCACTCCTCCAGCAGCTCGCCGTGCGCCCCGCCGGCCGCCAGGCCCGACGCCGCCACGGTCAGCATGCCCGGCCGGACCGCGAGCGGCGCGTCGCCGTCGCCCGCCTCGCCGGCCGCGAGAACCTCGCGCACGCCGGGAAGCTCGGCGCGGGCGCGCACCCCGGCCAGGAACGCCTCCCGCATGCGCGGGTCGAGCAGCGGCCCGGAGGGCACCGTGGCCGAGACGGCCGCCTCGACGACGGCGTCGCCCGCCGGGCCCTCGGGCAGGAGCACGAGGCCGGGCTTGACGCAGAACTGGCCGAGCCCCTGGGTGTAGGAGGCGGCCAGCCCCGCGCCGATCTCCGCGGCCCGGGTCTCGGCGGCGCGCTCCGTCACCACCACCGGGTTGAGGCTGCCCAGCTCGCCGTGGAACGGGATCGGCCGGGGCCGGGCGCAGGCGATGTCGTACAGGGCCCGGCCCCCGCGCACCGACCCGGTGAAGCCCACCGCCGCCGTCAGCGGATGGCGTACCAGCTCGGGACCCGCCTCGAAGCCGTGGACCAGTCCGACCACGTCCTCCGGCAGCCCGACCTTGACCGCCGCCGCGCGCAGGGCACGGGCGCACAGGACGCTGGTGGCCGGGTGGTCGGGGTGCGCCTTGACCACGACCGGGCAGCCCGCGGCCAGCGCGCTCGCGGTGTCGCCGCCGGGCACGCTGAAGGCCAGGGGGAAGTTGCTCGCCGAGAAGACCGCGACCACGCCCAGCGGCACCTTGTAACGCCGCAGGTCCGGCCGGGGCGCCGGCCGGGCTCCCGGGTCCGCGTGGTCGATGATCACGTCCAGGTAGGCGCCGGACTCCGCCACGTCGGCGAAGGCCCGCAGCTGGTAGCACGTGCGCGCCAGCTCGCCCGTCAGCCGTACCCGGCCCAGCGCGGACTCCGCGTCGGCGGTCGCGATGATCTCCTCGCCGCCCTCCTCCAGCAGCGCGGCGGCCGTGCGGAGCAGGTCGGCGCGCACCGAGCGGTCCGCGAGGGCCTCCGTGGCGGCGGCCGCGGCCCGCACCGCCCGGTCGACGTCCGACGGCGTCGACTCCGTCGCGACGCGCTCGCGGGTCTCCCCGGTACGCGGATCGACGCTCAGCACGGCGTTCGCCATCTCATCCTCTTTCTTCGGTGGGGTCACTGACGGTCGGGTGCCGGTCGAGGGCGGCCAGCTCGCCCAGGGTCACGGGCGCCGCCAGGCTGCGGGTGGACAGCGGGCGCAGGTCCTCGGCCGTGGTCTCGCGGCGGCTCAGGCAGGCCGCGACGCCCGCGGTCGCGAAGCCGCACACCCGTCCCTGGCACCAGCCCATACCGGGCCTGGCCAGCATCTTCAGGGTGCGCGGGTCGTCCGCGCCGAGGTCGTCGTGCGCCCGTCGCAGGTCGCCGTAGGAGACCTCCTCGCAGCGGCAGACGAGCGTCTCGTCCCGCAGCCACTCCGTCCAGGCACGCGGTACGGGGTACGTCCGGTGCATGGCCGCGGCGAACCGCCGCCCGCGTCCGATCACCCCGCGCAGCCGGGTCATCACGGCGGGACTGACCGGGTGGCCGAGCGAGCGGGCGACGGCGAGACCGCTCAGGCGGCCCTCCTGCGTGGCCAGCACCGCGCCGCCCACCCCGGTCGCCTCTCCCGCGACGTACACGCCCTCGACGCTGCTGCGCTGGAAGGCGTCCACGGTCACGACGAGGGAGCCGTCGACGTCCTTCCTCGTGCCGGCGCCCAGCATGAGCGCCAGTTCGAGGGAGGGGGTGAAGCCCCAGCCGAGGGCGACGAGGTCGGCGGCGACCTCCCTGACCGGGCCGGCCGGGCGGCCGTCCCGGTCGACCCCGGTCAGCCGGACCGCCTCGACCCTGTCCTCCCCGAGGATGCGGCTCACGACGGTCCTGGTGCGGTACGGGATGCGGTGGCGGGCCAGGAGCGCGGCGTACTGCAGCGCCTCGACGGCCTTGCCGGGGACGGAGGCGGCCCCCACGGGGTCGCGCAGCCAGCCGAGCGTGCCGTTGGCCTCGGCGACGGCCACCACGGACGCCCCGGCCTGCGCGAGCCCGGTGGCCACCGGGAGCAGGAACGGCCCGGTGCCGGCGACCACGGCCCGGCCGCCCGCGAGCGTGCGATGCCCCTTGAGCAGGGCCTGCACTCCCCCGGCCGTCATCACGCCCGGCAGGTCCCAGCCGGGGACGGGCAGTTGCCGGTCGTATCCCCCCGTGCAGAGGACGAGCGCGCGCGCGACGACGTCACCGGCCCCGTCCGCTCCGGACTCCCTTCCGGACTCCCTTCCGGACTCCCTTCCGGACTCCCCGAGGGAGGCGGACGGCGTGGTGCGTAGGGTGAACGCGCCCGTCTCGTCCCGCGTGACGAGGTAGACCTGGCGGCCGGGCAGGTAGCGGATCCGGCCGGCGGCGCCGAGGGCGTACAGGCGGTCGCGGAGCCTGACGAACAGCGGCCAGCCGTGGTGGCCGGCGCGGTCGCCGGGCCGGGCGTGCCTCTCGTCGTAGTGCCGCCAGAACTGGCCGCCGGGCTGTCCGGCGCCGTCCACGACGGCGACCCGGAGGCCGGCCTCGGCGGCCGCGACGGCGGCGGCGAGCCCGGCCGGGCCGGCCCCGACCACGGCGACGTCATGCGTGTCCGTCATGGCCGCCCCCTCCCGAAGCCTCGTGCGGGTCGTCGCCGAGGCGCATGCCGTCGGCGGCCGGGACGAGGCAGGCCCGGCGGTCCGAAACGCCGTCGATGGTGATCAGGCAGTCGAAGCAGACGCCGATGCCGCAGAACAGGCCGCGCGGCCGGCCCGCCTTACGGGTGACGCGCCAGTCGAGGATGCCGGCCGCGACCAGGGCGGCGCCGACGCTCTGACCGGGCTCCGCGGGAACGGCGGCGCCGCGGAAGGTCATCCGGTGGGTCACGGGAGCACTTCTTCCATGTCGGGGAAGCGGTCGGGGGCGAACGGCTTGAGGTCCAGGTCCGGGCTTCGCCCCGTGAGGGCCTGGGCGACGAGCTTGCCGGTGCCCGCGGACAGGCCGATGCCGGCGCCCTCGTGGCCGCAGGCGTGCCACAGGCCGGGCGCGCGCGGGTCGGGGCCGATGACCGGCAGGTGGTCCGGGCAGTAGGGCCGGAAGCCCAGGTAGGTGCGCATGGCGCGGACCTCGCGCAGCATCGGGAACAGCGCGATCGCCTTGGCGGCCAGGGCGGCGATCGCCTCGACGGACGGCGTGCGGTCGAAGCCGACGCGCTCCCGGGAGGCGCCGATGAGGATCGTGCCGCTGTCGGTGCCCTCCACGACGGGCGAGGTCTGCAGGGCCGCGTCGGAGCTGGCCACGTCGCCCACGTACTCGGCGGCGTAGACCTTGTGCCGGATCGTGCGGGGCGGCATGGGCTGGGTGACCAGCACGAACCCGCGCCGGGGCAGCACCGGCAGGGACACCCCGGCGAGTCCCGCCAGGCCGCCCGCCCACGTGCCCGCCGCGTTGAGCACCGCTCCGGCGGGGATGTCGCCGCCGGTCGTGCGCACGCCCGTCACCCGGTCGCCGTCGCGCAGGAAACCCGTCACCTCGGTACGGGTACGCACCTCCGCGCCGAGCCCCCGGGCCAGCCGGAGCAGATGGGCGACCACCAGCATCGGCTGGACCTGGGCGTCCTGCGGGTAGAAGGCCGCCCCGGCGAGCTCCGGCGACAGGTGCGGCTCGTAGTCGGGCAGCTCGTCCCGCCCGACGTCGCGGACCTCGACGCCGTGCCGGCGCTGGTGGGCGCCCAGCTCGCGCAGCGACGCCACGCTCGCCTCCGAGCCCGCGACGACCAGGCCGCCCTTGGCCTCGAACTCCCACAGCCCGGCGTGCTCGGCCAGATCCTCACGCCACACCCGCTGCGAGTACAGGGCCAGGTCCAGCTCGGGACCGGCCTCCTTGTCGGAGACGAGCAGGTTGCCCTCGCCGGCGCTGGAGGTCCCTCCGGCGATGGGTCCGCGCTCGACGACGACCACCCGCAGGCCGGCGAGCGACGCGAAGTACGCGCTCGCCGCCCCCACCACGCCGGCGCCGACCACGACCAGGTCGGCGCCGCCGGCGCCGCGGGCGCTCATGTCGCCCCCTTGGCGCCACCCGCCCACAGACCGCGCACATGGCCGATGTGGCGGTGCATCAGGAGCTCGGCTCCGACGGGGTCGCGGGCCTGGACGAGGTCGAGCAGCTCGTGGTGCTCGGCGGCCGAGCGGGCCAGCCTGCCGCTCTGCAGCAGCGGGGTCAGGCCGAGCAGCCGCGTCTGGGAGCGCAGGTTGGACACGACGTCCACCAGGAACCGGTTGCGGCTGTACCCGAGCAGGGTCAGGTGGAAGACGTGGTCCGCCTCGACGTACCCGACGAGGTCGCCCCCCTCGGCGGCGTCGACGATGGCCTGGGCCAGCCGCCGCAGCTCGGGGAAGTCCTCCTCCGGGATCACGGCCACGCTCTCCCGCACGGCCGGCGGCTCGATCAGCAGCCGTACGGCGGCCAGGTTGTCGAGGTCCTCCTCGGACACCACCGTGACCCGGAAACCCTTGTTCGGCTGCGGGACGACCAGGCCCTCCTTCACCAGGTCCAGCATGGCCTCGCGCACGGGCGTGGCCGAGACGCCGAACTGGGTGCCGAGCGCCGGCGCCGAGTACACGACGCCGGGCTCCAGCTCGCCGGAGATGATGGCGGCGCGCAGGGCGGCCCTGATCCGGTCGCGCAGGTTCTCCCTGGGACCGATCTCGGGCAGCTCCGGGACCGGTGAGAGGCTCACAGCAGGAACCCCGCGGGGAACGGGTCGGTGGGGTCCAGGTGGAACTGCGAGGTGCCGGTGACCCAGGCGCGGCCGGTGATCGACGGCAGCACCGCGGGGAGCGCGCCCACCGTCGTCTCGCCGAGCAGCCGCCCGGTGAAACGCGTGCCGATGAAGGACTCGTTCACGAAGTCCTCCCCGATCGCCAGCTCGCCGCGGGCGTGGAGCTGCGCCATCCGGGCGCTCGTCCCGGTGCCGCACGGCGAGCGGTCGAACCAGCCGGGGTGGATGGCCATGGCGTGCCGCGACAGCTTGGCGGTCGAGCCGGGCGCCTTCAGGTAGACGTGGTGGCACCCGTTGATGTCGGCGCGTTCGGGGTGGACGGGGCGGTCGTGCTCGTTGACGGCGTCCATGATGGCGAGCCCCGCGCTCAGCAGGTCGCCGGCGCGCGAGCGGTCGAAGGGCAGCCCGAGCTCCGCCAGCTCGACGACGGCGTAGAAGTTGCCGCCGAAGGCGAGGTCGTAGCCCACCTCGCCGAAGCCGGGCACCTCGACCTTCTGGTCCAGCGCGTACGAGAACGAGGGAACGTTCTCGATCGTGACCGAGGTCGCCGCACCGTCCTCGACCGCCACGGACGCGACCACGAGCCCGGCGGGCGTGTCGAGCCTGATCGTGGTCACCGGCTCCACCACGGGCACCATCCCGGTCTCCACGAGGACGGTGGCGACGCCGATGGTGCCGTGCCCGCACATCGGCAGCAGCCCGGAGACCTCGATGAACAGCACGCCGTAGTCGGCGTCGGGACGGGTCGGCGGCTGCAGGATCGCGCCGCTCATCGCGGAGTGGCCGCGCGGCTCGTACATGAGCAGCGTCCGGACGTCGTCGCTGTTGTCCATGAACCACTGCCGGCGCTCGGCCATGGTGGCGCCGGGGATGACGCCCACGCCGCCGACGATCACCCGGGTGGGCATGCCCTCGGTGTGGGAGTCGACGGCGTGGAAAGTGCGGCGTGATCTCACTTGTAACCCTTGCGGATGACGGCTTCGGTGTCGGCGGTGATGCGGGCGGTCAGCTCGGGCGAGAGCGGCAGGCGCGGCGGCCGGCAGGCGCCGCCCTTGAGCCCCGCGAGGTCCATCGACAGCTTGATCGACTGGACGAACTCGGTCCGGGAGTCCCAGCGCAGCAGCGGGTGCAGGTCGCGGTAGATCCGCGACGCCTCCGCGAGGTCGGCCGGGTCGCCCGAGGTGGCCAGCTTGTAGAGGCGGACCGTGGCCTCGGGAATCATGTTCGGGTAGCCGGCGATCCAGCCTACCGCTCCGGCGATGCCCAGTTCGAGCAGCACGTCGTCGGCGCCGATGAGCAGGTCCAGACCGGGCGCCAGCTCGGCGATCTGGTACGCCCTGCGCACGTCGCCGGTGAACTCCTTGACCCCGACGATGAGCCCCTCGCCGAACAGCTCGGCGAGCAGGTCCGGGGTCAGGTCCACCTTGGTGTCGATCGGGTTGTTGTAGGCGACGACGGGCAGCCCGGCCTTGGCCACCTCGCGGTAGTGCTGGACCACGGCCTCCCGCTCCGCGCGGTAGGCGTTCGGCGGGAGCAGGAGCACGGACGCGGCTCCGGCCTCGGCCGCCTGCTCGGCCCAGCGGCGGGCCTCCTGCGCGCCGTAGGCGGCGACGCCCGGCATGACGCCGAACCCGGCGGGGGCGGCCTGGACGGCCGTCTCGACGACGCGGGCCCGCTCCTCCGGGGTGAGCGTCTGGTACTCGCCCAGCGACCCGTTGGGCGTCACGCCGTCGCAGCCGCCCGCGGCGAGGAAGCGCACGTGGTCGGCGAACGCGTCGTAGTCGACGGACAGGTCGTCGTTGAAGGGCAGGGCCGACGCGACGTGGATGCCGCGCCAGGGCGTGGCGGCGGTGGTCATGCTGAGGTCTCCTCTGTCAGGGTGTCCGAGATTACTGGTGCAATGTCACATCGACTACATGGCTGACTACACGGCGGCCATCCATTTCTCCAGCCCAGGTGCGTCGAGGGGCAGCGCGGCGGACAGGACCTCGGCGCCCTCGGCGGTGACCAGGAGGTCGTCCTCGATGCGGACGCCGATCCCGCGCAGCTCCGGGGGCACGGTCAGGTCGTGCGCGTGGAAGTACAGTCCGGGCTCCACGGTGAGCACCATGCCGGGCGCCATGACGGCGCCGTGGTAGGACTCCTCGGGCGCCCTGGCGCAGTCGTGCACGTCCAGGCCCAGGTGGTGGCCGATGCCGCACACCAGGTAGCGGCGGTGGTGCTGCCCGGTGTCGGACAGCGCCTCGTCCACCGAGACAGGCAGCAGTCCCCAGTCGGCCAGGCCGTGCGCGATGACCTCCATGGCCGCGTGGTGGAAGTCCGTGAAGCGCCGGCCCGGGCCCACCGCCGCGAGGCCGGCCCGGTGCGCCCGCTCCACCAGGTCGTGTGCCTGCCGCTGCGCCGGGGAGAAAGTCCCCGACGCGGGGAACGTCCTCGTCACGTCGGCCGTGTAGTACGCGTGGGTCTCCACGCCCATGTCCAGGAGGACCAGCTCGTCCGGCAGCACCGGGCCGTCGCAGCGCACCCAGTGCAGCGTCGGCGCGTGCCGGCCGCTGCCCACGATCGAGGCGTAGCCGGGGCCGTTGCCGTAGGCGCGGGCGTAACGGTCGAACGTGCCCTGGAGCCACCGCTCGCCGGGCCCGGCCACCGCGGCGGGGATCTCGCGGACGACGGCGGCGAAGCCCTCGACCGTACGGTCCACCGCCTCGCGGAGCTGGCCGATCTCCCAGTCGTCCTTGAACATGCGCAGCTCGGCCAGCGTCCGGCCGACCTCCTCGTCCAGGGGCGCGGCCGGGTCCACGCCGAGCTCCGCGAGCTCGGCCAGCGGCCGGACCGGGACCTCCAGCGCCGCCGCCCAGTCCTCCAGGCCCGGCGCGGCCCCCACCCAGAGCTCGCCGTACCTGGCGTCCGTCCAGAACCCGGGCTCGCCCGGGTAGGCGGGCGGCGGCAGGTAGAGGGTGGCGTCGGCGCCGCGCAGCACCACGACGGCGTTCTCCACCGCGCAGCCCGTCAGCCAGAAGAAGTCGCTGTCCGGCCGGAAGTCGTAGGCCGTGTCGTTGCTGCGGGTCGGCGCCTCGCCCGCGCCCAGCACGACGGTCCGGCCGGGGAGCGCCTCGGCCAGCCTGGCCCGGTGGGCCGCCGCCGCCCGGGCCGCGCCCGGCACGACCGGCGGGGTCCGGTCGGGCGTGGCCCAGCCGGTGTTCATGTACGCGGTGAACGCGGGGATCTCGGAAAGCTTGGGGGGCCTGCCTTCACGCACCGATGATCTCTCCTCCCATGTCGCGGATCAGCTCGCCCAGCCGGTCGAAGACCCTGGGGTCGCTGATGCCGTCGTGCTCGTACTCGTTGGTGACCCAGCACCGGGTGTTCCCCACCCGGGAGGCGGTGTCCAGTTGCAGGCCGGCGTCCACGTATATGTCGTCGTAGTAGACGGCGGCGGCGACGGGGACCTCGTTGGCGGCCAGCCGGTCGAGGTCGTACAGCGGGGGCCACTCCTCGCGGGCGGCCATCGCCTCGACGGCGCCCCGGAACGGTCGCAGCTCGGCGATCTCCTCGAACATCCAGGGGTAGATCATCTCGCCGGTGAACAGCAGCGGCCTGGCCTCCTCCGCGAACTGCGGATGCCGGGCCCGCTCCTCCTGCGCCGCCCACGCGGTCGCGCCCGCGCCGTGGCCGTAGATGCTCTCCTGCAGCGCCGCGAACAGCGGGTTGTCGCTGTAGGAGCTGCGTGCCAGCACCTGGTGCAGGAACACCGCCGACAGCTCGTCCCCGTTGAACGCCTCGTCGAGCAGGTAGTGCATGCGCTCGTAGCCGGGCTTCATGCCGAAGTCGATGCCGAGCGACTGGAGCCGCCGGACCGTGAGCACGTCGCCGTCGGGCAGCAGCACGTCGCCGCCCGCCAGCCGGTCGGCGATGCGGCCCACCTGCTCGATGTGCTGCGGGTAGCGCCGGTAGAACTCCTTGTTCTTGGCCTCGACCCGCGGGTACGTGCGCCGGTAGACCTCGGCCGCCGACGGGTCGAGGCCGGCCAGGCCGCCCGTGACGCGGCACGAGCTGAGCGCCTCCGGCGCCACCGACAGGTACGTCAGCGTGAGGAAGCCGCCGTACGACTGCCCGATCGTGCTCCAGCGCCGGCCGCCGAAGAACGTCCTGCGCACGTGCTCGTGGTCGGCCACGATCGCGTCGGCGCGGAAGCACGCGAGGAACTCGGCGCCCTCCTCGGCGGTCGCGAACGCGCTCATCCGGCGGCCGTCGATCCGGCTGCTGCGGCCGGTGCCGCGCTGGTCCATCACGATGACCCGGTGCGTCTTCAGGGCCTGGCCGATCCACCCGTCGGCGTTGAGCGGGCGCGGTCCCTTCCCGCCGGGGCCGCCCTGCAGGTAGACCAGACACGGCAGGTCCTCGCGGGCCCGTCCCGGGTCGACGAGCTCGCGGAAGAAGAGGTCGATCCGGCCGCGCGCCGGGTCGGACCAGTCGAGCGGCACGGGCGTGACGTGGTCGCGCACGAGCATGCCCGGGATGGTGTACGTGGCGGTGACGCTCACTGGGCGGCCCTCCTTCTGCGGTCCCATTCGGGGTTGATCCGGGGGATCGCGGCCAGCAACGTTCGGGTGTACTCGTCACGCGGAGACCGGAAGACCTCCTCGCAGGGACCCTCCTCCACGATCTTGCCCTTGTTCATGACGGCCACCCGCTGCGCGAGCTGCCGGACCACGGCCAGGTCGTGGGCGATGAAGATGTAGCTGAACCCGCTCTCCCGCTGCAGCCGCCGCAGCAGCTCGATGACCTGGGCCTGGACGGAGACGTCCAGGGCGGACACGGCCTCGTCGCAGATCACCAGCTTGGGGTTGACGGCCAGCGCCCGCGCGATGCCGATCCGCTGCGCCTGCCCGCCGGAGAACTGGGCGGGGTAGCGCTGCGCGTGGTCGGGGTTGAGGCCGACCCGCTCCATCAGCTCCCTGGTGTACGCCCGGCGGCCGCCCTTCGGGGCGATGCCCTGGTAGTCCAGCGGCGCCATGAGGATGCGCTCCACGGTGTGCCGGGGGTTGAGCGAGGAGAACGGGTCCTGGAAGACGACCTGCACGTCGGCGCGGTAGCGGGCGAGCCGGGCGCCGGTGGCGCGGGTGATGTCCTCGCCCTCGAACTCCAGAGTGCCGGAGGTCGGCTCCATCAGCTTGGCGACGATCCGCGCGCTGGTCGACTTGCCGCACCCGGACTCGCCGACGACGGCGAGGGTCTCCCCGAGCCGCACGTCGAAGCTGACCTCGTCCACCGCGGTGAACTCGGTCCTGCGCCGGTACGGTCCGCGCACCGCGAACCGCTTGGTCAGGTCGCGGGCGCGGAGCAGCACGTCACTCACAGGACCACCTCGTCGTCGATGCGCGGGATGCTCTCCAGCAGCATCCGCGTGTAGTCGTGCCGGGGCGCGGAGAAGACCTGCTCGGCGTCGCCGTACTCGACCTGCTCACCACGGCACATGACCAGCACGCGGGTGGCGATCGAGCTGATCACGGCCAGGTCGTGGGTGACGAACACCATGCCGGTGCCGGTCTCCTGCTGGAGGCCGGCCAGCAGGCGCAGGATCTGCGCCTGCACGGTCACGTCCAGGGCGGTGGTCGGCTCGTCCGCGATGAGCAGCGCGGGCGAGCAGACCAGCGCCATCGCGATCATGATGCGCTGCCGCTGCCCGCCGGAGAACTGGTGGGGGTAGTAACCGGCCCGCCGCTCGGGCTCGGGGATGCCCACCTGCGTCAGAGCCTCGACGGCGACCTTCCTGGCCGCCCGCTGCGAGCTCTTCCGGTGGGCCCGGTACATCTCCTCGATCTGCAGGCCGACCGTGTAGTAGGGATTCAGGGACGACAGCGGGTCCTGGAAGATCATCGAAGCCTGTTCGCCCCGGATACGGCGCATCTCCCTGTCCGTCCGGCCCAGCAGCTCGACGCCGTCCAGCCGGATGCTGCCCCGCGTGAGCGCCCCGGACGGCAGCAGGCCCATGACGGCCAGGCTGGTCATCGACTTGCCGGAGCCGGACTCGCCCACGATGCCGACGGTCTCGTTCCGCCCCACCGTGAACGACACGTCCTTGACCACGTCCACGGGGCCGCGCGTGGTCGGGAAGGTCACCGTGAGGTCCTCGACGACGAGCAGCTCGCTCATGACACCCTCACTCTCGGGTCGAGACCGGTGTAGAGCAGGTCGACCACGACGTTGCCGGCCATCACGAAGAACGCCGCCAGGAGGGTGACCGCCATGATCACCGGCTGGTCGTTCTTGGCGATCGAGTCGGCCGCCATCTTGCCGATGCCGTTGAGGCCGAAGACGGTCTCGGTGATCAGCGCGCCGCCCATGAGCGCGGCGAAGTCCATGCCGAAGATGGTGACGATCGGGGTCAGCGCGGGCCGCAGCGCGTGCCGGCGCATGGTGAGCACCGGGCTCATGCCCTTGGACCGGGCGGTGCGCATGAAGTTCTGCGCCAGCGCGTCGATCACGTTCGCCCTGGTCAGGCGGGCGTACAGGCAGGCGTAACCGGTGGCGAGCACCAGCCACGGCATGAGGTACGACTGGAACCACAGGACCGGGTCGTCCGAGAACGGCACGGCCGAGGGGAACGGCAGGATCTGCAGCTTGACCACGAGGACGTACTGCAGGGTCAGCGCGAGCACGTAGTTGGGAATGCTGGCGCCGCCGAGGGCGAGGCCCATGGCGGCCCGGTCCCACCAGGAGCCCTCCTTGACCGCGCTCAGCAGGCCGGCGGCGATGCCGACGATCAGCCAGAGGACCGCCGCGCCCACCGCGACCGTGGCGCTGACCGGGAGCCGGTCCACGATCATCTGCGTGACCGACTGGCTGCTCTGGAAGGAGTAGCCGAGGCAGGGCGCCGGGCAGTGGATGAGGTTCGCCCCGCTGCCGTAGTCGCGGCCGGCGACGATCCCGCTCACGTAGTCCCAGAACTGCGTGACGAACGGCTGGTCGAGCCCCAGCGAGGTGCGGATCTGCGCGACGCGGTCGGGGGTGCAGGTCTTGCCGCAGATCATCAGCGCCGGGTCCGGCGACAGCTTGAAGAAGATCAGGTACGTGAACAGGCAGACCAGGAAGAGCAGGACGACGAGCCCGGCGATCCGGCCGGCGACGTAGCGGGCCATCAGGACGCCTCCCCCGCGTCGGTGGCGGCGCGGACCCGGTCCCCGAGCACGGTCAGCGAGAGCACCGTGAGGAAGAGGAAGAGTCCGGGCACCGCGAAGTACATCGGGTCGGTCGCGTACCAGCTCACCGCACTGGAGATCATCTGGCCCCACGAGGGAGTCGGCGGGGTGACGCCGACCCCGAGGAACGACAGGCCGGCCTCGGTGCCGATGTAGCCGGGGACGGCCAGGGTCGTCATGACGATGAGGGAGTTGCGGAGGTTCGGCAGGATCTCCTTGAACACGATGGCCCGGGTGGACGCGCCGGAGGCGCGGGCGGCCTCGACGAACTCCCGGTTCACCAGCGTGAGCGTCTGTCCGCGCACCACCCGCGCCAGGTACGGCCAGCCGAACACGGTGATCACCGTGACCAGCAGGACCGAGCGGTTGCCCGTCGGCAGGGACGACAGGATCGCGATCATGAAGATCAGCGCGGGGAAGGCCATCAGGAAGTCCATGACGCGCGAGATCGCCTGGTCCACCCAGCCCTGGTAGAACCCGGCCAGCAGGCCGAACACCACGCCGAGCAGGGTGGTCAGCACGGTCGCCGAGATCGCGATCAGGAACGACACGCGGGCGCCGTAGGCGATGCGGGCCAGGATGTCGCGGCCGTTCTGCGGCTCCACCCCGAGCAGGTGGTCGGCGCTGACACCGCCGAACGAGCCGCGCGGCAGCCCGCCGAGGTTGGTGTCCACGGCGGCGGGGTCGAAGTCGTTCGGCCCGTGCCCGGTGACGGCGGAGATCAGCGGCGCGCAGATCGCCATCAGCACGACCAGGACGAGGAACGCCGTGCTGAGGACGGCGCCCCGGTCGCGCAGCAGGGCGCCCGCGATCCGGCGCCCCTCCGTGGCGGGCGCGGTGCCCGCGCCCGCCAGGGGGTCCGCCATCGCGTCGTGCGAGGTTGCGGCGATGGTCATGGCCGTCCTACTTGCTCGGGTCCTTGAGCCCGACCGAGACCAGGTCGATCCCGGCGGAGTACGAGTCGTTGAGGTAGGCACCCGCGATGTTCTCGCCGATGACCGTCACGTTCTTCTCGTAGAGCAGGGGCACGATCGGCGCCTTCTCCATGATCTGCTTGTCGAGCTCGCCGTAGGCCGCGTTGGCGGCGTTGACGTCGGTCATCGCGGCGATCTCGTCGATCTTCTTGTTGATGGCCTCGTCGTCGATCTGGGCGAGGTTGCTGTTGCCCTTGTCGAAGATGTTGCGGCCGTCGAACAGCGGAGGCAGGAAGGTGGCGCCGGACGACCAGTCCGGGCACCAGCCGGTGAGGGCGGCGTCGTGCTGGCGGGCGGGCGTGCCGATCACCTCGTAGAAGGTGGACGTGTCCATGTTGTTGATCTTGACGTTGACGCCCAGCGGCTTCAGCGACTCCTGGATGGCGACCGCCATGCCCTGCTGGCGCGGCACCGGGCGCACGTCCAGGGTCAGGTCGAAGCCCTTGTCCTGGCCCGCCTCGGCCAGCAGCTGCTTCGCCTTGGCCGGGTCCGTCGGGTACGGGTCGTAGTCCAGCCGGCCGACGATCGTCGGCGGCTGGATCGCTCCGCCCTTGGTGGCCAGCGTCGTGCCGCCGTCACCGGCGACCACGTTGTCCTTGTTGATCGCGTAGTTGATCGCCTGGCGGACCCGCACGTCGTCGAGCGGCTTCTTGGTGGTGTTCAGGCTCATGTACGTGGTGCAGCCCATGTAGCCGGACAGCGTGCGCGCCTTGTAGCGCGGGTCCTGGATGCGGGCCACGGTGGCCGGCTGGATCGCGCCCGCGATCGCGCTGGCGTCCGCGCCCTGCCCGGCGAGCATGCGCTCGTCGATGGTCGCGCCGTCGATCCCGAAGCTGAACTCGAACGCGTCCGGCTTGGCGGCGCGAACCGTGTCCGTCGCGGCCTTCCAGTGCGGGTTGCGCACCAGCTTCAGCTTCGAGCCACGCTGGTAGCTCTCCACCTTGTACGGACCCGACGCGATCGGCTTGGCGTCGAACGCGGCGGCCGCGCCCGTGCCCTTGGGGAACGGCACGAAGTTGGGCTGCACGAGCGCGCTGGCGAAGTCGGCGAACGGCTTCTTCAGGTGGAAGACGACCGTCTTGGGGTCCGGGGTCTCGATCGTGTCCAGGTCTCCCGAGACGTACGGGCCCTTGTAGTCCTTGGGCGCGTCGATGAGCAGCTTCGCGTAGGGGGAGCCGATGCCGGCCTCCGGGTCCCAGGCGCGCTCGAAGCCGAACTTCACCGCCTCGCTGGTGATCGGCTTGCCGTCCTCGAAGAAGATGTCGTCCTTGAGGGTGAACGTCCACGTCTTGTTGTCGTCGGACGGGGTGCCCGTGCTGGTGGCGAGGTCGGGGACCACCTTCGTGCCCTCGGTGCCCGGGCCCGCGCCGAACGTCGTCAGACCCCGGTAGATGAGCCGGTAGAAGTTGTTGACCCCGCCGTCCCAGCCCCGGGCGGGGTCCAGGTGGGAGAAGTCGGCGGTCTGCAGGACGTGGACGGTGCCGCCGGAGGTGGCGGCCGGGGCCCCGTCACCGGAGGCGGACGCGTTCTTCTCCCCGCCTCCGCCGCCACATGCCGTGACTGCCAACGTGGTGAGCACCGCGACGCTGGCGAGCGTGGCCGATCTCCTCATTGTGCCTTCTTTCGAGCTGGCTTTCCGTTTACCGAAGCGACGCCGGGGGGCCGCCGTCACTGTGTCCTGATCCACACGCGCATGGCCTCGGGCCTGCGATTGCCCCACAGGAAGTAGGGGAGGAGGGCGGCGGAGACGTCCGCCGTCCCGCTGGTGCCGGCGTCCGTGCCGAGCTCGGGGTAGAGCTCCGCGGACGCGGGGGTGACGACGCTCGCCGGGACCCGGAGAACGACGGCGCCTGCCGGCTCCTCGGAGATCTTCGCGCCGGAGATGTTCGCGCCGGAGATCTTCGCGCCGGAGATGTTCGCGCTAACAATGTCGGCCGGCGAGAGCACGAGGTCGTCCACATCGGCCGGGACGTCCTGCTGCTCGACGCAGTAGACCAGCGGCCCGCGGGCGACGGCCACCGCGCCGCGGGCCGCGTCCACGTACGGGTGCACCCCGTGCGCGCGTACCGGCATCGGCAGCGCCAGGCGCAGGACGTCGCCCTCCGCCCACCGGCGCTCGACGGTCAGCCAGCCGTCCTCGGCCGTGACCGGCTCGCCGTCCAGCGTCACGCCGCGCGCCCAGGCCGGAATCCGCAGCTTGAGCGCGTACGGGTGCGCCGGGGCCCGCTCGATCGTGATCCGGACGTCGCCGTCCCACGGGTAGGCCGTCTCGACGGTCAGCGCGACGGCGTCCGTCTCGACGCGGGCGTCGGCGTACTGGGCGAGGAAGAGCGCGCCGTCGCGCTCGGCCGCCGCGTAGTCGCCGAGCTGGGCCATCCACCGGACGATGTTCGGCGGGCAGCACGGGCAGCCGAACCACGACCGGCGCAGCTCCTCGCCA
This sequence comes from Nonomuraea sp. 3-1Str, assembly GCF_031570565.1. Taxonomy (NCBI): domain Bacteria; kingdom Bacillati; phylum Actinomycetota; class Actinomycetes; order Streptosporangiales; family Streptosporangiaceae; genus Nonomuraea; species Nonomuraea sp. 3-1Str. Next base: position 651,878 of record NZ_JALHBK010000001.1, read on the forward strand.
CCGGTCTCGGCGCCGCTGCGCTGCTCGTGGTCGGGGCGGCGCTGCAGCGGGTTGTCGTAGAAGAACGCCTTGCCGTCGGCGGACAGGCCGACCGCGTAGGCGTTGTAGAGGACGCGCTCGAACACGTCGAGGTACTTCGCGCCGCCCGTGGCCAGGAACATGCGCCAGCCCCACTGCATCGTGGCGATGGCCGCGCAGGTCTCGCTGTACGCCCGCTCGGACGGCAGCTCGTACCGGTCGCCGATGGCCTCGTCCGAGTGCCGGCTGCCGAGCCCGCCGGTGATGTACAGCTTGGCGGCGACCATGTCGTCCCAGAGGCGCTCCAGGGCCTCGAAGAGCGTCCGGTCGCCCGTCTCGATGAAGACGTCGGCCGCCCCGGCGGCGAGGTAGGCCATCCGCACCGCGTGCCCGGTGACCGACGGCAGCTCGCGGAACGGAAGATGATCCTGGAAGTACTCCGGCGGGAAGATGCTGTGCTTGAGCTTGCCCTGGCCACGGCGGTCGACGAAGAGCCGGGCCTGCGTCAGGTAGTCGCGCTCGCCGGTCTCCCGGTAGAGCTCGACGAGCGCCATCTCCACCTGCGGATGGCCGCAGACGGCCTCCTCGCCCCCCTCGCCGAAGCGCCGCACCACCAGGTCGGCGAACCTGACCGCCACGCCGAGCAGCCGGTCGTCGCCCATCCGCCGCGACGCCGCGACGGCGGCCTGGATGAGGTGGCCCAGGTTGTACAGCTCATGCCCCCAGGCCAGGTCCTCCCACGGCTTCTTGGCCGCGTCGGGGTCCTGGAAGAACGAGTTCAGGTAACCGTCCTCGGCCTGCACCCGCTCCAGCAGGTTCACGACCTCGTCGAAGAACTCCCGCTCACTCTCGCCGGCCTCGCCGCGGCCGATCTCGTACGCGAGCCCTTCGAGGGTCTTGTACAGGTCGGTGTCGAGGAAGGGGTAGCGGCCCCGGTAGGGCGGCGGCGCGTCGTCCGCGACGAGCCTCCGGAGGTTGTCGACGTTGCCCGCGGCCCGCAGCTGCTCGACGGTGTGCGGGATGGTCGCGCGCCGGTTGCGGTCCTGCCACTGACGGAGCAGACCCCCGGTGATGCGCACGCCGGCGACCGGGGCGACGGCTCCGGCCCGGGTCCGCACGGCTCCGGCCTGCTGCTCGATCTCCTCAGACATCCATCCGTCTCCTAGTGCTGTGTGGCATTGCACTGCACCCTAAGACTGCGTACGGTCATCGCCAAGAGGTGAACGGGAAGTTGCACGATTCGTTATAAAAAACACCAGACGGTGATCTACATGCATGTTTCCCCCGCGCGGAGAGGGCGGAAGCGGTCGGCGGCCGAACCCGTTTCCGCGCGCCGCGACCTGGCGCGACGCCCCGCATCCAGGATCGTCCCGCAGAGCAATTGCACATGGCAGTCTTTCCGGATGTGCGGTCACGCCGGCCGGTGCGGCCGTACCCGGTGCCCGGGACGGCGCTCTTCGAGACCGGCGACTCACGGAAAGCCCGCGGCTCTGACGAGGAGCGAGCCCTCGGATCGCTCGACCCGTCTGAGCCGCCCCCGGGCTTGAGCCGTCACAGCAGGGCCCTTGATCAGTGAAGCGAACCGAAGGATCCTGACAGCTCGACCCTCATTCAAGGATGGAGCCGACATGCACTCCCCCTACGAGGGCGGCGACCATCGCCCTCCACCACCCCGGGCCCGGCGTAGTGGTCGCCGACGGGCGGGGCTGCAAGCGGACGGCCAGCGGGCTCCAAGTACGGGCGCATAGCCTGCCCGGCATGAGAAAGCGACTCTCCGCCCTCGCCCTCCTGTCGGCCGCCGCCGTACTCGCCGGGACCTCGGCCGCGTGGGCCGCCCCGGACTCGTCCGCCGAGCAGGCCAGGACCCTGTCCTTCCGCGGGATGACGCTGAAGATCCCCGCCGACTGGCAGGTGCACCGCAAGGGGGACACGGTCGTGGTGGTGACCGGCTCGCTCTGCAAGAAGCCGGAGCCGTTCGCCCCCGGCTGCGAGAGTTTCTGGATCTTCGGCCCGAAGGCGTACAAGAACGTCCCGGTCGGGGGTGGTTCCATCACCTACACCGGCAAGCGACAGTTCCACCCCTTCAGCGGCGTGATCCCCTGCCCGTTCAACTCCAAGCTGAGCTGGTACCCGGGCGAGAAGGCCACCTCCAGGGGCCTGCGCCAGGTCGGCCCCGGCCACAAGGCGCAGTACACCGCCTGGCCGAACAGGTGCGTGACGAACGACACGGGCCGCACGACGGCGAAATGGACCCAGCGGGAGTGGCTCCTGCCCACCTCCCAGATCCTGGTGGTCGACGCCTGGAACACGCACGGCCTGTCAGGCGTCCTCAAACGCGCCACCTGGCGCTGACCATCTCTCCGGAAAGCCGCCGCCTCGCGCAGTTCCATCGGAAACGCCCTGATCCTCGGGCGGAGGAGCCTCGAGAGACGCTCGGCGTCCCAAGGCCCGTCTCCTGCACCGGCGCGCAGCGTCGTCCATCTCCTGCGTGCCGGCTCAGCAAGCGGGACACCTGACCTCGCCCGCGGCTACTTCCTCAGCCAGAGCATGTAGTACGGGCTGTCCCAGCGGCAGTCGTACTCCTTGTACCCGCTCATGATGAGTTTGGCGGTCCCCGCCGAGACGCAGTTCTGCAAGGTCCGGTAGCCCTGGTACGGGACCCAGCCCGTAGCCGTGGCACTGGCCGGGGTGGCAGCAGCGAGGACACCGGCGGCGAGAGTGCCGGCCATGGCAAGGGTCACGCCGAACCGTGCGGCTTTCTGTCGCAAGACATGGTCCTTCCTCGATGGGCAGCGCACGCGCCGCCGTCTGGATGGCCCACGGTAGCGCTTGTTGATCTAGAAAGTGTGCACGTTTGTCGATCTTGCCCGAAAGGTCGGGCAGAAAGGTGACGTGCTCCACCGACCGCACCCGTCCGCGCGGGAACGTCTCGCTCCACGCCATCCCCAAGGCACGTCCAGCCGGCTCATCATGCGCCGAGCTGCGCTGCCTGCAAAGGGCGACGACCTTGTCCAGATCCTCAGGCGTCTCGGTCCGGATGGCCCGCTGCAGCACCGCGTACGCGAGTTTGGACAGCGGTTCCACCCGGTCGGGGTGCTCGGCGGGATCCCGGGATATTGCAGGCGACGTAGTCGGGGAAGGAGTAGAGCAGCCCCTCGGAATGGGTTCACCGTCTTCGGGAGGGCCTCGGCGATGCCTGAGCAAGGTTGGCAGCTTCCGCGGCCGTGAACGAACACATTAAGCGCTCCGCCAGGCGTCGGTGATGCAGGACTCCTCGAAGTGCCACCAGCCATCCATTTGACCGCGCATCAGCAGCGTCTTTATCTGCCCGAGTTCCGCGTCGGCCGGCACGGTGAAGGCGACCAGGGGAAGCTCCGAGCTGAAGGATTCTGCACCCAGGCCGAACGGGGTCAATTGCTCATACACGGCCTGTGCGCTGCGCCCCAGCGGTCCGTCCGGCACCGGCAGAACCCTGACCGTGCAGTTGCCCGACGCTTCCACCCGCTCACAGGCCCAGTGAAGTCCCTCGTCATTAGTGATGAAGCGCACCACGTCACCCTCGGCGACCCCGTCCTGCAGGAAGGGGACGTTGGCCACACGGGCGGTGTCCCCGGTCAAGCGCGTGGCCCAAAGTCCTTCGCTGTCGTAGGGAAGCCAGCCTTTCCGAGGCACGAACTGAAACCACACCTTGATCGAGTTCGGCTCTCGGGGAAGACGTTCGGAGGGGGCAGGGAGAACCATGCCCACATGATCGCGCAGTCTGCCGAGTGCCGGTGAACAAGCTGATCGCGGGTATGCCTGAAGCGCATGCGGAGTCCGCGTTGGACACCCTGCATGGTCGGTACGAAAAGACCATGCCGATCTGGCCGACAGCGGGTGCACGGGCACGCTGGCGGCCGGGGACAGGCAGAAGCTCCGAATGGCGCTGGAGATCGTCAAGTACCGCGAGGACACTACGGGGTTCGTCGTCTCCGCGCGCTGTCGGTAGAAGACCGGCTGCGCGAGCCCGCGTGGCCGTACGACGTTGCTGTACGGCCACCAAGAAGGCCCTCCGTGGATCATCCCGAAGGACCTTTGATCTGCTGTACGGCCGGAGGTACTCGAAACCCCATCCTTCTGATCCGTAGGCCCCCAAACGATCTTCAGGGTCGTTCGGAGGCGTTCGCCGTGCTGCTCACCGGATCTTCTGGAGTTTGAATCGGTCCGGCACAGTTCATGATTGTTCGTTTCGGTGGCTCCCACGGTGAATCCCAAATGAGATCGACTCTGCGGTCACCCAGAGCCGGCAGCAGTGGTCCGATGTCTGCTTTGATCACGGTTATGGAACCAGAAGCGGCACGCTATGAGCCGATGACTCCGGCACACCTGGCCGTAGAGCATGGCGACCTGAGGGAGCTAACCCATTGCTCGACGCCGGTACCGACCCAAATGAGGTGTGCTCCAACATGACACTGCTCTTGCATGCGATCGACGTGGAGGCGGACGGAGCAGCTCAGACCGGAGAGCCACTCGATGCTGCATGCACCGCCGTGCTCCTGGCATATGGGGCGGATCCTGAACGCTCAGGCCCCGATGGGGACATCCCGCTGCTCTTCGCCTTCCACTACCGTCATGGGCTGGCTGTTCGGCTACTTGAGGCTCACATCACCCGCCGTCACGGTGGCACTGCGTCTGTCCCCTGTCCTGAGCTTCCTCCAGCAGAACCACTAACGCGCCCCCGGCCCTAGCGAGCTCTATGTAATGCCACCATCGTCGACGAGGAGGCGCCGCCAGCTACGGAAGGAACCACAGGGTGATCGCTTTCGATGGGATCTTCTACCGCATCACGGATCCGGAGTTCGAGATGACGATCCCAGCATGGGACGGATACGAGCCGGACACCGCTGATGAGGCGGACGCGACGATCACTTTTCGCGACGGCTCACGCCGGTATGCGACCTTCATGACCTTGGATGTGGTCCGGCGGAACATGGACAAGAACGTGCGCACCGGTGAGTGTCTCGGCGGCAGGTACTTCTGGTGGTCAGACTTGATCATCATCCGGGACGCTGGGTTCGAGAGTATGGCGGCTGCGGTTCGCGATCTGATCTCGTCTGGAGACATCGAGGGAGCGTGCGGCCTGCTCGCCCCTGATGACGATGATGGGGGGAAATGAACGCCCGGGACACGCGGGAGTTGAAGCGGGTGACGGGAACGAACCCTCGCTGTCAGCTTGAGAATTGCAGGGACCTTGGCTCGTAGGGCGTTGGCCTGGGGCTGAGGTCGGGCGTGAGTGGCCGTGCCTGACCCCTCGCCACCGCCCTTAATGGCACGGCGATCAGGGACGGCGACCGCTGGCGCTTCTCTCACCTGTTCTCCAAGTTGGCCCAACGCGCCGGGCTCGGCCACTGGCACCCGCACGAGCTGCGCCACTCGGGGGCCTCGCTCATGCTGGCCCAGGGCACGCCGCTGCACGTCGTGTCGGACGTGCTTGGCCACGCCAGCATCGCGATCACGAAGGACGTGTACGGGCACCTCATGGAGGGTGACAAGCGGGCCGCTACCGAAGCCATCTCGGGCGCTCTCCTGGGCAAGCTCGCCCCGGTGGCTCCCACAGGATCCGAAGAGAGCGGATGAATGACACAACGAAAAGGCCCGTCACCAGTTTTCCCTGGTAACGGGCCTTGATGCTGTGTGCGGCCGGAGGTACTCGAAACCCCAACCTTCTGATCCGTAGTCAGATGCTCTATCCATTGAGCTACGGCCGCTCGCTGCGTAAGCAAGCATAGCGGACCTTCGGCTGTGCCTCGAACCGGATTTGGGGTCAGGATCTGGCGGACGCGGGTTTGCGGGGCCAGAGGGTGTAGCTGACCGGCCAGATCAGGGCGATGAGGGGGATCTTGAGGAGGCCGCCGACGAAGGCGAGGAGGGGGTCCGTGCGTGTCGGGTCGGCTACCAGCCAGATGAGGGCTTGGACGATGGCCCAGGTGAGGGCGTAGGCGAGGACTACGCGGAGCCAGATGGCCCATTCGTAGCGGGCTCGGGGCATGCCGCCCGCTGGTGGGCGTGGGGGTGGGGGACCGCCGGCGAAGCGGTGGTGGAACTTGGCGTCGGCCCAGCGGATCGTGCGGTGGCCGAAGACGATCGAGTACGACAGATAGGCGGTCGCGAGGCCGTGTCTGATGTCCGCCACGGCGCCGCCTCTCATGTCGATGACGGCTGCCGTGAGCAGGATCACGTCCAGGAGCGGTACGCACAGGAGCAGGGCGGTGCTGAGGGTCCGGCGCTTCCACAGGTATCGGGAAGCCAGGCCCAGGGCGAGGAGGAGCCAGAAGCCGATTTCGCAGCCGATGAGGATGGCGACAATCACGACTTCCATGGTGGCGGGGACGAGGGCGTCGTACATCGTCAGGGGATAGGAGCCTGTGGATACATCGAAGGGTGTATCCACAGGTGGCCCGAGGGGGGAGGGGCTTGGCGGCGCGAGGTGGTGGGATGGGGGGCATGCGGACAGCGGGGCTGTGGGCGGTGGCGGCGTTCCTGTGCGGGGCGCTGCTCGTCGCGGGTGGCGCCTATTTTCGCCGTGGGGCGGATGAGTGGGCGCTCCTTGTTCCGCTGGCGTTGACGTGCGCCGGCGTCGCCGTGCGGTGGCGCACGCCGCTGGGGGCGTTGGGGCTGGGGACGTTGGGTGTGGTGGTGGACCTCTTCGTGGGGCCTTCGCTGCCTACGTTGTTGATCTATACGGACAACATCTACGCTGCGGCGCTGTATGGGCCGGCGAGGTTCTCGCGGTGGTTGCTGGGGATTGCGTGTTGTCTCGCCGTGTTGGTCGGGGCGTTGACGTGGTTTGTGACTGAGGACTGGCGGTTGCCGGCCGTTTATGCGGTGCAGGCGGGGCTGGTGCTCATTTCGCCGGTTACGACGGCGATGGTGCTGCGGCAGCAGCGGGAGCAGGCCGCCGCCGAGCGGGCTCGGGCGGAGCAGGTGGCGCGCCTCGCGGAGTTGGATCGGCAGGCTGCCATCGCGAGTGAGCGTGCTGCGATGGCGCGGGAGCTGCATGACATGGTGGCCAACCACTTCAGCGCCATTGCCATTCAGGCCACGGCCGTTCTGTCCCGTAAGGATCTCGATTCGATGACCGTGCGGGGGGTCATGGAGTCGGTTCGGGAGAACAGCGTCAAGGGGATGGCTGAGATGCGGGCCATGATCGGGCTGTTACGGCAGGACAGTGGCGAAGGTCCAGGTGGAGGCGCGGGCGGGGGTGGTGGTGACGCCGTGCGGCCTCGGCTGGCGGACGCTGAGAGTTTGGTGGAGCGGGCTCGGCGGGCCGGGATGGAGGTCGGGTTGCGGGTCGAGGGGGAGCCTCGGGAGTTGCCGGCCTCGGTTGATCTGGCGGGGTATCGGATCTTGCAAGAGGCGTTGACCAATGCGCTGAAGCATGGGGAGCGGTCGGCCGAGGTGGTGCTGGGTTATGGGGCTGGGTGCGTGACGGTGATCGTCGACAATCCTGTCCGTGGGTCGAGTGGGGCTGGGAGTGTCGCTCCTCCTGGCAACGGTTCGGGGGCTGGGGTTGCCGCCCGTACCGGCAACGGTTCGGGGGCTGGGGTCGTCGCCCGTACCGGCAATGGTTCGGGGACTGCGGTTGGGGTCGGTGGAGGTACGGAACAGGAGCCGGGTGGAGGGGTGCGCCTTCGCCGGGGTGAGGTGTGGTTGCCGGGGTCGGGGGCGGGGATCGTCGGGATGCGTGAGAGGGCAGCGCTGGTAGGTGGATCTTGTGAGATCGGGACTGTCGTCGGAGCTGGCGCCTTGGCTGTGAGGGCGGGCGCCGGGTTGGACACGGCTGGGGTGTGGCGGGTGAAGGCGGTGCTGCCCACCGGGTTGGTTTCCGCGTGAACGGGTGGTGGGTGCGGGCGCCGAGCGGTCCGGTCCAGCCGGTCATGTGGGCGCCGGATCGCCGGGGCGAGTACGTCATGTGGGCGCTGGGTCGCCGGGGCGAGTGGGTGGTGGGTGGATGACGATCAGGGTGGTCGTGGCGGATGATCACGCGGCGGTTCGGGCCGGGATTGCGCTGATTCTGGGGGGTGTGGATGACATCGAGGTCGTGGGTGAGGCGGCCGACGGGGAGGAGGCGGTGGCGGTCGCTCGGGAGATGCGGCCGGATGTCGTGTTGATGGATGTGCGGATGCCCCGGCTGGATGGGATATCGGCTACTCGGGAGTTGGCCGGGGTCGCCGATGTGCTGATCTTGACGACGTTCGATGTGGATGAGTACGTCTTCGGGGCGCTTCGGGCTGGGGCTGCGGGGTTCTTGTTGAAGAACACCGATGCGGACGGGCTGGTAGAGGCCGTGCGGGTGGTGGCTCGGGGGGATGGGCTGATTTCGCCGGCGGTCACTCGGCGGTTGATCTCGGCGTTCGCGGAGCTGCCTCCGCCTCGGGATCGGCAGGCTGTGGCCGGGTTGACGCCTCGGGAGCGGGAGGTGCTGGCTTGCGTGGCCCGGGGGTTGTCCAACGCGGAGATCGCGAAGGAGCTCGACATGGCGGAGGCCACGACGAAGACGCATGTGAGCAGGGTGCTCAACAAGCTGGGGCTGCGGAGCCGGGTGCAGGCGGCGATCTACTACTCCGCCTATGAGGGGGAAGGGCCGGCTGTCTGACGCCACACCTCTTCTTCTCTGGCAGGCTCCGGGGGCCAGTGGTCGGGCGGGGGACCGTGAAAGCGGGGGACCGCGAAGGCCGAGGACCGCGAAGGCCGAGGACCGCGAAGGCCGAGGACCGTGGGTTCAGGTGGTCGTACGGGTGTAGGTGAGGGTGAAGTCGACGTTCCAGGTGGTGCCGTCCTTGGAGAACTCCCATCGGGCGTCGATGGCGTCCCCCTGGAGGGTGCCGGTGAAGCGTTGGTGGAAGCCGGGGGCATTACGCCAGATGCGCCAGATGCCGTCGATGAAGGTCATCCGGTAGACGCGGTGAACGCCTCGGGCGTCGGCGTACAGCATGGTGAACTCGCCCGTGGCGTCGTCCAGGCCGATCAGGACGGTGGTGGGGAAGGGTGCGTGCTCCCGCCACTCCTGAGGAGCGGATTCCGGTATTTCGTCGATGTCGGAGACCTGGCGGAGGAACAGGCCGTTCTCGGCCCAGGTGAACTCGCTCCAGGCGGGGGTGAGGCCGGGTACGTGTGTCTGGACGGTCCGGCGGCCGACGAGGGGTGCCAGTGGGGCGAGGAGGGCCGGCGCGGGCTGGCGGTTCGGGTTCATGTCTTGCTCCTCGGCTTTCGCTTGGGTGGCTGCAATCAGCGTGCCCCAGTACTGACCGTTCGGGGAGCGGGAACTGAGCGCTCGACGGCCGGACCGGAAGCCGGAAGACAGACGGCCTATCTCCTGTCGGGAGTGGCCCGTAGGCTGGCCGTCGTGAGTTCTCCTCCGCTTCCGCCCTCCCCGGGCCGACCCCCACCCTCACAGACCGGGCAGGTCGTCGGGCTGGCCTTCGCGGGCGCCTTCGGGTACTGGGTCGTGAACGTGGTCGTGGGCCTGGCCGTGCTGCGCGTCGGGTCCGCGGCCGGGATCGGGGTCGGGGCGGCGTTCCTGGCCCTCGGGGCGTTGGGCGGCGGAGTCGTGCTGGTGCTTCGGCGTAAGCCGTGGGCGTTGGGGCTGGGGCTGGGCCTGATGATCGGGTGGGCGTCGGCTTCGATCGTGTCCGCCGGGTTCTGTACGGGGCTCAACCCGGATCTCTACTCGTAGCGGGGAGTGTTCTGAGGGATGGGCGCACCACCACCACCGCCGCCGCCACCGCCGCCGGACGGACCGCACCAGCAAGGGCCGCCGCCGTACGGCGCGTGGCCGCCTCCCCCGAGGCCGCCCCGGGAAGGGTCCCCGGGCCTGGTCATCGGGCTGGCGTTCGCCGGGGCGGCTCTCTACAGCCTGGTCAACGTCGTGCTCGGCCTCCTGATGTTCTTCGCCGCCATGGGGCGGAACGGCGGCACGCCGTGGATGGCCGTCGGCGCCGTCGCGCTGGCTCTCGTCGGGCTCGGGGCGGGCGCCGGGTTGCTGTTCGTGCGGCGGCCGTGGGCGACGGGGCTGGGGCTCGGGCTGATGATCGGCTGGGCGTTGTGGTCGATGGTGTCCGCCGGGTACTGCACCGGCCTCAACCCGAGTTTGTACGGCTGACATGCCGCTGCATGAGATCTTCGTGGGGCTCGGGGTGCTCGTCGCCTCCGTCGTGTTCGTACGGGAGGCGCGGCGGCGGGGCGCGCTCAGCGAGCAGTCCCTGGTGGCCGTCACCGGCGCGCTCGTCGGCGGCGCCATCGGGATGCGCCTGGCGGGCTGGATGGAGACGCTCGACCTCCAGGATCTGTGGCTGTACGGCTCCCGCAGCATCCTGGGCGGCCTGACCGGGGCGTACGCCGGCGTGCTGATCGCCAAGCGGATCATCGGCTATCAGGAGCGCACCGGCGACCTGTTCGCCCCGGCGGTGGCGCTGGGCATGGCCGTCGGGCGGATCGGCTGCCACCTCACCGAGGCCCCCGGCCGGCCCACCGACCTGCCGTGGGGCATCCACGCTCCCCCGGCCACCCCCGAGTGTCCCGGCTGCCTGACCGGCCAGGCCATGCACCCGTCGTTCGTCTACGAGATCATCTTCCAGCTCGTGGCGTACGGCGCGCTGGTCTGGGCGCGGGACAGGGTGACGCGGCCGGGTGAGCTGTTCACGCTGTACCTCGCCGGCTACGCGGTCTTCCGGTTCCTGGTGGAGTTCACCCGGGCGAACGAGACCGTGTGGCTCGACCTGACCCGGCCGCAGTGGTTCCTCGTCCCGGGGCTGCTCCTGCTGGCCGTACGGGTCGGGTACGGCTGGCGGCGCGGCCGCTACGATGCGCTTCTCCGGCGGAAGGTCAGGTCATGAGCACTGGGATGGGACTGCGGGGCGACCGCATCCTCAGGTACGTCAACGCGTTCTGCCCGCACTGTCACGGCCAGGAGCTGGAGCGGGTGGAGCGGCTCAGCGGTTACCTGGCGGTCCGGGACGGCCGGGTGTGGCTGGAGCGCGGGTGCCGCGAGCACGGCCTGGTCCGGACGTTGTACGACGAGGACCCCGAGATCCTGACGTACCTGGAGGAGTGGACCGCTCCCACCAAGCAGCACGTCCCGGACGTGTCGGGCAACTTCGCGCCGATCCCCGCCGCGTACCTCCAGGGTCTGCCGGAGATGCAGACGCAGCACACGTGCATCCTGCTGGAGGACATCGCCGAGGCGTGCAACCTGCGCTGCCCGACCTGCTTCGCCGACAGCTCGCCCGACCTGAGCGGAATCGTCCCGGTCGCGGACGTCCTCGCCAACGTCGACCAGCGCCTGGCCCGCGAGAACGGCCGGCTGGACGTGCTCATGCTGAGCGGCGGCGAGCCGACCCTGCACCCGGAGCTCCCGCTCCTGCTGCGCGAGCTCACGCAGCGGCCGGTCACCCGCATTCTGATCAACACCAACGGCGTCCTCGTCGCCCGCGACGACGACCTGCTCGACCTGCTCACCGAGCACCGCGAGCGGGTCGAGGTCTACCTCCAGTACGACGGGAGCTCGGCCGAGGCGTCGCGGCACCACCGCGGCGGTGACCTGCGGCGGCTCAAGGAGCAGGCCGTACGGCGGCTGTCGGAGCGTGAGATCTTCACCACGCTGGTGATGACCGCGGCGCTCGGCGTCAACGACGGCGAGATCGGCGACGTGGTGCGGCTGGCCCTCGACACGCCGTTCGTGGGCGGGGTGTCGCTGCAGCCGCAGTTCGGCTCCGGCCGTTCGGCACTGATCGACCCGATGGACCGGCTCACCCACACCGGCGTGCTCAGCCGGCTCGGGCCGCAGACCCGTGGACTGGTGACGTGGCGCGACCTGACCGCGCTGCCCTGCTCCCACCCGCACTGCTGCTCGGTCGGCTACCTGATCCGTGACGACTCGCGGCAGTGGAAGTCGCTGGTGGCGCTGATGGGCCACGACCGCCTCAAGGCCAACCTGGGCCTGGTCTCCAACCGGATCGCCGACAGCGACATCCCGCGCGAGCTGCGGCTGGCCGTACAGGAGTCGCTGCTCGGGCTGCTGTCGGAGCAGTCGTCGCTGTCGCACCCGCGGATCGGCGACCTGTGGCGTGACATCTGCGAGAACTGCGACCTCGGCGTGGCCACCCTGCTCACGCTCGCCTCGTCGGCGCTGCCGGGCCGGCGCGCGAAGCTGCGCCGGATGCTGGGCGAGCGGGTGGTGCGGCTGACGATCAAGCCGTTCATGGACATCTCGACGATGATCGAGGAACGGCTCACGCAGTGCTGCGTCCACGTGGGCACGCGGGCCGAGCAGGACCAGTGCGCGCCGTTCTGCGCGGTGCAGGCGTGGCCGCAGCTCTCGGCGCAGCGGCTGTCGGCGGTGGCGTCGCAGCCCCGGACCCGGCTGCCGCTGGAGGTGCTCACGTGAAGGCCGCCGCCGATGACCCCGGCGTGAAGAAGGCGGAGCCGTACGATCCGCTCCGGCTGTGCGTGTACGCGACGGTCGCGCTGCTGGCGTGGCTGCTCGGGCCGTGGGCGGTCCTGGGGTTCGCCGGACTGGGGTTCGCGGGGTACTGGAAGGCGCGGCGGGCCGGGCTGACCCGCAGCAAGTGCCTGCTGCGGGACACCCGGCTCGTGCTGGCCTACCTGGGACTCCTGGGCGCGGTGGCGGTCGTCGCGATCGTCCTGTCCCTGCGGTGACGGCTACTCGGCGGGGACGTACAGGCTGAGCGTCTCCGCGATGCAGGCCGGCCGCTTCTCGCCCTCGACCTCGATCGTCATCTTCAGGTTGGACAGGTAGCCGGCGGGCGTGCCCTTGACGTCGGTGAGCTCGCCCGAGGCCCTCACCCGCGCGCCGACCGGCACCGGGCGGGGGAAACGGACCTTGTTGAGGCCGTAGTTGACGCCCATGGCGATGCCCTCGACCTTGACCAGCTCGAACATGAACGACGGCAGCAGCGACAGGCTCAGGTAGCCGTGGGCGATCGTGCCGCCGAACGGCCCGCTCTTGGCCCGCTCCACGTCGACGTGGATCCACTGGTGGTCATCGGTGGCGTCGGCGAACAGGTTGACCTGCTCCTGGGTGACCGTGCGCCACTCGGTCGGGCCGAACGTCTCGCCGACGGCCGCCTTGAGCTCATGTACGTTCGCGAAGGTCCGCATGGGGGTGAACGCTATTGCGCTGGCGGGACGGCTGCCAAGTCCAACAGTCCGTACGCCTCCGGACGCCGGGCCGAAGAGCCTCGGGCCGATCTGTTGCGAAGATCTTTACTCGAAAGCATCGCACGGGCGTTCGAGTCCGCGCTACAGTTCTGGATGTCGAATCGAACAGGGGTTCGGCCAGGTGAGAGGGGGGTCTGTCCGATGACGATGACGGCGACCGCCCCTGCCCGGACACGCCGTACGGCTTTCTGCGCAAATCTACGACGGCCGCTATATCCGGCAATAAAGTCCGAGAGCGTGGACCCTGTACGCAATCCCTACGCCCCCGGAGCCGGGCAGCGTCCGCCCGAGCTCGCCGGCCGTGACCGTGAGCTCCAGCAGTTCGAGGTCGTGCTGGAGAGGGTGGCCCGTGGTCGGCCCGAACGCAGCATGGTCGTCACCGGGCTGCGCGGCGTCGGCAAGACGGTCCTGCTCAACACCTTCAAGTCCATGGCGATGCAGCGGCTGTGGGGCACGGGCAAGATCGAGGCCCGGCCCGAGCAGTCGATCCGCCGTCCCGTCGCCGCCGCCCTGCACATGGCGGTCCGCGAGCTGGCACCGCGCCACCGCGCGCCGGAGCGCATCGAGGAGTTCCTCGGCGTGCTGAAGGCGTTCGCCATGCGTGACCCGGCCGCGGCCAAGGGCACCTCGCACTGGTCGCCCGGCATCGAGGTGCCGGCCAGCCGTGGCCGCGCCGACTCCGGCGACCTGGAGATCGACCTGACCGAGCTGTTCGTCGACGCGGCGAGTGTGGCCACCGACCTGGGCGTCGGCATCTCGCTGTTCATCGACGAGATGCAGGACGTGCCGGCCTCCGACGTCTCGGCGCTGTGCGCCGCCTGCCACGAGCTGTCCCAGTCGGGCGGGCCGCTCATCGTGGTCGGCGCCGGGCTGCCGCACCTGCCGAGCGTGCTGTCGGCCAGCAAGAGCTACTCCGAGCGGCTGTTCCGCTACGCCCGCATCGACCGGCTCGACCGGGAGGCCGCCGACATGGCGCTGATCCTGCCGGCGCGCGAGGAGGAGGTCGAGTTCACCCAGGACGCCCTCGACGCGCTCTACGAGGCGGCCGACGGCTACCCCTACTTCGTGCAGGCGTACGGGAAGGTCGCCTGGGACTTGGCGCCGCGCAGCCCCATCACGGTGGAGGACGTGCGGGTGTCGGCCCCCGAGGCGGAGGAGGAGCTGGCGGTGGGCTTCTTCGGCAGCCGTTACGAGCGGGCGACACCGGCCGAGCGCGACTACATGCACGCCATGGCGCAGATCGGCGACGAGCCGGTCGCCACCGCCGAGGTCGCCGACGCCCTCGGCCGCAAGCCGTCCAGCCTGTCGCCCGCGCGCGACAGCCTCATCAAGAAGGGCCTGATCTACAGCGCCGAGCGCGGGCTGATCGCGTTCACGGTGCCGCATTTCGGGAGGTTCCTGCGGGCTCAACCGATCTGAGCGGCATCCCCTAATCCTCTATTGGGCTGTCTAGTGGGGAAGCTAGACAGCCCAATAGAGCTACATCAAGCTGTCGTGGGAAATCTACGGCTGTCTAGTGTCAGGCCGATACGTGCGTATATTCCGGCATGGAGCCGCTGTCCTCGCGATTGACCACGGCCGCCCGCACCACCGGCCGGCGCCCGCTGAGGTACACCGCGAAGACCACGTCCCGGTCGCCCTGCCCGTCGAAGGCGAAGAAGCGCCAGCACAGCTCCCGCCAGCTGTCGTACGGCTCCGCCGCGGCGAGCTCGGCCTGGTGAGCCCGCCACGTTCCGCTGCTCCTGAGCCGCGACAGCGTGACGCCCTCGGCGGGGCCGCGGCGCTGCTCGCAGGGAGCGCGGTATCGCAGCCGGTCCACCATCTCCTCCAGCTCCGGTGACAGCGCGAGCAGCACGACGAGGCCGGCGAAGGTGTGCCAGGACGGCCGGGCGAACACCGCCCACCCCGGCGTCTCCGCCCACACCGTCATGACGGCCATGCCGGTGAGCACGACGGTCCTCGCGACCGAGCGGAGTCCCACGGGCGCCGAGCTGACCTCGCCGAAGCAGCCGCAGCCCGCGTCGGGCCGGCGTCTGCGCAGCTCCAGCAGCACGTACGTGGACAGCGTGAAGAACGTCACCGTGCCCCAGCGGAACACCGGATGGCCGGTCAGCAGGAGCCCGCCCGCGAGCACCAGCTCGCCGGCGGCGCAGACGATCAGCGCCGGGGCCTGCATGCGCCCCGGCACCAGGACGGCCGGGCCGAGCCGCGACAGCGCCCCCGGCTCCCCTCCGGAGCGCACCGTGATCACCTTGGCCACCGTCCCGAGGACGAGCAGTACGATCAGCACCGGCTGCTGCGATGCCAGCACGAGCGTCACCCCAATCCGATCTGAGCGTTGAAGCAACCCTTGACCAGGTCGCCGCCGAGCTCCACGTACGTCGTCGGCGACAGCTCGGCGATGCGCCCGCGGGGCGACGTGCCGCACTCGACGCAACGGTCACAGAACCTGCCGGCCACGCAGCCGCAGGCGACGACCGGCACGTTGGCCGAGCGCTCGGCGCACAGGTTGCGGACCTGCACCAGCGAGCCCATCGCGAGGTACGGCAGGCCCGCGCAGGACACCTCGGCCTCCGGGCAGCCCGTGTCGGAACGCTCCATCATCGGGTACGCCAGGCCCCGCTCCCCCTCGTCGAACGCGTCGGACCAGGTGGCCGTGCCGGAGACGCGCTGCTGGGTGCCGGCGTAGACGGGCGGCGGGTCGGGGACGGCGCGTGCCGGGTAGGCGGGCTGCGAGGTCGCGGGCAGCAGCGCCAGGCAGCCGCCCTCACGCTGGACGCCGATCGCGTCGAACAGGTAGCCGGGCTCCAGCCGCGGGTGGCGTACCTGGAGCCGGCCGATGGCCCGGTACGGGACGGTGATGGTCCGGCGGCCCCGGTGCGGGCCGCAGGCCAGCTCGACGGCCAGGTCCCCGCGCCCCTCCACGGACAGGATCGTCCCGGTGATGCGGGTGATGCCGGCCCAGATCCGCTCGACGAGCCTGCCCTCGCGCAGCGCCCGCATGACGACGCGGGCGCCGATGGGCAGGTCGGCGGGCGTGGTGTCGGCGCCGTTCCAGGCGGTCGCCCAGGGCGCGATGACCAGGCGCTCCTCCTGGCCGTCGGGAGTCTCGATGAGGACCAGATGGGGGCTGATGTCGCGGATCTCCCCTGTGACCGCGTGCACCGGGTCGCCGTCGTCCGGGGCCGGACCCGGCACCCCGGGCTCCCGGCCCAGTGCCGCGGCGGCGAGCAGCCTGCGCCTGTCAACGCTCGGATGGCCCATGCCTACCCCTTCTCGTCGCCTATAGATTCACACGTCTTGGCCGGTCGTGTGGGGGTGACACCGCATAAGGGAGCAAATAACGCACCCCCCAGTGAAGGAGTTCGCACCCGGGGTCGTACAAACCGCCACCAACCTTGACGGACCTTTGTCGTCGGCGGGCCGAATCTTGGATTCTGGTTCAGCCCTAACGGGGCGTTCGGCTGCGATTCTGACGACGATGCAGATCATCGAGGGCGAAGAGGAGTTCCGCGAGTACGTGCGCGCCCGCGGGCCGTCGCTGCTGCGCACCGCGCACCAGCTCACCGGTCACCCGCTGGACGCCGAGGATCTGCTGCAGAACGCGCTGACCCGGACGTACCTGGCCTGGAACCGCATCGAGGACCGCGGCTCCCTGGACGGCTACGTCAGGCGGGCCATGGTGAACATCAACATCTCGCAGTGGCGGCGGCGCAAGGTCGAGGAGTACCCGTCGGACGAGCTGCCCGAGGTGCCCTGCGCGGCGCACGACTCCCATGGGGCTTACGGGGAGGTCCACGAACGGCTGGAGAAGGCGCTGGGCAACCTGCCCGAGCGCATGCGGGCCGCGATCGTGCTGCGGTACTACGAGGATCTGACCGAGCCGGAGGTCGCCCGGGTGCTCGGCATCAGCGTCGGCACGGTGAAGAGCACGGTGTCGCGGGCGATGGCCAAGCTGCGGAACGAGCTGGGCATCACGGTCGCGGATCCGGAGGTTCCTCCCCCGTCCCCGCTGTAGCGCAGGGCCGTACGACGTCGCGGATCTTGCGGAGGGTGGCGAGGAAGGCCGTGAGCTCCTCGTCGTCCAGCAGGCCGGTGAAACAGCTCTCGATGTCGGACAGGTGCAGCGGCAGCACGGCTTCGAGCCGCGCGCGGCCGGCGTCGGTGAGCGCCGCGTAGGAGGCCCGCCGGTCGGAGGCGCAGGCCACCCGTTCGACGAGGCCGTCACGTTCCAGACGGTCGACGACCCGGGTGACGCCGCTGGTGGACAGACCGGTCTGGGCCGCCAGGTCGGTCATGCGCAGCCGCTGGCCGGGCGAACGGCCGAGGCGGAGAATCGTCTCGAAATCGATGTCGGACAGCCCGGCCGCGCTCAGCACGGGCTGCATCCGGGAGTTCAGACCCGCTATGACCTCGGCCACCAGCCCCATGGCGGTCAGCCGAGGGTCGTCGATGTGGTGCACGTTCACACTCTAGCTGGACATAGTTGACGCGAGGAATATTCCTCCTGTAGACCTTTGTTAGCGCAAATATCCGCAAGGCAAGCTTCGTTGGAGGAACCCCCATGAGCACCCGTACCTGGGAAGGCCTGACCATCCCCGCCCCCGGCACCTACAACCTGGACGCCGCCCACACCAGCATCGGCTTCTCGACCAAGCACATGATGGTCAGCAAGGTGCGCGGCACGTTCGGCGAGTTCAGCGGCTCGGTGACCATCGGCGAGACCCCGCTCGAGTCGTCGGCCGAGCTCACGATCCAGACCGCCAGCATCAACACCGGCGTCGCCGACCGTGACGGCCACCTGCGCAGCGACGACTTCCTGGCCACCGACAAGTTCCCGGAGATCACCTTCCGGAGCACCCGCGTCGTCCACCAGTCGGACGACCGCTTCACGGTCGTCGGCGACCTCACGATCCGCGACGTCACCCAGCCGGTCGAGCTCACGGTCGAGTACGGCGGCGCCGGCACGAACCCGTGGGGCCAGTCGGTGTGGGGCTACTCCATCACCACGGAGATCGACCGCGAGGCCTTCGGCCTGACCTGGAACCAGGCCCTGGAGACCGGCGGCGTCCTGGTCGGCAAGAAGATCAAGATTGAGATCGAGGGCGAGGCCAACCCCGCCTAGCGTTGACGTCATGGCGTGCCCGCCCCACCGGGCGGGCTCCATCCACAGGTCTCTGTCCACAGGCTGTGGATAACATGACAGGAAGGCTCGCTGGCCAACCGCTTTGCCGCCTCGCCAGAAGGCCGGTACGCTGTCCTGAGCCGCTTGGCTTCCAGGAGGATTCGCCTAGTCAGGTCTATGGCGCCGCACTGCTAATGCGGTTTGGTGGCAACACCATCCGGGGTTCAAATCCCCGATCCTCCGCAGGTCGGAAGGCCCTTCCCCGTAGTGGGGGGAAGGGCCTTTTTGATGTCCGGGGGCTGCGGGTTGCAGTTTGGGTTGCAGTTGCCCCGTCAGGGCGAGCCCCAAAGGGCCGAGTCCATGCGGTCGCTGGCGTCCCTCATCTGGAGAGTGGCGACGTGCGTGTAGCGCTCGGTGGTGGTCACGCGCGTGTGGCCGAGGATCTCTTGGACGACGCGGATGTGGACGCCCTGCTCTATCAACAGGGTTGCGGCGGTGTGTCGGGCGTCGTGGACACGGACGTCACGGACGCCGGCCTGCTTGAGGATGGACTTCCACTGCTTCCAGTCCTCTGTGCGTTCGATCGGGCCGCCGTGTTGGGTGGTGAAGACGAGGTCATGATCCGTCCACCGGTCCCCCGCCTTGAGGCGTTCGGCGGTCTGGATCTTCTTGTGTGTTTTGAGGAGCGCCAGGAGTGCCGGCGGGCACTGGAGGGTGAGCTTGCTCTTGCCTTTGCGTTGCCGGAAGATCAGGCCGCCGCCGGACCGTTTGGGGCACTTGTCCGCGTGGCCGGTGCAGTCCTTCGGGCACGGACGCCGGTAGCAGGTGTGGGCGCGCTTCTTGCAGTCCGGCTTGCAGTCCCGGGTGTGCTGGTGATCCCTACAGTTCTTCTTGCACGCCTTCCGGTGCCACTTCTCTCCACAGGCATGTGGATCGTCGCAGCCGTGCTGCCACTCGGCGCGCTGGATCTGGAACCACGCCCTGATCTCGCCCGTCGTCAGGTTGATGTATGACCAGCGCAGGCCGAGGGCTTCGCCCTGGCGGATGCCGAGCGCAAGCGCGACCGACCAGCGAGCGCCGTTCCTCCGGGTCTTGGCCACGTCGAGGATGCGTCGAGCCTCGTCTCTGGTCAGCGGTTCTATCTCTGTGGTCGTGGCCGAGGGGGCGTCGACGAGCGTCGCGACGTTGCGAGTGATTCGACCTCGCCGTACCGCGATCGTGAGCGCGCGGGACAGGATGCGATGCACCTTGAGGACGGAACTTGGCGAAAGGCCCTCTTCCAGCATGCGCGTGTACGCGGCGTCCAGATGCTCAGGCGCGAGCCGATCGAGGCGATGCTTGCCGAGGAGCGGCACGATCCAGTTTCGGGACTTGGAGCGGTAGTCGGTCAACGTGCGAGGTGCGAGCTTGTCCGAGAGGACAAGGCGCTCACAGATCACGTCCAAGAACTCGGTCATCCACTCCCCGACCGTGGGCGGCCGGCCCGGCTTGCCGACGTGGCCGGACTGTCTTTGACCTTCCAGCTCGCGGACTTTCCGGGTGACCTCCGCCTCCGTCTTGCCCTTGCGGTGGCGGCGGTCCGGGGAGCCGTCCGGCTTGATCCCGATCGTCACCCAGCCATGCCAGAGGCCGTCCTTGCCGAGGTAGATAGAAGAGCGGCCGTTGGGCTTCCTGGTGGCCATCACACCGCCTCCCTCTCGGCGTCGGCCTCAAGGGTTCGGGCGAAGTCGAGGAGGGCGGCGGTAGGGATGAGGCGGTAGCCGTCACGTTTGATCGAGCGGAGTTCTCCGGTCTTGATGAGGCGGAAGACCGCCGTACGGCTCATGCCGAGGACTGTGGCGGCGTCCTTGGGGCGGTAGAAGAGTCTGTCCATGTCAGGCCGCCTCCTCGCTTGTCCATGGGCCTTGGCCATCCGCTTCGGCTTGGAGTTTCGCCATGTGGGCTCGCCAGCGTTGGCGTTCCGCGACCGACCGCAGGAGGCGTATGGCGAGGGGCGACACGTTGGCGTCGCCAACCGGAACGGGCTTCCAGACATAGCGGTGTGAGTCAGTCGGTTGGGCCGTCTGGCCAAGGGCTTCCAGGACCCAAGTACGGCGGTCCTGCCTGTGCTCGGCGAGGGTCTTGTTGGACCACTTGCGGGAGACCAAGACGCGGCGGCCCCCGTGACCGAGGTGGTCGGGCTTGTGGGCCTTGCTCCGGCACGCTCCCGGAGTCATCCCCTGCTTGGCGTCCTTGGGCTGAATGCCGTAGCGCAGCCAGTTCGGGCACCTGGGAGAGCAGGGCTCGAAGCGCAGCGCATCGACCATCCGGGCGGCGTGCTCCCGCCGGGCGGGGTTGTCGGTGTCGAGGCTGTCACTGAGACTCTTGGTGAGGTACTTGGATAGGTAGCGGATGCACTGGTCGGCGTCCGGGGTACCAGCGAGGACGCCTTTGACGTCGATCTGTTCGCCGAAGCGGATAATGTGCAGGGGTTCGGCGTCCTGGTCGGCGTCGAGCTGGTCGAGTGCTTCGTCCCAGGTGGGCAGGACCTCGCCCGTGTCGGGGTCGAGGTAGCCGGCCCCGTCCTGGCAGACCGGCAGGTGCTCGCCGTCGAAGCGCACCACGTCGGCCGCTGGCCACCACACCTGGTGATAGGTCGCGGCGGCGATCTGCTTGACGTCCGCTCGGGGCAGGGTGCCACGGATGGCCATGTGCAGGTGCGGCGCGAGCCGCTTCTGTGGCTCCACGGTGGCGAAGTACTGCACGTCATAGCCCGCCACGCGGCGGAGGTTCTGCACGAAGCGATCGACCAGCTTGGAGAAGTGCAGGGCGTCACGGGCTGCCCTGGCGTAGTCGTAGGTCTCGGGATCGACCGGGACGCCGTCGCGTACCTTGCCGTAAGACGGGAGGGTCAGCGTGACGAACAGCGAGGGTCGGTAGACCTTGCCGTCCGAGGACTGGAAGGTCCGCCCGAGCGTGGTGTCGGCCATCTTGCGCTTGGGCAGGTTGGGAGCGTCCTGCCGCCGCCTGGTCGAACGCGTACGCTTCGGGACGGTCCGGCCGAGGACACTGCCCCGCATGCCCGCCTCGTTGATCTCGATGTCGATGCCCTCGATAGCGGCATCCCAGTCGGCGGTCTCCTCACCGAGGGCGTCGGCCTGGTCCCGGCGGGCCTGGAGGTCGGCGCGGAACTCGACCAGCCACCGCTGATCGTCGGTCGAGTCGTCCGGGGTGACGGTCGGCTCCTGGTCGAGGTGCCAGCCCTCCCGGCACTGAGCCATGCGGAGCTGCCTGTTGCGCTTGGCACACGGCTGGCACTTGGCGTCGAGTGTGGCCCCGCAGGGGACGTCCACGATCTCCCAGCGGCCGGTTTCAATGTCCAGGCGCTTGAGCGGAACGGGCCGGATGCAGACGCCGTACTGCTTGGCGACCTCCACGGCCACCTCTCGGGCCAGCGGCATGGCCTGTCGGACGGCGCGAGGCAGTTCAGCCATGGACACCTCCCTCGTCCTCGGCCAGGTCGGCGCAGAGCCGGAACAGGCCGTTGTACGGGTGCTTGAGTGTGCGGGGGTGGAGCAGCGCGAAGACGCGCAGCCGGGGCAGGTCCCGGAAGGTGAGCAGGACCATGAGGCGGCGGCCCGCAACGAGTTCGAGTTCTTCGGCCGTGCCGTGGAAGCAGACCTTCATCAGGCAGCGTCCCTTCCGGCCAGGGTGAAGGCGGCGGCCATGTCGCGGATGTCTGTGTCGGAGACGTAGGCCGCGCGGACCCGGACCGGGTCGGGCGAGGTCTCCAGCCGGACATAGCCGACGCCGGCCCCCCGTTCCGGGACGGGCGAGATGTGGTCGGCGAGGGCTCCTCGGTCGCGGGCGCCGTCGCCGAGGACCATGTCCACCTGCTCAGATTCATCCAGCCGGAGGGCGATCTTGTCGGGGAACAGGTTGCGTATGTTCATCACTTCTTTGCGCGGGTCCTGGAGGGCGGCCATGACGCCGATGCCGACCGCGCGTCCCTGGGTGGTGAGCGTGGCCAGGGCGGCGGAGATGCGCTGCCTGAGCTGCCGGTCTGCCTGGTAGGCGGTCAGGAACGCCACCTCGTCGACGACCACCAGGACGAACGGGTCCTCCACGGTCGGCGTGTGGGCGCGCAGAACGCCGGCGAATCGGGCGGCGCGCTCCTGCATGACCGTGACGGCCTGGTCAAGCAGGTTGGCACACTCTTCCGGCGTGGCGGCGTACCGCTCGCCGAACAAGGCGCGTCCGTATGACAGCTCCATGAGCTTGGGATCGAGCGCCCAGATCTCTACAAGCCCCGCCCGCACGGCCGGGAGGAGCCCGCGGATCGTGGACCAGATGATCGAACCCTTACCGGCCCCGGTGGCGCCTGCCACCAGGACGTGAGTGCCGTGGACCTTGAGCCGCCACGGCCACCCGTCCTCCTGCTTGCCTACCTCGATCGGCCCCACGGTCGGGACGTCGGGCAGTGGCAGAGCATCGAGTGGCACGGCCAGCGGGTCGGTACGCGGGAAGGTGAGCTGGAGCCGACCGCCCCGGATGACCGCAACGCGGCAGGAGGCCGCGCCGAAGCCCTGCGCGAGGTGGTCGAGGCGGTCGGCCCAGTCCTTGACCGATTGGCCTTTGAGCATGCGCACGGTGACTAGGTCGGCCCATGCGGTGCAGGTGACTTTGCCGAGCTGGGGCAGGTAGTCACGGCCCCACAGGTGCCGGCCGAGCCCCGAGACGACCATGACCGATTGCCAGTGCCGCCGGTACACCCAGACGAGCCGCCACCAGGCCAGCACCCGCAGGCCGACCAGGCGGACGAAGCCGTGTCGGTCGGTGAGGGCCCAGGCGAGCATCCCCGTAGGAACCGGAGTGAGGAGAAGCAACGCGGTCCGCCAGCCGTACGCCAGCGTGAGAGCGACGGGCGTCAGGGCGATGAGGAGGGCGACGGGGTGCCGCCAGAGCAGCCGCACGCATCCGACGAGGACGCGCCAGGCGAAGATGATCAGGGTCAGGATGGCGGGAGTCTGGACGACGGCCGGGCGGAAGACGATGGCCGTGTCGGGCGTGGTGGTGACGAGGTTGCGCGCCTCGTCGCCAGGCAGCCGCTTGAACATAAGCTTGGAACCTCTCGTGATGTGGAGTCAGGGGAGAACCGAGGGGCCGCCGGAAGTTGCCGCTTCCAGCGGCCCCGCCTTACGTGTCAGGCCGCCGTCTGGTCGGCGGCCTTGCCGGTGGCCGACTGCTGGGTGTGCAGGCGCTCGCAGTCGGCCAGGTACTGAGCGGCGGCGGCGTAGATGTCGCGCGCCAGGGCCAAGTCGGCGCCGGTCACCGACCCGCCGCCCGTGGTGGAGATGGCGACGTTCGCCTCCGAGGTGCTGACGGCCAGGTACGGGCGGCGCTCGTCGATCACACCGGCGCGGGCACGCACCTCGTGGCTGTAGAAGGAAACCGCGACGTGCGGCCTGTCCGCCGACGGCATCGACAGCGTGACGTAGGTGTACGGTTCGAGGCTCACGCCGCCGCCTCCTTGCCGGCGGGCGCCTGCTTGGCACGCGGCGGGCGCATCCCCGTGGCGCGGAGGGAGTACGCCAGGCGTCCGGTCTGGCTGACGTACGGCGTGACGGTCATCCCGACGAACTCAACGGGCGTGATCGGCACACCAGCCACGGCCGGCGGAGCGATGGGCTCGGTCGCGGACAGGATCTTGACTGCGACCGTCTTCTGCGACGCCTTCACGGTCGGGTCGCCGTCCATGACCGGGACCTGCCAGACCGGCTCACCGGTCGTCCTGTCCTTGGCGTAGACGGTTCGGCCGTTGGTGGAGGCGTCGAAGTCCTTGACCTGTTCGACGTTGCCGACGAGGTAGCAGCCGTGCGGGAAGACCTGCTCGAAGCTGATCGGGATGGGTCCCTGGATTGCCATGTGGTTCCTCTCTGCTGCGGCGGAGAGCCCTTCGTTCGCTCGTCCACTTGTCCGCATGAGTTGAGAGTAGGCATCGGCCACTCGTCCGCACAAGTGGCCAAGCCGGAATGGCTTGGTAAGAGTTAGCTCACCTTGTAGACATCCTCAAGCTCATGCAGGGTGCCCGGCAGGGCCAGACTCATGGCGAACAGTGCCATTCCCGCAGGATCATGCACGGTGGCCAGCACGCCCAGCACCGGGTTGGACGAGCCGAGCAGCTCGACCTCTTCCTTGGTCGGCTTACGGGCGGTGACGCGCTCGGTGATGTGGTCGAAGCGCAGGTGCTTGACCGCCTGGAGATGCCGGCGGATGCCGCTGCGCAGCGGTTCCGGCTTGTCCAGGTCGGAGCCCACCGCGATCTCCAGCGGGATCCACACCGTCTCCACCGCAGACGGAAGATCCCCCTCACGAGCCACCCGCCTACGCATGATCACCGGAGTACGCTCGGCGACCCCCAGCAGCTTCGCTACGTACCGAGGTGCAGAAACGCGCGCCACCTCCACGAGGCTCTCTGCGCTCTCGCCCTGCTCGGTCGCGGTCAAGCTCGGTCGGACGCGATCGGCACCACTCTCGGGACGCCCCTTCACGAACGAGCCGCGCCCGTGCTCGCGCTCGATCCAGCCCTGCATGGCCAAGGTCTGAAGAGCCCGCACCACCGTCGTACGACCCACGCCCAGCTCGCGCACCAACTGCGTCTCAGAGGGCAGCATGTCGCCAGGCGCGTACTCGCCCGACTCGATACGCTCCTGAATCGCCCGCATGACCTGGGCGTACTTCGGAGGGGCGAAGTCCATGCTCATCTTGGCCGTCCGTTCACTCTTGCGCTCGTCCGCACAAGTACAGTACTGGCTAAGAAGTGACCTGTCAGGGCTCTTGAAAGGCAAACTTCCGTCTCCACCTGAAGGCTTGCCTGTACCGCCGCGCACATTCCTCGCAGGATGTCGAGCCGTCCGGGACGAACGGTACATGCCAATCGTCGATCAACACAGGCCGCACTGTGACCCCGCACCAGGCCGTTATACCGTCCGTGCGCACCGCATGCTGTATCAGGACGGAGTTCCGCCGGACGCTCTCTACCCCGCATCCCCAGAAGGCGACCTCGTCATCGCTCATGCTCGGTCTCGCGCAGAAGCTCAGCCAGCGGCCCTGTCGCCGAATGCGTGGATCGCAAATCCGCATAACGCATGGCGACGCGGTGAGCGGCCCGCACCGGGTCGATCGCGGGATGCCACGCATAGATGACACGACGCCGCCCGGCATTCCATCCGGTTCGCCACCAAAAATGGTTACCGTCGCACCACACCACGAGACCGACCCAGACCGATACGAGCGCGAGTCCGTACCCGTCGTGAACATCGGCGGCGACCCCTTTGGCAGCCAGCGCTTGCCGAAGAAGCTCAGCCGAATGCCCCGGATGAATCGAGACAAAATTCGCCGCGCTCATTCGGCCACCCGCTCGAACCTGACCGAGCCGGCCGTGTCCAGATACGCACGGAAGACCTCGTGACGGCTCTCGCCGTCAGCCGTACCCCCGAGCCCGTAGACGCTGTGGATGATGCGCCCGCACACCGCCGCGTCCCCAGCCACGCTGCGCATCGCCTTGCGCAGCTCGTCCATCGCCGTCGCCTGGAATGGGCTCGACCCGCACGACCCGAGCGCCTCGCTACCGCCGGACTGGACCCGAACTTCCCACTCGAACACCTCACCGCCGGCGGCGGCGCCGCACTCGGCTCCATCGCAGAAGAGACACTCAGCGGTGGATGATGACGCGACGCCCAGCTTCGACGCCGCCACATGCCCGCGCCGGGTGACGATCTTCCATCCGCGCCCGTCGCATTCTTCGCACCTGACCGGAGTTGTCATGCGGCAGAGCATGAATGGACCAACCGTTTATACATATCCAGCGGCGATATACCACCGAGGCATATAGAGTCCCCGGCACGGCAATGCACCATCACGGAGCCGAGTTCCGGAGGACCGCATGCGCGCGAGTGCTTTCGAGCCGATCAAGCTACCGCCATCGGTTTGGGAACGCGACGACATGCGAGAAAGCCTGAAAAACCGCGACATCGCGGGACTCTTCCGGCTCGTCGCAAAATACGGCGGTATCAGTCAGGTTCGCATCGCAAGTGCGACCGAAATAGCGCAGCCCCGCGTCAACAAGATCTTCAAAGGCACGGCCGGCCCCATCGAAGAACTGGCCGTCTTCGAGCGCATCGCCACCGGACTCGGCCTGCCCGACCACGCCCGCATGCTCCTCGGCCTGGCCCCACTCGACATCGCCTCCCCAACAGGCGACCTTGACGACGAGCACCAGGAGCAGACCGACGAACTCGCCGCCCGCCTGGAGGCCGCCGCAGCCGTCGACGACACCATGGTCATGATCCTGCGAACGGACACCAACAACCTCCGCCTCCAGGACCGCCGACTCGGAAGCGTCGCCATCGCCGACAAGATGCGCGCCCAGATGGCCCAAATCGAACGAGCCCACCGCCACGCGGTACGCCCACGCATCCGCGCCCAGCTCGCCCACCTGGTTGCCGAAACAGCGTCGTTGGCCGGCTGGCAGGCCATCAACACCGTGGCGCTCAACGATGCGTGGAACCACTACGAAGCCGCCAAAGCCGCCGCGCGCGAAGCCGAGGACGCCGCCGTGCTGGCCTATGTCTCCGGTGAGCAGGCGTACGTCCTCATGGACATGGGCCGACCAGCCGAGGCAGCCGAACTACTCCAGTACATCCACGCCACGCACCGAGACCACGTCCCCGCCCGCTTGCGCACTTGGCTCGCCGCAGCCGAAGGCGAAGCCGCGGCCATCCTCGGAGACGAGACCGCATGTCGTCGCGCCCTCGACCAGGCCGCCGCCGTATTGCCGGAAGGCGACGGCGACCCGGACATGCCCTACCTGTCCATCAACGTCCACCACTTCGCCCGCTGGCGCGGAAGCTGCCTGCTCCGCTTCGGCGACCCCGGCACCGTCGAGGACCTCCGCTCCTCACTTGCCGGAATGGACGGCACCTACAACCGCGCCGAAGCAGGCGTCCGCTGCGACCTCGGACACGCACTCCTCGCGGCCGACGATCCCGAAGCCGCCCAACCCCACATCCGCCGCGCCAAGCAGTTGGCCACCATGACCGGCTCCCGCCGTCAACGACGCCGCATCGACGAGCTAACGCAAGCGGTCAACCGCGCCCTTGGCCGTTAAGTCGCTGCTGAGCCTGAAGCAGCCCGATCAGAGTCCCCGACGTCCAGATGTCCCCGCGGGCGATCATGTCGGGGACTTCTGCCATCGGAACCCACTCGATCCGATCGGCTTCCACCTCGCCCTCCGGTTTGCCGACCAGCTCGGCCCCGCGCATCAGGAACAGGATGTGCTCGGAGTCCACCATGCCGGCCATCGGCTGATAGCTCACCAGATGCTCAACCTGTTTTGCCCGATACCCGGTCTCCTCCTCGACTTCTCGGACGGCCGTGGCCATCGGGTCCTCGCCAGCCTCGACCAGCCCACCGGGAAGCTCCCACCCCCACCGGTCGAACACGAACCGATGCCGCCACATCAGCAGGACCCGGTCCTGCTCGTCGACGACGACAGCGATAGCGGCCCGGTCCAGGTGCACCACATGATGCTCGAACCGCTCCCCGCCAGGGATCTCCACATCGGCCATGCCAAGCCGAATCCAGCGGTTGTCGTAGATCAGCCGTTCCCCGTGAACCACCCAGCGCGTCAGCTCAGCGTCATCAGCCACACCGCGAAGTTACCGGCCCACAACGTCGCCGTACACGCACTTCCGGGTGACAGCCGAGATCGTTGCCGAATAGTCCCTATGAAGATCAAGCGGCGGCGCGGCGCGCCGCCGTACCCCCGGCCCTCCGCCCGCCCGCCGTCCGGGCGTGCGGCCTGGGGGCCGGTCCCGGACGGCGGCGGGGCACCGGGCCGGGCACCGCACGCCACCCCCGCCGTACCGACCGAACGCACCGGCCGGGGTTGCCGCACCGCCGCACAGATGCAGCCCTACGATCGCCACAGCATGCCTGAGCATCGTAGCTGGCTGGGGGCGATCGAAGGTCCGGGACTTCGTTCCTCAGCCCCGGCCCACCGGATAGCGGGCACCTGTCTGTACGTACCTCACCCGTGAGGTCGGCGCGCTCGCATCGGTCCCGGAGCGTGCTGCCCTCGTCCAGATGCCATCAAGGCGATAGGGGATCAGAACCAGCCTTCTTGCTGGAGAGGAGCAATCGGCGGGCGTCGCGATCCAGGCTGATGATGGTCACCCTGACGCGGTCGCCGACCTGAACGACCTGTTCGGGAGTCTCGACAGGCATGGAGACGAGCTCATCCAAGGGCACCAGGCCCTCGATGCCTTCTACGAGCCTGACGAAGACTCCGAACGGGACGAGCTTGGTCACGGTTCCGCAGAACTCTTGTCCCTCGCGAGCCGCGTCGGCGAACCCCTGGAAAGGATCAGGCTGAAGTGCGCGAAGGGAGAGCCTGGCTTCGCCCTGTGTGGTGTCGAAGCAGAGAACGGAACAGGTGACCCGCTGCCCTACCTCGACGACCTCAGAGACCTCATCGAAATGTCGCCAGGACAGCTCGGGGATCGAGATGAAACCTACCCCTGGATAGACGGGATGCGGCGGCCCATCATCCAGCGCCACGAACACCCCGAACCGCTGCACGTCTGCCACTTCGCCGCCGAGTACCTCGCCAGGGCGGAGTCCTTTCAGGAATGCCCAGAGTTCGGGATTCTCGGTCGCGGCCAGGGACAGGCCGATCCTTTCCCGTTCCTCATCGACATCGATCACTTCGGCGGTGACGCGTCGGCCGACCTGTATGACCTCATCCGACCTGCGGCACCAGGAGACGTCCAAAGGCCCGATGTCCGCCGATGCCAGACCCAGCCGCCCGTCGAGCCTCGCTGCAGCCCCGTGAGGACGTCCCACCTGCGTGATTGTCCCCGAGACGATGTCGCCGACCCGAACCGCCCTCAAGATCTCCATTATGTCTTGATCGTTCGTCGGCCTGTCCACGCTGCCCACTTTGTCATAACCACGGTGATCTCACCCGCTGCAAGTGCCGGGCCATTAGCGGGCCATCAGGAGGGGTGACGAAGGGTCAACCACGGTCACTCAGGACCGGTCCGTTGCCCAGCTCAGCGCCTCATCAGGCCGTAATCGATGCAGTTCCCAAGCTGACAGCGCGTTTCGCTAATCTCAACCTGCCCAACGGAGGCCAGTCAGAGCTTGGAACTGAATCCTGGGCCTTGATCGCCCGGACACACCTCTCCTCCACGAATCCTCCACGAACTGATGATCGGCAAGCGTGACCCTCCCGTAGCAGTCAGGAGTGCCTCATTCGTCACGAATTTCGCAATCATGCACATTCATCCCCGATGCTGGAGGAGTTGCCTGCGACTCTTGGCCATGCTGGGGCTGCGAACGGGTAAGACGACCAGTCGCGCAGGCTACGTTGCCCTCTGGACAGGCGGCGCTCGAGTGCTATACGTATCGAACATATAGCTGTAACCCGCAGAGCACGCTACTCTGGCACAGAGAGCGAAACTAAGGAGCTTTAAGTGGCCGAAGAGAACACGTTGTTCGATGACGAATCCTCAGAAGAAGTGACGCAAGATCAAGAGGAGCCGCTGAATCTCGAACATCGAGAGCGTCGACTGGTTACGCAGCCGTACGACCTCTCTCTAAGCACTCTAGTCGACGACATCAAGAAGGAGCGTCTACTGCTCAATATCGAGTATCAGCGTCAGTACGTATGGGACAGAGCAAAGGCGAGCAGGCTAATCGAAAGCCTCCTGCTCAACATACCTGTTCCCGTTTGCTACTTTGCGGAAAACGAAGATGGTGCCTATGAGGTTATTGATGGATTGCAGAGAATTACAACCATCAGCGACTACCTCGAAGGGAAATTTGAACTTAAGGGGATACCAGTCCTTTCGGAGCTGGAAGGGAAATTCTTTTCCGATCTGACGCTGCGTGACCAGCGACGGCTCAGCGGCCGAACCATCCGCTGCATCGTGATAACTGAGGATTCCGACCCGGATATTAAGTTCGACGTGTTTGAGCGTCTGAATACCGGGTCGGCACGTCTAGGTGCACAAGAGCTCAGGAACTGTATCTACAGAGGCGAGCTAAATGACTTTTTGAGGCGCACGGCCGAAGTTCCATACTTTACAGGAATCCTTAGTGGCATCCGGAACAGGAGAATGGAGTTCGAAGAGCTCGTCTTGCGGTTCTTCTCACTCTATAAGTCCATTGCGGATTATCGCCCTCCGCTTCGTCAATTGCTAAATGGATATATGCGAAACAATCGCATAGCAATCCCAGGGCGGGCCGACATGGATGTCTTCGCCGACGTCTGTCGGACAGTTGCTGAAGTCTTCGGTGACTCCGCCTTCAGACTCCCCGCGCCTAATGGGAGGCCAGCTCCAGGAATGAACAAGGCATTGTTCGATGCGATTATGATCCCCTTCGCGCACGCGGACCGTGAAGCGATCCGTGCTGCGCCTCAAGCCGTTCGTGAAGTCCGTCATCAACTGCTTCAGGACGAAGCATTTCTTTTTGCTATCGGTCGCGCCACGGCTGACCGATCCCGTATGCACTTCCGCGTTTCTAAGTTCTCTGAGGGCCTTGCTGCCCGAGGGATCTCGATTACCCTGCATGAAACGCTTAAGGGTGAGCAATAAATGTCGATCAAGCTTGCGGCATATGGCGACTTCATCAATAGCATCACAGAACTACATCATCTTTTGGCGGTGCGCCCCGTCTCTCCACTTGTTCGGCGAACCGACGAGGCTGTTCAACTAGAAAATGCGGTGCATCGCGCCTGCCTTGTTCTGCTGGTAGCCCACTTTGAAGGCTTCGCAAAGGCAGCATTGAGAGAATATGTTGATGAAATCTGTGTTGTTCGACCGCCCGCACGCAAACTGCCTCCCGCGTTCTTGGAACTCTTTACGCGAGACAGAATTCAGGAGATCGCTTCACTACCGCATGGAGCTGAACGAGTGCATAGAACTAGAAAGCTATTCACAGCATTCTCAATCTTGTGGGATGAAGAGCGCTCCATTGATCCGCAGGTCATTTCAGCTAAGATCCTGGCGCGTCAAATGACAAGCTTGAAGCCTGACGTGCTACGAGAGGCATTTGCGCTGATTGGTATCGACGATATTATCGCCAGCACAACATCCCACCTGTTTGCGGCCGGACTCTCTGTTCGAGTTGACATCAAACTTGAAGAGATTGTCAACAAGAGAAATTCGATAGCGCATGGGGATTATTCAGTAAAGCCAACCTCGACAGAACTAGAGGATTATCTTGAGTTCTTTATGGCTGTCGGAAAAGCCTTCTCCTATTCTGTAGAGAAAGCGATTGCTGATACATGTACCTTAAGGTCGATTGTTTAACACATCGATACAAAACTCGACTGCATCGCGGCCACCGTAGGCCTCTCGGGCTATCTTATCTCGAACACGACGACGGACCTGGTTCCATTCGATCACAGCTGCCTGCTTCTCGTCAGCGGGCGTGACGAGTCAGCGATCAAGCTTCGACGCTTGATTGCGTCGATCAGCGTTCGGTAATGAGCCCGAGCCCTATCATCCGATGCCTCGCGCCCGCCTCGGTCACCCTTCAAGGGTGAAGGCTTGGCGAGCCAGATGATCAGAAACCGGTTCAATCCGGCGCAACGATAAGCAGATCGGCGGGCCAGAGGAATACGACTTTGGAGAAAGAGCCGCCCGAACGCGGTCGCAGGATTTCAATGGTCGTATGAGTGAGGACCAGGTCTGGGCGTATCGGGTGCGGGCCAAGGATCCGGAGTGTCCTATGGAGCGCGTGGAGTACCTTCAGCCGGCTCCGAAGGGACGGTGTCTAGTCCGGTTCCTTGATCGCGATGGACTGGAGGAGTGCGTCCCTAGGAGGCGTCTAGTCGTCCTTTGGGAGGAGCATGAGGCGTGGCTCCAGGACGAACTTCGAATGGCCGCGGTGGTGGAGGTATCAGCGCACGCCGATGAGTCTCCCCAGTATCGGGCCGTGTCGTCGCTGCTAGGAGACCCAGATCTCCTCGAAGGGGTTGACCTAGGTTACGCGCGAAGCGAGCTCTGTACGATTCAGATCCCCAACCTTCAGTCGGTCTGTGCGGCGCTCGGGATGGAGGAGGAGACGCTCCGAAGGGAGCCCTTGTCATTCACGACCAAGGACGGTCTGTTCGTAGGGCCGTGGTCGTTGGCTGTGAAGGTTGCTATGCGCGTGGCTGAGCTCAACGGTGAGGCTGTCATGCAGAAGGTGATCGCGGAGGAAGAGAAGATCGAGCTCGAGTCGGTGCATGGCTGGACCTACACCACCGGACGCGGGCCGACGCGCGAAGAGCACTGGGTACCGCCGACCCGTCTGACCGACTTTCACGCGAAGCAGCTCATGTCCCTGAACATCCTGCGGGAGTGGTGCGGCAAGGAGATCGTTGAGCGGCTGGACGAGTTAGAGGCCTTGCGGGAGGAGGTACGGCGTCTGGGGATGCTCGTCGAGCGTGCCATCGCGGAGCTTAGACGCTGCGGTCAGGGTGCTATCGCCGCCACCATGGAAAGCGACCTTGGCGTGCCAGTATCCACGTTGGTGCTTCGGAGGCGTATGAAGAAGCGGCCTGGCGGTTGACCGGCTCCCTGCTGGGAGGCCGATACTCCTTCCTGGGTGAGAAAGGGCTCCACTCACCTAGATGAGGCCGCAGATCATCTGCTTGCGGTTCGGGGTGAAACTGTGCGGCGAAGTCCTGCAATCGAAGTGTGGGGTCGAGTCGATCCGCTCGCGACAGCGCCCATTCGATCCACTGGTTTGCCGCGCCAGCCATGCCGGCAGCTGTGGAGGAGCGTTCGAGAGCACTGCAAAAGTCGCGGATCTGGCCGGCGATCGACCATTCGATCAATGCGTCCTCGAACACCTTCTGACGGATTTCCTCGATCGCGAGTCCGCGGGCCGCCTCCATTGCCGATTCCCATCTCGCCCGAGTCGCCGCTTCCTCACGCTCCCGCTCCAGCCGCAGCCTTTCCTGCTCGACGAGCCATCTCTCGTGTTGAATTCGCCGCTCCTGCGCGATCTCATCAGCCCGATGGGCCTGCCGCTCGGCTTCGTCGATGACCTCCGCGAGCTTCGCCTCGATCTTGGACCTGCCTTCGTCCGTCCACATCCGAGCGTCTGGCGCACCCGCTGAAAGCTCGAGACGAAGTCGTCCAGATGGCACGGCGTCGTATTCAGGAGGCTTGATCCGCTGCCAGTCATAGGCACGACGCACACGCGGCTCATCCGCCGAGAGACGCCTTGGCACCTCGTCGACCTCCTCGACAATCTTGAGAGAGAACGAGTGCTCACGGACCCGTAGGTACAGCTGGCGGCTCTTCCGAGAGGTCGCCACGGTATGTCCGCGACGTTGCGCCTTTTGCTCAAGCGACCTGATGAGCGCTATGGCGCGTCCGCGGGCGCCTTCACTGACCTTGAGGAAGGGCTGCTCTCGTACGAGCAGCTCTAGCAAGGCCTCTCCTGCTATCTCATCTCGAACGCGGAGACGGATACGGTTCCAATCGGTCGCAGCTTCCGGCCCCTCATCAGCGAGTTTGACGATCAGCGGGCCAATGTCCCGGCCTGTGTGAAGTAGCTGTTTCCCGTCGGGGACCAAGCCCCGGCGCTTGGCTGCGTTGATCGCCTTTCGGTAATCGGCCCGTGTCCTGTCATCTGGTTCTTCGATATGGATCGTCCCATCATTCGCCCGGAGTTCCGCAATGAGCTCGGCCGCGAAGTCTTTCACCGGGCCGGGTTCCGCTGGAGCTTTGGCGACGCTGCTAGATTCTGGACGATCCGGATGGTGCCCGTGCTCGAGATAGAACCTGCCGGCATCTGTCACCTTCGCTTGCCAGGCACCATCACGACGGAGTGTCGTCACCAGACCCCGGTTCCGCAACGCGTACACCGTCGTCGCCAACTCCGGCGTCTTCGAGCCCACCTCGTCCCCGGCGTCCGCTACCCGACGCAACACCGCAAGTTGCCTGGCATTCAATGCCGCCCACCGCTGCATACACCAGAGCGCACACCACTACTACCTCGACTGCAACCCGAATGACCACTTCCGTAACCCTGTCCGCCATCACCGGCGGGGCGGCGGCAGACGGGGTGATCACGAAGTCGAGGTCTCGCTCTCAGGGCAAAGATCGCCCTGGGTTGCAGTTTGGGTTGCAGTTCCACTCTGTACTAGCCCGTTCAACCTGTACCACCGCCTCGTGTCGGTCCAGGTTGAACTGATCGGGACGGCCAAGATCCAAGCTGCTAATGCGGTTTGGTGGCAACACCATCCGGGGTTCAAATCCCCGATCCTCCGCAGGTGAAAGGCCCTTCCCAAGATTCTGGGAAGGGCCTTTCCGCTGTCTGAGGGGCTGTGGGTTGCAGTTGCCCCGTCAGGGCGAGCCCCAGAGGGCCGAGCCCATACGGTCGCTGGCATCTCTCATCTGGAGAGTGGCGACGTGCGTGTAGCGCTTGGTGGTGGTCACGCGTGTGTGGCCGAGGATCTCCTGGACGACGCGGATGTGGACGCCCTGCTCTATCAACTGGTCATTTCCGTTGGCGGAGGGTCGCGAGGTAGACGGCCGTTGAGCTCTCGTAGTAGACGATGTCGGCGAGTTCCCAGCCGGTTCCGTTGGCGAGTTCGGCGAGTTCGCGTGGTGCCAGGCTGAGGTAGTCGAACCAGGGCGTCGCGACGTCGCGGTAGCGGACCCGCATGGTGCGTTGTCCGGCTATGCGGCCCGCCCGGAGGTTCTGTTCGTTGTAGGGCAGGTGCAGGGGATCGGCGGAGTCCGTCAGGTTGCGGCCTTGGCCGACGATGATGGCGCCGGGCGCGGCCATCGCCGCTAGCGCCCGCAGGAATTCCGGCGCCCTTTCCCGGCTCTCCAGCAAACCGAGGTTGGCGCCCAGGAGTAGGAAGCTGTCGTATCGCTCTCCCGTCGCGGCATGCTCGTGGACCGTGCCGAGAACGGCGGAACGTACCCCTTGCCGTCGGCATACTTCGAGCGCGCCCGGTGAGATGTCGATCGCTGTAACGGCGTGGCCCCGATCGAGCAACGCGCGTGCGGCCCGCCCTCCGCCGGCGCCGACGTCCAGAACTCTGCCCTTGAGCAAGTCCAGCGCTTGGCGCTCACCGTCCGGCCATTGGTCGACCGGCGCGATCCATGGTTCGACGGGCACGGGCTTCACCAGTCCATCGCTGCGTTCCGCGATATGGAAGACCGGGGTGGCAGCCGACTCCAGCGATGCGTCGTAAGCATCGCGCAGCATGTCCCCGATCGCGTCCCCGTTACGGGGACCGAATGCCGTCCGTTCTGCCTGCCGGCCTTCTTCCGTTGTCTTGTTGCCGGCCCTATCGTCTGCGACGTCGCCGAGGGCGCGGGCGGTGGGAGCGTTCAACGTGTTCTCTCTGCTGGATCGGGTGAAGGAGCCGATGGTTCGGGGGGAGCCAGCGGCCGAAATGTGACGAAGATCATCAGGACAACCCCGACGCCACACCATGCTCCGATGACGGTAGAGGTGGAGAAGCGTTCGCTGAGGGCGCCGGTGGCCAGGATCGCGGTGCCCTGGGCGATCTGGATGCCGCTGTTCATGACGCCGAACGCCCGGGCCCGGTATTCGGTGGGAAGCACGCTCTTGAACAGCGCCTGAGCAGCGGGCAGCAACAGCGACATGACCACGCCGGAGGCGGTGACCAGCAGCAGCACGCCGGCGAGCGGCGGGTCGAGCAGCGCGGGGACCAGCGTGAGGGGGGCCAGGACCGCTAGGGGGCGGATCAGCCGGGTCCTGGTACGCGAGCGCAGCAGCCGGGTCAGTATCAGGCCGCCGATGGCGACACCGAGCGGGTTCGCGGCCATGATGAGCCCCTGTGCCGCGCCGCCGCCGTCGATTTCGGACGCCCAGGCCGCCGCCAGGCCCTCCGGAACGATCACGAAGGTGACCGTTGCGAAGGTTATGACGGCGATGGCCCGCATCACCGGGTCGCCCAAGACGACGGCGTACCCTTGTCCAGTCTCCCGCCACAGGCCAAGGCGATGGGTGGCACCGAGCGTCGCCGGCCGAAGCTTGACGTAACGGCGCAGCAGGAACGCCGAGCCGACGAAGGTACCGGCGTTCAGCAGCAGCGCGGCATGCGGGTTGTAGCCGGCGATCATTCCTCCGGCGGCGTACCCGAAGACCTGGGCCAGGTGGAAGATGGCGTTGTTGAAGGCGAGGCCGAGCGGGTACAGGTCATCGGCCAGGATGTGCGGGAGCTGAGAGGAACGGGCGGCCTCGAACGGTGGGGCGAACAACCCACTGGCGAACAGCAGCACCAGCAGGACCGCCACAGGCACGCCGGGGATCGCGATCAGCCCGATGAGCGCCGCTCTGACCAGATCGCAGAAGATCATCACTGAGCGCGAGGGATACCGTTCGGCCACTGCCGCGAGTAAGGGCCCTGCGGTGAGCCACGGCAGATACCCCACGGCGAAGGCCGTTGCCGAGGCCAGCACCGAGCCGGTGCGATCGAAGACCAGCAGCGCTACCGCGGCTTTGCACAGATAGTCCCCGATCCAGGAGAGCACGCTCGCGGCGAAGACTGCACGGTACTCCACCAGAACGAACAGATCCCGATAGCCCGCCGGCCGTTCCTCATCCGTCGCCGGACGCCTCATCCATTCTCCGCAATGCGCTTCATGAAGAGGGCCGGCTCACCGCCGAAGCCTGTGTGCCGGCCTCCTGGATCAATCCCAGACGGTGTCCTTGCGGGTCATGAGGCACCTCCCTCTCGGCTCTTCAGCATGCTGACGAACTCAGCATCTTCAGCAACTAGATCATCTAGTCACATACACCACCTTTTCGGCAACCCTCGAATGTCTGCGCCCTCGTGACCAGAGCCCCGAACGATAGAGGTGTAGCTCGCCCTTAGCGACGGCCGCGATCAAGCGGTGAGGGCATGTCCCTCCAGGTAGCGGTTCTGGTGGACACGTTCGTATTGTCGAGCGAGGTGGTGGCGCAAGTGCCTCGCTCCCGATCCTGCCTCGCCGAGGTGCACCCCGCCGGCCAGCTCGACTGGTCCAAAGCGGTTATCGACAGCGTCCACGTCCGGGCGCTCAAGGGCTCCCCCAAACGGGGCCGAGCCCGGTCGCCTGCGTATCCGCTGGAAGGGCTTGCGACGACATCCACGAGACGTACATGACGCTTGCTGACGCGATCATTTGTCGGCGGCGCCTCGTCCGCTGATCTTTCTGTTAGGACCTCTGAGAGCCTGCTGGCAAAGGGATTTGGTGTTGGAGTCCGACAGAGATCCCCAGAGGGTCGGCTGGCACTCCTCCCAGGTGCGCAGGCACGGCCAGCCTCTGCGCCGCGCTCTTCTCACGAATCCGGGCCGATCGGACGGCATGGTACGTTCGAAGACTTTGTTCGTATCGAAAGGCACGCTATGGACGCTCTCTCCCTGCACAACCGGTTCCTCAGCGACGCGCTTCCTCGGATTCAGCAAGATCCGAGAGTGGCCGGTGTTGCCATCGCGGGGTCGATCGCCAGAGGACACCCCGATATCTTCTCCGATGTCGATCTCATCGTGGTCATCGACGACGAGGCGTTCGACCGGGTTATGAAGGAGCGTCTTGAGCTGATCGGCTCGTGGGCCGCCCTGGTGGCGGGGTTCACCGGGGAGCACGTCGGCGAACCCCGCCTGATCATCACGCTCGTCGGGCCGCCCCTCCTCCATGTCGACTTCAAGTTCGTGCGGGCCTCCGACTTCGCCGAGCGAGTTGAGGACCCGGACATCCTGTGGGACCGAGACGGCAACCTGGCCGCCTCTCTGGCGGAGCATCCGCCGACGGACCCGTCGCTCGACCTCCAGTGGATCGAGGACCGATTCTGGGTCTGGGTGCACTACGGCGCGACGAAACTTGGCCGCGGCGAACTGTTCGAGGTCATCGGCTTCCTCAGCTACCTGCGCGAGGCCGTGCTGAGTCCTCTGGCCGCTCGGCGGATGGGTGCGTCACCGCGGGGTGTCCGCCACCTCGAATCCATCGCACCGGATGAGGCGCGCGCCCTTCAGGCAACCCTCTGCGGTTACGACCGGCACGACGCCGGTC
Organism: Nonomuraea sp. 3-1Str; assembly: GCF_031570565.1. NCBI lineage: Bacteria > Bacillati > Actinomycetota > Actinomycetes > Streptosporangiales > Streptosporangiaceae > Nonomuraea > Nonomuraea sp. 3-1Str. Next base: position 690,320 of record NZ_JALHBK010000001.1, read on the forward strand.
GGGCTCTGCTCGCCTGCGTCGAGCTCTACCGGCAGTGGCTCGACGACCCCGCAGCGGTGATCGAACCCCGTCGCCACGCCGAAAAGCTCGCCGTGCAGTACCTCCACGACGTCATCGATCAGGTGAGCTGACCAGCCATCCCATCACGCACCGTCTGACAGACGCCGCCCCGCAGGAGACGTTTGGAGGCGCCGAGGCTGACGCCGCTCCTGGTAGCTGAGGTGTTGTCTACGCAACTCGGCGACCAGGAGCCCGTGGTTGTCTGTCTACACGCCCGCGTCCTCGAATGCCAGCGAGTGCGCTTCACCGGGGTGCCGATGTCATGGCCGCAAGCCGTCGTATCCGTCGGATCTGACCGATGCCGAGTGGGCGGTGCTGGAAGTTGAGGCGCGGGCGATGATGGCCGGACTGGTCGCGGCCACGGGCAGGCCGATGGTGCATGACCTGCGGGCGGTGCTGGACGCGATCGGCTATGTGGCCCGGTACGGGATCGAGTGGCGGGCCCTGCCGGTCGACTTCCCCCCGCACGAGGCGGTGTACGCGTTCTTCCTGCGGTGGTCCGGGCGTGGTCTGCCCGAACGGCTCGTCGGGCGGTTACGCGGCCGTCTGCGCATCATGGCCGGACGCGGCGAACTGCCGACGGCCGGGTGCATCGACTCCCAGACGATCAGGGCGGCCGAGACCGTCGGGGCCGCGGTCTGCGGTTATGACGCGGGCAAGAAGCTGAAGGGACAGAAGCGGCATATCGCGGTCGACACGCTCGGACTGCTCCTGTGCGTGATCGTCACCGCCGCGTCGGTCCAGGACCGTGACGGCGCATACCCGTTGCTGGCCCGGCTGCGGGAGAAGTTCTCCACCATCGCGCTGGTATGGGCGGACGGCGGCTACGCCGGACGCCTGCTCACCTGGGCGCGCGACGTGCTCCACCTGACCGTCACGATCGTCAAGCGCTCTGATGACCTGCGCGGTTTCGTCGTGTTGCCGCGTAGGTGGGGGGCGGAACGAACATTCGCCTGGCTGACTCGTTATCGCCGGCTGGCGCGGATCTACGAACGCAAGCCCGAGCACCACGAAGCCATGATCTGGTGGGCCAACGTACACCGGATGACCCGCCGCCTGACCCGAGAACTGGCAGGTCAACCACCCCATGGCCGCTGGAGCGACCCGTCCCCGCTGCCAGAGCTGTCCAGTCCCGACCGGCGTGGCAAGGTCCTGGAACTCCTGGCCGCTCAGCCCTGGCGAGCCTGGAAAGGGGCCGAGCTGGCCACCATCCTCGGAATCGAGAACATCAACAGCTGCCGCGTCCAACTGTCCCAATGGTCCCACCAGGGCTACATCAACAAGATCGGACCAGCCCTCTACGGACCCATGCCCACGAGCACTTAAGAGCTGCTAACGCAATGAGTTGAGGCGTCGCCAGCAGATGAGTGCACAGGCCAGTTTGAGGAAGGGCTCGTGGATGTCGGCGCGGATCTCCCATCGGATGCGCAGGCGGCGAAAAGCATGCAGCAGGGCGAAGGTCTGCTCGACGACCCAGCGGTGTTTGCCCAGGCCTGAGCCGTGTTCGGTGCCGCGGCGGGCGATCAGCGGCCGGATCTGGAGTTCTCGCACCAGCCGGCGGTACTTGTCGTGGTCGTAGCCGCGATCGGCGAGGACGACGTCGGGGCGTTGCCGGGGACGGCCGCGCTTGCCGCGCACCTTCGGGATCGCATCCAGCAGCGGGCGTAGCTGGGTGACGTCGTTGCGGTTGGCGCCGGTCAAGATGACGGCGAGCGGGATGCCGGTGGCCTCGGTGATCAGGTGGTGCTTGCTGCCGGCCCTTCCTCGATCGACTGGAGACGGGCCGGTCTGCGGCCCCCTTTTAACGCTCTGATCTGGGAAGAGTCCACTGCGGCCCGGGAGAAGTCGAGAGCGTCGGCTGCCCGGAGCCGATCGAGCACCACCTCATGCAAGCGCTGCCACACTCCGGCCTTGTTCCACTCCGCCAGACGCCGCCAGCACGTCATACCGGAGCCGTAGCCGAGTTCTTGCGGCAGATGCTCCCAGGCGATACCGGTATGCAGGACGAACAAGATGCCCTGCAAGGCCAGCCGGTCATCGAGCCGCTTGCGGCCGGGATGCCGGAATCGGCGCTGACGCTGGGGCAGCAGCGGTTCGAGCACCGCCCACAGCTCGTCGCTGACCTCCCATGGCTTCAGCTTCGCCAACTGTGCTCCTCTCCCTCGGCTACAGCGAGAGATCAAAGCACAACAAAGATCATTCTGTTAGGCCTTCTTAAGCCTTTGTCAGCAGGCTCTGAGACCCGAGCTGCTGATGCGGTTTGGTGGAAACACCATCCGGGTTCAAATTCCCGATCCTCCGCAGGTAGAAGGCCCTCGCGTCAGTTACGGGAAGAGGGCCTTTGATCTTTTCGGGGCGTCATAGTTGCACTGCTGGTTGCAACGGCTACGGATTTCCCCAGAGTGCGGAGGCGAGGCGCTCCCCCTCGCCGCGCATCAGCGGTGTTCATACGTGGGTGTATAGCTCGGTGGTCGTGACTCTCGTGTGGCCGAGGACCTGCTGGACGACACGGATGTTCACGCTCTACTCGATGAGGAGCGTCGCGGCGGTGTCGCGGGCGTCGTGGACGCGGACGTCTCGGACGCCGGCCTGCTTGAGAATGGCCTTCCAGAGCCTCCAGTCCTCGGTTCGTTCGACAGGAGTGCCGTGCTTGGTGGCGAACACCAAGTCGTGGTGCTGCCAGCGCTCCCCCGCTTTCTCACGCTCGACGTCCTGGATCTCCCGGTGTGCCTTGAGCTGGGCGAGGAGTTCGGGCGGGCACTGGAGAGTGAACTTGCTCTTGCCTTTGCGCTGACGGAAGACCAGGCCACCGCCGGTGCGCTTGGGGCACTTGTCCGCGTGACCGGTGCAGTCCTTGAGGCAGGGCCGCTTGTAGCAGACGTGGCCGGGCTGGACGCAGTTCGGCTTGCAGGTCGGCCGGTGGCCGTGGATCTTGCATTTCTTGTGGCATGGCCTGCGGTGCAACTTCTCGCCGCAGGCGTGCGGGTCGTCGCAGCCGTGCCTCCATTCTTGGCGCTGCACCTGGAACCATGCGCGGATCTCACCGGTGTCCATGTCGATGTACGACCAGCGGAGCCCGAGGGCCTCGCCCTGGCGGATGCCGAGCGCCAGGGCCACGGACCAGCGGGCGCCGTTCCTCTTGGGCCTGGCCACGTCGAAGGTGCCTCTACCAGGGTGGCCACGTTCCGTGTGACCTTGTCCCGGCGGACGGCCACCTTGAGGGCGCGAGAGAGGATGCGGTGCACCTTGAGGACCGTGCTTGTGGACAGGCCCTTGTCGAGCATGGTCGTGTACGCCGTGTCGAGGTGCTCAGGGGCAAGCCGGTTCAGCCGGTGCCGGCCGAGGAGCGGGATGATCCAGTGGCGGGTCTTGGAGCGGTAGTCCGCCAGCGTCCGCCTGCGGCCGGGTCGCCCGGTTGGTGCCGTAGGGGAGAGCCGGGCGGGCCGTGGGTCCCAACGTTGTCGCCAGGGCATCGGCCCGGCGACCGGTGGCGGGTCGCCGGGCCGGTAACCGGTGGTCAGCTCGGGATTGCGCTGCCCTCGCAACCTTTGCCGATCCGGCCCGTCTCGAAGTAGCGCACCACGTCGGTGGCGCACTCGGGCACCCGGGTGGTCGACACGTGCACGTCGTCGGCGACCGTGTAGACGGTGCCGCCGATGGCGCGCTGCGTCTGCAGCGTCCAGCCGTAGACGGACATGAACTCATACAGGTGCCCCGCCAGCACCAGCGACCCGCTACCCCGCTTCAACGTGGCCTGCTGCACCGGCAACGGCCAGCCGGAACACAGGGAAGTCAGTCCCCAGGACCGGCCGGTCGCCGGATGCCGCTTCACGAGCTGCTGATAGTCACGCCAGGCGGTGTCGAAACCGGGCCGGCTGCTGTCCTCGTTGCACGCGACGGCCAAGTTCATGGTCATGTTCTGCGTTTCGGGCGCGCCGGGCACGGGCGTCCCCATCATCGGTGCGCCGAGCAGGTCCTTGACGGTGGGCGGGGCGGTGGTGCCCGTCGCCGTCCGCAGTTCGGCCAGCGCCTTGCCCGCGCGCACCCACTCGGTCGAGTTGCGCTTGGCCAGATCGGCGACGGCCGAGCCGTCGATGGGCCGCTGCAGGTCGGTGTAGGTCTTGGGGCTCTTGTCGTACGCGCGGACCAGCTTCGCCACCTCCTCGCGCACCTTCCGTGCGGTGGCGCCGAGACCGTAGGTTTCGTCGCGGTCGGCAAGCCAGGCGGCCATGCGCCCGAAGTCACGCTCGGCCGCGTCCGCGCTGTCCTTGATGTGCCGGTCGAAACGAGTCCACGGCGGCGCTGGGCTGTCCAGAAAGGCCCGTCCGGTGTGCTGGGGGAACTGGCTGCGGTACACCATGCCCAGATAGGTGCCCCAGGAGAAACCGAGCAGGTTGAGCGTGCGCTCACCCAACGCGGCCCGTACCAGGTCCAGGTCCTTGGCCACGTTCTCGGTGGTGAGCTGTCCGAGGAAGGCGGGGTCAGAGCGTCCGCAATCCTGGTTGGCGGCGACCTGCCCGCCGTATATCTTCCTGGCCGCCTCCTTGGTCAACGTGCCGGGCTCCTGCGGGCCGTTTGGCGAGAAGGTGCAGGCGACCTTGGTGCTGTAACCCACCCCGCGCGGGTCGAAGCCGATGATGTCGTATCGCTCGTTGAGCTTGGCCATCTGCTCGTTCCTGAGGACGACCCGCAGGACCGGGTCCAGGTACCCGCTGCCGCCCGGCCCTCCCGGCAGGACGGCGGTGGCGCCGAGCCGGTGGGCCTTGTCTGTGGCGGCCAGCCGGGTCACCGCGATGTCGATCTTCCGTCCGGCGGGGTCGCGATGGTTCAGCGGGACGCTGACCGTGCCGCATTCCAGGCGCTTCATCAGGGTGCGGAAGGCCGGAATCTGCTCCTCCGTCACGCGCAGGCTCCGGATCACCTCGTCGGAGTAGGTCGGACAGGATGTCCACTGGACGGACGACACGCCGGAGTTCGGCCTGGAGTTCGCCGTTGCGCTCGCGCTGGCATCAGCGGTGGCGCCTGCCATGGAAGGATGCGCCACTAGCCCCGCCAGCGCCAGTGCCATCAGTGATGTTCGGTACGTCATACGGATCAGAAGTAGCGGTGGTTTTGCTAGATCAACGTAAAGAGCGGTAGGACTGCGCCGAGCGCGGAGACAAGTCCGCGCAGCCCGACAAGCGTTGATCGTTTCGTGGTGCAGCCAGATCTCGGAGTCGTCCCGGCCAGGCGTATCCACTGAACATTCTCTCCGCGCTCAACACTGCGGGTGGTGGAGAAGATCAGACGCGGTAGTGGCGGAACGCGGTGACGGCGCTGACGCCGAGGATGGCGGAGATCTCGTGCCAGGTGGCGCCCGCGGAGCGGTCTGCGGCGACGGCTGCGGCCAGGATGGTGCGGGCCTGGCTGAGCAGGGGAGGGCTGCGGCGGTGTAGCCGGCGATGGGGCCTTTGATCCAGCCGGTCTGCTGGGTCGGGCTGGAGAGGTCTTCTTCCCGCAGGTTGAGGATGAGTTAGCTGGTGGCGTGGGTCAGGCGCTCGACTCGCTGGCGAAGGTGTCGTCGCCTGTGACGGGTGCTGCCTTGGCGTTGGTGTTGCTGGTTGACCCACCGAACAGTGTGGTTGGCGTGCCCGATGAGGCGGGGAAGCGGGGGGAATGGTGGGGAGTCACGGGGAATGCCACCCGCATGCTGAGCTGCGTCTTCCCTGGTGAAGCAAGATCGGCGTGCGTCTTTGCAAGCAGGATGTCAGCAAACGTTACACTCCCAGAGCTCCGCGGCGCCTCTCGCTGAACATGCCCATGTCACGGCGGTTCGCCACGAACAGGTTGATGTCAGGGAGGTCTTCGAGCGTCAGATGGATTTGACCCAAGAGCGGGCGGCTTTCGCCGGCATGCCGAGTTCGACTTGTGCGAGTTGGATTGCTTGCTCCTCATACCGGCGGACCTTGAGCTGGCGGACGCGCCCGGTCAGTTCCTCGGCTCTGAACCTGTCGATGTATCGGAGTACGCGACGCTGCCTGAAGGTCCGGATGACGCCCACCACCCACAAGACGAAGACGCAGAGGAACAGTCCGGGGACAGCTAAGCCGACGATTTCAAAGAGCGTGAGGTCGGGCACAAGATGATCATAAGGTCCTTGGCCGTCGTCCCGAAGGCTCCCGTAGATATGATCGCCATGGGTTGCAGTTTGGGTTGCAGTTCCCCGTCGTTCCATCGCGTTCCTCCCAGACCGTTGAGTCGCATTGGCCCACATGGGACAACCTGGAACGGCCCAGCTCCGAGCTGCTAATGCGGTTTGGTGGCAACACCATCCGGGGTTCAAATCCCCGATCCTCCGCAGGTGAATGGCCCTCTCCCAGATCTGGGAGAGGGCCTTTCTGCTCTTCTGCGGGCACCGGGGTCGCAGTTGGCCTTCAAGGAGCGCCCGGCGATGCCGCCGGTGTTGCCGGTTGTTCGAGTTGGATCGTGGACTCCTCGGACAGGTGGCGGCGCTCGCGTGACCGCCGCTCGTTGCACATGTTCGGTCGCTGCGTCAGCGGTGTCGCCGGTACTGCAGATATATGATCCCGCTGCTGGAGGCGGTGCTGGAGACCAGGTCGAGCTGGTAGGACTTGGGGACGCCGTCGAACAGCCGGGTGCCCTCGCCCGCAACGTAGGGGAACATGCTCACCTGTAGCTCGTCGATCAGGTCGAGCCGCATGAGCGACCGCCAGAGGCTGACGCCGCCCCAGACCACGATGTGGCCGTCGCCGCCCAGTCTGAGCTTGTCGATCTCTTCTGCCGTGTCACCAGCGGCGACAGTGGTGTTGGCCCAGTCGGCCGTCTTCAGGGTCCGGGAGAAGACGACCTTGCGCCCGGCGTTCAGGATGTCGGCGAACGGGTGGTCGGTGGACGTTGTCATGGCCCCGGCCATGCCCTCGTAGGCGGTGCGGCCCATGACATGCGCGTAGGCGCTCTGGAGGAAGTCGAGGTGCGCCGGGGCGTCGGGCTCACGGTTCTCGGGCAGGTCGAAGCAGAACTTCCAGAACTCGGTGCCCTCGTCGGCGAGAAGGCCGTCGAGGGAGTAGTTGAACACTGTCGCTATCAGCTTCCGCATGATCAGAACTCCGTGGTCTCGGGTCGTCCGGGGACCGTGCCTGCCAGGGGCACGTGCGTGTGCCGGGCCGCAGCGCTCGCGTGGCCGCGGCGTCTGTGGCCTGCCGCTGATGCTGTAGACGGCACTGCCGCCCGAAAGTCATCGGTGCCCGGTCTACTGGCTGGTTGCACGCTCAGGTACCGGGACGTCTTGGAGCAGTGCGCGGCAAGACCAGGCCGCCGCCGGTGGCGCGCCGATGTCCGCCATCGGTTACGGAGAGCGCGTCCGCCTCAAGCGAGGCTCCCTGCTCGTGATGTCGGTCGCATGCCCTAGGAGCTGTTTAAGGTTCAGATCTTGGTGAGGGTCGGAGGTGGGCTGGCCGTGGCTGGTAGAACTCGGCTGTGGCGCGCTTCGATGTGACCGATGCCGAGTGGGCGTTGATCGAGCCGTATCTGCCGGTGGCGGCTACCGGGCCGCTGCCGAGGCGGGTGCGTGATCAGTTCAATGGGATCTTGTGGCGGTTTCGTACCGGGTCGGGCTGGCGTGACGTGCCAGAACGGTACGGGTCGTGGTCGACGGTCTACTCCCGGTTCAACGGCTGGGCCAAGGCCGGGGTGTTCCAGCACCTGATGGACGCGCTGATCGCCGAGGCCGCATCGCGCGGGCAGGTCGGGCTGGAACTGGTCCGCGTGGACTCCACGATCGTGCGGGCGCATCAGGAGTCGGCCGGGCTGGCGGTGGCAGGGGAGACCCTGGATGCGCTGGAGCAGGCGCTGACCGAGAAAAAGGGGGCTCCGCTGCCGGAGCAGCCGCCAGTGCTGCGGGTGATGCACCGCAGGCCACACCCCGGCCGGCGCGTCACCGCCGCACGAGCATGCTGCCGTCCGGCGGCGCCGCAGGGCGCGGGCGAAGGCTGCCGCGCTCGGCCGATCCCGGGGCGCACTGAGCAGCAAGATCCATGCTGCGGTCGATGCCGCCGGGCTGCCGCTGGTGTTCGTCCTCACGCCCGGCCAGGCCGCCGACTGCCCGCGATTCACCACAGTCCTGGACAAGATCCGCGTGGCCGGTCCGGTGGGCCGGCCCCGGACCCGCCCGGCCGCGGTGGCCTCGGACAAGGCCTACTCCTCCAAGGCCAACCGCGACTATCTGCGCCGCCGCCGGATCGGCGCGGTCATCCCGGAGAAGAAGGACCAGCAGGCCAACCGGAAGAAGCAGGGCTCGGCCGGTGGGCGGCCCGTTGCCTTCGATCCGTACCGCTATCGGCAGCGCAACACCGTCGAACGCTGCTTCCAGAAGATCAAGGCCTGGCGTGGCCTGGCGACTCGCTACGACAAGGCCCCGGAAAGCTACGAGGCTGAGCTCTATCTTCGGGGCTCGATCATGTGGTTACGGCTCCTCACCTCAACCACATGATCCGAACTTCAAACAGCCCCTAGGCAGTGTTTTGTGGATCAGGAGGCGTGTTCAGCCGCCGGATTCGCCGATTCGGGCAGCGTGGTGAGCTCGGGTGTGGCTCGATGGGTACATGGTTCGTCGCCATGAGTTAACGGACGCTGCA